>NZ_JAXHGM010000002.1:0-650723 GCF_034808145.1 Halorubellus amylolyticus
GAGGACGGCGTTTTCTGGCATAGAACACTTCGAAAATGCCGTTCCTCACTTTTCAGTGCTTATCTGAACACCGCCGTTCGTTTCACGCGAACCGCGATTTCAATCCCGAAGATTACGATGTCCTAATTGGGCACTACACCCACGCACACACCTCCAAGTCACCGCACGGGATTGATGCCCTCCAAGACCGATTCGTGGCCATCGACGAGTTCCCTGATCAAGCGTTTCTGGAGACCTTCAACACGGAATCAATCACCACAGCAGTAAACCAGCTACTGGCTACGCAGGACGATAGCCCGTGGCGGTTCAAGAAAGACCTTCTGAAAGACAGACACGACGATGCGCGACGTCAAGCAGGAAGCGAGTGGTTGGCGGAGAACCACGCGCAGCGAGATGTGTCGCAGGTCGTCAATGATGCAAGTGGCGACGCGCATATCGACGCTGCGAAAATGGCGTCTGTTCTACTCACCGCCGAGGATTTGGGCAATGGGTGGGAGTTAGCTTTGCTCCCCGATGGGAGGGCAGTCATTAATCCTCATGACGAGTCCATGACGATACTCACCCGGCCGTCGCTTGAGGGCGCACGAGGAGGTCTCGCGCTTGATGGAACGCCTACTATCGAATTGTGGCGTCTACTCTTGGGAGACTCCCTCCAACACGAAGCGATCCACACCGACGAAGAGAAAGCAGAGTTCCTCCAGCGGAAACTCGGCCTCCGTATAGTACGCACGAGTGAAGATCCGAAACCGTATTCCAGCGGCATGCACGTCAGTCCACCCAAGGACCTTGCCCTCATCGAAGGGGTGGGACTTGCCGAACAGGAGTTACCCTCCCTCATCTCATCGAAGAAAGCAATCGGCCTATACGAACCATCTGGTCTTGACGAGCTTGTCGATGACCGGACTCACTACGGTGCGACGAAAGGCGTGAACACGTTTGCGGAGAAGCGCGTTGGCATCGTCGTTGGAAGCCCGCATTTTGGCGACCCGGAACTCGTGAAGTGGTGTGCGCTTGCAGGCGAATCCGTGGAGCGAGCTGAGGAGCAATACGGTCGGGACATCGACTACGGTGACTATGGAAACAAATTGCTACACTGGATGCGAGACCAGATGGTCATCCAGGCCGTGATGCGATTTGGCCGTGATGGTGGTGGTGCGACTGTCTACGTCCATACGTCGGCTCTCCCTGAGTGGGTTCCATGTGAGGTTGTTGTGCCGAGAATCCACACGTGGGTTGGTCCAAAAGACGGGATGAAGAAGGTGATTGCCGCAATTGGTGAGCTTGACTGTGCGGAGTGGCGGAGCAGCGAGATAGTGGAACGTGTACCGCTCTCTGCACAACAAGTACGTACTCACCTGAACCGCCTGGAAGAGTTCGGGTTCTTGAACTCACGTCGTGGAAGCGGTCGTGGTAAGCCGTTCATCTGGAGCGACAATGGAATCAGATCAGTCGGGAAGTGCGGTCACGTAGACTTCGGTGTGTGACGGTGTTTCCGCAAGCCTCACATATAGAGTACTATATGCCGGGCTTTCGTGAACGTGGAGTCCCAGTGGGAGACCCTGTAAGTAATTTACAGTACTTAAGAACTGTACTCGTCTTACTGTAAATCAACGGGAACCGCCGCGGCCGTCTTACGCTCCGGACCGTCAGTAAGGGACTGTCAGTAAGATACTGTCAGTCCATAGAACAGGGTGATAGAGGGTGTGCTACTGCCCCGTTGAACCGGCGAAAATTTGGTAAAAATCCTCGCACGAACTAACACTCTCGCAGCCCGGCCAAAACGGTCTCATGTTCTTACCCCCATCACCCGGCGCTTCCCGATGTCTTCCAGTTAGTCGGTCAGCCACCAGATGGTGTTCCGCCCGCCTATCTGTTTCCGTGTAAGTCGCCCTGTCTCCTCCAGCTGTACGAGACGGTTGTATACGGACCGCCGTTGCAGCGGGAGTGCTTCTGCTACCTCGGCGGTTGAGAGGACTGGGTCGTCGGTTTCCTCGAACACGGCCAGGATTTCCTCGTCGGTGACGCGTGGCTTTCGCCCTGGTTTCGAGTCGCCCATGTGTGTGTGGTCGTCGTTCCAGTGATTAAAGATACCGTCTAAGGAGGTAACACGAGGGAGACGGCGTGTCAGTTGGTAGAAGATAGGTTTACTATTACTGCCGTCTAAGGAACTAACGTAGAAGAACCGGTCCCTCGGGGCGTGAATCATCGGAAACGCCCGTGCGTTAGAGGCGCACGGACTGGGCCTTCTTGGAGCAGAAAGCCAATGTCAACTACGAAGCCATCGAATCAAAAGCGTACCGCAGTAGAGCATTTGACCTTCACCGCACTCACTCGCAAGCGCGCGGAGTGGGAAGCCTGGGAGTTCACCGTCGTCGGACCTTATCAGGTCAAGGTCACGAACGCGTCCTACGGCTACCTGAGTGAGGAACACGCCTACGTGGTGGGTGTTGAGGAGCGCGAGGGTGTGGTCGTACCCGCGGAGTGCGCTTGCCCTGCGGACGTCCACGGTGACAAGGCGTGTAAGCATCGCGTAGCAGCTGCGACGGTCGCCGGACCCACGGTCCTCAACGCGGCGGTCGACTTCGAGAACCCCGCGCCAGACCCCGACGCGCTGGCGAGTGCTACCACCGCGGCGGACCTGCTGACCTTGAGGGGCGGCGTTCCCGATGATGCCCAGTCCGAGGAGTGTCCGGAGTGTGCTGGCCTGTCCTCGATGCCATGTTGGGCGTGTGTCCGCGATGGCAAACGCTCGGTGGAGAACTAAGTCGGACCGATGATTCCCGTCTCGCCGGTGCAGCTCGCGTCCCCTGGTGGCCCCCAGGTGCATCCCGGGGCATGGATGGGTGTAGAGACGCGGTGCTGTCTCAAGCACGCTGACGAGGGCCAGGAGGGTCTGTAGCGGACTCCCACCGATGCCTATCGCTCACACCACACATGAATCCTGCCCGCGCTGTCGCGATGATACCGAGGTCTGGATGTTCGAGAAGCCGGAGGGGAGTGTCACGAAGAAGTGCTATCCGTGCGACGCCTGCGGGTTCGAGTGGACGGAGGTTGCCCAAGACTAATGCGTCCGCTCGCGTATCCTGAGGCAATCAGATGGTCCAGTTCGAGCAGGGCGACCGCGTCCGGGTGGATATTCCCGACGAGACGGACCCCGACCACGACACGTATCATGGAGTCCACGGTACGGTCGTCGACCACCTGGAGGACGAAGCCGGCCAGTTCACCGGCGACGACCGACACTCGACGATCTACCGGCTGGAACTGGAGACGGGCGAGCAAGTCGACTTCCGGTATCGAGACCTGCGGCCTGCAATCGAATAGTGTGACCTCACCGGAATCCTGTCGCGTTGAGTACCAGCATTTTTACCATCGGACTGTCTCGCGTAGCACATGACTGACGCCGCCGCCTTTGGTGATATTCTCCACGGAATCAGGGAGCGCGTTGGGGAAGACATGAGCGAGAAAGACGTTGAAAACGCCTTCCTAAACGAAGGCTTCTACTCTGCCCTCGGCTACGAGGGAGCCGGCCACGACCTCCGAAGTGAGTGGACTCTTCCTGACGACCGTCGTCCCGACTACGTCACACTCGACGCCAACGAATCCGTCACCGCCGTCTACGAGTTCAAGTCTCCTGACCGTAATCTCGGCTCGCACACCGACCAACTCTTTCATTACGTCAATACCCTTTCCGCCGACTATGGCGTACTAACCAACGGCACCGAACTCCGCTTGTACAAACGTGGTGGTCGTGGCCCCCTTCTCTCTGTCTCCCTCTCTGAAACTACCGGAGGGGACGTCCGCGACCTGATAGGCGCTCTTGAGAAACCCAAATGGGATATTACCGACCCCGACAGCGTAGACGAGTTCCTGGTTGGTCTCGACCCGGTCGCCCTCGACACGGAACTCGGCCAAGGGCACTTCTTCGACACCTTCCGGTTAGAAGAAGGCAGTCCGTTCGCTGATCTCGTGACCGCCCAAATGGACCTACTCGAAGAACTCCGCGACCACCGGGAGGAGAAATTCGTTGAGGGTGCATACGACTTCTGGGAAGCAAGTTATGCGAGCGAACCCGAGGATATACCGGAATCTTGGGACTCGTTTATTAACGGCGAGCAGTCCCTCATGGATTTCATGTTCTGTTTGGAGTCCGGCCACGCCCTGCTCGCCCGGCTGTTGCTCGCCAAGGCCTGCGACGACCACGACTTCTTCCCTGACAATCGTGGCCTAAAGCAGTACGTCGAGGGGCTTCAGGGCTTCAGCGACGACATAAATCTCGACGCCTACCCGGTCGCCGCGAACGGCCTCATGGAAGACATGCACGAACAATTGGTAGAGAGCCTGTTTGAGGACGATATCTTCATTTGGTGGCGTGACGGCTACAAAGAGCAATTGGGACGCGGCCACGACAACCCACTCAACCAGTTCAAGGACGTGGCTGAAGGTCGAGACGACACGATTGAGGTCACAGAGTCTGTGGAGTCTCTGCGTGCGACTCGGGAACGGTTCAGTCGGGCAGTCGCACACACGTTCTTTTCGGTGCTGAAGTTCGACTTCTCGGCGGTTGAAGGCGACCCACTCGGTGACCTCTACCAGCAGTATTTCGACCCGGATACGCGCAAGGCCCTCGGGGAGTTTTACACGCCCCAGCCGGTCGTTGACTACATTATGGACGATGTCGGCTACGATACTGGGGTTTCTAACGACAGGCTGATCGATCCGTCGTGTGGGTCAGGGACGTTCCTTGTGGAAGCCGTCAAGCGGTATTTGGAGGACGTGCGGCGGTTCAACGACGATCCGGATTGGGAAGCCCACCTGCGAGAACTCTGTACCCGCCCGCATATCGTCGGGCTGGATATTCACCCGTTTGCCGTTCTCATGGCACAAATCCGGTTTATGGTCGCAATCCTTCCCGAGTATCGGGAAGCCAAGCGCGAGAATCCCGATTTCACGCTCCGTCGGCTACCGATTTTCCGCACGGACTCATTGCGGAACGAGCGAGACAGTACTGTTGAGGACATTGGGGAGTCGGGGTCGCGGCAGGTGACGCTGGATGCTATGACGGAAGATAGTGGGGACGTACGGATTCCCGTGCCACTTCCCGTTGAGGCCAAGGAAGGGGAGGAAACAGAGGCCGATAGCGAGTTCCTTGTGCGGCGGGTGCGTATGCCGTTGTTCGACACGATTCAGCTGGAGACTGGCGTGTCAAACTTTGGTGAGTATTTCGCAGCGTTGCAGGGTGTTCTTGACGTTGTGAAGTGGCACATGAGGCAAGGATGGTGGGAGTACGGAGGTGGACTTGAGCAGGCTATCCACCGGTACACTACTCGCGAGTACGAGGGCGTGGAAGAGTTCTTTGCGCCCTACGTGGACGATATTTTGGAGACGGTTCAATACCTCAAGGAGGTTCACAACGATGGGCGACTGTTCAAAATGTTTGAGGACAGTGTGTTGGCACTCGTAGTTAAAAACTACATGGACTACGAGTACGTCGTAGGGAACCCTCCCTACGTGAATATCAAGCATATCCCCGACGAAAATCAGGAGTACTACCGGGAACTCTACGACTCTGCTTTCGGCCGATTCGACCTCTATGTGTTGTTCATTGAACGCGGTCTGAACCTCCTCTCCGAGAACGGAAAACTCGGATACATTACCTCCAACAAATTCGCTCGCTCGAAGTATGGCAAAGAGATTCGGCGGATTATCACCGAGGATTACTCGCTTGCAAGGTATGTGGACTTCGGTGATACCGAGGTCTTTGAGGACGCTACGAACTATCCCTGTATCTTCTTCGTGGACCGGAATAGAACACGGACTGAAGTTCCTTACGCAAAAATCCACCAAGAGATTGAGAACCCCTTAGAAACGATTGAAAGGGAGTTCGGAAACGACGTTCTTACCGAATCTCTCGAAGTCTCATCCTATCCGACAGCGGATTTGGACGAAGAGATTTGGGCTTTCACCCCACGACCCGCACGGGCGCTTGTGGATAAGTTGGAAGAGGTTGCTGAAACGAACGTTGAAAATGCTTCTATTGGTATCCGTAGCGGTGTGGCCTCAAATGCCGACGAGGCGTTCATAGTCACCCCCGAATACGCCGAAAAACACAATTTAGAGAACGACCTACTGTACCCGATAATCAAGGGGAAGTTCACCCGGCGCTGGCAGGTGAAATGGGACGGCGACCTCGCAATTTACCCGTACAACGAAGACGAGGAGTACGTTGGAGTAGAAGACTACCCGAATATCAAGGCTCACTTAGACCAGTACGAAGACCCACTTAGAAGCCGGTATTGTGTTGAGACTGGTGGAAAGGACATTTACGAGTACGACGGCCCTCGGCCAAAGTCCGTGTTTGAAGGTGATTTCAAGATCGCTGTTCCGGATATGGCTACTGAAAACCATTTCTCGTTTATCGATGGATATGATTGCTTCAAGAACACAGACTACGTCTTGACGTTCTCCGACGAGCAACCGTACTCGGAGAAAGAACTTCTTGGTCTGCTAAACAGTTCTGTAGCAGAGTTCATAATCAAGCAAGAGAGTCCGTTTCTGAACGACCGGTACTACCGATACAAAACACAGTATATCGAATCAATACCGCTTCCCAAGTCTACCTCGAATATAGAGCAGATTGTTCAGCAGCTTATAGAGGCTGAATCTCTCCAACGAAAGGTCAACGACTTCCCTGAAACGTACCTTGACTCGGTTTCTGGAGAAGTCGAGTATCTCACCTACGAGTGGCAAACTAATCGCCGGCCAGTAGACGCGAGTGTTCAGGAACGGACTGACGGTCTGTATGCGATTGAGGCGGGACGCACAGACAGGATCACTGGCCCCCAAATCGACGGACAAGAACGAGCACAGTATGTCTATGAGGCTGTAGATGGTGAGAAGGTCGAAAGTGGCGAAGAGATGTCTATCCCGATTCCCCGGCGTGATGACGATGTCACGGCTCTTCTTGCGGAATTACGGAAAGACGAGCAAGCGGTCTCGGAAACCGATATCAACGAACTTGAAGCGGAGATTGACCAAGAAGTGTATGACCTGTTTGATTTATCCAAAGAAGAACGTGAGGTCATTGAAGACTACTTGGAAGTGTTCTGATTAGACGTCTTTCTGGTTTCTACTGCGTTCACGCCTACGGGCTGGATCGGGAGCAGACCGCGTTCGTTCTCGATGACTTCCACCAGGTGCAGAACCCGCGCGTGATGGACGACGACTACTTCGACATGGTGCTGGAGAAGTACGACGAGCTGGATTGAGGAGCGTGGCGCAATCGTAGACGCCAAGCCCGAGATTTTCGCGAACTCAAGCACGCTCCAGCCGGTGCCATCCCGGGCGATTCACCCGAGCAGTCATATAGGAGTTTCCCGTGGTTGTTGCCACCGCCAGCACGGTGGGTTTTATATACTCTCACCCCTTCTAAACTATCGTCACAGCCGAAAGCTTGATCGCAAGACCGCCATACTTGGGTTGATTCAAGTACTATCACTTCCGAGGCACGAAGTGTCGAGGAGGCTTGCGGAGCCAGGGACCGGAGTTCAAATCTCCGTCCGGACGTTCCTTCGTTCAGTTACTTCGTCACGTCCGGACGTGCCCCCGCTCGCTGCGCTCGCGGGGACTCCGACCGGGCGCGAGCGCTCGGTCGTGCTCGACGCTCGCGGTGTTCGCGTTGAACGCCGTCTGAGGGGTTCTCGCGTGGGGTCACGCCGTGAGGGGGAGGCGGCGGTGGGTCGCTGGGTGGTCAGTCCTCGCGAGTCTTGTCGGCGATGGTTTCGGTGACCGGTTCGTCGCTGTCTTCGGGCGTGTACTCGTGGACGACGACGAGCGAGTGGGGGTCGCGGTTGGTCTGGACGGTGGCGGTGTACTCGACGTGCCCGATGCAGGTCTGGCAGCTCTCGGCGTCGGTCTCGGTCGTGCCGATGGTGACCTGGAGGACGCCGCCGAGGACGCGCTCGGCGACGTACTGGGCGTCGTGGCACGGCGTCGACGCTTGCACGGCGCCGGTGATTGTCGCGCCGCTGTCGGTGAACTCGATGCTGGCGGTGTTCTGCGCGCCGCACGCGGTGGTCGTGGTCTCGATGGCCTTCGAGTCGACCGCGAGGGCGGGTCGCGTCGTCGTTCGGTCGGTGTCGTTCGCCGTCGAGTCGGTGTCGTTCGTGGTCGGGTCGGTGTCGTTCGTGGTCGGGTCGGTATTATTCGTCGTGGATTCGGTGTCGTCGCCGCCGAGGCTGTCGAGACAGCCGGCGAGGGAACCGATGGCGGTCGATGCGGCGGTCGCTTGGAGGATTGCACGGCGTCGCATACCTCGTCGTGCGGTTCCGAGCGACGGAAGCTTTGTGTTGACTGAAAGAACGAATTGACCGAGGTCAGGGTTCGGACTGTGGGTCGTCGAGTGCGCGCGGGCACGTCGAGAGGGAAGGTGGTTTGTCCGTCGCGACCGTACCACGTGGCGTGCGAGCGAACGTTCGTGCCGGCGTGGCGTTGTTCAACGACGGGTACTATCACGCGGCCCACGACCCGCTGGAGGCGGCGTGGTTGGCGAGCGACCGCGACGACGTCGACGGGCAATTCCTGCAGGGGCTCGTGCAGTTGACGGCGGCGGTGCATCACGCTCGCGGCCGGAACTGGGAGGGCTGCGTGGGGCTCGCGGAGAGCGCGCTCGCGTACCTCGAGGACGTCCCGGACGAGTACCGCGGGGTGGACGTCGCGCTCGTCGAGCGCGTGCTCGGGACGCTCGCGACCGACCCGGAGGTCGTCGAACGCCGCCCGATGCCGACGCTGGCGGTCGACGGCGAGCGCGTGACGCGCGAACGACTCGACGCCGACGCGGCGGCGCTCGCGGCGGCAGCGCTCGCCGAGGAGCGCGGGCTCGACGAGACGGTCGTCGAGCGCGCCGCGGCGTACGCTCGCGAGGACCGCGAACGCGAGCGGGACGCGGACGCGCTCGCCGCCAGCGGCCGGAACGAGGCCGCGAAGCTCGAACGGTTCCTCGTGGACTTCGCGACCGCCGACGACGACTACGACATCGTCTACCAGCGACTCCGCGACCACGTCGACCGCCGCGATCACCGCGCCAGCGACGTCGACGGTCTCTTCGACTGACCGCGCCGTCGTCCCGCGGCGGCGAGGGGCGTCACTCCCCGCCGGCGCGTCCCTTCCAGTCGCGTTCCTGCGTTCGTTCCCTGACGTGCCGCTGGCCGTCCGCGAGCTCGTCGCTGGCGCGCTCGCCGAACGCGACGATGTCGTCGAGGAACGCGTCCTGGTAGGCTTCGAGGATGTCGTACGACCATCGGCCCTGGTCGTCGGGATGCGTGCTCTCGACGACGCCGCGGGGCAGGAAGTCGTCGCGGATGGCGTCCGCGAGGTCGTCGTGGCCGGCGTCGCGGAGGAGCGCCTCGGCGTCGGCGAGGTGGTCCATGCCGCGGCCGGTCGCGTGGTGGAACGCGACCAGGTGGCCGTGCGCGCGGTGGAGGTGCTCGATACCGAGGTCGACCTCGTGGAGGGCGTCGACCTCCACGTCCGTCAGGCCCGAATCATGTGATTCGTTACCAGTGCTCATACAGTGGCTACGTGCTGCTCGGACTTAGCGTTCAGCCAGTTCGACCTCGCGCACGAACGAGGCCGCGATGCGTGGTGGCGACGGCTGCCGCGAGAGCTCTCACGGAACCAACACCTATGACGGTGGCGTGCGTCGACCGAAGCATGACCGAGGAGACCGTTCACAAGTCCACACGCAAGACCACGCGAGCGGCGATCGGCGCGTACCTGCATCGCGTCGCGAACGCGTTCGAGCGCGGGGAGGCCGCACCGGTCGACGACACCGTGACCGTCGACATGCCCCCGGAATCCGAGATGGAGGTCGACGTCGAACGGGCGGGCGACGAACTGACGTACGAACTGGAGTTCGCGTGGCCCGAGTCCGAGGGCGGTGTCGACACCGACGCCACCGTCGACGACGGCGTCGCCGAGGACGACGGCTCCCCCGACAGCCAGGCGACGTTCGAGCTCTACGAGGACAAGGCCAGCGAGTGGCGATGGCGGCTCCGCCACGACAACGGGAACATCATCGCCGACAGCGGCGAAGGCTACGGGAAGAAAGCCAACGCCCGGAACGGCATCCAGAGCGTCAAACGCAACGCCCCCGGCGCCGACGTCGAGGAACAGGACTGACCGCGACGGCGGTCGCCGCGATTCCAACCAGCGGCCGGTGGTCCAGGGCGCTCAGGCGTCCGGGAACGTCGCGGAGTTATCCATCGGCTCGTAGCCGAGGACGTCCTTGGCGTTCTCCAGGCTGTAGTACTTGCGGTCGTTGTCGCTGATACCGTAGACGATCTCGTAGCCGTAGTCGGCTTCGATGCAGCGCTGGAAGAGGTGACCGCAGTCGCGGTAGGAGAGCCACATCGCCTGGCCGCGCTCGTAGTCCTTCGGCGGGTGTTCCTCGGTGAGGTTCCCGATGCGGACGGCGACGAAGCTCAGGTCGTGCTCGTCGTGATAGTACCGGCCGAGGAGCTCGCCGCTGGCCTTCGAGACGCCGTAGAGGTTCCCGGGGCGCGGGAGTTCGCTGCCGTCGAGCAGGAAGTCGTCGTGCTCGCGGTAGAGGTCCGGTTTGCGCTCGGTCTCGAAGTGCTTGACGGCGTGGTTCGAGGACGCGAACGCGACCTTCTCCACGCCCTCGTCAACGGCGGCCTGGAGGACGGTGTGGGTGCCGTCGATGTTGTTCGAGAGGACACTCGACCAGGGCGCGGTCTTCCGCGGGTCGCCCGCGAGGTGGACGACCGCGCCACAGCCCGCCATCGCGTCGCGGACCGCGTCCTCGTCCGTGATGTCCGCGACGACGAACTCGCCGGGGTACTCGTCCGGGTTCGCCGGCGGGTCGCGGTCCAGGAGCCGCCAGTCGTACTCGTCGCCGGCCCAGTCCAGGAGCGCGGTGCCGACGTGCCCGCGAGCGCCCGTGAGGAGGACGGGGTCGTCCATTCGATTGATGGCAGGAGAGGCGCCGACAAGAAGCGTCCGGTTCCGTGCGGCACCGCACTCGCTTCGCCCCGGGCGCGGCGCGGCGACCGTCTGGCACCCCTGCGTTGACCTTCCGGGCAGGGTCGTGTTTCTTGCGTGCGCTCGCGTCCGTTGTCGTATGCACGTCCAGTTCGATGGAAGGGCGTTCGACTACCAGACGCTTCGTGCGCTGTCGTTCGCGACGTTCGAGGGAGCGGAACCCGGAGAGGTTCTGGTGACGGTCGACGGAATCGACGACGGCGACACGGCGCCGTGGCACACCGAGTGGCGACGGACGGGGGTGCGCGTGGAGCGACAGGCGGAGGCGGCGCGGGACGCGGACCGTGACCGGACGGCGCGGTTCGCGTTCCAGCGCGCGTTCACGTACCTGAAGACCGCGGAGTTCTTTCTCGCGCCGGACGACCCGCGGCGACGGCCGACCCACCGGCGCGCTCGCGACGCGTTCCGCGCCGCGATGGCGCTCCGCGACGACCCGCCGGAGGTCGTCGAGATTCTCTACGAGGACGGGACGCTCCCGGGGTACCTGTTCAGCGCGGTGGATGCACCCGGGGACGCGTCGGGGTCGCCGACCGCGGAACCCGAATCCACTTTTGCGTCGCTCCCGGAGGCGACGTATGGACGAGGAGCCGACGAGCGGCGAGGAAGCGACGTTCGAGGCGGGTATCAAGTTCGGGTCGCTCTACCATCAGTTCGCGGGGACGCCGGTGTCGCCGTCGAGCGCGGACAGCCTCGCGACGGCGATGGAGGAGGCCATCGAGAACCAACCGCACTGCGAGGACGTCCAGGTCGCGATCCGCGAGGACGCGCTCGCGGCCGCCATCGACGACGCGGGCGCGGACTACGTGGAACTCACGGGGTCGCTCGTGGACGTCTCGATGCGGATCGCGTACGAGGACGCGACCGTGTACACGAGCATGGCGATGCAGGACGGCTACCCGCTGATGCAGGTGGATTCGGTCGAACGCGACTGACGACGGCGGTGTGACGGCCGACGTGTGGAGTCCGTCGCTCGCGGGCTGGTCATCGCTATCGGTCCGCGAGTCGGATTCGGCGTCGACGAGCGCTCTCGGTGCGGATTTCACTTTCACTTTCAGGCGGGTACTTAACCTCCTCGCGGGCGTCGGTCGTGGCATGAGTCAGACCAGTCTCGACGACGACGAGCTGTTCGGCGAGATGGCGTCGGAGATGCGCGAGGACGTCGAGGAGGCACTGGAGGCGGCGCGCGAGAACCTTCCGGCGGCCGACGACGTCTGGGAGACCGACGCGGACAACGTCCTCGGCGTCCTGAACGGGCTGCGGTCGGCGCTCGACGTCGGGGACGCGGAGGACCACCTGCGGGACGCGAAGAAGGCGTTCGTGATGGGCGAACGCGCGGACGCCTTCGAGGACGCCGACGACCTCGAGGAGGCGATCGAGACCGTCGAGGACCTCATCGGGACGATCGAGGACGCGCACGACCAGGTCGGCGACCTCGCGTCGTCCGTGCCGGAGCTCCGCAGCACGCTCGAGGACGCACACGCCGACGGCGACGACGGGGACGACGAGTAGCGTCGCTGGCGAGTGCGCGGTCGAGGCGGTCGCGACGGGTCCGGCTCGTTCTCAATCTGTCGTGTGCGTCACGTCGAGGTCGGCGGTGACGGTGACGGTCATGTCGGCGTCGAGCGAGACGGTGGCTTCGAGCGGGTCGGTGCCGGTCCGTTCGACGCGTGCGTCGCCGACGAGCTGCGGGACCTGCCAGTACGGGCGTTCGACGAGGTCAATGCCGTGGTCGGCCGCGAGCGCGACCGTCCGCGGGTCGGCGAGGAGGACGCAGCCGACGGGGAGCGTGAGGTGGTTCCCGCACGTCTCGCAGTCCGCGACCGCCTGGACGGCGTGGCCGTCGCCGCGCGTGTCGGTCGGGTTCTCGCCCTCGACGCGAGCGAGGCGGGTTCGCATCGGCCCGGCGCACTCGGGGCAGACGCCGTCGACGCCGAGCGCGAAGTGCGAGCGGGTGCGGTCGTCGAACGCGGCGAGGAGCGCGTCGACGCCGCCGTCGTCGAGGTGTGCGGCCGCGGCGCCGGGCGGGAACGGGTAGCGCGTGAGGACGCGCTCGCACCCGTGGCACGCGACGGTGAGCCACGCGTCGCCGTAGCTCGCGTGCAACGCGGCGGTCCGGCAGTGCGCGCACTCGCCGCGGCTTCGCGTCGGGCCGAACGCGGGCTGGTCGGTGTACGTCCCGGCGGCGAGCGCCGCGGCGGCCTTCCAGCCGGGGTACCGCAGTCGGTAGCCGTCGTCGGTCCTCGCGACGAACGGGCCGACGAGTGCGTCGAGGTGGTACGCGAACTGCGCGGAGACGTCGACGCCCGCGCGGTCGCGGAGGACCGCGAACGGCGTCGGGTACGGCGTCTCCGGGTCGGCGTGCGCGGCGAGCAGCGCGCGGAGGATGGCGACCCGGTGCTCGTTCCCGGCGAGCGCGAACGCGTCCGCCGCGGCGTCCGCGTCGGTGTCGTCGTCGCTCGCGGGCATACCTCGTCTTCGCGCGCCCAGACCCAAAGCCGTTCGTGTCGAACGAGCTACTAAAACGCGGGGTAGATTACGCCTACAAACCGCCGGCACGTGGCTTCGTCCGATGCGAACGCCGTCGCTCCCGTCGCGACCACCGGCGCTCGTCGCGAAGTACTACGCGTACCGCGCGACCGCGACGTTCGGGTTCTTCTGGCCGATCTTCACGGTCTTCCTGCTCTCCAGGGACCTCTCGTACACGCAGATCGCGCTCCTCGGGTCGCTCTCTGCCGCGGTGTCGGTCCTCGGTGAACTCCCGACCGGGTACGTCGGCGACCGCGTCGGCCGCCGGAACAGTCTGCTGCTCGGCGCACTCGCCCGCGCGGTCTCGGTGTACGCGCTCGCGTTCGCCGAGTCCTTCCCGGCGTTCGTCGCGCTCTACGTCGTCTGGGCGGTCGGCGGTGCGTTCACGTCCGGCGCGGGGGACGCGTGGCTCTACGACGTCCTCGCGGAACGCCTCGACGCCTCCGCGTTCACGCGCGTTCGCGGTCGCGGCGGCGCCGTCAACATGACCGTCAGCGCCGTCACGATGCTCGCTGCCGGCGCGCTCTACGCCGCCGACCCGCGCCTCCCGTTCCTCGTCGGCGGCACCGTCAACGCCGCGGGCGTCCCCGTCCTCCTCGCGATGCCACGCGTCGACGATACCAGAGACCGCGAGCGAAACGGCGACGGCGCCGGGGACGGCGAGCGAAACGGCGACGGCACCGGAGAGGGCGACGGTCACCTCGGCGTGGGCGACGCCGCTCGCATCGTCCGCACGCAACTCCTCCGCCCGCCCGTTCGGTCGGTCGTCGCCGGCGTCGCGCTGTTCTTCGGCGTCGTCGGCGCCGTGGACACGTACATCCAACCGATCGCGGTCGACGCCGTCGGCCTCTCCGAGCTCGCGCTCGGGCCGCTGTACGCCGGGTTCTCCGCGGTCGCCGCGGTCGCGAGCTATCACGCCGACCGCCTCGAACGCGCCCTCGGAACGGCGGGCGTCCTCGCCGGCGTCCCCGTCGTCGTCAGTGCTTCCCTCGTCGTTCCCGCGGCCGTCGCACCCACTCTCGCCGTGCCCGCGTTCGTCGCACTGAAAGGCGCTCGCGAGGTCGTCGCGCCGGTCGCGAGCGGGTACGTCAACGCGAACGTCGACTCGGTCGGCCGCACGACCGTGCTGTCCGCGGCCGCGATGTGTTACGGGACCGTCCGCCTCGTCCTCAAACCCGTCGCGGGGATGGTCGCGGACGCGTTCGGGCCGCTCGCCACGGTCGCCGGCCTCGGTGCCGTCCTCGCCGCGGGCGTCCTCGTCGTTCGCGGTGCCGTCGCACTCACCGACGCCGACGACGTCGACGCCGCACGCGCCTGAGCGGACGACGTCGGTCGTCGACGCGGCCCACGACCGGGTCAGGTTACTCGCGGACGCGGTCGGCGAGCGCGTCGAGCACGTCGACGAGCGCGTCGGCGGCGTCGTCGAGCATCGCGTCGCCGGTCGCAGCGTCGCCGTCGCGCGGGTCGCCGACGACGCCGTTCGCGCTGAACGCGTCGGTGTCGTGCGCGACGTTCACGCCGCCGACCCAGTCGCCCCAGCGCGTGCTCGCGCCCGCCGCCGCCTCCTCCACGCGGTCCTCGCGGACGAGATGCGGGGCGACGTGCCGGAGGAGCGCGGTCTCGCGCCCCCCACCGTGGCCCATCGGGACGTCCGCGTCCACGACGTCGAACCACGTGAACGCGGCCGCCGTCGCCGTTCCGTCGCGCGAGAGGCGCGCGGTCACCTCCCGCAACGCGTCGACGTTCCCGCCGTGGCCGTTCACGACGACGACCGCGTCGACGCCGTGACTCGCGAGGCTCTCCGCGGTCTCCCGGACGTACGCCCGGAACGTGTCCGGCGACACCCACAGCGTCCCCGCGAACGCCCGATGCTCCTCGGCGACCCCGACCGGTATCGTCGGCGCGAGCGCGACTGGCGCGTCGTGCTCGCGCTCGTACGCTTCGACGCCCGCCTCCGCGACCGCCTCCGCCGCGATCGCGTCCGTCCCCAGGGGCGCGTGCGGCCCGTGCTGTTCCGTGCTCCCGACCGGCACCACGCCCACCGTCGGGGCGGCCTCACGCACGTCCGTCCACGTCGCATCCGCCAAGTCCATACCACGCACCTCGACCCCCGACCGCAAGAAACGCACGCCCCGGGAACGAACGAACGCCCCCGGCGACGGGCCAGCGACAGTCCGTGGACGCCCCGCGGACTCCCCGCGACGTCACCGTGCCCCTATTTGTTTCGGCCACAAAGCTATGCAAACTCGACGCGTACGTGGAGTCATGACGCGCACCGTCGAACGCGCCGACGCGCGACCGGCAGGCGAGCGAGCCACCGCCCTCTCCGGCGAGCACGACGCCGACAGCGACGAGTACACCGTGTACCCGACGTGCGCGGGCGACGACGACCTCGTCACGACGTGGCTCACCGTCGACGCGAACGCAGTCGTCGACGTCACCGACTGGCGCTGACCGACGAACCACTCCCCGCTCGACGCCCGGGACGCTCGCTCTCAGTGACCTGTAACGACCTGTCGTTTATATCCCATACCGCGGCCAACGACGACACGAGGCGAGACCCATGGCCGCACCCACCTCCCCGCCCGACCCCGGCACCGACGACGACAGCGACGGCTCCGTCGGCGCCCAACGGCGACGCGACGACGCGTCCCACGACAGTACGCAGACCACGGACGCCGCCGTCGAACTCGTCACACTCGTCGAGGAGACGGACGACGGCCGACGCTGCACCGTCTGCCCCGCCGACAGCGACGCCACCGACCTCGTCACCACGTGGCTCACCGTCGACGCGGACGCACTCTGCGACCTCGACGAGTGGCGATAGACACGACGCCACGACGGCGCCAACGACGACCTTTCCCCGGAAGACCACCCAGAAACAACCCAGCAGACTACCAGCAAGAAACGGTTCCCCGGCGGACGCCACAGAGAGAACCGGCCGCCTGGGAGTTATGGCAGCGAGAAACGGCCGCCTGGACGGGAAAGCGCAGAGAAACGGCCGCCTGGCGGCGGCCGTACGCTAGTCGAGCCGGTTAATCGTCGTCCTGGTCGACCTCGATACGGTTCTCGCGGTTCTTCGCGCGTTCGACGAACTCCTCGGGGAGTTCGTCTATCTCGCCGGCCTGGACGCCCCAGAGGTGCGCGTACAGGCCGTCGTTCGAGATGAGGTCGTCGTGCGTGCCGCGTTCGACGATGCGGCCGTCCTCGAGGACGACGATCTGGTCCGCGTCCTTGATGGTCGACAGGCGGTGCGCGATGGCGAACGTCGTGCGGTCCTCGGCGAGCTCGTCGATGGAGCGCTGGATGAGCATCTCAGTCTCCGTGTCCACGTCGCTCGTGGCCTCGTCGAGCACGAGCAAGCTCGGGTCCTTCAGGATGGCTCGCGCGATGGAGATGCGCTGGCGTTGCCCGCCGGAGAGCTTCACGCCACGTTCACCGACCTCGGTGTCGTAGCCCTCGGGGAGCTTCTGGATGAACTCGTGCGCTTCCGCCATCTTCGCCGCCTCCACGACGTCCTCGCGGTCCGCGTCGAACGTCCCGTACGTGATGTTCTCCGCCACCGTCCCGTAGAACAGGAACGTGTCCTGGCTCACGTACCCGATGTGCTGGCGGAGACTCGGGATGGAGACGTCCCGCAGGTCTTGCTCGTCGATCTCGATCGCGCCCGCTTCGACGTCGTACATCCGCAGCAGGAGCTTGAGGACCGTCGACTTCCCGGCGCCGGTCGGGCCGACGAGCGCGAGCGTGTCGCCGCCGTCGACCTCGAAGTCGATGTCCTCGACGATGGTCTCGTCGTCGTACCCGAAGGAGACGTCGTCGTACACGACCGCGCCGTCGTCGACCACGAGGTCGTCGGCGTCCGGGTCCTCCGCGATTTGGGAGGGCTCGTCCATCAACCCGAAGATGCGTTCGCTGGACGCCCGAGCGCGCTGGTACATGTTGATGATCTGCCCGAACTGCGCCATCGGCCAGATGAACCGCTGACTGAGGAGGATGAACACCACGAAGTCACCCGTCGAGAGCGTCCCCGTGAGGAACCACGGGCCCTCGCCGTTGTAGACCCAGAGGCCGCCGACGAGGAACGTGACGACGAACCCGACGCCCGCGAGCACGCGGAGCGCGGGGAAGAACTTGATGCGCGTGTTGATCGCGTTCCAGTTCGAGTCGAAGTACTCCTGGGAGACGTCGTCGACGCGGTCGGACTCGAAGTCCTCCGTGTTGTACGTCTTGATGACCTGCACGCCACCGAGGTTGTTCTCCAGGCGCGAGTTCATCTGGCCGACCGACGACCGGACGTCGGCGTACTTCGGCTGGATGATGTTCACGAACCTGTACGTCGTGTACCCGATGAGGGGAACGACGACGAGCGTGATCGTCGCCAGCTGCCAGTTCTTCGAGAAGAGGATGACGGCGATACCGAGCACCATCACGCTCAGTCGGAACGCCGAGTTCATCCCGTCGTTCAGGAACCGCTCCAGGCGGTTCACGTCGTTGCTGAGGATGGACATCATCTCGCCGGTCTGCTTGTCCGCGAAGAAGTCCATGTTCAGTCGCTGCATCTTGTCGTACGTGTCGGTGCGAACGCGATGCTGGATGTGCTGGGAGAACGAGTTCCACCCCCAGTTACGCATCCAGTGGAAGCCCGCCCCACCGATGAACGCGAACGCGATTATTCCCGCCGAGAGCATGACCTGGGACTCCGGGTCCGACGCCCACTCGTAGAGCGGAATCGGACCGAGCGCGAACGGCGAGTCGTCGCGGAACGTCGCGTCGATCGCGACCCCGAGGAGGAGCGGCGGCAGCAGGTCGAGCAGTCGAGCGACGATGCTTGCGAACACTCCGACCACGAACGCGAGCTTGTTGTCCGAGCCGTACTCGAAGAACAGGCGCTTCATCGGGTTCTCGGCCTTCTCCCGTTGTTCTTCGAACGGGTCGTCGTCGGCGTCGTCGAGTTCCATTGGGTTACTTCTCGAACTGCGGACGGTTATGGCTTGTTACGTTTCGAAACCGTTGCCGGTAGTTCGACCGGCGACCGGGGAGACGAGTCGATGACACGACCGCATCGTCGAACCCACGTACAAAAAGTCGGCCTGTGATTCGGTAACGTTCGTCGGTCGCGGTCGAGGTTGCCGGAACCGCGGCCGACGCGGCTCGTGTCCCCCGTCAGTTCGAGCAGCCCGTGCGATCGGTCGTCCCGTACGTCACGTTCACGCGGTCGCCCGCGTCGATGCCGTTCGCCGCCGCGTATCCGCGCGGGACCTCCAGCACCCACTTCGCGCGTCCCGGCGCGCGGATGGACTCGCCGTCCTCCCCGGGGTCGGGTGCCGGAAGCGACGTCACCGAGCTCACGCGCCCGTCAGCGCCGACGTACACGATATCCAGCGCGAAGTCCATGTCCCGCATCACGTACGTCACGTTCTCCTCCCGGGGATGCACGAACCACATCCCGCTCCCGTTCGAGAGCGACTCGTGCTCGCTCAACCCCGTGATGCGTTCCGGCCGCCGGTCCGCAACCTCCACGGCCACGCACGTCCTCCCCCCGGCGTCGACGTCGGTCACGGCGACCACGCCGACCTCGTGGTCCGTCGCCCACGGGAGCGCGAACCCGCCGAGCTGGTAGACGACCGCGGCGACGAGGACGCCGAGCACGACCACGACCGCCACCCGACCCAGTTGCCTCCGGTCCAGTTGCACGCCCGAATCGTCGCACTCGACGAGGAAAGCGCTTCGGAAGAGAGCGAAAACGGTATGAACACGCGTCTGCTCTCGTCGACTGCGGGCACGTGGTCTAGCTGGTCATGACGCTTCCCTTACAAGGAAGAGGCCGACGGTTCGACTCCGTCCGTGCCCACTCCCACGCCACGCGGGTGGACGACGCACCCGCGAAGCACTTTTCGGGCTGTCGCGACGTCACAACCGTATGCACTCGACCGTCGACGTCCGTCCCGCCACGTTCGCCGACGTCCCCGGTATCCGCCGCGTCGCCCACGACGCGTACCACGCCGCGTACGGCGACCTCGTCGACGCCGACGCCCTCGACGCCCAGCTCGACGAGTGGTACAGCGAGGACGGCGTCGAGAACCGCGTCCTCCGGGACGCCTCGACGCTCGTCGTCGCCGACCACCCCGACGACGGCGTCCTCGGGTACGCCTCCGCCGGTCCCTCCCCAGCCGACGACGCGGACCCACCGGCGGACCAGGCGACGCTGTACACGTGCTACGTCCACCCCGACCACTGGGACGAACGCGTCGGCCACGCCCTCCTCACCGCCATCGAGGACGCGCTCCGCGACCGCGAGTTCACGCACATGGTCGTCCCCGTCCTCGCCGCGAACGACCGCGCCCGCCAGTTCTACGCCGACCACGGCTACACGCACAGCCACGACGACACCATCACGTTCGCCGGGGCCACGCTCGACGAAGCCATCCACACCGGCGACCTCTGACCCACACCGCACCGATTCGAAATCCTTTTACAACGAACCGCCCGACGTAGAAGCGTAAGCCGCCTTAGCTCAGACTGGGAGAGCACTCGACTGAAGATCGAGCTGTCCCCGGTTCAAATCCGGGAGGCGGCATCCCGTTTCTACGCGACTCTCGTCCGAGAGCGGTGCGCGCTCGATCGAATATCGAGCTGTTGCTGTGAGCGTGGGGAGCGGGTGGTGAGTGCGGTGGGCGCTCAGGGGCGGTGGTTGGTTGTCGCGTTCCGGAACGTTTTCGGGTGCGTTCTGCTGATGCTGGGTCGTGCAGTGGTTGGTTCGGAGCGGTGGGTTCGTTGCGTTGGTGGGGACGGCCCTGGCGTTGCTCGCTGGTGCGGTCGTGGAGCCGGGGGTGTTCTCGGTGGCGTCGGCGAGTGTTGGTGGGTGGGTGGTGGTCGTCGGTGGCGTGATGGCGGGCGTGGAGGGTCGGCGGGCGCTCGGTGGTATAGATGGTGTGGTGCTAGAGCGTGGGGACGTGGCTGACGTGGTGGCGGTTGCGGGTGCGGCCGGGGTGACGTACGTCGTGAGCGTGCACGCTGGGGCGGGGCCGGTGGTGGCGTCGGGGCTGGTGGGGCTCGCTTCTGGGGTCGTGTTCGCTGACGTCGATACGGCGGCGTACTGTGGGTCGTTCGTGGGGATGGCGTCGCCGGTCGTGTTCCCGTCGGTCGAGGGGGTGGTCGCTGCGGGCGTGGTCTCGGGGGTGGCGTTCGTCGCGGCGACGGAGTCGTTCGCGGGGTTCGGTGGGAAGCTGGGGACGCTTGCGTTGTTCGGGTGCGCGTCGACGGGGCTGGTGTTGGGCGTGGAGTACGCGGCGGCGGGTGGCGTGCCGTGGGCGAGTGCGGTGGTGGTGGTGCCGACGGCGGCGGTGGCGGCGGCGGTCACGTCGGTGTCGAGCACCCGGTTCGGGCTCGGGCCGGTCGTGGCGTCTGCGCTGGTTGGCGTGGTGGGTGGGGTGGTGCTACCGGCGGTGGTCGTGGATGGTGGTGAGCGGCTCGCGGCGGTCGCGTTCTGCGCGTCGTTCGTCGGGATGTCGTCGCGCGAGCGACTCGGGAGCGTGCGTTCGGTCGCGCTCGCGGGAGCGGTCTGCGGGGTCGTGTTCGTCGTCGTCGCGCCCGCGTTCGCCGGTGCGGGTGGGAAGCTCGGGACGACCGCGTTCGTGTCGTGTCTGGCGGTCGCGGGCGGCGACCGTGCGGTCGCGGCGGCTCGCGAGCGCGTCGCGTGACGGCTCGGTGCGTGACGGGTTCGACGGTTCGGCGAGGGGAACGGTTTTGCGCGTTCGTTCGCTTTGGACGAGACATGAGCGAGCGTGCTACTGGGATGTCGCGGGTGAAGCGGGTGTTGTTGTTCGTGATGGCGCCGTTGTACGTGTTGGCCGGCGTGGCGCACTTCGTGGCGCCGGAGGCGTTCGAGCGCGTGGTGCCGCCGGTGTTCCCGCGGCCGCGAGAGCTCGTGTACGCGTCGGGGCTCGCGGAGATCGCGTTCGGACTGGGCGTGCTGCATCCGGAGACGCGCGAGGCGTCGGCGTGGGGGCTCGTCGCGTTGCTCGTGGCGGTGTTCCCGGCGAACGTGTACATGGCGGTCGACGACGAGGCCGTGGAGGGACTGCCAGAGCGGTTCGAGCCGTCGGACGCGGCGCTGTTGGCGCGACTGCCGCTCCAGGCGGTGCTGGTGCTGTGGGCGTGGTGGTACACGCGCCCGACGGAGGACGAGGCGGACGCGACCGGCGAAGCGTCGGCGTAGGCGCGGTCGTCGGGCGCTGGCCCGGTCGGTCGGGTCGCCAAGCGCAGGTCCGGTCGGTCGGGTCGCCAAGCGCAGGTCCGGTCGGTCGGGTCGCTCACGTGGGCGGGGCGCCCGTGCTTTCTCGGTGCTGGCGGCCGTGGCGTCGGGTATGGTTCGCGTGTTCGTGAGCGACGGGATGGGGATGTTGGAGGGCTTGGAGTCGATGGTCGCCGAGGCGTCGGGTGGTGACGTCGAGTTCGCGTGGGCGGTCGTCGATGAGGTGGACGCGTTGACGTCGGCTGCGGCGGGCGCGGACGTGCTCGTGGTCGGGCCGGACGCGCCGGTGACGCGGGCGGTGCTGGCGGCGGTCGACCCGACTGTGGTGGTGCGTGCCGGCGTGGGCGTGGACAACGTCGACGTCGAGGCGGCCGCGGAGCTGGGCGTGGCGGTGACGAACACGCCGTCGTACTGTCGCGAGGAGGTCGGCGAGCACGCGCTGGCGTTGACGCTCGCGGCGGCACGTCGACTCTCGACGTACGACCGCCAGACCCGGAACGGCGAGTGGGACTGGCGGGGTGCGGTCGCGCCACGGCGGCTCGCGGCGTCGACGGTCGGGTTCGTCGGGTTCGGCGCCATCGCCCGGGCGGCCGCGCCGTCGTTCGTGGCGCTGTTCGACGAGGCCGTGGCGTACGACCCGTACGTGGACGCTGCACTGGCGGCCGAGCACGGCGTGGCGCTCGCGGACTTCGAGGCGGTGTGCGAGCGCGCGGACGCGCTCGTCGTGTCCGCACCGCTGACCGACGAGACGCGCGGGCTCGTCGACGCGGACGCGCTCGCCGCCCTCCCCGAGGACGCGGTCGTCGTGAACGTCGGTCGCGGAGCCATCGTCGACGCGGACGCGCTCGCGGCGGCGCTCGACGACGGCCCGGTCGCGGCGGCGGCGCTCGACGTGCTTCCGACGGAACCACCGGTCGATTCGCCGCTCGTCGGCCGCGACGACGTGCTCGTCACGCCGCACGCGGCGTGGTGCTCGGTGGAGGCGGCGACGGACCTCTTGGAGACGGTCGCGTCGACGGTCGCGGCCGTCGTCGACGGCGACGCGGTCCCCGAGCGCGTTCGCGTGACCTGACGCCCCGTCACCGGGGTAGTCCGCGGACCGCCGTCGAGGTTTTTGTCGCTGGCGCGCGACGTACCGGCATGACGCGCATCGCGCTCATCGCGCACGACGACGAGAAACCGGAGATGCTCGACTTCGCGGCGACGCACGAGTCGTACCTCTCGACCATCGACATCGTGACCACGGGGACGACCGGGGAACGCATCCGCGACGAGGTCGGGCTGGCCGTCGACCGGAAGGCGTCGGGCCCGATGGGTGGCGACCTCCAGATCGGCGGGCAGGTGGCCGAGGGCGCGGTCGACGCCATCGTCTTCCTCCGCGACCCGCTCACCGCGCAACCCCACGAGCCGGACATCTCGGCGCTGCTGCGCATCTGTGACGTCCACGACGTGCCGCTGGCGACGACGCGCACCGCCGCGGAGTACGTGCTCGCGGGCGTCGCTGCCGAAGACGGCGTGGACCTGACCGGCTGATCGGTCGAGTAGCTGGCTGCTTCGCGGGTCAGTCGTTCGCGTCGGCGCGTTCGAGGTCGCGGAGCGTGTCGTGCAGGCGGTCGCTGGCGTGCGTGCCGTGGATGATGTGGGCTGCGCCGGTTGCCGTGGCGGCGTTCCACCAGCGGGCGAACCGTCGACGGACGCGGAGTCGCGAGGTCATCGCGACGGCGGTCCGCCACGCGCTCGTCCGGCAGCCGTCGATGGTGGTGACGGTGAGCCACTCGTCGACGCGACCGAGGCGGTCGTCGACGCCGGCGATGCCGGCGGCGTCGCGCGCGGCGAGCGCGTCCTGGGTGTCGTCGACGAGGCCGGCGATGACGTCGATGACGGCGTCGTGGTCGGCGCGGCGCGTCCGCCGGTCGTCGTCGACGCCGGCGTCGACGAGTGCGAGCGAGAGGTCGTGGTTGATGTGGGCGTTCACGCCGAGCGCGGCGTCCTGCGCGACGAGACAGCGTTCGGTGCGTGCGGCGTCGAACGCGAGCAGCCACGGGTCGGGGACGGCGTCGACGCGCCCGGTCTCGTAGCGGTGGACGGCGCGCCGGTAGTGGTCCGCGAACGCGACGAGGTACCCGCGTACCCACTCGGGGTCCTCGAAGCCGCCGCGGTCGATGCGGTCGGCGACGGCACCGGTCATCCGCGCGTAGACGGAGAGGAACACCGCGCGGCGGTCCCCGCGGCCCTCGAAGTGCCGGAGGAGTTCGGTGAGGCGGGCGTCGGCGTCGGCGACGTCGACGTAGGGGTCGGCGGTGAGTGCGGCGGCGTCGTCGTCGCTGGCGGGGATGTCGTCGCTGGCGGGGATGGTGTCGTCCGCGGCCCTGGCACGTGCGTGTGCGGCGACGGCCCGGAGGTCGCGCCGTCGCCGCGCGACGTCGAGCGAGGCCGGATCCATACCGGGTGGACGCGTGCCATGGACATAACGCTACGCTCGAACGCTACCCGGTCAGTTGACGAGACTCCAGATGACGCCGGTGTCGACGAGCCGTAACTCTCGTCCCAGCCCCGCTCGTCTCTCCGGGTCCGCGCATGAACCTCGACGTCTTCCGGCACTACACGCGCTGGCACCACGCCGCCAACGAACGCCGGTACCGACGCCGTCGACCTCCCCGCGGGCGTCGACGCCACCCGCCCGGACCTCGCCGACGTCGTCGACACCTGAACGCGAACCCAGAGCACCCGATTTTCCCCGGACCCCACCGACTAATTCTTAACGCGGCACCTGAAACATGGAAACGATGACGGTACTCTCCACCGCAGACGAAGGCAAGTTCCTGATGGACGTCGAGGGCGAACAGATCGGTATCGTGACCGAGGTCGACGCCGAGGCGCAGGTCGCGTACGTCGAACCGGAACCCGGTATGGCCGAGGCCATCATACAGGGCCTCGGGTACGGCGACAAGGACGACGACGACATCGAGGTCCCCGCAGAGAGCGTGGAGACGGTGACCGACACCGAACTCCGCGTCATGACCGACCTCTAGACGGCGCACACCCCACGACGTCTCGCGTCATCGACCCGATAGCGTCAGCCTCGGCCCAGTCGAGCGCCGGCGTGGACACGATTGCGCTGGCGTGGACTCGATAGCGCTGGCGTCAGTACTGGAGGACCGCGTTCAGGATGCCGGCGGTCTGCCCGATGCCCGCGAGCGCGATGGCGGGGAGCGCGAGCGCGACCCCCGCGAGCGACCCGTAGAGGAACGCGAGCGCGCCGACCGCCGAGAGGACGCCGCCCGCAGCGTACACCCACGCCGCCTCCTCTCGCGAGAGCGCGCGCTCAGTGTACCCGAGCGCGACCGCGGGAACGAGCAGCCACCCGAACACGGTCGCGCGCAGCAGCGTCTCCCCGCCGTCGACCGCGAGCGCGTACGTCCCGACGAGCGTGACGCCCGCACCGACCACGATGACAGCGAGCCACGCACGCAACACTGGATGCTCCTGCATGTCCCGCCAGGAGAGGACGGCGAACGCGACCAGGATGACGTCCATCACGACGTGCGCGACCAGTACCGTGTGCGGCGACGCCACTTCCAGATGCGCGAGCGCCGCGAACGTCCACGCGAGTGGCACCAGTCCGGCCGGCGCGGTCTCGCGGACGCGACGCAGCATCCTACGCTCGCTCGCGAACGCCCTCGACGGCCGGCGCGAGCGCCTCATCACCAGCCAGCGCGTTCAGGACCTCGCTCACCTCGGCGTCGAGCGCGAACGCCGGCCGGCCCTTCCCGACCGCGGACGTCTCCCCGTCGTCGACGCGCACCACGGGTCCCTCGACCTCGAGCACGTTCAGTCCGCGGGCGACCGTCGCCTCGTCGAGCGACCCGACGACGGCGTCCGTGAGCGCGTCCGTACAGTCGCCGCACGCGCTCCGGACCGCCGGCGCGTGCACCGGCGTCTCGTCGGCGGCTTCGAGCGATGCGAGTCCCAGCAGGA
Organism: Halorubellus amylolyticus; assembly: GCF_034808145.1. Classification (NCBI taxonomy): domain Archaea; kingdom Methanobacteriati; phylum Methanobacteriota; class Halobacteria; order Halobacteriales; family Halorubellaceae; genus Halorubellus; species Halorubellus amylolyticus. Next base: position 25,823 of record NZ_JAXHGM010000002.1, read on the forward strand.
CGACCCGGTTCGACAGCGACAACGACGAGACCTCGGACTCCATACCCGAGCGTGCACGCGGCACGCCCAAATGGATACTGGTGGTTCGCACCCGACGAGAAGCGACGCCTCGTCGAACGACCCGACGACGAGATGTCACGATTTCGGCAGCCGTCTCGACCGGTAGAGTCGTCCAGTCCGCCACAGTCGCTTCGACCGAGAGAGTCGTCCTGTCCGCCTCAGCTGTCCGGCCCGGCCTTCTCGGTCACGCGGAAGTCGGCGGGTGGTGCGAGGATGCCCGCGACGGTCCCCATCGAGTGCACGACCGTCACGACGGGCGCGAGCGGGAGCGCGAGCACGAGCGGCACCTGCTCGTTCCCGTCGTAGTACAGGACGCCACGGAGGTACCAGAACGCCGTGAACGCCGCGAGCAGGCCCGAAACCGCGACGAACAGCGTCGCGTACACGACGGTCGCGCCGAGCACGGAGAGCGGGACGACGACGAGCGTCACGAGCGGTGACAGCGCCCACGCGTAGTTCCGAACGCGCGTCAGGACCCTGTACCGGGTCGGCAGGAGGCTCGTCGCGTCGAGGTTCCCCGCCGCCCACCGCCGGCGCTGCTGGAGTATCTCCGTGAGGTTCGGCGGCGCCTCGTTCCGACAGACCGACTCCGAGAGCGCGAAGTCGACGTCGAACCGTCGGGCGGCCGCCCACACGAACGCGGTGTCCTCGACGAGCGTCTCGCGGTCCCACGTCACCGCGTCCTCGACCGACGACCGGACCGCGATGCCGCCGCCCCACGCGAACAGCGGGACCGAGAGGCGCGCGAACGCGCGCTGCTCGATCTGGACGCCCATCCGGTAGACGTCCGCGAGGTACGACAGCGCGGAGCCGGTGTGACGGGGGCGTTCGCGGAGCTGGACGACGTCCGCGTCCGGGAGCCCCCGCCACTCGGAGAGCAGGCTGTCCTCGTCGAGGTACAGCACGTACTCGCGGTCCGTGTCGAGCGTGCGGCGCGCCCACTCGATGGCGCGACCCTTCCGGACGGCGTCGCACTCGAACGCCTCGGGGACGACGTGGACGTCCGCGCCCGCGACGTCGATTGCGTCCTCGGCGACGATGTGGACGTCGTCGAGGTCGTCGGGGAGGCTGTCGACGGTCGCCTGCACGACGTCGGCGGCGTCGATGGTGAGGATCCGCACTTGGACGTCGTCGCCGTCGTGCTCCGCGGGCGGGGACTCGTACCCCGCGCCGACGACGTACGCGAGCGCGAACCAGACGACGGCAGTCCCCGCGAAGAGCGCGGCGGTCGTCCACAGCGTCAACTCGAAGAGCGATTCGACGGTGCCGGCAGCCAGCGGTGTGACGCCCGCCGTCGCCGCGCCCGCGAGCACGAGCACGGCAGCGACGACGACGAGCGCGACGCGTTCGACCTTCATCGTGGTCGACCCGTGCCGCTCGCGGCCCTTCAACGGGCGACGCCGTTCGGGGTGGTTCGCGGCCGTTCGACGGGGTTCATTTCGTTCAACCGCACGACTGCTCCGGGGTGCCCGTGTGGGCTGCCAGGGGCACTGACCGGCGCGGCGGTCGACGAGCACGCTACCGAGACCGATATCTTCAAGTTCTGGACGAGACCACGATAGCGTCCGCAGTTTTCGATCCGTCGCGCGCGGCGTCGCGACGCGCTCCGCACCTCGTAGCTTCGTTTCGACTGCACGCCAGCTAGCCCGTCGGCTGTCGGTCTCGACGAGAAACCAGGGGGTCGCCGCGTCGTCACTCCCGGGCGGCTTCGACGTCCGCGCGCCGGTACGCGTTCCCCTCGGCGTCGTACACGACGTACGCCGCCATCGGCGCCGGGTCCGGGAGCTCGACGTCGCCGAGCCGCCCGTAGTGCGCGACCTCGGTCAGCGCCTCCCCCGGCGGCTCCTGGTACTCGATGCGGACGAGCGCGTACCCCGTCATCGGGTACATCGACTCCCGCTCCTCGCGCGCCATCTCGAACCCGTCCGGCCCGTCGTCGACGCCGTTCCCGTCCACTGCGTCACTGGCCGTCGACTCCGCCTCGCCCCAACTCGCGTACTCCGTCTCGTCGTCGTCGACCATACCGCATCGAGGGCTGCCCGGCACGAGAACGCACCGGTCTCCCGACCGACGGTCGTCGCCGTGGTCGACGTTCGTCCGACTCAACCCCACAGCGGACTACAGAAAACGAGGAAACTTGGTGAAAATGCTCTATAAGACCACGAAACGTGGTCTCTGGGCTCAATAGCTTCTAGATGTTGTCTTCGCCGGTATACTTATAGACTTATGTCCACAAGTATCAGTCGCGGCAACAGGCCGCGTCGGTATCGTCGGGATGGCGTTCCACGCCGTCTCTGTGAGCACGCGCAACTCATGCTAGGCGGCCGTGAGTGGCTGCACGGCCGTCATCCACGATTCTGAAGCGCCGCCATCGACGCCGAGCAGATACCATCTCGACCCCACGAGAGTGTACCTCATACTACGAGCAATGTGCAATGCACTGTCTATCCATATAATGCCATTCTAGGAGATTGAACACTCTCAGGCATAGGCTTATATTCGATGTCGTCGACCGTTCAATCGTCATGAGCATCCAACAGTCCGCCGCCATCGCGAAACCCGAGACGCTCCCCGAGACCATCGCCTCGCCGCGCGCGAAGCTCGTCTACCTGTACCTCGACGTCACCGAGGCCGCGACCGTCGAGGACCTACAAGAGTGCCTCGACATGAAGAAGATCGACCTCCTGAGCGTCCTCAACAGCCTCACGAGCGCCGGGCACGTCGCCAGCGACGACGGCACGTACGCCGTCACCGCCTGACGACGCCCCACCCGACGCTCCACCGCCGACCGCCGCATCCGTCACCACGCGCGGATTGGCGCACCCGACCCCACACCCGGGCCGGCGCACCTGCCACGGACCATCGGGAACGACTCGCGTACGGCCGGAAGACGCGACACCGTCCCGAACGCTCCCGCGGCTCGTCCCGCGAACTCCCTCCTCGGATGCTCTCTCGACCCTCGCCGAGTCACTCGCTCGCACGTCTCACGACCCAGGTATCCACCCGCCACGCGAGCGGGGCGACGTAGGCGGTCCGCTTCGAAGCGCTTAACTGCGCGCTCGGCGGACATTGCCGTAATAACCATGAGCGACAAGCCGGCGTCGATGTACCGGGAGATCTCGAAGCCGCCGTACACGCGGCGCGAGTACATCACGGGCATCCCTGGGTCGAAGATCGCACAGCACAAGATGGGCGACGCGGAGAGCGACGCCGACGACTACGACGTCCAGATCAGTCTGCGCGTGGACGAGGAGCTCCAGATCCGCCACGGTAGCCTGGAGGCGGCGCGCCTGTCGGCGAACCGTCACATGATCAAGACGCAGGGCGAGGGGAACTACAAGATGATCCTGCGGAAGTTCCCGCATCACGTGATCCGGGAGAACAAGCAGGCGACGGGCGCGGGTGCGGACCGCGTCTCCGACGGGATGCGTCAGGCGTTCGGGAAGGTCGTCGGGACCGCGGCGCGCATCCAGGACGGCGAGCGGCTGTTCACGCTGTACTGCGACGTGGACCAGGCCGAGGCCGGCAAGGAGGCGTTCCGGCGCGCGTACAACAAGATCAGCCCGCCGTGCCGCATCGACGTCGAACGCGGCGAAGAGCTCCTCATCTCCTGAGCGACGCCCCGAGTTCTCGCGTCGCACGCGCCTCGAACGCTGAGCGCGAGCGCTCGCCGTCGTCGTTCGCGGCGGCCGTCCCGTGTTCGTCCACCGTCTGACGCCGGCAGTTCCGTCCCCGACCGCGGGCTTTTGTAGCACGCCGCCCGAACCAGCGGGCATGCTCCGGCTCGCCGTGGCGAACCGCCAGGAGACGTTCGAACGCATCCGCGAGCCGCTACGCGAGCGCGGCATCCGCGTCGAGCACGTCCCGGTCAGCGAGCGTACCGTGGACCTGACCGGCGACGGCGGTATCGCGGGCGTCGACGTCCCGCTCGACGCGTTCGACGCCGGGTTCGTCTACCCCGGACGGCTCATGGAGGGTGCGGTCGCCGACGCGCTGCTCGCCGTCCCGTGGGTGAACGGTCGCGACGCCGTGCTCGCGTCGCGGAACAAGGCCGGCGTGCTCGCGACGCTCGCCCGCGAAGGGCTCCCCGTCCCCGAGACGACCATGGTCTCCAATCCCGTGGGCGAGGCCGCGCTCGTCGACGCGTACGAGCGCTTCGACCCGCCCGTGGTCGTGAAACCGAACTCGACCACGCGCGGCGTCGGCGTCGCGAAACTCGGCGACGCGGACTCGTTCCTCGGCGTCACCGACTACCTCGACCTCGTCCACGACTACCGTGCGACCGGCGACAAGGCGTTCCTCGTCCAGGAGTACCTCGCGGACGCGACCGACTACCGCGTCATGGTCCTCGACGGCGAGTACGTCGGTGCCGTCGAGCGCTCGCTCCCCGACCGGGAACGCGCTCGCGGGCGCTGGAAGCACAACGTCCATCGCGGCGCCGAGGCGACCGGCGTCGACCTCGACCCCGAGTACCGACGGCTCGCCGAACGCGTCGCGGACGTCCTCGACGTCGACCTCCTCGGCGTCGACCTCCTCGTCACGCCCGAGCGCGCCGTCGTCAACGAGACGAACGCCCGCCCGACCGTCGACGCCGCCGCGAAGTACGAACCCGGGTTCTACGACCGGCTCGCGGCCCTCGTCGAACGCACCGCCCGCGGCGACCGGGCGTGAGAAGAACGCTCGCGGCGACCGGGTCCGCGACCGCGACGCGTCCCGGCATCATCGACGCTCGCGAACGCGAAACGTCTCGAACCGGTGAGTCGCGCTCCAGAAACGGCCGTAGTCGGTCGTTACTCGAGGTCGATACCGGCCGAGGAGTCGGCCTGCTCGAAGACGACCTCGAGGACGCCGTTGTTGTACGTCGCGGTGGCGGAGTGCTCGTCGACGCGTACCGGGAGCGACACGCGCTCGTCGTACTGTCGGTGCTCGGTGTGCGCGCCGATGGTGAGCGTCTCGCCGTCGCACTCGAGCTTGATGTCCTCCTTCTCCACCCCGGGAAGGTCGCCGACGACTCGGATCTCGTCGTCGGTCTCGTGGACGTCGACGTGCGTGTCGGCACCGAACCCGGCGTCCCCGCCGTCGAAGTGCACGTCCGAGCCGTCCCCCATCATGTCGTTCATCATCCGCTCTATCTCCTTGAAGAAGTCGTCGAACGGCTCGTCGTTGTCGTCACGCCGCATGGCTACCAGTAACGTCAGCGTACTCAAAAGCCTTCTGTCCGCGGGAATCCGTGGCATGGACCGGACGTTCGAGGACGCCAGCGGCGGGTCGTCTAGAGGCCCATGCCCATCGCGTCGTTCGTCGTCTCGATGCTCGACGTCTGGTCCTCGGTCCCGAGGACGGCGCGGATGGCGTCGACGTTCTCCGGGACGACGTCGGACTCCTGGTGGATGGCCTGGAACAGGTAGAGGTCGTCGTCCTCCATCGTGATGGACTCGCCCCAGATGCAGTTCTCCCAGACGTCCGCGCGCGGCCGGCCGGAGTCCATCGCGTACTCCTTGATGGCGCCGGCGCCGTCGAGGTCGAGGTGCTCGGGGATGACGAACGTCCGCGACTCGCCGTCGAGGAGGTCGCGGACGGCGCCCGCGCTCGGGCGGTCCTCCAGAGTGACGTTGATCGAGTGCATGTGCATGAGCGTCGCGGGGACCTTGAGGCCGAGCGTGTCGATGTCGAGGTCAGGGAAGATGGTCTCGACGTCTGGGCCGTGATGGCTCGGGAGCCCCACGGGGTTCGGGAGGATGTCGTTGATGGGGCCGCGCCCGGTCTGGGCGGGGTCGCCGCCGCGGCGGACGAGCGTCGCGCGCACCTTCTCCACGCCGTAGGCCTCTTCGAGCGGCTTGATGAGGCGACTGAGGCCGGTGGTGTTACAGGAGACGACGCGGACGACGTCGAGGCCTTCGACGGTGTCGTAGTTCGAGCGTGCGTTGAAGCTCGCGTCGGCGGCGTCGGCGTCCTCGCCGCCCTGGAGGAGCGCGGGCGTGTCGTGCTCGCGGTACATCGCGACGTTGTCCGCGCCGATACCGCTCGGGCACGCGTCGACGACGACGTCCGCTTCGGCGACGAGCTCGTCGACGGTCCCGGCGAGGTCGATGCCGGCGTCGTCGAACCGCTCGATGCGGTCCTCGATGGCGGCGTACAGCGGGTAGCCCTTCTCGACGGCGGTCTCCGCCTCGAAGTTCGGGCGTGTCTTCGCGACGCCGACGACCGCCATGTCGGGTTGTGCGCGGACGGCGTCCGCGACGCGCTTGCCGATCGTTCCGTACCCGTTGACCGCGACCTGTATCATGCGCGAGGCTGCGCCGCCCACCGTCCTAATAGTTCCGAGTGCGGACGCGACGACGCCGAGAACGCTCGAAAGATGACTCGGGGCCGAGTACTCTTCTGTGGTCGGTCCGGGCGCGTCCGCTCGACGAACTGCACCCCGAACGAACTTACTTTCACAAGGATGCTTTTTATCATCTATGCTTATGTGGGATGATTCAACGTGCTCGCAGCCGCCACCTTCGTCGCCGGGCTCGTGCTGTTCGTCGGCGGCGTGAACGCCGTCCGTCCGCCCGCGGAGTACAGCGAGCGGCCCGCGCGCCTGTTCGCGGTCGGCGGCCGTCGGTCCGCGCTCAGCTACGTGCAGACCGACGGCGCCGTCCTCGGGGTCGTCGGCCTGTTCGCGATGCTCGCGTCCACGCTCGTCTGACCGGGCCGGGTCCGTCGGACTCGACGCCGGCCTCGCCGGCGCCGGCTGGCCGTCTCGTCACGCGCGCCGCGGGACGCCCAGACGGCAAGACCTAATCCGGTTCCGTTCGGAGTGCGCGCCATGAGCGACCTTTCGGTACCGGCGCGGACCGCCATCGAGCAGTGCATGGACGTGCGCGAGGACGAGAGCGTGGTCGTCGTGACCGACGACGAGCGCCGTCCCATCGGCGAGGCGCTGTACGAGGCGGCGCTCGCGGCGACCGACGACGCGACCGTCCTCCAGTATCCGCCGGGCGAGAACCACGGCGAGGAGCCGCCGGAAGCGGTCGCGGCGGCGATGGCGGCGGCGGACGTGTTCCTGGCGCCGACGTCGAAGAGCCTGAGTCACACGCGAGCGCGCTCCGCGGCGACCGACGCCGGCGCGCGCGGCGCGACCCTCCCCGGTATCACCGAGGACGTGTTCACGACCGGGCTGGACGCGGACTACGAGCGGATCGCGGCGGGCTGCGAGGACGTCCTCGCGCAGGTCGCCGACGCCGAGGAGGTCCGGGTGACGACCGACCTCGGCACCGACATCACGTTCGAGGCGGGCGACCGCGACTGGCGCGCGGACACCGGGATGGTCCACGAGGACGGCGACTTCTCGAACCTCCCCGCCGGCGAGGTGTTCGTCGCGCCCGAGACCGCGAACGGCCGGTTCGTCGTCGACGGGACGATGATGCCGTACGAGCGCCTCGACGACGACCAGACGCTCGCGTTCGACGTCGCGGACGGCCAGGTGACGGACATCGAGGACGACCGTATCGCCGAGCAGTTCGCGGAGCTCGCCGCGGACGCGGGCGACGTCGTGTACAACCTCGCGGAGCTCGGTATCGGGACGAACGTCGCCGTCACGGACCTCGTCGGCTCCGTCCTCCTCGACGAGAAGGCCGCGGGAACGGTCCACATCGCCATCGGCGACAACGCCGGCATCGGCGGCGACACCGACGCGCCCATCCACTCCGACGGCGTCATCCGGGACCCGACCGTGTACGCCGACGGCGAGGAGGTTGACCTCCCGACGCCCGAACGGTCCTGAGCGTCTCGACGGCCGAACGCCGTCGCGCTCTCGACGGTCGACGCACGTCCGGAATCGTCGGTCGTCGGCGAAACCACTTTGACGTCTCCGCGGGTGGGTGCGGGTATGCGAGTACTGCTGGGAGTGGCCGGCGGCGAGGAGTCGATGCGGGCGCTCGAGTCGACGGTCGAGCGCGCTGCCGAGGCCGGCGACGACCTCACCATCGCGGTCATCGAGAAGGACGACATGGAGCAGTCACCGGACGCGGTCGCCGACGACGCGCGTGCGGTCGCCGAACGGCACGGACTCGACGTGGACGTGCGCGTCCTCGAAGGCGACCCGGGTGCGTCGCTGGTCGACACCGCCGAACGCGAGGGGTTCGACGAGCTCGCGATCGGCGGCGGCACCGAGAGCCCGATGGGGAAGATACGACTCGGCCCCGTCACCGAGTTCGTGCTCCTGAACGCCACGACGTCCGTTCGACTCGTCCGATGACCGGGAACCGTTCGTTCCCCGACGACGCGGCGAGCGGGTTCCCGACGCCACCGCGGTCGTTCGCGGACCGGGAGGACCGCGAGATCCGTATCGACGGTATCGACGAATCGGACCTGGACGCGGTCGCGGAGATGTACGTCGAGTTCGACCCCGCCGACCGCGCGCAGGGGATTCCGCCGGCTGGCGAGGAGCGCGTGTACGACTGGCTGGACGCGATCTTCGATGACGGCATCAACGTCGCGGCGTTCCACGGCGACGACGTCGCCGGGCACGCGACGCTCGTCCCGGACGAAGCCCACGGCGAACCCGGCGAGCACGCGTACGAACTCGCCATCTTCGTGCTCCAGCAGTACCAGCGCGCCGGTATCGGCCGTGAACTGCTCGTGACGCTCCTCGGGCACGGCGCCCGCGAGGGCGTCGACCGCGTGTGGCTCACGGTCGAACGCTGGAACACCGCCGCGGTCTCGCTCTACCGCGACGTCGGCTTCGAGACGTGCGGGAGCGAGAGCTTCGAACTCGAGATGAGTCTGCGCCTCGCGGACTGAGGTAGCATCCGGCGGCCTCCAGGCCGGCGGTTTTGGGGTCGGCTACACGGAGAGGAGCGGTTGGCTGGCGTACAGGAGGACGTATTCGGCGGCTTTCGCGAGGACGTCGCCGCCTTCGCCCATGGGTTCGCGGGGGACGACGAGGAAGTCGGCGTCGACCTCGTCGGCGGTGTCGAGGACGACGCTCCCGGGGTGCTGGGTCTTGCGCGTGGTCGAGAAGCCGTACGCGGTCGAGTGCCGGAGTTCGACGTCGTGCTCGGCGGCGATCGGTGCGACGTCGTCCATGAACGACTGGTTGTCGCTGGAGACGTCGTCCGCTTCGACCGCTCCTTCCTCGACGGCGCGCACGACGTCCTGGCCGACGACGTACACGGCGTACACGCTGGCGTCGTACTCGTCGGCGATGGTGACGGCGTACTCGACGGCGTTCACGGACTCGTCGCTGCCGTCGACGGGGACGAGGACGGTGTCGACCTCGAGCGCCTCGGCTGGCGCGGGCGTACTCATAGCGGGCAGTGCGACGCCGGGAACCAAAAAGGTGCGTGCGTTCGGGTCGCGAGCGGTCGGCTGCGAGTGGGCGTCGGTCGCCGTGACACGTCGGGTGGGTTTAAGCCACGGCCGGTCGTTCCATCGGGTATGTTCGATTCGGTCGTCGTCGCGACGGACGGCTCCGAGAGCGTACAGCGTGCGGTCGACGTGTCGCTCGACTTCGCGGAGCGGTTCGACGCGACCGTGCACGCGCTGTACGTCGTCGACGCCTCCGAGGTGGAGTCCTCGCCGGAGTCGGTGCGCGACGAACTGCGGAGTGCGCTCGAAGCGGACGGCGAAGATGCGTTGTCGGCGGTCGCGGAGCGCGCGAACGTCGACGTCACGACCGCGGTCCGCGAGGGCCGTCCGGCGGCGGAGATCACGGCGTACGCTCGCGAGGTGGACGCGGACGTCGTCGCCAGCGGGACGCGCGGTCGCCACGGCGAGAACCGGTTCCTCATCGGGAGCGTCGCCGAGCGCGTCGTCCGCACGTGCGACAGGCCCGTGTTGACGGTACGGCAGCTCCAGGAGGAGTAGCGAGACTGGCGGTCGCGGGGGAGCGTGGTGGCTCCAACCCCGAACCGCCGGCTACTTGCCGTGTGCTCGCGTCCTCGGGGTATGGACGAGTCCCTCATCGAGCAGGACGATATGTCGCTCGCGCGGAAGTCGGTACTCCCTGGCACGGGCTTTTTCGTGCCGGACGAGGTCGACGAGGAGCGACGGGAGCGCGAGGCCGCCGAGGCCCTGGCGGGCCAGTCGGTCGCGGTGGTCGCGGACCCGGACGCGGACGGCCTGGCGTGTGTCGCGCTGCTGCGGGAGGCGTACGGTGACGCCGGCCTGGTGCCGGCGGGCCCGCACGACCTCGAGGACGGCATGGAGCTCGTGGCGGAGCACGGCGAGCCGGGGCTGGACGTGTTCGTCTGCGACCTCTGCCCGGACCGCTACGAGTACGTCGACGAGGAACTCGACGCGCTCGTCGAGACCGCGGACTCCGTCAGGTGGTTCGACCACCACCAGTGGGACGACGACGTCGCAGCGAAGGTCCGCGAGGCGGGCGTGGACCTGGTCGTCGGCGACAGCGACGAGGAGTGCACCGCGGACGTCACCGTCCGCAGCCTCGACCACGCGTTCGACGAGCAGTACGTCGACCTGGCCGCCGTCACGCGCGACCACGACCTCTGGCTGCGCGAGGACGAGCGGAGCGACGACCTCGCGGACCTCGCGTACTGGGTGGACCCCGAGGAGTACATCGAGATAATCCGCGAGGGCGGCGCGGACCTGCCCGCGGACGCTCGGGAACTGCTCGCGGAGCGTCGCGTGGAGAAGGAGGCGCTCATCGAGAAGGCCGTGGACCGCGGCGAGATACGGGAGGTCAACGGGTGGACGGTCGGCGTGACGTACGGCCGGTGCTCGCAGAACGAGGTCGCGGAGGCGTTCCGCGAGCAGGGCGCGGACGCGAGCGTCGTCGTCAAACCCGCCGGTTCGGCGAGCATCCGCGGCACGGACGAGTTCGAGCGCTGTCACGAGGTCGCCGGCCAGGTCAACGGCGGCGGGCACCCGAAGGCCGCGGGGTGCAAGCCCGACATCTACGACGACATGCTCGACTACGCGCACCACTGGACGACCCGCGGCGCCACCGCGAAACAGGTCATCCTCGACGGGTTCCGGCACCTCGACCGCGAGGACGAGTCGGCGGAGAACGAGGCCGGGGACGACGACGCGGCAGGGAACGACGCGGCGGACGGCGAGTGAGTCGCATCTGGCGTCGGTGACGCCCGCGGTCGGGGCGCACGAGTAAGACCGGTGCCGCATCGGCGCGTGCTAACGCTTAACACTCTACTGGGCGTATCTCGGATGGGTCAGTCCTCAGCCGACTACGTGGCTCGACGACGCTGCGGCGTCGCGGACGCCCGGAGCCACACCGATGTCCACCACCACAGCCACAGAGACCGAGCGAATCGCTCGCGAGCACTTCGACCGCGTCTGGAACCACGGCGAGGTAGACGAGAGCGTCCTCGCGGACGACTACCGGGTCCACACGAACTTCGGCGAGGCGGAGACGCACACGCTCCAGTCGTTCGAGCGCGCCCTCGAGCACATGCGCGACGCCGTCCCGGACATGCAAAAGGAGCCCGCGGACGTCGTCGCGACCGACGACCGAGCCGTGATCCGGTACACGATGACCGGCACGCAGCAAGGCGAGTTCCGCGGCATCCCCGCCACCGGCGAGCCGATAGAGACCGAGGCCATCGCCATGTACCGGTTCGAGGGCTCGAAGATAGCGGAGGCGTGGATCGTCGCGGACTTCCTCCGCGCGATGCGTCAACTCGGCGTCGCCGACTGACGCCGCCGGCGACCCAACCTCAGCGAGGAACCCTCCGTCGACGAGGGGGAGCGAGCCGGCGAGCGGGTCACCCCTCGCTCCTCGTCAGCGATCGGTCGGCTCGAGGTCGACGTCGATGCGCTCGCCGACCGCGAAATCGAGGTTCTCGCCGACGAGTTTGACCGCGTAGTCGCCGCGCTGGCCGCAGAACAGGGAGATGCCGTGGACGGGCTGGTCGTTCGCGCGGACGGTCACGGGCCGCCAGGTGACGTCGTTCGCGCTCCCGCGGCTCGCGACGGCGTCGCCGACGTGCTCGCCGAGCAGGTCGACGGGCCCGGTCGCCTCGGCGGCCCTGTCTCCGTCGGCGCCGGTGGCGGGATGGACGCCGCCGGCGTCGTAGTGCTGGAACCCGCCGTCGAGCACGACGCGCTCGCCGTCGACGTCGGCGGCGACCCCGGCGAACGAGCCGGGTTCGATGTCGCCGGAGTCGGGTGCGTCCAGCAGCGCGTACGAGTCCGCGGCGTCGACGACGGTCCCGGAGCCGTCCCACTCCAGCGGGACCGGGTCGACGCCGACGTCGAGCGGGAGCGAGCCGCTCGCGCGAAGGTGGTCCTGGTCGTGCCGACGGAACCCGACGTGGAGGTGGTTCGGGACCCAGCGCGCGAAGAACCCCGCGCGGACGAGGTCGCCGAGGGAGTCCCCGACGCGGACCGTCTCGCCGACCGCGACCGTCGGCTCGACGTGCATGATGCGGGCGACGACCGGCCCGCAGTCGACGACGACGAGGTGGTCCTGGGCGGGCGCGTACGGCTTCGGTGGTGCGCGTACGGTCTCGGTCGCGACGACCTCGCCGCTGACGGGGCTCGGCGCGGTCCCGTCCATCGGGTAGCAGTCGACGGCGCACCCGTGGTCGTGCGCGGCGTACGGCGAGTTGTACAGCGTGTACCGCCGGTAGCGTTCCAGCACGCTCGCCGGGAGGGTCACGACGCCGTCCTCGTTCACCGACACTCCGGGGTTCTCGGCTTCGGCGGTCCGCCCGTCCGTCGTATCCGTCCCGTCCTCGGCGCTCATTCGGTCGCGGCTTGGGGGCGACGGGCCTAAACCGGCGCGGTCCGACCGCTGTCGTATGGAAGCGGACTCGCCGACGCTCGTCGTCCGCGGTCGCCTCGACGACGCGCTCGCTGACGGCGCGGCCACCGGACAGCTCCGGGACCGCGTCGCCGAGACCGGCCAGCCCGCGGTTCGCGTGTGGGCGCCGGCGCGCATCGTCGCGTTCGGCCGCCGCGACACCCGCAGCGACGGCTACGGCGCCGCGGCGGCCGCGGCGCGCGAGCACGGCTACGAGCCAGTCGAGCGGAGCGTCGGCGGGCGCGCGGTCGCGTACGACGGCGAGACCACGCTCGCGTTCGCCCGAATCACGCCCGTCGACGGCGTCCGCGGCGGCCTCGACGAGCGCTACGACGCCCTCACCCGCGACGTCCGCGGTGCGCTCGCCGGCCTCGGCGTCGACGCCAGCGAGGGCGAACCACCGGAGTCGTTCTGCCCCGGCCAGCACTCCCTGCGAACGACCGCGGGCGGCAAGCTCGCGGGACTCGCCCAGCGCGTCACGCAGGGCGCCGCCATCACGAGCGGCGTGCTCGTCGTCGCGAACCGCGACGACCTCGCCGGCGTCCTCGCCCCCGTCTACCGCGCGCTCGACGTCCCCTTCGACCCCGCGAGCGTCGGGAGCGTCGCGAACGCAGGCGGACCGAGCGACCCAGACCGCGTCCGGGCGGCCCTGGAGGACGCGCTCGTCGGCGACCGCGACCGCGAGGTCGTCGACGTGACGGCCGTCGTCGACGCGTAGGCGCTCGCTGCATCGACGCGCTCCCGGACCGGAGGCTTCAGGGCGCTCGCTGGCGGACCCCTGCGTATGCTCTTCCGGAACGCGACGCTCGCGGACGGCGAGACGGTGGACGTCCGCGTCGAAGACGGCGAGATCGCCGCGGTCGGCGACCTGGACGGCGGCGAGTCGACGACCAGCGACGACGAATCGGTCGTGGACGCCACGGGCAAGCACCTGCTCCCGGGCGCGATCGACGCGCACGTGCACTTCCGCCAGCCCGGCTACGGTCACAAGGAGACGTGGGAGACCGGGTCGCGGTCCGCGGTCGCGGGCGGCGTCACGACCGTCGTCGACCAGCCAAACACCAGTCCGCCGACGACCTCCGGAACCGCGTTCGACGAGAAGGCCGCGTTCGCCGCGGACTCGCACGTCGACTGGGGGATCAACGGCGGCGTCACCGAGGACTGGGACCCCGAGACCCTGCTCGACCGCGACCTGTTCGCGCTCGGCGAGGTGTTCCTCGCGGACTCCACGGGCAACATGGGGATCGACGCCGAGCTGTTCGCGGACGCGGTCGCGAAGGCCGGCGACGCCGACGTCACCGTGACCGTGCACGCCGAGGACGCGACGCTGTTCGACGAGACCGCACTCGACGACGCGGGCGACGGCGAGGGTCGCGCGGCGAACGCGGACGCCTGGAGCGCGTACCGGACGGCCGACGCTGAGGCGGCCGCGGTCGAGCGCGCGTGCGACGTCGCCGCGGACGCCGACGCCGCGCTCCACATCGCGCACACCTCGACGCCCGAGGGCGTCGACGCCGCCGCGGCCGCGGGCGCGACCTGCGAGGTCAGCCCGCACCACCTCCTGCTCTCCCGCGCGGACCTCACCGGCGACGACGCGCCCGGCCGACCCGAGTCCCGCGAGCCCGGGGACCCGCTCGGCACGTACGGCCGCATGAACCCGCCACTCCGGAGCGAGGACCGCCGCGAGGCCGTCTACGAGCGCGTCGCCGACGGTACCGTCGACCTCGTCGCGACCGACCACGCGCCCCACACCGTCGCCGAGAAGGAGGCGACGCTCGCCGACGCCCCCAGCGGCGTCCCCGGCGTCGAGACCATGCTCCCGCTGCTCCTCGAGGAAGCGCGCACGGGGCGACTCCCGCTGGAGCGCGTCCGCGACCTCGTCAGCGCGAATCCCGCCGACGTCTTCGACCTCCCGCGGAAGGGGCGCGTGGCGGCGGGGATGGACGCGGACCTCGTGCTCGTCGACCTCGACGACCCCGCCACCATCGACGGCGACGCGCTCCACTCGAAGTGCGGGTGGACGCCGTTCGCGGGCTGGCGGGGCGTGTTCCCCGAGCGCGTCTACCTGCGCGGCCACCTCGCGTACGACGCCAGCCGCGACGCCGGCGGCCCCGACGCCGACGACGCGTTCCCCGCCGGCGCCATCGGCGAGAACGTCGAAGAATAATCCGCGACGCGACGGGCGTTCACACGCCGAGCGCAAGCACTTCCACGACGCCCGTCGCGACCATCGCACCACCGCCGAACCCGCCGATGCGCGCCATCGCACGGCGCGAATCCGCCTCGGTCCAGTTCGTGTTCGTGTCCAGGTGCGCCTGCATGTTCTCGAACCCACGACCGGCCATCGCCGACCCCGACCACCCCAGCAGGCCGAGGCCGAACGCGAGCGTGCCGAGCGCGAACGCGAACTGGGACGCACCGACGACCGTCCAGCCACCCGCGACGACGAGCGCGCCGAGCAACAGACCGCCGACGAGCACGCCGACCGCGAACGCCCCGCCGACGAGTCGCAGCCGCGGCCACGCGTACGCTCGAACGCGCTCCCCGAGCGTGGCCTCCGCGTCCATCGCGATCAGTCGACCGCGTCCTGCATCCGCGGGTCGAGCGCGTCCCGCATCCCGTCACCCAGAAGGTTGAATCCGAGGACGGTCAACGCGAGGAACAGCCCGGGGAAGAACGACATCCACCAGCGTCCGGACTGGAGGCCGAACTCCACGCCGTTCGCGAGCATCTTCCCCCACGACGGCGACCCCGGCGGCGCACCGAACCCGAGGAACGAGAGCGCGGCGATGTCGATGATCGCGAGCCCGAAGTTCAGCGTCGACTGCACGGTGATGGGCGCGAGCGTGTTCGGCATGATGTGTCGGAACAGGATACGAGGGTCCTTCGCACCCAGCGCCTCGGTCGCGTCGATGTACTCGTCCTCCAGGACCTTCAGCGCCGCACCGCGGACGACGCGCGCGAACCGCGGCGTGTACACGAGCGTCAACGCGATCACGGCCTTCCAGAGGCCAGCGCCGAATATCGCGACGAGCGCGAGCGCCAGCAGGAGCGACGGGAACGCCAACAGGACGTCCATCGTCCGCATGATGACGTTGTCCGTCACGTTCCCGTAGTACGCCGCGATGATGCCGAGAGTCACGCCGAGCACCGTCGAGATACCGACCGTGATCGTCCCGAACTTCATCGCGATCCACGCCCCGTACATCGTCCGGCGGAAGATGTCCCGCGCCGCCTGATCCGTCCCGAACAACTGCTCGTTCGCCGCGCCAGGGCCACCGGCCCAGCCGGGCGCCGTCCGGCTCGGGAACGACCCGCCGAGCCGCGAGGACTCGAGCGCGCCGAGGTCGTAGAACACCCTGGCGTAGAGCGCTATCAGCAGCATCGCGAGGATGATGCCGATTCCGATGAGCGCGAGGCGATTCGAGAGCAGATCCGAGAGGAACGGCGAGTTCAAGAGCCGCTGGAGGCGGCCGCGTTCCTCGCGTTCCGCGCCGACGTCGGTGGTTTCGGTACTCATGTTACTGTTGGATTCTGGGGTCGAGGTAGCTGTACGTGATGTCCACGCCGAGGTTCACGAGCGTGAACAGGAGCGCGAACGTCAGGACCGCGCCCTGGACGACCGGGTAGTCCGTCGCGTTGATCGCGCTCACGATGAGCGTCCCGATTCCGCCGATCCCGAACACGGTCTCCGTGAGGACCGCACCGCCGAGCAACGTCCCGAACTGGATGCCGACGACCGTGATGACGGGAATCATCGCGTTCCGGAACCCGTGCTTCATGACGGTGATCTTCGCGCCCTGGCCTTTCGCGCGAGCGGTCCGCATGTAGTCCTGCCTGATGACCTCGAGCATCGACGACCGCATCATCCGGGAGACGAGCGCCATCGAGTACACGCCGATCGTGACCGCTGGCAGGAACAGGTGCGAGACCGCCGACAGCCACGCGACCGGGCGTCCGAGCAGGAGCGTGTCGACGGTGACCATCCCCGTCAACGGGAGTTCGACGCCCATGAGCGTCCACGAGTTGTCGAGGAAGATCGTCGACCCGATACGGCCCGCGGCCGGGAACAGCCCGAGGAACCCGGAGAAGAACAGGATGAGCAGCGGCCCCGACCAGTAGATCGGCACGGAGATGCCGGCGAGCGCGCCGATGCGCGTCGTGTGGTCGAGCAACGAGTCCTGCTTGATCGCGGAGAGGATACCTAACGGGAGCCCGAGCGCGAGCCCGATGAACTGCCCGTAGAGCGCGAGCTCGATGGTCACGGGGAGGCGAGCGACGAGCACGTCCCGGACCGGGTTCCCCTTCGAGATTGCGTACGAGTTCCCGAAGTCGAACTGGACGACGTCGACGAGGAACCGGCCGTACTGGACGAGGATCGGGTCGTTCAAGCCGAGGTCCTGTCTGACCTGTCGGACGACCTCCTCCGACGCTCGCTGGCCGGCGATGATACGTGCCGGGTCACCCCCCGAGAGATGGAGGATGGCGAACACGAACGTCGACACGCCGAACAGCACCGGCACGAGCAACAGCAGCCGCTTCACGATGAATCGCTTCGAGACCATTCCTGTGTTGCTTCGTCACACAGACTGTCCCAATAAAACACTTGCCATCGACACGCGATGACCGACGCCGTCACCCGATTCTTCCAGCCACTACCCGACGCGAAAACACTCCGCGAGTTGACTCGAACGACTACCGTCGGGTCGAACGGACCCGGGCGACGCCTCCCCGACCGCGACGGTCGGGACGGACACCACCCGCAGCCGATACTCGTCGCGACGACGAGCCGTTACTCGAGCTCGACGAGCCCGAGGTGCGGACCGCCGACCGAGCTCACGGTGAACGAGTCCGACACGACCGCCTCGTTGATCGCGCGGATCGTCTTCGCGTAGTCGATGAACACCCACGGCGCCTCGTCGTGCGCGAGCTGACTCGCCTTCCGGTACTTCTGCTTGCGCGTCGCCTCGTCGTACGTCGACTGCGCGTCGCGCACCAGCTGCATGTACTCCGTGTTCGCCCAGCTCGCGGCGTTCAGCGTACTGTAGCCATCCTTGTTGCGGCTGACCCAGTCCTGCCCCTCGGGCACCGCGTCCATGCTGACCTTCGGGTCGAGCAGGACGTACATGAAGTTGTCCGGGTCGGCGTTGTCGGTGTACCATCCGAGGAAACACGCGTCGTGGTTCCCGGCGTCCGTGTAGTCGAGGTACGAGGAGAACGTCGAGAACTGGTTGATGTTCACCGTCAGCCCGATCTCCTCCAGGTCGGACTTGAACTGGTTCGCGGTCTGGATCGGGCTCGGGTTGTACCCGCGCGGGTTACTGAACGTCGCGAGCTCGAACTCCATGTCCGCCGCACCGGCCTCCTCCAGCAGCGACTGGGCTTGCTCCTTGTCGTTCGCGTACGGACTCAGGTCGTCCTTGCGGCCCATGACGCCCTTCGGGAGCGGCTGACTGGACTGCACGGCGAAGCCCTGATAGATGTCGTTCACGACCGCTTCAGTGTTCACCGCGAGACTGATGGCGCGACGGACGCGCCGGTCGCGGAACGCCTCCTTGCGAGCCATGTTGAACGCCATGTAGCCCGTGTTGATGCCGGGCTTGGACTTGATCTGGGCCGTGTCCGACTCCTCGATGGTCGTCGAGGACTCCGCGCCCAGGTTGTCCGTGATGTGCGAGTCGCCGTTCACGACGTCCTGCGCACGCGAGGAGTTCTGCCCGATGGTCTTGAAGATGACCTCGCCGACGTTCGGTCCCTCGCCGAAGTAGTCGTCGTTCGCCGCCAGACGTACGCGCTGGTTCGAGTTGTCGAGTTCCTCGAACGAGAACGGCCCCGTCCCGATCGGGTCAGTGCCGAGTTCGGTCTGGTCGTCGAGGCCCGTGATCTGGTCCTGCGAGAGGATCGCGGCCGCGAACATCGCGAGGTTCCGGAGGAACGGCGCGTACTTCTGGGTGAGCGTGAACTCGACGGTGTACTCGCTGGACGCGTCGATGCTGTCCACCCAGTTCCCGAACGTGAACCCGGCGTACCCGGACGCGTTCTCGGTGCCGAGGTAGTACTGGTAGTTCTCGTCCGTGAACCGACGGATGGTCGCCTTCACGTCGGCCGCGGTGAAGTCGCTCCCGTCGTGGAAGGTCACGTCCTCCTTGAGTTCGAGCGTCGCTGTGGTCCCGCTGAGCGACCAGCCGTCGCTCTTGGCGAGCCCGTCGCTCAGTGCGCCGCCGCTCCCGGGCTGGAACTGGATGAGCTGGTCGAATATCTGGTTCGTGACCTTCGCGACCTCGCCACTCGTCGTCTGCTGGGGGTCGTAGTTCTCGGGGTGGTCGCCGCGCGCGTACACGAGCGAGCCACCGCCGCTGCCGCCGGTCAGACTCGAGATACAGCCGGCGGTCGCGGTGGTCGTCGCCGCCGCGGTCGCCGCACCGGCTGTCTTTAGGAAGTCGCGTCTCTCCATACCGTTGTCACCATCTGCCATACCCAACGACACCAAGGCCACGTATATAAACGTTCGTGATACGTTATCGCCGGATTCGGGCGCCTGATAGCGAAAGCACGGCCCCGACGAGCGCGATTCGCTTATAAATTTACAACGACTGTAGTCCTCTCTACGCGTCGTCGCCGTCGACCGACGACACGTCCGCCGTCCCCGAGACCGCGTTCGCCGGCTGCTCGTAGAGGTGACACGACGCGGGATGCTCGTCGTCCTGTAGGACCGGATTACGCGTCTCGCAGACGCTCTCGAACCGATCAGCGAGCGTCGCAGCCGCCCCCTCCCAGTCCTCGCGCGCCAACTGCTCGAACGCCTCGTCCAGCAGCGCCCGCGAACGCCCGCCGACGACCGACGGGTCGTCGAACAGCTCGCGCCACAGTGCGTCCACGAACGCGTCCACGGACGTCGGCATCGACCCGCCCTCATCGACAGCCGTCCCCCCGTCCGTCGCCGCCGCCGACTCCTCGGCCATGTTCCACGCCAACTCCAGGTCGATCGCCTCGTCCTCGATGCGCTGCCGGACGTTCATCACCTCCCGGTACGTCTCCTGCGGGAGGTCGACGTCGTCCGGCGGGATGACCTGCGGGCACCGCGTCCGGAAGTGACAGCCCGACGGCGGGTCGATTGGGCTCGGCACGTCCCCCTCCAGGATGACGCGGTCGTCCGTATCCACCGTCGGGTCCGGGACCGGGATCGACGACAGCAACGCCTGCGTGTACGGATGCTTCGGGTTCGCGAACAGCGACTGCGTGTCCGCGACCTCCACGACCTCGCCGAGGTACATCACCGCGACGCGGTCCGAGACGTGCCGAACCACGCTCAGGTCGTGCGCGATGAACAGGAACGTCAACCCGAACTCCTCCTGGAGGTCCTCCAGGAGGTTCAGGATCTGGGCCTGCACGGACACGTCCAGCGCACTCACGGGCTCGTCGCACACGATGAAGTCCGGGTCGACCGCGAGCGCTCGCGCGATCCCGACGCGCTGGCGCTGCCCGCCGGACATCTCGTGGGGATACCGGTCGACCTGATCGCGGGACAACCCGACCTCGTCGATGAGCTCCATCACGCGCTCGCGGCGCTGCTCGCGCCGACTCTGCCCCTCCGCGGGCTGCTCCTCTGGCAGGTCGTGGATCTGCAGGGGCTCCATGAGTATCTGCCCGACCGTCATCCGCGGGTCCAGGCTCGACAGCGGGTCCTGGAAGATCATCTGCATGTCCCGGCGCTTCGCGCGCAGGTCCTGGCCCGACAGGTCCGCGAGGTCCTCGCCCGCGAACACGACGCTCCCGTCCGTCGGCTCCAGCAGTCGAAGGATGGTCTCCCCGGTCGTCGACTTCCCGCACCCGGACTCGCCGACGAGCCCGAGGGTCTCGCCCTCGCGGATGTCGAAGCTCACGCCGTCGACCGCCTTCACGCTCTGTTGCTCCGTCGACAGCCACTTGTCGAGGAGGTCGTCCGCTCGCGAGAAGTGCTTCTTCAGGTCTCGGACCTCCACGAGCGGGTCACCGACCGCGGTCTCGTCGGTCGACCGGATGCCCTCGCGGCCGCTCGCGTACTCCGCCTCGTCGAAGTCGTCCAGCACGCACTTCGAGACGTGGTCGACGCCCGCGCCGCCGTGCTGGCGGTACGGCACCTCCTCGCCGACGCACGCCTCGTGCGCCCACGGACACCGGTCCGCGAAGTGGCAGCCCTCGTCCATGTCGATGAGGTCCGGGACGTTCCCCTCGATCGGCGTCAACCGCTCCTTGTCCTCCTGCGGGATGGACTCCAGGAGCGCGTACGTGTACGGATGCGACGGGTTCGCGAAGATCTCCTCCACGGGGCCCTCCTCGACGACGTTCCCCGCGTACATCACCGCGACGCGGTCACAGGTCTCGGCGACGACGCCGAGGTCGTGCGTGATGAACAGGACGCTCATGCCGCGCTCGGCCTGGAGCTCGTTGATGAGATCGAGGATCTGCGCCTGGATGGTGACGTCGAGCGCGGTCGTCGGCTCGTCAGCGACGAGGAGCTGGGGCTGGCACGCGAGCGCGATCGCGATGAGGACGCGCTGTCGCATCCCGCCGGAGAACTCGTGGGGGTACTCGTCGAGCCGAGCGGTCGGCTCCGGGATACCGACCTCCTCGAGGATGTCGACGGTGTCCTCGAGGACCTCCTCGCGCATCCCGTCGCCGCTGAACTTCGGGAGTATCTCTCGGACCGCGCTCCACCACGTGTCCGGTGACCGGTCGCCGTACCGGTGCAGGCGCAGGCTCTCCGCGACCTGCTCGCCGACGGTCACCGCCGGGTTCAGCGACGTCATCGGGTCCTGGAAGATCATGCTCATCTCGCCGCCGCGCACCGACCGCATCGCCGGTTCCGGCGCCTGCGTCAGGTCGACGACGCCGCGTCCCTCGTCGACGAAGTTCGGCGCCTGCTTCGGGTACTCCTCGGCGAACCGCGCGGCGAGGTCGCGGTCGTGGAACTCGACCGCGCCCTCGGCGACGTATCCGGGGTCGTCGACGAGCCCCATCGCCGACAGCGCGGTCACGGACTTCCCGGAGCCGGACTCGCCGACGAGCCCGACCGTCTTCCCCTCTGGGATGGTCAGATCGAAGTCCTCGACCGCGCGAACCGTCCCTCGATCGGTATCGAACCGGGTGTGCAGGCCGGAGATGGAGAGTAGATCAGTCACTATCCGCACGTGGCACATCCACTCGTGAAAAACGTTTCCACACGAACTCCGGCGGAACGGATACGTTCGCCGGTCGAGCGAGTGGAATCTGGCGGTTCCGGCCGACGGGGTGCGCGCTCGCTTCCAAAACCCTCTTGGAGCGGGGTCACGCGGAGTCGAGCATGAACGAGGACCACGTCGACGTCGACCCCGAAGCACACCTGCCGCCCGAGGGCGTCCTCGACCACTGGGACGCGGTCGTCGCCGACATGGAGGCGACGGTCGAAGAGTACCGCGAGGACGGCTGGGACGTCGTCGAGGTGTTCCCGGGCGACATCGCGCCGGTGTCGGGCCAGCACGCGACCGTCGACCGGTTCGGCCTCGACCTCGTCGTCCCCGGGGAACTCGCGCGCGAACTCTCCGAGCTCGTGAGGGCGCAGGACGCCGCGTTCGACGCGTGTTCGGTGTTCCGCGCGGTCGAGGCCGGTATCGTGTTCCTGGTCGTCGTCGTCGAGGACGCGGGCCGCGACGTCGCGGTGATCGCCCCGGCGTTCTACGACAGCGACGACGAGGTCGCCCAGGACATGATCGAGCGAGCGACTCGCGAGGGCGAGATGCGGACGCACGTCCGCGACCTCGCCTCCGAGAACGTCGCGACGTTCACGCACGACGACCCGTCGCTGTTCTTCCCGCCCGGCGAGGAGTAGAGCTCGGTCGGCGCGCGCGAGCCACGTGACGGGTTCGCGTCGCGACTACCACGCGAAATGGTTGGGAACCCAACAGCCGTCGGACAGTGGTTGGGTATATTACACCATCCGCGTTTCGCGCTGAAGATACCCCCGCCAGAAGCACCTCAACCGGGCCTTGAATCGCAAGACGAAACCGGTTTCGACCGGGTGGATTCGGAACTGCTCCCGACCCGTCGCCAACCGGCGTTCAACCGGCCGCAGAGAACCAGCGAACACCGCTTGAAACCGGGCAAGAAGCGCTATACCCACCGAAACCGTCCCAAACGGTTCTCCCCCTTTATCTACGACGCTCCCACACGGTAGGATAGCGTTCACCGCCGACGGCGCGTCGGCCGGAACGCAGAGGCAGGCCAACCCGACACAACGGGCGGCTCGATTCCACGCACGTATCGCGGTGGACGGTCCCGTCGGCCATCACGGGGGTGGAGGCCGATCGCGACGCACCGCACCATTACGCTCTCCCCGGATTCTCGACCCATCGAAGACACGGCATACTCGCAGCAATAGCGCCCGAACACCACGTAACCGACTGCTACTCGTCGCGCAACTCCTCGCTCGCCTGCCGGACCTCCCGCATCACCGACGAGATCCGCTCCTCGGCGTCCAACTCCTCCTCGACGGAGAGATCGACGCCCTCGACCTCAAGCAGGAACTTCGCCACCTCCGTCGACTCGTACATCACGTCGTCCAACTCCTCCGCCGTGAAGAAATCACACATCGCACCGTAGAGGAACGTCGCACCGGCCTTCCGGACCTTCTCCTCGAACGACGCCCGCGCCTGATTCACCGCCTGCGGCGTGTACGTGTCCGTCATGAACGGCACCAGCTCCGGGAGGTTCTCACCGATCTTCGTCATCTCCACGCCCGTCTCCGTCCGGAAGTCGGCGCACAACCGCGCGATCGCCCACTCGCGAGCCGTCACGTACGTCCGCTCCCGGATGAAGTCGTTCACGCGCTCGTACTGCGCACCGTCCATCTTCGTGAACCGCTCGTACTTCTGGACGTCCGCCGGAACCTCGTCGTCACTCGGCAGGTTCGAATCGTCGGGGACGCCGGGCGACGGCCCGTCACTCCCACGGCCCGCCGCGTCCACGCTAGACTCCTCTCGGTCTCCGGCGGTCGACGCATCCGTACTGGAGTCCTCGCGGTCTCCGGCGGTCGACGCGTCAACCCGGTCGCGTTCGCCGTCGTCGTCCGCCGCCGCCGGCGGGTTCTCGGTCATACCGCTCCGTTGCCCGGCCCGCGGCAAAAAGCGTTCGCCCACGAGACACCCGCTGCCCGACGTCACACCGGTTCCACTCGAATCGACTCGAACGCAACTCGGACGGCTTTTAGGGCTGGACGCGGTATCCCGGATATGAGCGATACCGCCGAGCGCGTCGCGCTCGCGTGCCCCTCGTGCGCGCCAGCGACGCAGACGGTTCACGAGGTACTCACCGCGACGGGCGCGCAGCACACCGTCCGCTGCACCGAGTGCGACCACACCCACAAGACCCGCATCGAGGAGGAACGAACGATCGACACCGACGTCGTCGTCAGTCAGGACGGCGAATCGTTCAGTTCGAG
Source organism: Halorubellus amylolyticus (assembly GCF_034808145.1). Taxonomy (NCBI): domain Archaea; kingdom Methanobacteriati; phylum Methanobacteriota; class Halobacteria; order Halobacteriales; family Halorubellaceae; genus Halorubellus; species Halorubellus amylolyticus. Next base: position 50,104 of record NZ_JAXHGM010000002.1, read on the forward strand.
CGCCGAAGTCCCCGCCGAGGAGACCCTCGCCGTCGGCGAGGAGTTCGTGCTCGACACGCCCGAAGCCCTCATGACCGTCCGCATCACGAGCCTCGAACTCGACGAACAGAAACGCCGCCAGCAGGCGACCGCCGAGGACGTCCAGACGATCTGGACGCGCGAAGTCGACAACGTCCCCGTCAACGTCACCGCGAACCCGCGAGACGGCTCGAACGACGAGACGCGCTCCCTCAAAGTGTACGTCCCCGGTGACTTCGAGTTCACCGTCGGCGAGACCGAGAGCTTCGGCGACGACGAGTTCACGATCAAGAACATCGCCGTCCGCGACGACGCCGTCAGCCACGACTTCAAGAAACGCGACCACGAAGGCGACACTGTCGTCGCGAAAGACGTCAAGCGCGTGTACGCCTGGGACGAGAACACGACCGCCTGGTCCGCCTGGTAACGACCCCGACTACGTCTGGCGTCGTCGCGGACTGCGCTCGGAGCGACCCGACGCGAACCTTCTTGCCGACGCGAACCGATACTCGAACCGTGACGTCCGACTTCGCCGAGCGGCGCGACAGGCTCGTCGGCCGGCTCGCCGAGCGGCGGGACGTCTCGCGACAGTCGACGCTCGACGCGATGCGCGCCGTCCCACGCGAGGCGTTCGTCCGCGACGGCGACCGCTCCGCGGCCTACGAGGACCGCCCGCTCCAGATCGCGGACGGACAGACGATCAGCGCGCCGCACATGGTCGCCATCATGACCGACGCGCTCGCACTCGACCCCGGGGAGCGCGTCCTCGAGGTCGGGACCGGCTGCGGGTACCACGCCGCCGTCACCGCCGCCGTCGTCGGCGCGGAGCACGTGTACAGCGTCGAGTACAGCGAACGCCTCGCCGAAACCGCCCGCGAGACGCTCGAGGAAATCGGGTACGGCGACGTTGCAGTGCGCGTCGGCGACGGCCGCGACGGCTGGTCCGAGCACGCGCCCTACGACGCCGCGTACCTGACGTGCGCCGCGAGCGACCTCCCCGACGCGGTCGTCGACCAGGTCCGCGACGGCGGCCGACTCCTCGCACCGATCGGCGACGGCACCCAGCGCCTCGTGTACGCCGAGAAACGCGACGGCGACCTCGACCGCGAGGACCGCGGCGGCGTCCGGTTCGTCACCATGCGCGGGTGAGCGGCGCTCCAAGCCCCGCTCGCGACCGACGCTGCCGCTGGCACCACCGCACCCGCAGGCGGCGGACTTACGGCATCCGCGACCGACCGCCGTCGTATGAACGACGACGCACGCGACGCCCTCGCGACCGTCGCCGCACTCCGCACCGCCCGCGAGACCGGTGCGCTCGACGCGCTCCTCGACGACGCCGACACCCCGAGCGACGTCGCCGCCCGAACCAGCCTCGACGACCGCGCCGCGAGCGTCCTCGTCGACGTCCTCGCCGACCGCGGGTTCTTCGAACTCGTCGACGGCGCGTACGAACCGACGAACCGAGCGCTCGGGCTCCTCACGAAGACCGACCTCCGCTCCATCGGCACCACCCCACGGGACGTCGACCGGTTCGACGCGTACGCCGCCCTCCCCGAGACGCTCGCCGCCGCCGACCCCACCGAGGCCGCCCAAGAGGCACGCGGCGACGACCACGAACGCAACCGCCTCGGCGCCCGCCAAGCCACCCCGGACGCCGCCGTGAACGCCGCCGTCAGCGCCGCCCAACGAGGCGCTCCCGGCGCCACGACCGTCGTCGACGTCGGCGGCAGCCCCGGCCAGCACGCCACCGAGTTCGCCGCCCGCGGCCACGACGTCACGCTCCGCGACACCCCCGAGCGCGTCGACGCCGCACGGCCACTCCTCGCCCCCCGCGACATCGAACTCGACCCCGGCACCCTCACCGACCCCATCCCGACGACCGACCTCGTCTTCGCGACCGACCTCACACCACGCCTCGACGACGACGCCCTCGACGCGTTCGCAGCCACCGCCCACGACGCACTCGCCCGCAACGCCGACGCCGCCCTTGACGCCGACCTCGATACCGCCGACGCCGCCCGACGACCGACGCGCGCACTCGTCCTCGTCGAACACCTCCGCGACGACTCCCCACGCACCCCCACGCGCCGCCTCGACGCCCTCGCGACCGGCACCAGCGGCGACCACCGCAGCGAACGCACCCTCCGTATCGCGCTCGAAACCGCCGGCTTCCAACACGTCGACGTCCACGCCGTCCCCGGACTCGACGCCCAAACCATCGTCGCAACTCCACGAAGCACTTAATCCCTCGCACCCGAACGTTCAGGTATGGAGCCCGCGGCGTTGCGAGAGGACATGGTCGACAGCCTCGAACACGACGCCAAGAGCGTCGTCGACACCGACGCTGTCGGCCTCGCCATGCGAACCGTCCCCCGCGAAGCGTTCGTCGACGACGAACGCAAGGCCTACACCGACCAGTCCCTCGAACACCGCGGCACGCGCGTCCTCGCGCCCAGCACCGCCGCCCGCCTCCTGGAAGTCCTCGAACCAGAACCCGGCGACGACGTCCTCGTCGTCGGCGCCGGCGTCGGCTACACCGCAGCCGTCCTCGCCGAAATCGTCGGGAGTCGAAGGGTCCACGCCGTCGACATCACCCGCCAACTCGTCCACGACGCCCGACGGAACCTCGCCGACGCCGACTACCCCGAAGTCCTCGTCGACCGCCGCGACGGCGCCCGCGGCCTCCCCGAGTACGCCCCCTACGACCGCATCCTCGTCGAAGCCGCCGCCGTCGACCCACCACGACCCCTCCGCGACCAACTCGCCACCGACGGCCGCCTCGTCCTCCCCAGCGGACGCGGCCCCCGACAGACCCTCGTCGCCGTCACCGCCGACGGCACCGAGACCACGCACGGCCCCGTCGCCTTCCAGCCACTCCTCGCCGACGGCGAACAAGCCGGCGCCATCGAACGCAACCGCACCGCGCGCGAAGACGCCGAACGCGCCGCCCGCGCCGCCCAATCCCAGACCGGCTGGGAGCAAGACTGGATAGAGTGGGACTGACCCCACGCGTCACTCGACCGACCCCCCAACCCGCGCCTAGCCGTCCTCGACCACCAGCAGCATCTCGTTCTCACGGTCGTCCACGAACCCGCCACTCGCCGGCGGCTTCACCACCACCTCCACCGTCCCCTGATCGCGGTTCGCAGCCAGCGACGCCGACACCGACACCGACACCCGCCCGTCCTCACCAGTCTTCCCGGTCACCACCTCATCCAGGTCCGCCGACCCCGACGTCAACACCACCGTCGCGTTCTCCACCGGCTCCCCGGCATCGTCCACCACCCGCACCGTCACCGACGACTCGCCCTCCGACACCACCGCCGGCGTCGGCCGCGCATCCACCTCGTGCACCGCCAACCCACCCACGCCAGCGAGCATGTTCATCATCACCGACAGACTCGCCACACCCACCACGAGCGCGATTACGAGCCGAACCGGTAACCCCTCGATAGCACGACCATCACGACCGAACACAGCCAGACGCATACCCCACCCTCGCCGCCCCCTCTCACAAGAACCCACGCCCCAGCACCCACCAGTCCCACGCTACCCCACGCAACACTCCAACGACACCCACCCCAACCACGGAGTATCAAACGCGCACTTGACCCTCCGGGAACACTAATACCGTACCCACAGAAGATGGAATCGTCGACGGGACTGCCTGTCATCCACTACGGAGACGCCTGTCGACGACCCCCCAACCGGTGGCACTCTGGTGATGGAAGTGCCCCAACGCCACCGCCTCTGACACCTTCTCCCCACGACCACACGCCACAGCCACCACCAACGGTCACAGCTCACCGATCACGAACCGGACTCAACGCGCCCCAGTACAGAGACGACGCTCCTCGTTCGACGCCGCAGAAAATGCCCTCCGTCCTCCGAACGGGGTTGTTCGCGGCGAGCAAGCTCACCGCTCAGAGTTTTGCGTTCGGAGAAGCGCCCGAGGCGGGATTTGAACCCGCGTCACAACCGTGACAGGGTTGTATGATGGGCCACTACACCACCCGGGCTTGCAACAGTACCGAGGTGACTCGTGTTTTTATACCTTTTCAATCGGAGGCGTGGATGAAGCGTGGTAACACGCCGTTTGACTAGCGTACTGAGCGAGCTATTCAGGGCTGGAACTCGAAGTCAGACGCCCAATTGATCGATGGGTGATCGATCGCTGCCTCGAACCGTAACTCCATCTTCTGCTCCGTCGCATCCTCGACGTCCACCCAATAGAGCTGGTCGTCCTCGGGGAATCGAACGATGAACGCGTCAGCGACCTCCTCGTACGTCGACTCATGATAGTCTCCGCCTTTGGTCGTCTGAGAATGCGTGTTGAACCGGATCGTCTCCGGTTTGTTCCGCCACGCCGTCTTGCACTGAATCCTGAACAATTCCTCGCCATCGTCGATGACGAGGTCGTACTTATCGTTGTCACCGAACGGGATCGAGACGCTCCACCCAGCCACGAGCAACTCGTGAAGGACCGCCACCTCCGTTTCGTCCCCAACGGACTTCGAGTTCTCGACATTTCCCATACCTTCCACTGGGTCACTACACGACTAAATGGCTGCTTCTCAACGCTCTTTTGCATACAGCATCCTCCCTCAAACTCGTGCTCGCCGCTCCAATTCTCGTGCGTCGTTGGAAGTAGAGAACTCCCGAGGCGGAACCTGAATCGAAGCCAGACGTGCTCTCACGTTCGCGGTGCGCGACCGGCAGGGTTCTGATTCCGTTCTCGGACTCTGAACGGTTCGTTCGCGGCGAGAAAACTCGACGCTCGTGGGTTCTGTGTTCGAAGAAGCGCCCGAGGCGGGATTTGAACCCGCGTCACAACCGTGACAGGGTTGTATGATGGGCCACTACACCACCCGGGCTGCACTCTCACGTATCGCGGTTAGACGATTAAGGCTTTCTACTCGAGACGGGTGTGGGTGTGTTCATCGTGGCACAAACGATTTATACTGGTAGTGTTCTTAGGTAGGGTAAGGTCGGCGACCCGCCGTTGCCGCCCTCTGTCTCCCGGCGGGTCGCGAGAGTGGCTACGCCGCGCGCGTACTTGGCAAGTGTTAAATGCCTCCCGTCTGTATGAGCCTGTAGTATCTCGTGACAGCAGTTTCTCCCGCCCGCCAGACACACTCATGGTAGATGTAAGCCAACACGAACTCGTGCCAGAGCACACGCTCCTCGAGGAGGACGAACTCGAGCCGGTGCTCGAAGAGTACGATATCGACCGTACCGACTTACCGAAGATCAAGCGGAAGGACCCGGCGCTGCCGGACGAGGCGAGCGTCGGTGACGTCGTGAAGATCGTTCGAGATTCGCGAACAACAGACACGGCTGTCGTGTACCGACTCGTGGTAGAGTAAAATAATGGATAGAGCAAACAGACGCGTCATCTCGAAGGAGTATTTCGGGAAGGATCGCCTCGCCGAACATCACTTCCGGTCGTTCAACTCGTTCCTGAACCGGGGGATGCAGCAGGTCGTCGACGAGAAGGAGACGATCGAGACGGACATCGGCGACAAGGAGGGTGAGGAGCCGGTGTTCGTGGAACTGAGCGACGTTCGCGTCGTCACGCCGCGTGTGCGTGAGGCGGACGGTTCGGAGGAGCTCTTGTACCCGCAGGAGGCGCGTCTCCGGAACATCACGTACTCCGCTCCCGTCTTCATGGAGATGTCCATCGTGAAGGGCGAGGAGGGCGAGGAGCGCGTGGTCGACAAGACGGAGACGAAGGTCGGTCGGATGCCGATTATGGTCGGCTCCGACAAGTGTAACATCGCTGGGTTCTCGGACGAGGAACTCATCGAGATCGGTGAGGACCCCGCGGACCCCGGTGGGTACTTCATCGTGAACGGCAGCGAGCGCGTGCTGATGACGAGCGAGGACCTGGCGCCGAACAAGATCCTCGCGGAGTACGACACGAAGTACGGCGACGAGATCCAGGTGGCGAAGACGTTCAGTCAGCGTCGTGGCTACCGGGCGCTCGTGCTCACCGAGCGGACGCGTGACGGCCTGCTGGAGGTCTCGTTCCCGTCCGTGTCGGGGTCGATCAACTTCGTGACGCTCGTTCGGGCACTCGGTCTCGAGTCCGACGAGGAGATCGTTCACCGGGTCAGTGACGACCCGGAGGTCGTGAAGTACATGCTCGAGAACCTCGAGGCCGCGGAGGTCCAGACCGAGGAGGAGGCCATCGAGGCGCTCGGGAAGCGCGTGGCGAGCGGGCAGGGGAAGAACTACCAGCTCAAGCGCGCGAACTACGTCATCGACCGGTACCTGCTCCCGCACCTCCACGAGGAGGGCGTCGAGGAGGAGGAGACGCGCATCAACAAGGCGTACTATCTCTGTCGGATGGCCGAAGCGTGCTTCGAGCTGGCGCTCGGTCGGCGCGAGTCCGACGACAAGGACCACTACGCGAACAAGCGCCTGAAGGTGAGCGGGGACCTGATGAAGGACCTGTTCCGGACGGCGTTGAACAAGCTGGCGCGCGACGTGAAGTACCAGCTGGAGCGTGCGAACATGCGGAACCGGCAGCTGTCCGTGAACACGGTCGTTCGGTCGGACGTGCTCACGGAGCGTCTGGAGCACCCGATTGCGACGGGGAACTGGGTCGGCGGGCGGTCTGGGGTCTCCCAGCTCGTCGACCGCACGGACTTCATGGGTGTCCTCAGTCACCTGCGTCGTCTCCGCAGTCCGCTGTCGCGGTCGCAGCCGCACTTCGAGGCGCGGGACCTGCACGCGACCCAGTGGGGTCGCATCTGTCCGTCGGAGACGCCGGAGGGACCGAACTGTGGGCTCGTGAAGAACTTCGCGCAAGCGATGGAGCTCTCACAGAACATCGAGGACGAACAGGGACTGAAGCGACAACTCGACTCCATGGGCGTGGAGGGAATCCCGGGGCTGCAGGGCCAGGGGCACGATCAGCCCGCTGACGACTAACATGAGTAAACAGCAACGCGAAGCGAAGGTGTACGTGAACGGTAGTCTCGTCGGGACACATCCCGAACCGCATCAGCTCGCCGACCAGATCCGCGAGGAACGCCGGTTCGGCGACATCTCGGAGATGGTGAACGTGTCCGTGAAGGATCGGACGCGCGAAGTCATCATCAACGCGGACGCGGGGCGTGCCCGCCGGCCGCTCATCGTCGTCGAGGACGGCGAGCCGCTCATCGACGAGACGGAGATCGAGGCGCTCGAGGACGGCGAGCTCGAGTTCCAGGACCTCGTGGACAACGGCCGTATCGAGTTCATCGACGCGGAGGAGGAGGAGGACATCCTCGTCGCCGTCGACCGCGAGGACGTGACGTCGGACCACACGCACCTCGAGGTCGACCCGCAGCTCATCTTCGGTATCGGTGCGGGCATGATTCCGTATCCCGAGCACAACGCGAGTCCGCGCATCACGATGGGTGCGGGGATGATCAAGCAGAGTCTGGGGCTGCCGAGCGCGAACTACCGGATCCGGCCGGACACGCGCCAGCACCTCCTGCATTACCCGCAGCTGTCGATGGTGAAGACGCAGACGACGGAGCAGATCGGGTACGACGACCGGCCGGCGGCACAGAACTTCGTGGTCGCGGTGATGTCCTACGAGGGGTTCAACATCGAGGACGCGCTCGTGATGAACCAGGGGTCGGTCGACCGGGCGCTCGCTCGCTCGCACTTCTTCCGGACGTACGAGGGCGAGGAACGCCGGTATCCGGGCGGGCAGGAGGACCGGTTCGAGATCCCGAGCCAAGACGTGCGCGGTGCGCGCGGTGAGGAGGCGTACACGCACCTCGACGAGGACGGGCTCGTGAACCCGGAGACGCGCGTCGGCGAGAACGACGTGCTGCTCGGGAAGACGAGTCCGCCGCGGTTCCTCGAGGAACCCGACGACATGGGCGGCCTCAGTCCGCAGAAGCGCCGTGAGACGTCGGTGACGATGCGTTCGGGCGAGTCCGGGGTCGTGGACACGGTGACGCTGATGGAGGGCGAGGACGGGTCGAAGCTCTCGAAGGTCAGCGTGCGCGACGAGCGCATCCCCGAGCTCGGGGACAAGTTCGCGAGCCGGCACGGCCAGAAGGGCGTCGTCGGTCACATCGCGCCCCAGGAGGACATGCCGTTCACGCAGGAAGGAGTCGTTCCGGACCTCGTCCTGAACCCGCACGCGCTCCCGTCGCGGATGACGGTCGGGCACGTTCTGGAGATGCTCGGCGGCAAGACGGGTGCGCTCGAAGGGCGCCGCGTCGACGGGACGCCGTTCACGGGCGAGAACGAGGACGAAATCCGCGGTGGCCTCGAGGACCGCGGCTTCCACTCCTCCGGGAAAGAGATCCTCTACTCGGGCGTCTCCGGCGAGAAGATCGAGGCGGAGATCTTCGTCGGCGTCATCTTCTACCAGAAGCTCTACCACATGGTGTCGAACAAGCTCCACGCGCGCTCGCGCGGTCCGGTGCAGGTGCTCACGCGCCAGCCCACGGAAGGACGTGCTCGCGAGGGCGGTCTGCGCGTCGGGGAGATGGAGCGCGACGTGCTCATCGGGCACGGTGCGGCGATGGCGCTCAAGGAGCGCCTGCTCGACGAGTCCGACCGCGAGTTCATCAACGTCTGCGGGGAGTGCGGGATGAGCGCGGTGGAGAACGTCGACCAGCGGCGTGTCTACTGTCCGAACTGCGGCGAGGAGACGGACATCCACGAGATAGAGATGAGTTACGCCTTCAAGCTCCTGCTCGACGAGATGAAGGCGCTTGGTATCGCGCCGCGACTCGAACTGGAGGACGCAGTCTGAACCATGTCGACAGGACAATCACCCAAGGAGATCGGGGAGATCAGCTTCGGGCTGATGGACCCGGAGGAGTACCGCGAGATGAGTGCGACGAAGGTCATCACGGCCGACACGTACGACGACGACGGGTTCCCCATCGACATGGGGCTCATGGACCCGCGTCTCGGCGTCATCGACCCGGGACTGGAGTGCAAGACCTGCGGGAAGCACAGCGGGTCGTGTAACGGGCACTTCGGGCACATCGAGCTGGCTGCGCCCGTCATCCACGTCGGGTTCACGAAGCTCATCCGACGGCTGCTGCGCGGGACGTGCCGCGAGTGCGCGCGGCTCTGTCTCACGGAGGACGAGCGCGAGGACTTCGCGCGAGACCTGAACAACGCACGGAAGCTCGGGAACGACCTGAACGACGTGACGAAGGCGGCGATCAGGCAGGCGCGGAAGAAGGACCGCTGTCCGTTCTGTGGCGAGGTCCAGTTCGACATCCAGCACGAGAAGCCGACGACGTACTACGAGGTCCAGCAGGTCCTCACGTCGGAGTACTCGCAGGTAATCGCGAGCGCGATGCAGGGTGACGAGGAGGCGGACGTGGCCCCGATGGGGCGCGAGGAGCTCGCGGAGGCCACCGAGATAGACCTGTCGCGGATCAACGAGATCCTCTCCGGTGAGTTCCGGCCGCGCGAGAGCGACCGGAAAGCCATCGAGAAGGCCCTGGACGTGGACCTGACGGAGGAGGACATGAACAAGCTGATGCCGAGCGACATCCGGGACTGGTTCGAGGACATCTCGGACGAGGACCTGGAGGTGCTCGGTATCAACCCCGACCGGAGTCGTCCGGAGTGGATGATCCTCACTGTGCTGCCGGTGCCGCCGGTGACGGCGCGTCCCTCCATCACGCTCGACAACGGGCAGCGTAGCGAGGACGACCTGACGCACAAGCTCGTGGACATCATCCGCATCAACCAGCGGTTCATGGAGAACCGCGAGGCGGGGGCGCCCCAGCTCATCATCGAGGACCTCTGGGAGCTCCTCCAGTACCACGTGACGACGTTCATGGACAACGAGATCAGTGGGACGCCGCCGGCGCGACACCGCTCGGGGCGGCCGCTGAAGACGCTCTCGCAGCGCCTGAAGGGCAAGGAGGGTCGGTTCCGCGGGTCGCTGTCCGGGAAGCGCGTGAACTTCTCGGCTCGTACTGTCATCAGTCCGGACCCGACGCTCAGCCTGAACGAGGTCGGCGTGCCTGACCGCGTGGCCAAGGAGATGACGCAGACGATGAACGTCACGGAGCGCAATCTCTCGGACGCGCGCCGGTACGTCTCCAACGGTCCGGAGGGGCATCCGGGCGCGAACTACGTGAAGCGCCCCGACGGGCGGCGCCTGAAGGTCACGGAGAAGAACTGCGAGGAACTCTCGGAGAAGGTCGAGTCCGGCTGGGAGGTCAACCGGCATCTCGTGGACGGCGACATCGTCGTGTTCAACCGACAGCCGTCGCTGCACCGGATGTCCATCATGGCCCACGAGGTCGTGGTGATGCCGTCGAAGACGTTCCGCCTGAACACGGTCGTCTGTCCGCCGTACAACGCTGACTTCGACGGTGACGAGATGAACATGCACGCCCTCCAGAACGAGGAGGCGCGGGCGGAGGCGCGCGTCCTGATGCGCGTCCAGGAGCAGATCCTGTCGCCGCGCTTCGGCGAGAACATCATCGGCGCCATCCAGGACCACATCAGTGGGACGTACCTCCTCACGAACCAGAACCCGCGGTTCAACGAGACGCAGGCGCTCGACCTGCTGCGTGCGACGCGTATCGACGAACTGCCGGCGCCGAGCGGCGAGGACGAGGGCGAGCCGTACTGGACGGGCCGGGACATCTTCTCGGAGCTCCTGCCGGACGACCTGAACCTCCAGTTCCGTGGGACCGTCGGCGACGACGTCATCGTCGACGACGGGACGCTCGTCGAGGGCACCATCGCGGAGGACGAGGTCGGCGAGTTCGGCGGGGAGATCGTCGACACGATCGTGAAGGTGTACGGGACGACGCGCGCCCGCGTCTTCATCAACGAGGTCGCGGCGCTCGCGATGCGCTCGATCATGCACTTCGGGTTCTCGATCGGGATCGACGACGAGACGATCTCGGAGGAGGGCCAGGAGCGCATCAACGAGACGATCGACGACGCGTACGATCGCACCGAGGAACTCATCGAGACGTACGAGAACGGTGAACTGGAGAGTCTGCCGGGTCGGACGGTCGACGAGACCCTGGAGATGAAGATCATGCAGACGCTCGGGAAGGCCCGTGACAACGCGGGCGACATCGCCGAGGAGGACTTCGACGAGGACAACCCGGCGGTCGTCATGGCGAACTCGGGGGCGCGTGGGTCGATGCTGAACCTCACGCAGATGGCCGGTGCCGTCGGCCAGCAGGCGGTTCGCGGGAACCGCATCAATCGCGGGTACGAGGACCGCACTCTGAGCCACTACAAGAAGGACGACCTGAGCGCTGACGCGCACGGGTTCGTCGAGCACTCCTACACGGGCGGGTTGACGCCGCGGGAGTTCTTCTTCCACGCGATGGGTGGCCGCGAGGGTCTCGTGGACACGGCGGTCCGGACGTCGAAGTCCGGGTACCTCCAGCGTCGTCTCATCAACGCGCTGTCGGAGCTGGAGACGCAGTACGACGGCACGGTCCGGGACACCTCGGACACGATCGTCCAGTTCGAGTTCGGCGAGGACTCGACGAGCCCGGTTCAGGTCGCGCACGACGCCGAGAGCGGCGTGGACGTCGAGCAGATCGCGGACCGCATCCTCGACAACGAGTTCGCGGACGACCAGTCCAAGGCCGAGTTCCTCGGCGACGAGGCGCGGCCGACGAACCTCAGCGAGCACGCGGAAGCGCGTCGTAACCCGGACCTCCTCACGGAGGTGGAGTCGGATGACTGAGTTCGACGTCTCCGCCGACGTGGAAGCGGTCGTCGAGGACCGGGACATCCCCGAGGAGCTCCGCGCGGACGTGTATCAGGTCGTCGAGGACCGGAGTCTGAGCGTCGAGGCGGCCGACGAGATCGCGAAGGCGGTCGAGAACCGCTACCGGGAGACGCGCGTGGAGCCGCTGGACCCGGTCGGGACAGTGTCCGCGCAGTCGATCGGTGAGCCGGGGACGCAGCTGACGATGAACACGTTCCACTACGCGGGCGTCGCGGAGATCGACGTCACGCAGGGGCTGCCCAGGCTCATCGAGCTCGTGGACGCGCGGAAGACGCCGGACACGCCGATGATGACGATCTACCTCGAAGACGAGTACGCGGAGAGCCGCGAGCGCGCTCACGAGGTCGTCTGGCAGCTCGAGGCGACGAAGATCCTCGCGCTCGGTGACGTGTCGACGAACGTCGCGGACATGAACGTCTCCATCGACCTGAACCCGGAGACGCTCCAGGAGCGCTGGCCGACGGTGGCCGACACCGGCGAGATCGCCGGTGAGATCGCTGGTATCATCGAGGATTCGCTCGGCGTGACGACGATCCAGAAGGGGACGAACGTCCAGTTCGGGCCCGAGGAGCCGAGTTACCGCGATCTCCTCCAGCTCGTCGAGGAGCTCCGCGAGATCACGTTCAAGGGCATCGAGGAGATCTCGCGCGTCGTCATCCGGAAGGAGGACGTGGAGACCGTCGACGGCGAGGAGCGCGAGGAGTTCGTGCTGTACACGGAGGGGTCGTCGTTCGGTGACGCCCTGGAGATCGAGGGCGTGGACGCCTCGCGGTCGTCGTGTAACAACATCCACGAGATTCATCGGACGCTCGGTATCGAGGCGGCTCGCGAGATCATCATCGAGGAGACCAACGACACGCTGCGAGAGCAGGGCCTGGACAACGTGAACGTCCGGCACCTGATGCTGGTCGCTGACATGATGACGAACCGCGGCGAGATCGAGTCCATCGGCCGGCACGGTATCAGTGGGTCCAAGGAGTCCGTGTTGGCGCGTGCGGCGTTCGAGGTCACGGTCAATCACCTGCTTGACGCAGCCATCCACGGCGAGGTCGACGACCTGAACGGCGTGACGGAGAACGTCATCGTCGGGAAGCCGATCAAGCTCGGGACGGGTGACGTCGACCTCCGGATGGGGTCGCTGCCGAAGTCGAGCGAGCAAGCGGACTGATGGCACGGACGCTGTCGGACGAGGCGCGCCGCGTCCTCGGATTGTTCGAGGACGTCACGGGCGCGACCGGGCTGGATTGCCTGGTGTACGACGACCGCGTCGTGGTCTTGGTCGCGCGCGGCGACATGGGCGAGGCGATCGGGCCGGGTGGCGAGCACGTGGGCGAGTTCGAGGAGCGTCTCGGGAGCGACGTGAAGCTCGTCGAGGACGCGAACGCGCCCGGTGACCTCGTCGCGAACGCGCTCGCGCCGGCGGCGGTGTACAACGTCACGATCAGCGAGAACGGTGACACGGTCGCGTACGTGGAGGTCGACGAGGCGGATACGGGCGTCGCGATCGGCGTGGACGGTCGGAACATCGAGGCGGCCCGGGAGCTCGCGAGACGGCACGTTGACGTCGACGACATCGAGTTGACGTAGTCGAGGCCGGACGCGACCGACAGCGAGCGTCCGCGATGACGAACGTCCCGCGCGTCAAGCACCTGCAGGCGGTCGCCCTGGAGGCGATGGACAACATCGACGACCTCCGCGAGCGGAGCGACGCGAACTTCGACGCGCTCCCGGTGACTGACGACGAGGAGCTGCCGCCGCTGTTCTGACCGCTCACGGGGCGGCGAGGACCCCGCGGCCGCTGCTCTGTGGGGGGTGCTCTCGCGCGGGCTGACGACGGCTGCGGGGCTACGGCGCGCGCAGAACGCGTCAACGCACGAACCGAAACGGACTGAGAGGGCGTTATCGGGGTCGCTAGAGCGACCTCAGGCCGTCACACCGTCTCGAAAGGGGTGGGCTTAAGTGCCTCCGACAGGTAGCGGCTGGTACTATGGCGAACGGCAAGTACGCCGCGCGCAAGCTCAAGAAGGACCGCCAGCAGCAGCGGTGGTCCGACTCGGACTACGCGCGACGCGAGCGTGGACTTCGCAAGAAGTCCGACCCGCTCGAGGGCGCGCCGCAGGGTCGCGGCATCGTCCTCGAGAAGGTAGGTATCGAAGCGAAACAGCCGAACTCCGCGATCCGGAAGTGCGTCCGGGTCCAGCTCATCAAGAACGGGAAGCAGGTCACCGCGTTCTGTCCCGGTGACGGCGCCATCTCGTTCATCGACGAGCACGACGAGGTCACCATCGCCGGTATCGGTGGGGCCAAGGGTCGTGCGATGGGCGACCTCTCGGGTGTCAACTACAAGGTCGAGAAGGTCAACGGCGTGTCGATGATCGAGCTCGTTCGCGGGAACGCGGAGAAACCGGTTCGATAATCATGTCGGAAGAAGACACACCCGAACCCGAGAAGCCCGCCGGAACCGACGAGGAGGGCGCGCGCGCCCAGCTCTTCGACCAGTGGGACATCACCGGTATCGAGTACAGCGATCCGTCCACGGAGCGCTACATCACGGTCACGCCGATCGCGCACACGATGGGCCGTCACGCGGGCAAGCAGTTCAAGAAGAGCGAGCTCTCCATCGTGGAGCGTCTCGCGAACCGCCTGATGCAGACCGAGGAGAACACGGGGAAGAAGCAGCAGGCGCTCCAGATCGTGCGTGAGGCGTTCGACATCGTCCACGAGCGGACGGAGGAGAACCCGGTGCAGGTGCTCGTCGAGGCCGTCGAGAACGCGGCGCCGCGCGAGGAGACGGTCCGCCTGAAGTACGGTGGTATCTCGGTTCCGAAGGCGGTCGACGTCGCGCCGCAGCGACGTGTCGACCAGTCCCTGATGTTCCTCGCGGAGGGCGTTCAGGGGTCGTCGTTCAAGACGACGACGACCGCGGCGGAGGCGCTCGCCCAGCAGCTCACGGGAGCTGCGGACTACGACGTCCAGACGTACGCGATCAACCAGAAGGAAGAGTCCGAGCGCGTCGCGGCGGCAGCACGCTAATTTCGGTCTTTCTCTCTTCGTTCTCGACGGGTGGAGAGCGACCGGTTCGACAATCCGCGAGTCTGTACGCCGTCACTCGGGGCCGCGGCCGAGGTCGACGTCTTCGAACGCGCTGGGACGCTGGCCGTCGGTAGCGTACACGTAGAGTGCGAGGCGTGCGATGGAGCCGAGGGTCGTGGTGAAGAGGTACGCGACGAAGAGGAGCGACGCGGCGACGAGGAGGGCGCCGCCGAGGCCGCCGAGGACGACGATGTCGGCGGCGAGGATGGCGACGGGGAGCATGAAGAGGATGGTGACGATGCCGACGCCGAACGTCGCGCCGGCGGTCTCGCCCCGCGAAGCGACTAGGGGCGTCTCGCACCGCCAGGGACCCGGGAACGTTCGCCGAGGGGAGTGGCTGAAGTCGACGCCGCCAGCGGGGAAGGTGTCGACCTCGATTGCTCCGTGGCCGAACCGGGTTGGCTGGGTCGCTCGAACGCGCGTACGGACCGCTGCGACCCAGGTTGGACTCGGTGCGGTCGACACAAGAGGCTTCGCCGAACTGCCGCCCCACTCTCTCTAGAATTCGTCGCCGCTGTCGGATACGCCCCGTGAACCACCCGGTCCGGCACGCCAAACGTTAGCCACCGACCGGTCGTCAGTGAGTCGTTGGTCAGCCACTGAGCACGCGTCCGCCAGTAGCGTTGAGAAATCGCGATACTCCCGCCACTACGTGCAACCGTGCCACTCGGCGTGCGGTTCGGGAGACCCGTGCACTTGCTGCGGACCGGGAGACAGGTCACGATCCGGTGTTCGTTCTTCGGACGCTCGCCCCGTCACCCGACGGTCTCCCCTTCGACTACGCGGAGACTACCGACGTAGAGTCCGACGCCTGCGTTCTCTCCCCACGTCGAGTCGACTGGCTCTGTCGGCGGCGAGCCTTTGGAGATGCCGAGCTCTTTCTCGTCGGCGTCGGTGCGTTCGCCAGTCTTGTAGAGGTAGAACGTCGTCCCGACACTCGTCGACCCGTAAAAGAACCCGGTGAAGAAGTCCTGGTCCATCGCGAACAGCTTGAGGGGGACGCTTTCGCTCTCGCCGATGGTCTGCCCGCCCGTCTGCTCTAGCTCGATGTATCTCGAATCCGTGGATAGCGACGCGCTGAAACTCGACTCCTCTCGTTTCGCTTTCGATTTCCACGACGGCTCGGACATCGACGTCGACCCTATCTCGCGTGTGTTCACGGTGAACGTGCCGCCGTCGTCGCGTCCCTGAAGAGACGCCTCTATCTCTCGAACGATTCCTTCTGGCGTTACGAGCGCCGTCCCCGAGAATGACTCGAGCGGGAACTGAGACCGTTGAACGAAACGGTTCACACCCTTTGTCTGCTTGAGCGTTTCCGTATCCCAGACGCTGCTCGCTTCGAGGACGAACAATCGCTCTCCGTCGACGGTCTGGGTCCCCGTCGGTACGAAGTCCCCACCCAAGAACAGTGCGTTCAGAAGGTTCTCGCCGGTGAGTACCTTCGGGTCGTATCTGAACCTCAGATCCGTATCGTGAGCGTAGATCCGCTCCTCGCCGATCGTCTCTCGTTGATATATCTCCCCGTCCTCGACGAACGTCTCGCGTCGACTCGACGTCCCGCTCTGATTCGACGCCTCTACGAGCATCCGGCCGCGACCGTCGAACTTCGTTGTCCGATGAAGGAATTCCGTGTGCTGCGTCTCGACGCTCCGGGCCGTGCCACGCGTCTCTTTGCTGTGAGCGAGAACCAGAGCATCTGTCACGCCGTGCTCGCTGACCCCCGGCGGATACTCCGGTCCGTCGAAGTCCCAGGTACCCTCGACGTCGGTACCGGTGGCTGGGTCGTTCGTTGCGCTGGCGGCAGCGGTCTGCCCCGTCTCCGCAGTTTGTCCTGTTTCTGACAGCCGCAGACAGCCCCCGAGTCCCAGTAGGCCTGTCAGTCCTCCTGCCATGACGAAACGGCGACACATCGAGTCATCATCTTCCATCGTCTCGAACTACGCTCCTGCTGTCATAACTGTTGTTGTCGAACTTACTATTCCGCCGTGCTCTGGCGAGATATTCACTCTTTTGACAATTTAATGGTCCGCACTTCTTAATCCGCTGCTTGCTGTCCGCCGAGCGCGTACTCGCGGGTGACGTCGACGAGGGCTTTGCGGTACTCGCTCTCGGTGGGGTCGTCGCCGAGGTCGAGGAAGTGGCGTCTGAAGGAGTCGACGCTGACGCCGGGGGCGTCCTCGCCGGCGGCGTGCGCGAGGTCGTAGAGGCGGTGGTCGTCGGCGACGAGGTCGTGGCGTTCGCAGAGTGCGAGCGCGAACGCGGCGTTCACGGCGGTGATGTCGGGGTCGGCGTCCGCGGTGACGGGCGTCAGTCCGGCTCTGGGTGGGGTACCGTGGTCGCTGACGGCGGCGGCGAGGCTCGCTTCGAAGAACGAGACGAGCTTGTCGCTGTCGCCGAGCGAGAGCGTGATGTCGTCGGCGTAGATGTCCTTCATGTGGTTCGCGATCTGATAGCAGTGCGCGACCTTCCGGCGTTCGACGCTGTTCCCGGCGAGCCCGAGGTAGAGCGCCTCGTCGGTGCTCTGGAGGTGCGAGGGGTGTTCCTCCTCGTAGCGCGTCATGTGCGCGTACTCGTGGAGGGCGAGCTCGCGCGCCATCGCCGAGGTCGCTGCTTGCTGGGAGATGTTGAGGACGTGCTTGTCGTCGTAGTGCCCGGTCCACGTGCGTTCGTCGGGGTCGTCGCGGACGTGCACGTGCACGGGGAGGGAGACGTCGTACTCGGTCTCGAAGCGGTCCTGCGCGCCGAGGAACGGAGCGGGTGGCACACGACCCTGGACACGAACGTCCATGTTACAAGTTCCCAATGGTTCGTGCGCGTATGAGGGTTGCGGCCCCGGCAGGGACCCGTGGCTCGAGTCCCGAAAACGCGACCGCGCTCACGCGACGTCGCGGGTGTCGATGATTCGAAGCTCGCCCGCGTGCAGGTTCACACCCGTGTCTGAGGACCACGTCTCGACCGGGTCCGTCGACGGTTCGGTACCCTTCGAGATACCGAGCTTCGGGCTCCCGTACTCGGTCGTCTCGGTGTCGGTGTCGGTCGATTCCTCGGTCGTGGACCGTTCGGTCGTCGCCTCGTCGACGGTCGTCGCGCCCCCGTCGTCGCCGGTCGTGGTCGTTCCGGTCGGTTCCGCCTGACTCAGCCGCAGGCACCCCGACAGACCGAACGCGCTCGCCACCGTTCCGGCGGCGAGCACCCGTCGACGCGTCGTGTCCTCGTCATTTATCGTGATGTCGTACCGTAGTCACCGGGATAACGCTTCTCGCCGTTTCGAGCCGCGACCGGTTGGGACGGCCGCGAGCGATGCGGACTCCTCGACGCGACCCGCTGCTGACGGGCCCGTCCGCCCGACTGCTCCCGTTCTCGTGACGTCGCTCGGGACGCCAGCACCGTGCGTACCATTGACGCACTGAGGGGTTCTGAGACCCGCGAAAACCGCTGTTTCGCGCCCTCGGTGCGAATCGAAAACAGCATACTTTTACACGGCGTGACGGTATCCAACACCAATGGGCCGACGTAAGAAGATCGTCGAACAGTGCGAACGGCTGATGGACAAACCGGAGAACATCCGGAACATCGCCATCGCCGCGCACGTCGACCACGGCAAGACGACACTCACCGACAACCTCCTCGCCGGCGCCGGGATGATCTCGGACGACACCGCGGGCCAGCAGCTCGCGATGGACACCGAGGAGGACGAGCAGGAACGCGGCATCACCATCGACGCGGCGAACGTCTCGATGACCCACGAGTACGAGGACACCAACCACCTCATCAACCTCATCGACACGCCCGGCCACGTCGACTTCGGTGGCGACGTGACGCGAGCGATGCGCGCCGTCGACGGCGCGCTCGTCGTCGTCGACGCCGTCGAGGGCGCGATGCCCCAGACGGAGACGGTGCTCCGGCAGGCGCTCCGCGAGGGCGTGAAGCCGGCGCTGTTCATCAACAAGGTCGACCGCCTCATCTCCGAGCTCCAGGAGGGCCCCGAGGAGATGCAGAACCGCCTCCTCTCCGTCATCAGCGACGTCAACGAGCTCATCGCCGGGATGACCGAGGAGATGGACGACGTCGACGACTGGACGGTCAGCGTCGAGGAAGGCACCGTCGGCTTCGGGTCCGCGCTCTACAAGTGGGGCGTCTCGATGCCGTCGATGCAGCGCACCGGCATGGACTTCGGCGACATCATGGAGATGGAGCGCGCGGACAAGCGCCAGGAACTCCACGAGAAGACGCCGCTGTCGAACGTCGTGCTCGACATGGTCTGCGAGCACTTCCCGAACCCCGTCGACGCGCAGCCGATGCGTATCCCGCGCATCTGGCGCGGTGACGCCGAGAGCGAACTCGCGGACACGATGCGGATGGTCGACGAGGACGGCGAGGTCGTCCTCATGGTCACCGACATCGGTATCGACCCGCACGCCGGCGAGATCGCCGCGGGCCGCGTGTTCTCGGGGACGCTCGAGAAGGGCCAAGAGCTGTACGTGTCCGGGACGGCCGGGAAGAACCGCGTCCAGTCCGTCGGGATCTACATGGGTGGCGAGCGCGAGGAAGTGGAGCACGTTCCCGCGGGGAACATCGCCGCCGTCACCGGCCTGAAGGACGCGATCGCCGGGTCGACGGTCTCCAGCGTCGAGATGACGCCGTTCGAGTCCATCGACCACATCAGCGAGCCCGTCATCACGAAGTCCATCGAGGCGAAGAACATGGACGACCTGCCGAAGCTCATCGAGACGCTCCGTCAGGTGTCCAAGGAGGACCCGACGATCCAGATCGAGATCAACGAGGACACGGGCGAGCACCTCATCAGCGGCCAGGGTGAACTCCACCTGGAGGTCCAGACCCAGCGTATCGAGCGCAACCAGGGCATCCCCGTGAACACCGGTGAGCCGATCGTCGTGTTCCGCGAGGCCATCCAGCAGGACAGTGGCGAGGTCGAGGGCATCTCCCCGAACCGCCACAACCGCTTCTACCTCGAGATCGAGCCGCTCAGCGAGGACATCGTCGAGAGCATCAAGCACGGGAACATCTCGATGGACATGCCCGAACTGGAGCGCCGCGAGGCACTCCAGGAGGCCGGCATGGACAAGGACACGAGCCAGGACGTGGAGACTATCCACCGGACGAACATCCTCGTCGACGAGACGAAGGGTATCCAGCACCTCAACGAGACGATGGAACTCGTCGTCGAGGGGATGGAGGAGGCGCTCGACGACGGCCCGCTCGCCGCGGAACCCGTCGAGGGTGCACTCATCCGTCTGCACGACGCGCGTCTCCACGAGGACACCATCCACCGCGGTCCGGCGCAGGTCATCCCGGCCGTCCGGAACGCGGTCCACAACGCGCTCGTCAAGGGGAAGGTCCGACTCAAGGAGCCGATGCAGGACGTCCGTATCGACGTGCCGAACGAGCACATGGGTGCGGCCTCCGGCGAGATTCAGGGTCGCCGTGGCCGCGTCGACGACATGTACCAGGAGGGCGACCTCATGGTCGTCGAGGGCGAGGCGCCCGTCGAGGAGATGATCGGGTTCTCCTCCGACATCCGTTCCGCGACCGAGGGTCGCGCGTCCTGGAACACGGAGAACTCCGGGTTCCAGTTCATGGCTGACAACCTCCAGCGCGAGCAGATCATGGAGATCCGCGAGCGCAAGGGAATGAAGCTCGAGCTGTACGAGCAGGTCGACTACATCTAACGCTCCGACCCCAGGCGGTTCTCTCTCTCTTCGTTCTCGACGTCGTGGAGCGGTAGCGTTCGCGGTCGTTCTCGTGTCGGTGACGTCGATAGGACGGGTCGCTCAGAGCTCGAAGTGGTCTCGTGCCGCTGCTTGCACGGTGTCGACGTCGCCCTGTGGGGCATACACTCCGAGAACCGTGTTCCGCCACTGTACGTCGACGAGGTGCGACGGCGTCGGCGAGATGTCCGAGAAGTCCTGTACCCCGTCGGGCATCGAGATGCGGACGCGCGTGCTCTCACCGGCAGGGAGCGACGGGAGGTCTACGATGACGCGTTGCGGACTGATGCCAGCCTGGGCCGCGATCTGCGCTTCGATACGCGTCGGGTCGTCGTACTCGGTCGCGATCTCCGAGAGCCTGTCGCGCCCGATGGCGTTCTCGTTGACGTAGAGCGCTCGTTTGTACAGGTTCCGGTTCGCGATCCGCGTGTACAACCCCTCGTCTGCCTTCGCCGGGATGCTCTCGTGGCCCTCGTGTTCCAGGAGACGCGTGTGGAGCTGGTAGTCGTCCCACGTCAGAACGTCCTCGGCCGTGTATGCGGTGTTGTCGAGGAAGTCGTCCACTGCCCGTCGAAGCATCGCCTCGGCGATGCGCGTGGCGTGGTGCCCGGCGATGGTCTTCATCATCCTGAGCCGCGCCGAGAACATGTCCTCGATCGCTTGCACCGCTTTCTTGTCGAACACTATCTGGTCGTCGCGTCGCTGCGCGAACTTGACGATGGTCCGGACGTCGACGCTGCTGTTCCGGAACCCGGTCCGACGCGAATCCCGCTGGAGGTAGTCGAGCCGGTCCGCGTCGATGTCTCCGGCGACGATATCGTACCTCGTGTTCCCGTGGATGATGTCGATGACGTACTCCGGGTCCGGCTCGTACAGGGCTTCGAGCTCGCGGATGATCCGCTCGGACTGCCGTTCGTGCTCGAACCCCAATCTCTCCTCGATAACGCCCTCCAGGGCATGAGAGAACGGCGAGTGACCGACGTCGTGTAGGAGGCCCGCAATCCTGTACGCCTGGACCGTGTCATCGGGAAGACCCAACGACGTGGCCAGTTCGCCGGCGAGATGCATGACTCCCAGCGAATGTTCGAACCGGGAGTGCGTGGCGCTCGGATACACCGCGTCCGACAACCCGAGGTGGGCGATTCGGCGAAGTCGTTGAACCACTGGCGCGCTTATCACGCGCAGCTCCATCTCGTTGACCGTGATGAACCCGTAGAGCGGGTCGCGGATATTTTTCACAGGCCTGGTCTATGTCAGTATTCGTGTAAACGATACCGGAACCCCACCGAGGTCCGGTATCGAACGTGGTACTCGGAACTGCTGCCACCAGCGTCGTGAACGGACGAACGCACCGTCTTCTCCCTCGAGTCGAGCGCCGCATCGTTTCGCGCTCTGCGAAAGGCGTTCCCTCTCACGGAGTTCGACGGTGCCGACGGAATCGCAACGCCCAACGGCACGCCGCGTCGAGGGGTGGTATGGATACGATTCGCGTCGTCTGGGGGTCGGGGACGGGCCCGACGGAGATGGCGAGTTACGACGCGGCGCTCGCGGACGCCGGCGTCCACAACTACAACCTGGTGTCGGTGTCGTCGATGATGCCGCCGGATGCGGACGTGGAGCCGGTCGGGACGGCGCCGGCGTTGGGCGAGGTCGGTGGGCGGTTGACGGTCGTGGAGGCGCGGGCGACGGCGAGCGAGCCGGGGCACGTCTCGGCGGGGTTGGCGTGGGTGCAGTCGCCCGATGGCGGGTTGTTCTACGAGGCGGCGGGGCCGACGGACGCGGCGGACGTGGAGGAGCGCGTCCGTCGCGGTGTCGCGGCCGGGCAGGAGTTGCGTTCGGCGTGGGCGTTCGACGACCCGCGGGTGCGCGTGCAGTCCGCGGAGGTGGAGCCGGGGACGCACACGACGGCTGTCGTGCTCGCGGTGTACGGGACTGCTGACGCGCTCGTGTGACGTGAGAAGGAGAGCCGCGCGGGCTGTCGTCGGAGCTACCTCGACCGAACCTTTTTCAGTCGGCTGGCGCGTAGGAGTGGTAGCTCTGCGATGAATGGAAACACGCCGTACGCTGGACTGCCGGGGATCACGCAGGCCGGGAAGCGAAACGTCGAGGACGTGCCGGAGCTGTCGACAGCCGAGAAGAGTGCGCTCCGGCGGGACGTGTCGGCTATCGCGGCGCAGACGCGCGAGTTCCTCCCGAAGGAGTACATCGTCGACGGCGACGTCCATCAGGGCGTGGCGGGACCGCAGGCGCGTATCGCGGTCCAGCCGCCGGTCGGCGACCCGGTGAGTGCGGGGTTCACGCCGGAGGCCGAGGACCTGAATCTCGACGAGCCGTTCATCGACGCGGACGAGCAGGCGGAGGTCGCTCGCGGACTCGCGGCGAGTGCGGCGTTCCAGGTGAAGCAGGCGTTGCAGGGGTCGGTGACGCCGACGGCGCGCTAGACGCGACGGTTCTCGTTCTCGCGGGTCTTCGTCGCGACGAGTGAGAGCCGTCGACGGGGGCCGGCGTCGCGGCGTCAGGCGGTGTCGCCGTCGGCGACCGCGTCGAACGCGCCGGTCTCGACGTCGTACTCCCACCACGCGAGCCCGGCGGCGTCGGCGGCTCGGTCGCGCGGGTGCTCTCTCTCCTCGTCCCGCCCCATACCTATCACTGAACGTATGTATGTGGTGCTACTACAATACCACTTCGGCGTTCCCGTCGGCCACCGAGTGAGGCGCCGGGTCGTGGCCGTTCCCGCCCCGGCCGCGGTCAGTGCTCGCCGGCGAGCGCCGCGACGGTCTCCGCGACGACCACCCGCCGCCGCGCGTTGAACGAGTGGTTCTCCCCCGGGAGCACGCGCAACTCGGCGTCCGAGAGCGCGTCCGCGAGCGCCTCGGCGTGCTCCGGATAGAAGTGGTCCTCGTCGCCGTACAGGAGCGTCACCGGGACGTCGACGCCAGCGACGTCCGTCGGCGCGATGTCGAGGCCATCGTCGAGGTCGTCCAGCGGAACGTCGCGTTGCTCGTCGAGCCCGGAGTCGTCGGCGAACACGACCGCCGGCGCCCACCCGAGCACGCGCTCGACGCGCTCGGGGAGGTCGGTGAACGCGATGCGGCCGCCGAAGCTCTTGACGAGCAGCGAGACGTGCTCGTACCCGCGGTCCGCGGTCTGGTCGACCGCGGCCTGGAGTTCCGCCTGCAACGCCGCGAGCGTCTTCGCGTCGAGCTCGTCGCTGCTCGTCCAGGACTCGTAGCGGAACGAGGCGACGCCAGCGTTCGCTAACTCGTACATCGTGATGTCGAAGATATCGCCGAACGGCCCGTGGCCCGCGCCGGGAACCACGACCACGCACGCCTCCGCATCACCAGCCGGCGGCGTCACGAACCGACCTTCGTACGTCTCTCCGCCGACCTCGAAGTCGAGTTGCTCTAGCGGCATGGACTCAGAACGAGTAGCACGAGAGACATAAACCCTCGTCGCGGCGACGAGACCACGACCGACGATACCAAGCCTCACTGCACGGGAACGTTTACGCCGCCGACGCCGCCACTCCCGACATGGACATCCGCGAAGCCACCCTCGACGACGCACCCCTGCT
Source organism: Halorubellus amylolyticus (assembly GCF_034808145.1). Classification (NCBI taxonomy): domain Archaea; kingdom Methanobacteriati; phylum Methanobacteriota; class Halobacteria; order Halobacteriales; family Halorubellaceae; genus Halorubellus; species Halorubellus amylolyticus. The sequence goes on from NZ_JAXHGM010000002.1 coordinate 74,270, forward strand.
AGCCACCGAGTTCTGGTATCCCCTCGCGAAACAGATGGAGCAGTACTCCGACCTGAACGAACTCCACGACGGCGCCGCCGAGCAGGCCGTCGGCGGCTTCGAACGCCTCCTCGACAGCGACGACCACCGCACCTTCCTCCGCGAGGTCGACGACGAACCTGACCCCATCGCGTTCAGCCACCTCGAGTTCGGCGAACATCCCTCCCGCGAACGCGGCGACTACCTCAAGATCGTCGACCTCTACGTCAAAGAACCACACCGTGGCGACGGCCACGGCACCGCACTCCTCGAACACGCCGAAACGCTGGCCGACGCCGAAGACTGCGACTTCCTCAAAGTCAGCGCCGAATGGCAGAACGAACCCGCACGCGAATTCTACGAGCACCGCGACTACGAACCCAAGCAGGTGACGTTCGCGAAACCACTCGACTGACGGCCGAAAACCCGTCGTTCGAACGCCGAAACGGCCGCCTGGCGGCGGCCGTATGCCAGATGAGTCAGTTCACTTCCCCCAGAACGGGTCGCGCTTGCGCTGCTTCTCCAGGTATTGATTCAGCGCCTCTCGTTCGTCCATCGGAATCTCTTCCTTCAACTCTTGTTCGAGGATTTTCGCGTGCTTCTCGGGGATCTCGATCCAGAGTTCGTCGCCTTCCTCGATCTGCCGGCCGACGGTCGGGCCGTCGATGGCGAGGCTGACGCGGCTTCCGGCGCGGGCCTCGTCGACGTCCTCGCCGTTCTCTTGGATGCCTTTCAGTTGGCCGACGCGCGTCGGCTCGTTCCCCTCGAACTTCACGACGTTCATGTTGTTCTTGACCGTCCCCGAGAGGATCTCCGTGCCGACGACCGCCGGGTCGTTCTGCCGGAACGTGTGGTCCATGAGGAGCTGGAACCTGGCGGGGCGCGTGATGTTGTCGAGCACCGTCTCCTGTTGCTCGCGCTCTATCTCCTCGACGTATTCATCGTACTCCTCGACGAGCTGGTAGATGACGTCGCTCTCGAAGATGCGGACGTCGCTCTCCTCGACGCGACGCTCCGTGTCGTCGAGCACGTCCACGTTGAACGCCAGGATCGTCTTGTTCGTGTCCTCGTCCGCAGTGGAGGCGACGGAGACGTCACGCGGCGCGACCGCACCCACTTCGGCGCGCACGATGGGGATCTCGGCCTCCTCGAGCGCGTTCGCCATCGCCTCCAGACTCCCGAGCGTGTCCGCCTTCACGACCACGCCCTCCTCGGCGGTCTCGACCGCGATCTCCGCGAGCTCGCTCCGGACCTCGCGCTCGACCTCCTCGACGGGCCGGTCGCGGACGACTCGAATCGGCGCGCCGGACATCGCCTCGTCGAGCTCCGGCGCCGCGACCTTGATACCGGCCGCCGCGACGACCTCGTCGACCTGCTCGAACCGGCTCTCCGTGCGGATCTCCGCGAGCGGCCGCGGCTGCAGGAGCGCGCGGACCTCCGTCACGATCGGGTCGTTCTCCCCGCCGACGACGATGACGTCGTCCGCGCGGATGGTGCCGTCGTACAGGACGATGTCGATGGTCGTCCCGAACCCCTTCTCGTCCTTGACCTCGAGGACGGTCCCGACGCCGGGCCCACCGACGTCGACCTGCATCTCGTCCTTCATGTAGCGCTGCGCGAGCCCCATCATCACGGTGAGGAGGTCCGGGACGCCCTCGCCAGTCATCGCGGAGACGGGAACGACGCCGACGTTCTGCTGGAAGTTCCGCACCTGCCAGTACATGTCCGCACTGAAATCGTGGTCGCTGAGTTCACCGACGATCTCGTACAGCGACTGGTTGAGTTCCTGCTTGACGCGATCGGACTGGGTCTCCATCGACTGCTGGATGGGAGCGTCCTCGACGGGATTCCATCCCGGGAGGGTGTCGACCTTGTTCGCCGCGACGACGAACGGCGTCTGCGTGCGCTTCAGGATGTCGAGCGCCTCGATGGTCTGCGGCTGGAAGCCGTCGTTCACGTCGACGACGAGGATGGCGATGTCCGCGAGCGCACCACCGCGCGAGCGCAACGTCGTGAACGAGTGGTGGCCGGGGGTGTCGATGAACAGCAGTCCGGGGAGGTCGAAGTCGGTCGGGTCGACGAGACTCCCCGCGATGTCGGAGATGACGTCGAGTGGCACCGCGGTGGCGCCGATGTGTTGGGTGATCGCGCCCGCTTCGCCCTCGATGACCGCGGACCCGCGGACCTTGTCGAGCAAGCTCGTCTTGCCGTGGTCGACGTGACCGAGGACGGCGACGATGGGCGTGCGCAGCGTGTCTGTGCCGGGGTCGCCGGCGTCCGATGAGTCCGACATGGTGACCACCCAGAAGGTATACTCAGAACCTTCTCGCGCCGGCATTTAAGATTGCCGTATGCGTCCGTCCGGACGCCATCACCCCGGTCGACGACCGCTCCGCCACGCGAGTTCGCGTCCCGCCTGCCGGCTCTGTGGGCTCGCACTCGTAGCCGACGTCAGGCCGGCTGACGACCCCGTGGCGTTTATTAGCCGTCGTTCGGTACGGGAGGGTATGCCCGATATACTTGCCGAGAACATCTCGGACAAGGCCGTCATGGGGTCTGACGGCACCGAACTCGGCGCGCTGTACAACGTCACGATGGACCTGAAGAGCGGCGAACTCCACGACCTCATCGTGGAGCCCCACGAGGACACGCCGACGCGAACCATCGATTACGACCGGGACGAACAGGGCCGCTTCCGCGTGCCGGTGTCGCGCGTGCAGGCCGTGAAGGACTACATCGTCGTCGACCGCTAGCTCGGATGAAGGTCCTGGACTCTTCTGCGTTCATCAACGAGTATCACTCCGAGGACGAGCTCGCGACGATACCGCTCGTTCGCGAGGAACTGACCGACGAGAGCGGGTATCGGTTCGACGCGATGGAGGGCGCGGGCATGCGTATTCACATCCCGGACGCCGGCACCGTCGAGCGCGTGGAGCGCGCCGCGCGCGAGACCGGTGACCTCGCGGAGCTCTCCGATACGGACGTCCGCCTTGTCGCGACGACGTTCGAGCTCGACGGGACCCTCGTCACGGACGATTACGCGATGCAGAACGTCGCCGAGCGACTGGACGTGCGCGTCGAGGTCATCGCACGCGACGGCATCAGCGAGCAACGCGACTGGGTGTTCCAGTGCGCGGGCTGCGGGCGCGAGTTCGACGAGAACAAGGACCGCTGCCCGATCTGTGGGAGCGACCTCACGCGGAAGAACCCGAGCTGACGTCCGGTCGCGACGACGCGTCGACCGGTGACGGCGTCGACCGACAGCGGCCGTCGTCGCGGGGGCTCAGAGGAGGGTTGGCGCGACGAGTCCCGCGGTCTGCTCGACGTACTCGAACCCGAACAGGATGGCGTTGTAGCTCCCGTGGACGAACGCGGGAACGAGGAGGTTCTCGGTGCGTTCGTAGACGGTGCCGAGGACGAGCGAGAGCGTGAAGATGACCGTGAGCGTGGCGACGAGCTGGCCGGTGGTCCCGCCCGTGGAGTACGCGGGGATGTGGACGAGCGAGAAGATGACGCTCGCTGTCAGGACCGCCATCCAGCGTGGCGCGTGCTCGTAGAGCGCCTTCTGGACGACGTTCCGGTACAGGAGCTCCTCGCCAGGCCCGATGATGAGGAGACTCAGGGGGACGAGCGGGAGGAGCAGGGACGGTTCGGACGCCGCGGCCTGCGTCGTCGAGTGCTGGCTCGTGGAGATACCGAACGCCTCGAACGCGACCGAGATGACCTGGAGGAGCGCGAACAGCGCGACGATACCGCCGACCGCCCACGCGACCTCGCGGAGCGTCGGCGTCCGAACGTCGAGGAACGACAGCGACCGGTTCGTGTACGTGAGGTAGATCCCTGCAGTCATCGTCGTCGCCAACCCGAGCGCGACCGTCGACAGTATCTGCTGGCGAGCTCCCGACAACGGCGGCTCCCAGACGACGTCCGTCACGAGCCCGTAGACGACCGTCTGCCAGACCGCGATGGCGAAGATACCGACCGCGCCGACGAACGCCATCGCGAGCGCCGCGGCCACGAACCGACCCGGCGACCACCCTTCGCGCGACTCGACGGACATGCTCGCCCGTAACGCCTCCGCCGACATAGGCCCTTCCGTTGCGCGACCGCCACCGGGACGACCAGCTACTCGATCACGAGTTCGTCCTTGGCGGCGACGGCGTCGGCTTCGTCGTAGTCGCCTTCGCCGAGCAGGCCACGCGCGGCGTTCTTCCCCCATTCGACGGCGGGCTGGACGAACGTGTCGACGCCGTAGAGCTCGCCGGCGAGGACGCACGCCGCTTCCATCGCGTAGAGGAGCGCGCCGAGTTCGCGCTCGTCGACGCGGTCGAGCGCCACGCGGACGCTCGGGCGGCCGGCGGCCGCGAGGCTCGCTTCCGTGGCGTCGAACTCCGCGTCCATGAGTTCGCCGAGGCCGGTGCCTTCGAGGTACGCGAGCTCCTCGGCGTCGCTCTCTGGTATCGCGTGGTCGTCGCGCTCGGTGGGGCGGACGAGCGTCACGAGCTTGTCTCTGGGGCCGGCGCGGTAGAGCTGGAGCTGGGAGTGCTGGTCGGTCGCGCCGAGCGCTCTGGCCGGGGTCTGTCCGAGCCCGTCCTTCCCGAGGCTCTCCGCCCACAGCTGGGCGAACCACTCCGCGAACGTCTCCAGGCGTTCAGCGTACGGCATCATCGCGTTCACGCTCGCGCCGCGCTGGTCGAGCGCGTACGCCACCGCGCCGTACGCGTACCCCGGATTCGAGTGCAGGCTCGGGCCGAGCTTCTCGCGTTGCTCGCTCGCGCCGGCGACGAGCGCGTCCAGGTCGTGTCCGCAGACGCTCGCCGCCGCGAGGCCGACCGTCGACAGCGCCGAGAACCGGCCGGGGACGCCCTCGGGCTGGGGGAGCGTCGGGAGGTCGTGGCGGTCGGCGAGCCGCCGGAGCGGCCCGCGATCGCCCGTGGTGACGAACGTGCGCTCGGTCCAGTCCACGCCCGCGTCCGTCATCGCGTCGCGGACGACGAGGAAGTTCGCGAGCGTCTCGGCCGTGGTCCCCGAGCGCGAGACGACGTTCACGGTCGTCGACGCGAGGTCGACGGCGTCGAGCAGTCCCGTGACCCACCCGGGGTCGACGTTGTCGAGGTAGTGCGCGTCCACGTCGGAGCCGTCGGCGAGCGCGTCCGTGATGGTCGCGGCGCCGAGCGCGCTCCCGCCGATACCGACGCTCAGGAGCGTCTCGGTGTCCGAGAACGCCGCCGTGGTCTCCCGGATGGCGTCCACGTCGACGTCCTCGGGGAGCGCGAGCGCGGCGTACCCGTGCTCGCGGGCGTCGATGCCGCGCCGGATGCGGTCGTGGGCCGCCGCGACCTGGTCGTCCAGCCGGTCGAGCGCGTCCCGCCCGATGCCGGGAGACGCGGTCTCGGCGAGCGCGTTCGCGATGTCAACGTGCATGCGGGGAAGCGCGCCCGGCGGCGACAAGGGTCTTGCCATCACCGCCAGCCGCCATCGACGTTCGAGAGGTCCTCGGACGCTCGCTCGCGGTGCGCGCCCGGCAACCACGCCGCTTTTGACCGTCTCGCCCCAACCGTCGAGGGATGACAGAGGACGGCGTCGCGGCCGCGGAGGGCGCTCGGAGCAGCGACGACGCCGACGAGAGCGACGGCTCCACGTACGGCGGGCTCGTGACGGCGTTCCCGTACGCGCTCCGCGAGACCGATTCGCGGCTGTTCACGCTCTACGCGACCCTGAGCGGCCTGCTCGCGACGCTGCTCGCGTTCTTCTTCGCGGCGGCGGTGACGGTCGCGGTCTCGAACACGCTCGGCGCTGGCGGTGGGACGTTCACGTTCGTCCGGTCGTTCTACGTGTTCGTAGCGCTCGCCGTCGTCGCCCCCATCGTCGCCCCGGTCCTGTTCGTCGCGCGCGAGCACCGCCGCGGTCGCGGCGACGCCCAGTTCGACCACCGGATGGCGCTGCTGGGGTTCGTGTACTTCCTCGCGCTCTACGCGGCGGCGGTCATCTCGATGCCGCCCGAGTTCACGCTCGACGGCGAGGTCACGACGCGCCCCGACCCCAGCGGCCTGTTCGCGCCCGTCGTCCGCGTCCTGTACGCGATGCCGCCGCTGACGAGCATCCTCCCGCCCGCGCTCGTCGGCGTCGCGATGTACCTCCTCGACCGCCGGCACAAGACGCCGAGCGCGTGACGAAACCCCGAAGGGCACCGAGGGGCTACCCGTGGGCATGACTGAGACGACCGCGACGTTCCTCGTGACGGAGGCCGACGCCGACAGCGCCGTGTTACGCGACGTGGACGCCGGCCAGGTGTACACGCTCGCGGACAACGACAGCGAGTTCGAGCCGGAGATGGTGGTCGGCGCCACCGTGAAGCCGGTGCCGCCGATGGACGTCGTCTACGAGCTCGTCGACGTGGACTACGCGCGTCACGTCGACGTCGTCGACACGGACCTGTCGCCGACGAAGCAGGCGATGGAAGCGGCGGAGTCGCTTTCGGTCGGTGAGGTAGAGCGCATCGAACGCGAAGGCACCGGCGAACTCCACGTCCTCTCGGTGCCGCCCGAGGACACCGAGCAGGCCGCCCAGGACGTCATCACGGACGCGGAGACCGTCGCTCGCGCCGGCCGCGTCGGCGCCGTCCGCGTCGAGGTGCGTCGCGACGCCGACGCTGGCGTCCTGAACGTCCGCTACCTCCCCGACTGACCGCGGCACGCATCGCTCGCGTACGGTCGGGGCCGTCCGCGCTCTGGCCCTATCGGTCGGCCGCTTCCGGTGCCGGGCCGTCCGCGCTCTGCACCTTCCATCCACCTTCGAGGTCGCACGCCTCCCGGACGGTGTACTCGATCTCGGTGTCTGGTCCCATGCGGTCGCCGCCCTCTACCTCCTCGACGCGCAGCGGGACGTCGTACGTGCTCCCACAGCAGCCGATGTCGACGAACTCGGTCCACGTGTCGCCGCGCTCGACGTCGTCGTGGACGCGACGCAGCCACGCGTGGAAGTGATCCGTGTCCACCTGTTGCCGACTCCAGTCCGAGAGGTCCATCGGGTACGAGAGCACGACGCGGGACGCGGTACTCATGACGACGCGTACGGCGTCGGCGGACAAAAGCGTGCGTCGCGATGACGCGACGCTCGCGCAGTCGCTCCCGACCCCAACGCACCGGCTGCGTGGGTCGCCGGGAGCGGAGGAGAGATAAGAAGGCTTACTTTCGCCCGCGGCGGACCGGGCGGCATGAGCAAGTTCGAGGTACCGGAGGTCGACTACGAGCGGTACTCGAACCGCCAGCTCGCGGCCATTCCTCTCGCCGTGTTGGCCGTCGCGCTGGTGGTTCTCGTCGCTCTGTACGTCACCACTGGTTCACCGGTGCCACTGGGTATCGACTTCACGGGTGGGACCGAGTTGACGGTGCAGACGGACACGCCACGCGGCGAGATCGGGGCGGCGTTCGACGTGGAACCGGCGAACATCCAGGCGGCCGCGGGGACCGCCGAACCGCAGTACCTCGTGACGTTCGCCGACACTGGCAATAGCACGAACGGAAGCATCCTCGCCGATCAGGCGCGAGCGAACCTGGAACCGACCTGTGAGAACGCCGAGGAGTGCGCGGTCGTGCAGTCCCGGCAGTCGACGACGCCGCGGTTCGCGTCGTCCGCGCAGCAGACGGCGCTCGTCGGCCTCGGCATCGCGTTCGCCGGGATGAGCGTGCTCGCGTTCGCGCTCTTCCGGTCGTTCGTGCCCTCGATCGCTATCGTCATCTCGGCGTTCTCCGACATCGCGGTCCCGCTCGCGATCATGGGACTGGTCGGAATCAACCTCTCGCTGGGCACGGTCGCGGCACTCCTGATGCTCATCGGGTACTCGGTGGACTCCGACATCCTCCTGAACAACCACATCCTCCGGCGCGAGGGCGGGTTCTACGAGAGCACCGCTCGCGCGATGCGGACCGGTGTGACGATGACGCTCACGTCGCTGTCCGCGATGGCGGTGATGGCGGTGACGGCGTACCTCTTCGGGATCGACCTGATGGCCTCGATCGGTATCGTCCTCGTCCTCGGTCTCGCGACCGACCTGATGAACACGTACATGATGAACTTGAGTCTCCTTCGCTGGTACGAGCTCGGTGAGGTGAGCAACTGATGGCTGACCTCCGTAGCAACTGGCGCGTGGTCTTGCTCGTCGTGATGCTGTCGATGAGCGCCATCGTGCTGTTCGTGCCGTCGGCGACGCTCGGCGAGAGCGAGGTGACGGGGCCGACGAACCTCCAGTACGGCCTTGAACTGAACGGTGGGACGCGCATCCGGACGCCGGTGACGGGGATGAGCGCGACCCAGTTGGACGTGCAGCGGGCGGACGATGACGTCGTGCGGAACGTCTCCGAACGCCTCGGCGTCCCGTCGCTCGACGTCGCGGTCCGTGACTGTACGGCGTCGAACGTCGACTGTCGGACCGAGGAGGGCCACGTCGTCGAGGTGTTCAACGACTCGGTGAGCGCGGACCAGTTCGTGTCGGCGTTACGCGCCGAAGGCATCACGCGTATCGACGGGACGCAGGTGACGACCGAGCACGTGCGCGACGACCCGTCGCCGGAGACGTACGCGCGGATGGCGTCGAGCATCCAGAGCAAGCTCGACGCGACCGGGCTCTCCGGTGGTACGGCGACGGTGGCGTCCGCGGCGAGCGGTCAGCGGTACGTCGTCGTCGAGGCGCCGAACCGGGAGCCGGAGGCGCTCGTCGAACTCCTCGACGAGCGTGGGCTCGTCCAGCTCGCGGTCCGGTATCCGGGGAACGAGTCGATGCAGGAGGAGGTGCTCGTGGACGCGAACGGCATCCGGACGGTCGACCCGCCGCGGCGCGCGCAGGCCGGGTCCGGCTGGGAGGTCCCCGTGAAGCTCACCGAGCGGGGCGGGGAGCGATTCCAGAACGTCCTGAACCGCGTCGGGTTCACGAGCGACCGGAACTACCAGTCGTGTCCGGCGAACGCGTCGGCGACCCGCACCCGGAACGACGACGGGTACTGTCTGCTGACGGTCGTGAACGGTGACGTGAAGGGTGCGTTCTCGATGGACGGACGGCTCGCGCAGACGATCCGGAGCGAGCAGTTCGCGAACGACCCGCGGTTCTTCTTCACCGCGGGGAACCAGAGCGAAGCCCAGCGCATCCAGACGAACATCGAAGCGGGTGCGCTGCCGGCGCCGCTCGACCTCAGCGAGCGCCAGACGTTCACGCTCGAGGGCGCGCTCGCCGACCAGTTCAAGGTGAACGCGCTCATCACGGCGATCGTCGCGGTACTCGCCGTGTCGTTCACGGTGTACATCCGGTATCGGAGTGCGACGGTCGCTGCGCCGATGGTCGTCACCGCGCTCTCGGAGGTCGCGCTCCTCCTCGGGTTCGCGTCGATCGTCGGCCTCCCGCTGGACCTGAGTCACATCGCCGGGTTCATCGCGGTCATCGGGACGGGGGTGGACGACCTCATCATCATCGCCGACGAGGTGATGGCGGAGGAGGTCTCCAGTCAGCGCGTCTTCCAGTCGCGCTTCAGGAAGGCGTTCTGGGTGATCGGGGCGGCGGCGGCGACGACCATCGTCGCGATGAGTCCGCTCGCGGTCCTGAGCCTCGGGGACCTCCGCGGGTTCGCGATCATCACGATCCTCGGTGTCCTCATCGGCGTGCTCGTGACGCGGCCGGCGTACGGTGACATCCTCCGTGCGCTCGTCACGGGCGACAAGTAAGCTCGCGGTCGGCTCTTCGATCGGCTCGCGGTCGGGTCTCGTTTCTCGGTGGTCGGTCGGCTAGAAGTCGTCGAGTCCGGACTGTTCGGCGGCGGCGAGGAGGTCCTCGCAGGTGCTCCATGAGCGGCGGGCGAACGCGGGGAGGTCGCCGTGGGCGTCGACGTGGTCGGCGAGGAACTCGCGCGTGGTCGGGTCGCTCGGGTAGCCGGAGCCGACGTCGACGTCGCCGAGGCCGTGCGCGTCGGCGAGGGCGGCGACGTGGGCGTCGCGGGCGATCTTTGCGACGACGCTGGCGGCCGATACGACCTTGTGAGTCGAATCTGCGCCGTGTTCGGCGGTGACGTCGACGTCGACGGTCGCGTGGTCGCGGACGCGTCGCGCGAACCGCGCTTCGCTGGTGTCGCCGGCGTCGACGACTCCGGCGTCGCCGTCCCGGGCGACCTCGGAGACGGCGTCGGCGTGCGCGTCGACGGTGAGCGTGTTCATGTCGGTGCTCGGGTCGTCGATGCGCGCGGGTGGTATCTCGGCGACGGCGACGCGAACGCGGTCGTCTTCGCGGAGCGCGGCGTCGATGCGGTCGCGCGTGTCGACGTCGAGTCGCTTCGAGTCGTCGACGTCGTCGGGGAGGACGCTCGGGTCGTCGACGGCGACCGCGGCCGCGAACATCGACCCGAGGACGGGTCCTTTGCCGGCTTCGTCGGCGCCGAATCGCATACAACGGGTTCGGTGGGGGACCCACTTGACCGTTCCCCGTTCAGTATTCTCTAAATAAGTTGATGGAATAAACTTACTTTCGCGGCCGTTCATGGGCGTACATACATGGGCGTCTTCGATGCGGTGTTCACGTCGTCGGTCAGGCGGACGGTGCTCGCGGAACTCGGCGAGCGCCCGCGGCAGCGTCGCGACCTCCTGGACGACGTGGACGCGAGCAAGTCCGCGGTGTACGACGCGCTGAACGAACTCCGGGACCGCGACCTCCTCCGCGAGGGTCGGTCGCGGCGCTGGGAGACGACGGGGCTGGGCGACCTCGTCGCGGACTACGTCGCGGCGCGCGAACGCACCGGCGAGGTGCTGTCGACGCACGCTGACTTCTGGGCGACGCACGACGGGACGGCGCTCCCGGAGCCGTTCCGCGCGTCACTGGGTGCGCTCGCGGGCGCCGAACGCCTCGACTCGCCGGACGCGGAACCGTTCCGCGTCGTCGGTCGGGTGGTGGACGTCGTCGAGCGCGCGGACCGCGCGGCGCTCGCCACCCCCGTCTATCACGACCGGTACGCGGCGGCGCTCGAACGCGCGGCGTCGAACGCCGAGGTCCGGCTGGTGCTCGCGCAGTCGGTCCTCGACGAGGTCGAGGAGCGTGCGGACGCGGACTGGGGAGCGGTCGACCCCGATGTGCGCGTCGCAGACCCCGGCGTGACCGTGCTCGTCACTGACGAGTCGGTGCTGCTCGCGCTCCCGCGAGAGGACGGGACGCACGACCTCGAGGCGATGCTCCTCGCGGACACGGACCGCGCGCGCGAGTGGGCCGAGCGCGTGTTCGAGGCGTACTGGCGGGCCGCGACGCCGCTCGGCGAGCCGGAACCGGCCGCCCGGCACTGACGACCGCTCGGCACTGAGCGAGCTCTCGGTCAGCGCGCTTCGACGACGGCGCTACAGCGCAGGCAGAGCACCGCGGGGGAGTGGTAGTTGACGTCGGTCGCGTCGCAGGCCGGACACCGGTAGCCCGTGTTGTACTCGGTGGAGGCGCGTGCCGCGTGAAGTTTCCCGTCGCGGACGCGCGCGTCGACGAACTCGGGGAGCTTCGAGCGCAGGAATCGCACGCGACGGGCGAGCGCGTCGCCGCCGGTGCCGTGGACGTCGTCCCAGGCGACGTCGTCCGGTCGCGACAGGTGCGTGAGGAGGTCGGTGCCGGCCTGGTGGACGGGGCGCGTCGTCGCGCCCGCGGGGTCGGCGACGTCGGCGTCCGCGTAGGCGTCGCGGGCGCGGTCGAACGCGGCGGTCGCGGCGTCGGGGTCGTCGGCGAGGACGCGACAGACGCCGACGAGTTCCTCGCACGCGCCCTCGTCGACGCGCTCGGTCGCGACGTGCTCGCGGGCGTCCGCGGCGACGAGCGCGCCCTGCGCGGCCCGGTTCTGCGCTCGCCCGGTCGCGTCCGCGAGCCGATGACAGACGCTCGCGCGACAGAGGTGTGCGACCGCGACGCCCACCTCGGTGCGGTCGCCGAACGCCCCGTACCCGAACCCCTCGTAGCCGGCGAACGTCGCGAACGCCGCCTGCACGTAGGCGTCCGCGGCCGTCCGCCAGTCCTCGCGGGCGAGCGCCAGCACCGCCCGGTCGCCGTGCGGTCGGCCGTCGTCGTCACCGTTCGAGCGGTCGCCGTCGTTCGAGGTCACGCACGACGGTTCGACGGCCGCGGTCACGTACGTTCGGAATCGCACGCCGACAGCGGGGTCGATGCGCTGCAATCCGAGGGAGAACTCGACGCGCTACTTGAGGTGGTCGTCGGTCGCGAACGCCTCGTCCTCGCCCTCGACGCTGAGGACGTCGAGCGCGGTGACGACCGCGTCCACGCCGAGGAGGCCGGCGAGGCTCGGTTCGGTCCGGCCGTCGTCGCTGCTCACGAGCTCCTTGATGTAGAGGCCGCCCTCGCCGTGGACGTCGACGGTCGCGTGCGTCTCGTCCTCGAGCTCACCGCTCGCGGCGTACACCTGGCGCGTCCGGTCGATGCTCGCGCGGCGATGGTCGACGCGCTGAGGCGTGTGCTGCGTGATGGTCGCGCCCTCGAGATCGTCGAGTGCGGTCTGGAGAGCGTCGTCAGTGACGGGTTCGGCGAACTCGACCTCGGCGCGGTACGTCTTCGACGCGTCGAGTTCCTTGACGCGCTCGACCATGTCGTGCTCGGCGAGCGCGAGGTCCTGGACGGCGACCGCGCCGTCCGCGTCGTCGTTGATCGCTTCCTGGAGGGCGTCCACGTCGACGTCGCGCTCCCCGGGGTGTTTCACCTCGACGACGAACGGCCGGCCGTCGCCGAGCATCAGCGCGTCGACGTCCTCGCGGCCGGCCCCGTGGAACACGGCCTCCGAGCCGTCCATCGTCTCCCGGACGTGCGGTGCGACGTACCCCTCGACGCTGTCGTCGTAGAGGTAGCCGCTGCCGCCGCAGTGCTCGCAGGGCTCCTCGCCGTCGTCGCCGAGTTGCTTCCCGCTCGCACCGCACTCGCGGCACGGCCACTCCGTCTGCGGGATGTCGCGCTCCAGTTTCTTGTAGCGCCCGTAGACGAACGCGGGGTTGACCTGGACGTCGACGGCGTGCGTCGACGGGTCGACGTCGGCCGCGTCCAGGTCGACGATGGCGAGCACGTCCGGCCGGTCGAAGTCCACCTCGGTGTCGGTGAGCCGCCCGAAGCGCTTCCCGACCTCGCGGTTGAACTCGGACTTGAACAGCTCGCCCGCGTCGGGTTCCATGCCGGCGTCCTCGCGGAGCAGGCGGTCGTTCTCCTCGACGAGCGGCGGTGCGCGCGTCCCGACCTGGTACGTCGCGAACTCGACGCCCTCGACGGACTCCGCGGCGAGTTCCGCGTACTCGCCGTACTGGCCGGTGAGCCCTTCGCACACCCAGCAGGCGTCGCGCTCGGGCGGCTCGTGGGGGTCGTCGTCGGCGAGCGCGGCGGCGACGCGCAGGCTCTTCCCGCGTTCGTCGTTCGTCAACCCGAAGCTCCGGTCCGCGAACGGCCGGCCGAGACAGGCGTCGCACAGCGGCCCGGTCGCGAGCAGGTCGCGGGCGGTAGCGAGTACGTCCATTGGGAACGTCGAGGTGTTCACGGCGTTAGTTCCTTGCCATCTCGGTCCACGTCGACGATGGGCCACGCGACCCGCTCGCCTCGTGTCCAAGATTATATACAAACTCGTCGGGAACTCCTGGACATGTCCGCCGCCCTCTCGGTCGATTCACTCCGGAAACGGTACGGTGACACCGTCGTGGTCGAGGGCGTCGACTTCACCGTCGACGCCGGCGACGCGTTCGGCCTCCTCGGCCCGAACGGTGCCGGGAAGTCGACCATCATCGACCTCGTGCTCGGGCTCGCCACGCCCACGACCGGCACCGTCCGCGTCTTCGGAACCGACGTTCGCGCGGCACCACGTTCCGTCCGCGAGCATCTCGGCGTGCTCCCGGAGCGCTTCGACTTCTACGACGGACTCACCGGCCGCGAGAACCTCGCGGCGTTCCTCCGACTCGAGGATGCCACCGAGGACCCAGCGGCCCTGCTCTCCCAGGTCGAACTGGACCCCGACGCGTTCGACCGCACCGTCGCGACGTACTCGAAGGGGATGCGGCAACGACTCGGCCTGGCGACGGCGCTCGCCGGCGACCCGGACCTCCTGATACTCGACGAGCCGACCTCCGGGCTCGACCCGTCCGGTATCTCGCTCGTCCGGGACCTCATCGCGGACCGGACGGCGGCAGGCACGACGGTGTTCTTCTCCAGCCACCGACTGACGCAGGTGCAAGCGGTCTGTGACCGCGTCGGCGTCCTCCACGACGGCCGGTTCGAGGCCGTCGGCGACGTCGACGCGCTCCTCGGACGGCTCGATTCCCCGGAACGACTGCACGTCTCGACGGAACGACCACCCGACCCCGCGGTCCTCGAACGACTCCGCGACACCGCCGGCGTGGCGGCCGTCGAGGTCGACGACCGGACGGTCTCGGTCGACTGCCGGGAGTCGACGGCGAAGGCGGACGTCGTCGAACGCCTCAACCGAACGTGTGGCGTCCGGGACTTCGGCGTCGACGAGCGGACCCTCCAGCACGTGTTCGACGACGTCCTCGGCGAGGACGCGGCGGCCGACGGGAACCGGCACGTCCGTCTCGAGGAGGCCTGAACGGATGTCGATACGCAAGTTCGCACGCCACGACCTCGCCGTCCTCGCTCGGAGTGGAACCGGCCGGCTTCTGGTCGGCCTCGCCGTCGCGTCCGTCCTCGGTGCCGTCGGTGCAGGTCTCGCGATGTCGAACGGACCGTTGACCGACGAGTTCCTCATGTTCACCATCTGGCTCGTCCCGGGCATCGCCGTCCCGTTCGTGGCGACGCTCACGGCAGCCGTCTCCATCTCGAGTGCGCGGGACTCGGGGCGACTCCGCCTCCTCTTCGGGACGCCGATCACTCGACTCGACGTCTTCGCCGGAACGCTCCTCTCGCGGACGGTCGCGACGCTCGTCGCCGTCGCCGTCGGCGTGGCCATCGGTGCCGTCGCGGTCGTCGCGCTCCCCATCGCGTCGTTCGGCAACGTCGTTCGAGCCGTGGCGTTCCTGTTCCTCGCGAGCGTCACGTACACCGCGGTCGGCGTCGCGATATCGGCTCTCGCGACGACGCGAGTCCGAGCGATCGGCGCCGCGATCGGGTTCTTCGTCGCGTCGGCTCTCTGGCCGCACCTCGTGCGGACGTTCGGCCCGACGAGCGACTTCGGGCCGGCCGAACCGACCGCGGCCGAGACCCTGACCTCCGTCGTCGGTACGCTCAGTCCGTTCGGTGCGTTCAGTCAGGCGGCGACGACCGAGCGCGCCATCTACGCCGTCGCCGTCACCCACCCGCTCCTGTCGACGTCAACCATGGTCGTCGTCCTGCTGTGCTGGACGCTCGTTCCCGTCCTCGTGGCGTACCGGTCGTTCGCCAGCACCGACCTGTAACGACCGCACTGGCAGTCGTCGTGATAGGACGCCCTGCCGCCGACCACGTTACAGTGCACTTCACAGCGGGGTATCTCTCGCCGACGGTTCCCGGCGAGGGAGCAGGGCTGGTCACCGCAGTACTGGCCGCACCCGGAGCTCTGCCGTGCGTCGGCGTCGGTGGTCGCCTCCGTGCGGACCGTCTCGACGCGGCCGTCGGCCGCTGGCGGTTCGAGCGCGTCGACCTCGCCCGACCGCGCGGCGACGCGCATCCGACGCACCTATGCCCCGCTCGAATCGACCTCTGGTATGCGCCAGTTCGTCGTCGTCGCGCACGAAGCCCCGACCACGCCCGACTTCTCGCTGTCCGCGCTCGGGAGCGACGCGGGCCGCATGGACCTGCTCGCGCGCTGCCTGAACGCCGGCCTCCTCGCGAGTCACGGCATCCGCGAGGAAGCGACGGTACACCTCGTCCTCGGGGACGCGTACACCGTGAGCGTCGACGGGGCGACGGTGCGGAACCTCCACCCGGACGAGCGCTCCATCGCCGCGCTCGTCCGGTCGGCGCTCGAATCGCGCGAGGACGCCATCGGCCATCAGCCGGCCGAACCCAGCCCGGGCATCGAGGTGTACCGGATGGGGCTCGAAGAGACCCTCGACCGCCTCGCGCGCGACGGCACCGTCGTCGCGCTCCACGAGGACGGCGAGCGCGCGAACGAGCGCGAACCGCCCGCCAGTCCCGTGTTCGTGCTCTCGGACCACCGCGATTTCACCGACGAGGAAGCCGCGGTACTCGAGGACGCGGCCGACGTCCGCCTCCGCCTCGGCCCCACGGTCCTCCACGCCGACCACTCGATCACCGTCGCGCACCACTACTGCGACACCGACGGCTACCAGTCCTTCTGAACGCGCCGAGACGACCACGAGACCGAGACGACGACCACGACAGGTCACGCGCACCGCGACCCGCGTCACGCGTCATGAGCGTTCGCGACGCGAGGCCGAGAGATTAAGTCCGGGGTCGACGAACCCACGACCATGTCAGACCTCCCGTCCGGCGAGGCCGACGGCGCCACGCCAGACACACCGCAGTCAGTCAGGGACGCCCTCGGCGCGCTCGCCGACGACCAACCCGTCCAGTTCCGCACCGAGTTCGGCGACGAGGGCCCGCGCGCCGGGGAACGCTACGAGTTCGGCGGCGTCGTCGACCGCGCAACCACCGACGCGCTCGGCGCCAGCCAGGCGCTCGTCGACGCCGACGACGACGAACGCTACCGGCTCGCCGAGTCCTACACCACCGGCCAGGTCCGCGCCACGCGCCTCACCGCCGGCAACGAGAAGGAGTACGTCGGCGTCGTCACCCGACTCGACGGCGACTGAATCGACCGGCCCCACCCGCACCGCCGCTCGAACTTTCGGAAGTCTTAAAGACGCCCCGGCGTCTATCTGTACGTGCGGGCCGGTGGGGTAGCTTGGTATCCTTCGGCCTTCGGGTGGCCGTAACCGCGATTCGAATTCGCGCCGGCCCACTTCTCCCGCATTTCACACCTCTTAGCGACGGTTCTCGGGTGGCCGTAACCGCGTTCCCGCGAGCGGAGCGAGCGGGAAACGGCGAGTCGCACGCCCGGGTAGCGACCGAGGGGAGCGACCCGGAACGTCTCGCCTGTCTTCGAATCCGCGCCGGCCCACCTCTCCCGCATTCCACGACGGACGAGCCACGGCGCCGTCGCGCTCGCTGGTGGGTCGCGCGTGTTCGAGGAGCTACTGTGCTGGGCCCGAGTCGGTCGCTTCGTGCTGGTGGTGGATGGCGGTGCGGACGTCGTGGGCGGCGTCGACGCTGACGTAGTTGAACGGGTACGTGGTGCCGTCGGCGTCGATTCGGAGGGCCTGTGGGTCGGAGAGGAAGGCCTTGCCGGCGACGTAGAGGGCGGCGAGTCCGGCGATGGCGGCGGGGACGATCGCGATGGGGTTGGCGAAGGTGAACGCGGCGAGAGCGGCGGTCGCGGCGAGCGCGCCGAAGCCGACGTAGTCGTCGACGCGGTTTGCCGGGTCGCTGGCGTGCGAGACGGCGGTGACGGCGTCGGCGTCGACGTGGACGAACCCGTTCGCGTCGTCGTATTCGAACACGATCCGGTCGGGGGTGACGACGAGTTCGCCGGGGTTGCCCGCGTAGGCGGCGTAGCTGCGGGCGAGGACGTCTGCGTCGTCGGGGAGGGCGCGCATACCGGAGTGGACTGGTGGGGGCGGAAAAAACGTGGCCGTTCCGCGCCGTCGACGCCCTCGACTCCACGGGTTCCCGGCAACGACCGCAGCCGGGACCGCATTCGACTGAACGGGGGCGACGAAGCGCTAGGCGCGGTCGCCGGCAGCGTCGACGAGCGCGCCGACGCAGGCGAGCGCGTCGTCGGTGACCTCGTGTCCGACGCCGTCCGCGACGCGGACGTCGACCTCTGCGCCGCGGTCTCGGAACGCGCCCGCGGTCGCGTCGACCCGCTCCGCGGTGACGTGGGGGTCGTCGCCGCCGGCGGCGAGGAGCACGGGCGTGCCAGCGAAGTCATCGCCGGGCGAGGCGGCGTCCTCGGTCTCGTCGACGGGTGCGGTGGCGTGACGCTCGCCGGGGTCGATGGCGGTGCCGCTGAGGAGCGCGACGGCGCCGTACCGCGTGGGGTTCGCGAGCGCGTACTCGGCGGCGACGGTCGCGCCCTGCGAGAACCCGGTGAGGACGACCCGGTCGCGGTCGACGCTGAGCGTGCTCGTGGCGTGCGCGACGAGCGCGTCGACGACGGCGATTGCCGAGGAGACGTCCGGTTCGTTGCGGTCGCGGCCGGCGGTGGCGGCGTAGGGATACCAGCGACTGCGGTGGGCGTCCGGAGCGAGGAACGTGACGCCGTGGCGGTACGCGGGGTCCAGGAGGTTCACGACGCCCTGGGCGGTCGCGCCGCGGCCGTGGAGCGCGAGCACGAGGACGTCGGTCGCGCCGCGCGGCGCGCCGGCGGTGACGACCGGCCGGCCGCCGTGCGGTGGCGGTGCGCTCGCGGTCGGCGACGGTGATTCGGGCATCCGCGCTCACTCGCCCCCCAGCAGCGGCTGGTCCGGTATCGAGACCGGCGGGAGCTGGGATTCTATCATCTCGCGGTCCTCCTCGGCCCACGGCGGTAGGACGAGCTGGCGGCCGAGCGCGCTCGCGGGCTCGTCGACGGTGACACCGGGCGCTTCCGTCGCGAGCTCGAACAGGATACCGCCGGGTTCGCGGACGTACAGCGACCGGTAGTAGTGTCGGTCGCGGACCCGGGACACCGAGACGTCGCGTTCGCGGAACAGGTCGTGGTACGCGAACAGCGCGTCCTCGTCGGGGACGCGCACCGCGACGTGGTGGACGGTGCCGACGCCCTCCCGACCGAACCCGCCGAACTCGGGCGCCTCGTCGGCGGTCGAGGTCGCATCACCGACGTCGTCGGGTCGTTCGCCCTCGGCGCCCTCGTGGCCGCGGTCGAGGACGTCGACGACGGTCGCGTGCGAGCCGTCGACGGCGTACCTGACGCGGTGGCCGTCCTGCCCGCGGTTCTCGAACCCGAGCGTCTCGAGGACGCTCGCGGTCTGGAACGGGTCGACGGGGAGGGCGGTGACGCCGTGGACCCCGCGGACGGCGACGTCTTCGGGGACCGTCCCGTCGCCGTACGGCGCGACGGGCGAGTCCGCGGCGACGAGCTCGAGGCGCGTCCCCGCGGGGTCCGAGAACCGGAGGACGGCGTCGTCGAACCGGTCGCGTCGCTCCACGTCGACGCCGCGGTCGACGAGGCGGTCGCGCCAGTACCCGAGGCCATCGGGCGGAATCGCGAACGCGGTCGCCGTGAGCTGGGGCGGTCCACGCCGCCCCGGTGGCTCCTCGGGGTACGGGAAGCACGTGTACAGCGTCCCGAGGTCGCCGGTGCCGTTCCCGTAGTAGAGGTGGTGGCGGAGGACGTCCTCGTGGTTCACCGTCCGCTTGACGAGCCGGAGCCCGAGGACGTCCGCGTAGAAGTCGACGTTCACCTGCGGGTCCCCGACCATCGCCGTGACGTGGTGGATACCGGTCGCGTCCGGGAGCATCGGTCGAACGGACGACCGCCAGCAACATAGAGATACACGGTCTCAGGGGCCGTGGCGTCCGCACCCGACCAATTCCTTCACGCGTGACGGCCCTGCAAGGGCAAGCATTAGTCCCGGGGGGGTGTTGCTCCCGGATACAGATGCCTGACGACCGCGACCGACCGGACGAAGCGACGGACGCCCTCGACGACGTCGGGGCGGACCTCGGAAGCGTCGACGACGCCACCGACCCGGACATCGCGTTCCGGGGGGGCAAGTGGCTGAGCGCGTTCCCACTCGCGTTCTTCGTCCTCTGGGCGATCGTCCAGAGCGGCGTGCTCCGCATCGGAGACACGACGGGGCTCGTCGCGGGGATGCTCCTCGGCCTAATCGGCGGCCTGTTCCTCGTGAAGGGGTCGTGGACGACGTACGCGAACACGATCTTCCAGGGGATGACGCGACGCGTCGCCGCGACCGCGGTCGTCGCGTGGCTCTGGGCGGGCATGTTCGCCACGACCATCCAGACCGGCGGGTTCGTCAGCGGGCTCGTGTGGGCCGCGGACGCCGCCGGCCTCACCGCCGGCCTGTTCCCCGCGGCGACGTTCGTCCTCTGTGCGCTCCTCACCACCGGCATCGGGACCGGGTACGGCGCCACGGTCGCGTTCAGCGCGCTGTTCTTCCCCGCGGGCGTCCTCCTCGGCGCGAACCCCGTCCTCCTGTTCGGCTCGATCCTCTCCGGCGCGGTCTTCGGGGACAACCTCGCGCCCGTGTCCGACACGACGATCGTGAGCGCGGTCACGCAGGACGCCGACATCGGCGGCGTCGTCGCCTCCCGGTTCAAGTACGCGGGCGTCGCGGCCGTGTTCGCGTTCGCCGCGTACCTCGTCGCCGGCCAGGTCATGACGGGCATCGCGGTGTCCGGGCAGGCGCAGTCGGTGTTCGTCGAGAACAGCGACCCGCTCGGCCTCGTCCACCTCGTCTCGATGTTCGCGGTCATCGGGACCGCGGTGAGCGGCCGGCACATCGTCGAAGCGATCTCGTGGGGGCTCGCCGTCGCGGCCACGTTCAACGTCGCACTCGGGCTCGCACCGGTCTCCGAGATGCTCGTCTTCCGCGCCTCGGAGGACCTCGCGGCCGCGCAGTCCCTCGAGTTCCTCCCGTTCGTCGAGCTCGTGGACGCCTCCCAGCAGGGAGTGAGCGCGAGCGTCGCCGGCAGCCTCTACTCGGGCGCTGCCGGGTTCTTCCCGCTCATCGTCCTCGTCCTCCTGATCGTCGCCGGCGCGCAGATCATGATCCGCGGCGGCGGGTTCCAGGCGATCCAGGACTGGCTCCTCGACTCCGTCGCGACCTCGGTGCGGCGCGCGGAGACGACGATGGTGCTCGGGACCGCGATAGTGAACGCGATGATCACGATCAACACCGCGGCGGAGATCGCGATCGCGCCGTACATCGCGCGGCTCGGCGAGCGCTTCAACGTGAACGGCTATCGGCGCGCGAACATCCTCGACGCGAACACGTCCGCGCTCGGGTACATCTTCCCGTGGTCGGGCGGACTACTCGTCGGATACACGACGCTCACTGAACTCCCCACCCAGTACGACTGGTTCACGCAGGCGATGGTCGTCAACCCGGCCGACGTGTTCCCGTACGTCTTCCACGGCTGGCTGCTCGTCGGCGTGTTCCTGCTCTCCGCGCTCACCGGGTTCGGGCTTGAGTACACGACCGACCGCGAGTCCGAGGAGGTGGCGCGCGTATGAGCCTCCTCGAGAAGTACACGAATGGCTGGGGCTTCCGTTCCAGGACGCCGTCGTTCGTCGTCGACGAGGAGCTCTCCGCGTTCGTCACGGGCGTCGACGACGACGGCACCCCCGTCGTCCGCGTCGGTGACACCGTCCTCCATCTCGAGGACGGTGATCCGGGCCTCGTCGACAAGCGCGTGCGTTGTCGCGTCACCGCGTTCGACGAGGACGCGGCCACCGGGACGGTCGTCTACCTGGAGACGGTCGGCGAGTCCGCGTTCTGACGGGCTTCGTCGGCCGATTCAGCCTTTTGACGGGCTCGCGCCGGTCGATTCCACGTTCTGACGGGCTCGTCCGCCAAGTCCCGACGCCGGGGTCAGTACGTGCCGACGGCGCCGTCCTTCCGCGGTTCGGTGGCGCCGGAGAGCGTCCCTTCCTGGTTGCGGACGAGTTGCGCGCCGCCGAACATGCCGGTGTGGAGGACGCCGGTGTCGTGCCCGCGGCGGTTCAGTCCCGCGCCGACCGACGCGGCGAGCCGTGGTTCGAGCGCGAGCGACCCGTCCTCGCGGTACCGCCAGCGCGGCGCGTCGAGCGCCGCCTGGACGGGCATGTCGTCGTCGACGATGTTGGAGACGAGCTGGACGTGCCCCTGTGGTTGCATGTAGCCGCCCATGACGCCGAACGCCGCCCAGTCGTCCTCGTCGAGGCGCGCGACGGCGGGGACGAGCGTGTGGAACGGGCGCTTCCCGGGTTCGAGCGCGTTCGGGTGGTCGGGGGAAAGGGAGAACGAGGCGCCGCGGTTCTGGAGCGCGATGCCGGTGTCGCCGGCGACCAGTCCGGAGCCGAACCCGGCGAACCGCGAGTTGATGTACGAGACGACGTTCCCCTCGTCGTCCGCGACGCAGAGGAGGACGGTGTCGGCGTCCTCCGCGTGCGAGTCCGGGACGCCGAAGGAGACGTCGCTCGGCTCGTCGTCGATGCCGGCGGCGCGCTCTCTGGCCCACGCCTTCGAGGCGAGGTCGGGTACCTCCTCGTACTCGGGGTCGGTGATGTACCGGTGGCCGTCGTGGAACGCGCGCTTGGTCGCCTCCGCGAACGCGTGCACGCGCTCCTCGGAGCCCCGCGGGTGCTCGCCGGCGCCGATCTCCTCGGCGATGTTGAGCGCTTCGAGCGCGATCAGGCCCTGGTTGTTCGGCGGGAGCTCGTACACCTCGACGCCGTCGTACGTCGTACTGACGGGGTCGACGAACTCGGGTTCGAACGCCGCGAGGTCGTCGACCGTCATGAACCCGCCCTTGGACTGGACTTCGCTCGCGATAGCCTCCGCGATTGCGCCCTCGTAGACGACGTCCGCGCCCGCCTCGGCGATCCGCTCCAACGACCGCCCGAGCTTCGGCAACGCGACCTGCTCGCCGACGTCCGGCGCGTGCCCGTTCAGGAGGTACGCGTCGCGAGCGTGGTCGTCCGTGAACAGTCGCTCGGCGTGAGCCCACTGCGCGCTGACGACCTCCGTGACGGGATAGCCCTCGGTCGCGTACCGGATGGCGGGCTGGAGGTTCGCGCCGAGGGAGCGCCGCCCGAGCGCCTCGGTGGTCGTCTCCCAGCCGCGTGCGGTCCCGGGCACCGTCACGGCGTGGGGCCCGTGCATCGGCATCTCCACGTCGCTCGGGTCGACGTCGTCGTCGGCGTCGGCCGCGAGCGCCTCCCGGACGCGTTCGCGCGTCGCACCCTGTGGCGCGCCGCCACAGGCTCGCATCGCGCCGACGTCGCCGTCGGCGGTCCGGTAGAGCGCGAACACGTCACCGCCGAGGCCGGTCGACGTCGGCTCGACGACGTTCAGCGCCGCGGCTGTCGCGACCGCCGCGTCGAACGCGTTCCCACCCTCTCGGAGCGTCTGCACGCCCGCCTGCGCCGCGAGCGGCTGGCTGGTCGCGACCACGCCCGACTGCCCGTACACCGTCGACCGCCGCGACGAGAACGAATCCAGGTCCGGAGCTGTCATGCCCCCGCCTACCCGCCCGTGTGGTATAATGACGGTGCACACGGACGGTGCTGCCGGGAGTCCTCGCCACGCACCCGCAGCTCCCGACGACCGGCCCCTCCACGTCACGTCCCCACCCACACTCGCACTCGGACCCACACTCGCGCTCGCGTCCACACTCGCACGCTCTCACGCGTCGGCGGACCCCACGTGCTTACGTGTCGCCGCCCGTACCTCGGCGCGTGCTCAACATCAACGTCTCCGACTTCATGGTCGAACTGAAGGACGGCTCCATCAAGAACGTCGGCGCACCGACGAAGTCCGCGGAAGCGAAGCTGTTCGACCCCGACGACGTCGAGGTCCGCGAGTTCGGCGACAGCCAGGTGAAGGTCGTCGCGACCGACGACTCGGGCAACGAGGTCCAGATAGCGATGCTCGCCGACCAGTTCGCGGACGTGCTCGCGGACGCGAACGAACTCCGCGAGGAGAGCCGCGTCTTCGAGTAGGGAGGCCGGTCAGCCGCCCGCGTGCCGCGGTGCGAAGTCGGGGTAGAGGAGCAGCGACGCGCCGGCGAGGACGAACGGCGCCGAGACGAACCCGAAGTCCGGCCAGCCCTCGGCGGCCGTGGAGAGCGCGAGCAGCGCGACGGGGACGCCGAGGGCGGTCGTGCCGTGTCGCTCCCACGCCGGCACCCGGTCGGCGGCGGCCGCATCCGGCTCGTCGAGGAGGCGGACGACGGCACGACCGACGAGGCCGAGGAAGACGACCGTCGAGACCGCGTAGACGATTCCGTTCAGCGTCGACATACCTCGTGGACGCTCCGTGATGGTAAAGAAGCTCCCGGCCGCGGCGCCGGTCGTCGCGACGGCCGACGACGCGGTCGTCCGGGCTGGCGTCGCCGCGCCCGGTCACTCGGCGGTCGCCCGAACGCAGAGGAAGACCGGGTGCGTGGACTCCTTCTCGTAGCGCTCGGGTCGCTGTTCGCGGAACGCCTCGGTCGGCTGTGGTTCGACGACGTCGTCGAGCCGGAACCCGTTCGCGAGCAGCGGACGGACCAGCTCGCCGAACGGCCGGCGGTAGTAGGGGACCTCGACGGCCCAGTCCTTCGAGAGCCGTTCGACCGCGAAGTAGTCCTCGGCGTCGGGCGCGTCGGCCCCGAACTGGTCGAGCGGGTGCGCCGTCGAGAACACGAGGAACCCGCCGTCGCGGAGGACGCGCCGGAACTCCGCGAAGACGTGGTCCCAGTCGCGCACGTAGCCGAGTGCGAGCGCACTCACGACCCCGTCGAACGCGTCGGCGGGGAACGAGAGCGGGTCGCCGAGGTCGGCCTGCACGAACTCGGCGGGCGCGTCCGCGGGGACGGCGTCGCGAGCGTGCGCGAGCATCGCCTCGCTGACGTCCACGCCGACGACCGCCGCATCCTGGTCGACGAGCCACGCCGAGTACGCGCCGGTGCCACAGCCCGCGTCGAGCACGCGCTTCCCGGCGACGTCCGGAATCATCGCCGACGTCGCGGGGAACTCTATGTGCGCGTTGTACGCGTTCTCCCGGACGTCCACGGCGTACGAGTCCGCGAGCTCGTCGTACGCGTCCCTCGCGATGGGGTCGTCGTCGGCTGGCATGGATGACACACCTGCGGCGACGGCGGAAAAGCCGTTTCGGTCCGCGAGCACGACGGGCGTCACCGGCTGTCGCCCCCGGCAACGAGACGTCGCCGGCCGGTCTCGGCGACCGCCGAAGCGTTGCCGCGCGGCGAAGGTCTTAGTGGGTCGGCGCCGTCGACCTCGATGATGCTCGTTCCGGACGTCTCGACGCTCGCGGCGTACACGGTCGCGGCGGTCGGCCTCGTGCTCGCGCCGGGACCGGACACGGCGTTCGTGCTCGCGCAATCCGTCGGCGGCGGGCGAGGGGCGGGCGCCCGTGCTGCGCTCGGGGTCGCCGCTGGCGTGCTCGTGCACACCGTCGCCGCGGTCGCCGGGCTCTCCGTGCTCTTCCGCGTGTCAGCGGTCGCGTACGACGTCGTCCGGCTCGCGGGCGCCGCGTACCTCGTCTACCTCGGCGTGGCGACCCTCCGAGACCACGACGGCGGGCTGTCGGTCGACGACTCGACCGCCACCGAGAGCTTCCGGCAGGGGCTCGTGACGAACGTCCTGAACCCGAAGGTCGCGCTGTTCTTCCTCGCGTTCCTCCCGCAGTTCGGGACCGGCGTCGAACTGCTCCCGCTCGGCGCGCTCTACGCGGTCATCACCGCCGCGTACCTCGGCGCGCTCGCGGTCGCCTCCGGGACCGCTCGCGCGCTCGTCGACCGCCCCGGCGTCCGCACGTGGCTCCGCCGGGCGTCCGGCGGCACCATGCTCGCGCTCGGCGCGGTCGTCGCACTCGGCGACGACCTCGTCTGACCCGCCAGCGCTGCTCGACGCCCGCGCGCGAGCGCTCGTCAGCTGCGTTCGACGCCCGTGAACTCGAAGCGCGCGCCGCCGCTCTCGCTCTCGGTCAACCGCACGCGCCAGCCGTGCGCTTCGGCGAGCTGCTTCACGATCGGGAGCCCGAACCCAGTTCCTTCGGGGTTCGTCGTGTACCCCGACTGGAACACCGTCTCGCGCTCGCTCTCCGGGATGCCGGGGCCGTCGTCCGCGACGAAGAACCCGTCCTCGTCGTCGAGCGCGCCGACGGTCACCGTCACGCCACCCGCTCCGGTCGCGTCCCCCGACGCCGCCCGGTCGCTCGCGGACCCGTGCTCGACCGAGTTCCCAGGCTCTGCCTGGGAGCAGGGAGAACCGTGTTCGACCGAGTTCCGGAACAGGTTCTCGAGGACGTGCTTCACGCGGTCGCGGTCCCCCTTGATGTGGACGTCGTCGACGACGTCGATGGTGGCGCCGTCGGTCGCGACCATCCCCCAGCAGCCGCGGGCGAGTCGTTCCAGGTCGAGGTCGTCCAGGTCCGCGACGCACTGCCCCTCGCGAGCGAGCGTGAGCGTGTCGGTGATGATCGCGTCCATCCGGTCGAGCGCGGTCGCGACGTCGTCGAGTGTCTCGGCGTCGCACTCCGCGCGTGCGGTCTCCAGGTAGCCCTTCGCGACGCCGAGGGGATTGCGGAGGTCGTGGGAGACGACCCCGACGAACTCGTCGAGGCGCTCGTTCTGTCGCTCCAGTTCGCGTTCGTCCGCGAGCCGGTCGAGCGCCGCCTCCGCGTTCGCCGCGAGGATGCCGGCGAGCTCGGTGTCGGCGTCGTCGAACGCGCCGGGTTCGGTGTCGACGATACTGAGCACGCCGTGGTCGCCCATCGGGATGTACATCGACGCGCACGCCCGGCCACGGTCGTACGCGTCGCCGCGCTCGGAGACGTCCGCGAACGACAGCACGTCACCGGTCGCGTACGCGCGACTCGCCGGCGCGGCGCCCGTCACGGGGTACGTCGGGCGCTCGCCCATGTCGAGGCGCGCCTGTTCGGTGACCGCGACCGGGACGAGCCCGCGGCCGTCCGCGACGAGCCGGACGACCGTGCTCGCGTACCCGAGTATCGAACTCGCCGCGTCCGCGACCTGGTGCGCGATACCTTCGCGGGTGTCCGCCCGCAACAGCTCTCGGGTCGCCGCGTTGAGCTCGCGGAGCTGGCGGTCGCGCTCCTCGCGGTCGCTGACGTCGCGGAACACGGCGGCGACGAGCGTCCGGTCCGCGAGGTCGAACGTTCGCGCTCGGATCTCGACGGGGACGCGCTCGCCGGACGCCGTCTCCACGACGAGGTCGTCGCCGTCCGGGAACGTGCGCTCGCGAACGGGGGACGCCGCGACGCTTCGCTCGAAGAGCGCGCGGTACCGCGCGGCCTCATCGCTGGGGTGGAGGACGGTCTGGTCCTCGCCGAGGACGGCCGCCGGTGCGTACCCGAACAGCGACCGGACCTGCTCGTTCGCCTCGACGAGCTCGCCGGTGGCCGCGTCGGCGACCACGACCGCGTCGGGGATCGCTTCGAGGATGGTCTGGTACTGCTTCTCCAGGGCCTCCCGGTCGCGGCGGTCGCGAACCGACGCCATCACGAGCGGCGACCCGTCCGCGTCGGCGAACGGACTGAGGCTCACGTCGACGGGGATGCGCGTCCCGTCCCGCTGGCGGCCCGCGAGTTCGAGCGACGCGCCCATCGGTCGTCGCTCGGGGTCGTCGAGGTAGGCGTCGCGGTACGCGACGTGCTCGCGACGCACCTCGGTGGGGACGAGCACCTCGATGGGTTCGCCGACGAGGGACGCCGGCGCGTACCCGAACACGTCCGCGACGCGGGCGTTCGCGTACGTGATGACGCCGTCGGCGTCGACGACGAGGACGGCGTCCGGGGACGCTTCGACGAGCGCTTCGTAGCGCTCCGGCGCGAGCGATTCCGTCATCGAGCACCGTCGGCGTCGAACGGTCCTGACCGGGTGGGACACTCGACGGCTGGACGCCGCCGGACGGTGGCGTGCGGGGTGCGGAGACGCATGCGTTTGAGAGTGTGTCGGAGACGTCACACATGAACCCGTCGAGTTCCGTGAACGACACGTTCCGGGCAGCCGTCAGGTTCCGCCAACGACGGGGTCGGAGCAGTCGATGGGTTCGGTGAACGACGGTCTCGGAGCAGTCGATCGGTCGACGCGACTCGTTCCGAGGGCCTTTAGGCCGCGACGCGACTGGAACCGCCAATGACCGATACCGCCGCGATCGAGGTCGCGGACCTCGTGAAGGAGTACGGCGACCTCCGCGCGCTCGACGGCCTCGACCTCCGCGTCGAGGACGGCGAGTTCTTCGGGTTGCTCGGGCCGAACGGCGCTGGGAAGACGACGTTCATCGAGATACTCGTCGGGTTGACGCGGAAGACGAGCGGGCGCGCCGAGGTGTTCGGGCACGACGTCGTCGACGACTACCAGGCGGCGCGGGACGCCATCGGGCTGGCGCCCCAGGAGTTCAACGTCGACCGCTTCTTCCCCATCCGCGAGGTCCTCGAACACAAAGCCGGCTATCACGGCATCCCGCCAGAGGAGGCCGGAGCGCGCGCGGACGAGGCCCTGAAGCGCGTCGGGATCTACGACAAGCGCGACGAGCGCTTCGACTGGCTCTCCGGCGGGATGAAGCGCCGGCTCCTGCTCGCTCGCGCGCTCGTCACCGACCCGGACCTCCTCATCCTCGACGAGCCGACCGCGGGCGTGGACGTCCAGCTCCGCCGGGACCTCTGGAACGTCGTCCGCGAACTCAACGAGAACGGGACGACGGTCCTCCTGACGACGCACTACATCGAGGAGGCCGAGCGTCTCTGCGACCGCGTCGCCGTCATGGACGAGGGGACCGTGCTCGACGTCGCCACCCCCGAGGACCTGATGAGTCGCGGCACGGACACCATCACCATCACGCTCGCCGACCAGCCCCGCGAGGTGCCCGCGTTCGACCTCGACAGCGTCCTCGACGCGGAAGTCGAGGGCGACCGCCTCACGGTCCGCGTCGAGGACGGCGGGCGCGCGGTCGCCGGCGTCGTCACCGCGCTCCAGGCCGCCGGACACCAGGTCGTCGACCTGGACGTCTCCCGGACGAGCCTCGAGGAGATATTCGTCCAGATGACCGGCGAGGACGCGAGCACGACGCGCTCGGACGCCGACGACGCCGCCGGGTCGTCCGCTCGCGACGACGACGCCGCCGACGCTCCGGAGGTGACGGGGTCGTGACGTGGCTCGCCAGCGTCCCTGGCGTCTCCACGGGCACGGTCACGCTCGTCCGCCGCGAGATACTCCGGTACGTCCGCCGGCCGCGGAACACGTTCCTGCCGCCGTTCATCAACAACGTCCTCTACTTCGCGGTGTTCGGCGTCATCCTCGGCGAACGCATCGGGAGCTACGGCGACGGCATCCCGTACATCCTGTTCGTCCTCCCCGGCCTCGTCGTCCTCGGCGCGGTCTCGAACGGCTTCGAGAACGCCTCCTTCAGCATCTTCCACGGCCGCTGGAACGAGTACATCCACGAGGTCCTCACCAGCCCGCTGAGCTACGGCCAGACGACGTTCGCGTACGTCGCCGCGAGCACGCTCCGGGGCGTCCTCGTCGGCGTCATCATCGCCATCGTCGGCGTCGGGTTCACCGTCGCGCACCCCGCGTACGACCTCGTCTCCGTCGCCCACCCCCTGTACCTCGCGGTGGCGCTCACGCTCGTCGCCGCGCTGTTCGCGTGCTTCGGCGTCGTCGGCGGCCTCTGGGCGCGCGACTTCGACTACCTCACCGTCCTCAACCAGTTCCTCATCCGCCCGCTCGTCTTCTTCGGCGGCGTCTTCTACCCCCTCTCGTCGCTCGACGGCCTCGCGTACACCCTGAGCTTCCTGAACCCGATGGTGTTCACGGTCGACGCCGTCCGCTACGGCTTCCTCGACGCGAACGTCATCGACCCGTGGCTCTCCCTCGGCGTGCTCGCCGCCGCGACCGCAATCGTGTTCACGATCGACGTCGCACTCGTCAAGCGCGGGTACGGCCTCACCGAGTGAGAGAAGGCGCGCCAGTTCGAAGGCCGACGTATGACGGACTTCGAGACGCTCGCGGCCGACGTCGACGCGGACCTGGCACGCGAGGACGTCGCGGTGAACGGTGTCAGACTCAGCGTCGTCACCGCCGGCCCCGCGGACGGTGACGTGGTCGTCCTCCTGCACGGGTTCCCGGAGTTCTGGTACTCGTGGCGGAAACAGATTCCCGCGCTCGCCGACGCCGGTCTCCGAGTGATCGTCCCGGACATGCGCGGGTACAACGAGAGCGAGAAGCCCCGGGGGCGCGACGCGTACCGCATCGACCGGCTCGTCGGAGACGTCGCCGGGCTCGTCGACGAGTTCGCCGAGTCGGGGACCGCGCACGTCGTCGGGCACGACTGGGGCGGCGCGGTCGCGTGGTCGGTCGCCAGCCGACGCGCCGACGTCGTCGACCGGCTCGCCATCCTGAACGCGCCCCACCCCGAGCGGTTCCGCGAGCTGCTGCGGACGCCCGCGCAACTCAAGCGCTCGTGGTACATGTTCACGTTCCAGCTCCCGCGGGTGCCGGAGTGGGGGCTGCGGCGCAACGGCGCCGACGCCATCGGGCAACTGTTCGCGGACTCGATGCCGCCCGCGGAGACCAGACACTACCGCGAGGCGTTCCTGCAACCCGGCGCGGCGACCGCCGCGATCAACTACTACCGGTCGTTCATCCGCGAGGGCGCTAGGGACGAACTCCCACTGCTCTCGGCGTCGACACCGATCCCCGACGGTCGCGTCGACGCCCCGACGCTCGTCTGCTGGGGGCTCGACGACGAGGCGCTCGTCCCCGCGAACGCCGACGGCCTCGACGAGTGGGTCCCCGACCTCCGCGTCGAACGGATTCCCGACGCCGGCCACTGGGTGCAACTCGACGCCGCCGACCGCGTGAACGACGCCCTCCTCGCGCACCTCGACGCGGCCTGACCCGGCGCCGAGACCACCCACGCGGAGGTTTACGTGAGATGCAAACTCCGTGTGGCTTCGTGGTGGGTGTCCCTCGAACGCGGTCCTTGCCGCCGACACTCGACGACGGCGCGAGCGAACGGCCGTGCGTCCGCTGGCCCTCGAACGCTCAGATTCGACAGTCGAACCGGGCCGAGAGCAGCGCGCGCCTGGCGCGTGCTGCGAGCAGGGGGAGGGCAGGGCGCGCTGCGGTCGCGGTGCGGAAGCGGTCGCGGTGCGTTCGCTGTGCGGTTGCGGGGCGGTCGGTTCCAGCGCACTCACCGCGAGCGCTCGCAGAGCGCGACCGGTCTTTTTCATCAACGTTTTTTCAAGCGGGAGTGCGCCCCGGCGCACCCTCCGCAGAAAAAAGGTTGTGAGACCTCAACTCGTAAGGGCCACCGGGTCGAACCCCCGGGCATGACAGACGACGCCGACCCGCTCGCGTGGGAGACCCACGCCAGCGACGTCGCGTACACGTGTCCCGGGTTCGACGTCCGCCACGAGGACGTCCGCCTCCCCGACGGCACCGACACGGACTTCGACTACCTGACCGAACCCGAGGCGGTCGTCGTCCTCCCCTTCCTCGCGACCGACACCGGGGTCGACGACGACGCCGACGACGGCGCCTCCGACGAGGTCGTCGTCATCGAGGAGTGGCGCCAGGCCGTCGGGCGCGTGAACCGCGGCCTCCCCGCCGGCTCCACGGAACCCGACGACGACGACCTCGCGGTCGCCGCCCGACGGGAACTCCGCGAGGAGACCGGGTACGTCGCCGGCGAGATGACGCACCTCTGCACGGTCGAACCCGCGAACGGCCTCCTCGACTCCGTCCATCACGTCTACGTCGCCACCGACTGCGAGCACGCGGGCGACCAGGAACTGGACTTCAACGAGAGCATCCGCGTCGACACCACGACGTTCGACGACCTCCTCGCCGCCGTCCGCGACGGCTCGATCCGCGACGGCCGGACGCACGTCGCCGTCACGCGGTACGCGCTCGAACGCGCGCTCGGCGACGACCACAGTCCGACAGCCGACAGCGAGCGACCCCCGGCGCAAGGCGGTGACCCGGCGTGAGCGACGACCGCACCGACCGCGAGTCCGCTGATGACGCCGGCTGGGGCGACGACGCCGACGAGTGGAACGACCCCGCGAGCCTCCACGCGGACGACTCCGGCCGCGACGACGCCACCGGCGGGCGCGTCGAAGCCGGCGCCGACAGCTCGCTCGCGCCGTGGGAGACCGGCGTCGGCAAGGGCGGGTTCGGTCGGGCGTTCGGCGAGGCGGTCGGCGTCATCGTCTTCGCGCTCGTCGTCGCGTTCGCGCTCGCGCTCGGCACCGGGTTCGCGATGCTCCTCGCCGGCTTCGAGGTCACGTCCACGCCGACGCTCATCGTCTCGCTCACCGGCACCCAGACGGGGTTCGCCGTCGCCGTCTACGCGTACCTGCGATGGCGGAACGAACCCGCGTCGAACCTCGGCGTCGCCATCCCCGACCTCAGAGGCCTCGCACTCGTTGCCGCCGGCCTCATCGGCACGCTCGCCCTGTCCATCACGGCGAGCGTCGCCGTCACGCTCCTCGACCTCCAGCCGGCGCAGAACGCGACCACGTCGCAGGCCTCCAGCGACCCGACGTCGCTCCTGCTCCTCATCCCCGTCATGCTGCTCGTCGTCGGCCCCTGCGAGGAGCTCCTGTTCCGCGGAGTCGTCCAGCGGCGCATCCGCGAACGAGCGTCCGCGCCGGTCGCCATCGTCGCCGGCGGCGCGCTGTTCGCGAGCATCCACTTCATCGCGCTCGTCGGCGACCTCTCCGCGATCGCGACGACCATCGGCATCCTGTTCTTCCCGTCGCTCGTCTTCGGCGCGCTCTACGAGTACGGCAAGAACATCGTCGTGAACGCGCTCGTCCACGGACTCTACAACTCGGTGCTGCTGGCGCTCTCGTACGTCGCCATCCGCTTCGCCCCGGAGAGCGCCCAGCCCGAGGGCGCCGCGGCCGTCCTCGACGCACTCGCGATAGCGCTCTGACGCCGCTTCGAGCACCACGCGAGTCCCGCGACCGCGGGTCGACGGCGAAGACGACACCCTTACCGACGCGCCCGGCCAAGCGCGGAGCAATGAGAGACCACTTCGAGGCCCGCGACTTCGACGGCGCGGGTCGCGTCGGCCGACTCGACGTCCCGCGAGCGGACGTCACGGTGGAGACGCCGGCGCTCCTCCCGGTCGTGAACCCGAACATCCAGACGCTCGAACCGCGGCGGATGTCCGAGGAGTTCGGCGCGCAGATACTCATCACGAACAGCTACATCATCAAGACCTCCGACGGCCTCCGCGAGGACGCCCTGGAGCACGGGCTGCACGACCTGCTCGACTTCGACGGCGCCATCATGACGGACTCCGGGAGCTTCCAGCTCGCGGAGTACGGCGACATCGACGTGACGACCGAGGAGATCCTCCAGTTCCAGCACGACATCGGGAGCGACGTCGGGACGCCCGTCGACATCCCGACGCCGCCGGACGCGAGCTGCGAGCAGGCGAGCGACGAGCTCGCGACCACCCAGGAGCGCCTCGCGGTCGCCGAGGACGTCGACGTCGGCGACATGCTCGTGAACGCGCCCGTGCAGGGGTCGACGCATCCGGACCTCCGCGAGCGAGCGGGTCGCCAGGCCGCGAGCACGGACCTGGACGTGTTCCCCGTGGGCGCGGTCGTCCCGCTGATGAACGACTACCGGTACGGCGACATGGTGGACGTCGTCGCCGCCGCGAAACGCGGCCTCGACGCGGACTGCCCCGTGCACCTGTTCGGTGCCGGCCACCCGATGATGTTCGCGCTCGCCGCCGCGATGGGCTGCGACCTCTTCGACTCCGCGGCGTACGCGCTGTACGCTCGCGACGACCGCTACCTGACGGTGCGGGGCACGAAGCACCTCGACGACCTCGAACACCTCCCGTGCCCGTGCCCGGTGTGTAGCGAGCACACGCCCGACGAACTCCGCGCGCTCGACGACCGCGAGCGCGGGGACGAGCTCGCGGCGCACAACCTCCACGTGTCGTTCGCGGAGATGCGTCGGGTCCGGCAGGCGATCCGCACCGGGTCGCTCATGGAGCTCGTCGAGGCGAGAGCGCGCGCGCACCCCGCGATGCTCGACGGCTATCGCGCGGCGCTCGACCACGCCGCACAGCTCGAACGCACGGATTCGGCGTCGAAGGACACGTTCTTCTACCTCTCCGCGGAGAGCGCGCGCCGTCCGGAAGTCGTCCGCCACCACGAGCGCCTCGACCGCCTCGCGCCCGAGGGCGACGTGCTCCTCACGGAGGGCGACAACGACGACGACTTCGACGCCTCGTGGACCGTGGAACCGCCGTTCGGGCCGTTCCCGCGCGCGCTCCGGAACACGTACCCGCTGACCGCCGAGGTCCCCGACCGACTCGACGAGGACGCGTACGCAGCGGCGGCCGACGGCGTCGCCGCGGTCGCCGAGGGCAGCGACGCGGCGTTCACGCTCGCGCACCGCGACTGGCCCGAGCGGGCGCTCGAGCGCGTCCCCGACGCCGTCTCGCTCGTGAACCTCCACGGCCGAGAGCACTGAGAGAACACCTCGCGAACCTCGGAACTATCCCGTCCGCGCGTCGGCGAGCCGCACGACCCTCGCGGGCGCGCTCGCCGCGTCTCGCACGTCAACGACGCCAGCCCGTTCGCTGACCGGGGTCGTGGTCGCCGCTCGCCGTCGTCGAGCGCGAGAATCGCCGGACCTGTCGCTGGTGGAAGCGTCGAAAGGGGGGGAATGGGGGAAGTGAAAGAGGGAGTGCCTCTGACACGGATGCCCACCTCGGCATCCAACTCGGAAGACGTAGTACCGGGTAATTAATTTTTGGGCGGCGGACGTCCGGCACGCACCCGCGGACGGGACCACGACCCCTCTCAAACGATTCGCCGAAGAATACCACGATTGTCTTACGAGAACCTCGCAGTCTTCGCTGGTGGTCGACTCGCGGGGCCGAGGACCGACCGCTCGCTCGTAGCCCCGGCGGTCAGAAGGGAAGATACAGGGGCGCCCGGCCCCGACGACGCGTCATGACCGAGTACTTCGAGGTGCTCTCGCGCGACGGCGCCGCGAGAGCCGCCGAACTCCGCCTCGCCGACCCCGTGGCGACGCCGGCGCTCGTCGACGACGTCGTCGAGAACGCCGGCGGCATGTGGCCCGAGCACCGGGACGTCCCCGACGGCGACGACAGCGCGCTCACCGTCCTCCCGCACCGCGGCCTCCCCGCCGGGACCGCCGACGAGGTCGCCGATTCCTTCGCCGTCTCCGCCCCGGACGTCGACCACCCGAGCGCCGCCGTCGTCAACTCGAACCACGTCGAGGACTGCGGCGCGGACGCGTACGTGCTCTCGGACGTCCAGGGGTTCCTCGGGCACGCCCGCGGACTCAAAGACGCCATCCTGTCCGTCAAAGCGGCCGTCCCCGAGGACGCCGCCGTCTACCTCTCCGGCGCGGCGACGCCGCGGAACGTCGCCGTCCTCGCGTACGCCGGCGTCGACCTCTTCGACGCCGACCGCGCGGTCGCACTCGGCACCCAGGGCCGATACCTGACGACCGACGAGAACCACTTCCTCGAGGACCTCGACGAGCTCCCGTGCGCGTGCGAGGCGTGCCGGCAGCCCCGCGAGGACTTCGACCGGAGCGACTGCGCCGACCACAACGTCGCCGTCCTCGAAGCGGAACTCGCTCGCGTCCGCCGCCGCATCCGCGACGGCCGCCTCCGCGACTACGTCGAAGGGCAGGCGCGCCAGGACCAGTGGCTGACCGCGCTCGTCCGCGAACTCGACCAGGAGTGGGGGTACCTCGAAGCCCGCACTCCCGTGTACCGGAACGCGCACATGGACGCGACGACCGAGGACACCCTCAACCGCGTGGAGATACAGCGCTACGCGCAACGCGTCACCGAACGCTACCGGAACCGGTTCGACGCGCCGCTCGTCCTCGTCCCGTGCTCGGCGACGAAACCCTACAGCGAATCCCAGAGTCACTACCAGTTCCGCGAGGTCATCGGGTACCGCGCGCACCTCGCGTCCATCACGAGCCCGATCGGCGTCGTCCCGCAGGAGCTCGAGCTCACGTACCCCGCCCAGCACTACGACACCGTCGTCACCGGCGAGTGGACCGCGGGCGAGGTCGAGTTCGTCGCCGAGGTCCTCCGCCGGTACCTCGACGCGAACGACTACCCGCGCGTCGTCGCGCACGTCCCCGACGACTACCGCCCCATCGTCGACCGCGCGCTCGACGCCCACCCCGACCTCGACGTCGAGTTCACGGTCGCTGACCACCCGACGACCGACGAGAGCCTCGCGAACCTCGCGGCCGCGCTCGACGGCGAGTCCGCGTACGGGAAGCGCGAACGCCAGCGCAACACGGTCCGTGCGCTCGCGGACTACCAGTTCGGCGACGGCGCCGGCGACGACCTCTTCGGCGAGTTCAGGGTGACGAGCCGGTACCCAAAGCTCCAGGTGCGGGCGGACGAACCGCCGACCGCGGGCGACGACCAGAACGCCGCCCCCCAGCTCGCGACGATGGTCCCGAACTACGGGACGCTCTCGTTCACGCTCCGCGGCGCGCGCCGCTGGCTGGCGAGCGACGTGCCGACGAAGACCGTCGAGATCGACGCGTTCGTCCCGCACGGGAGCGTGCTCGCGCCCGGCGTCGTCGACGCCGACAGCGACATCCGCGAGGGCGACGAGGTCGTCGTCGAGGGCCCGAAGGCGTTCGCGGTCGGTCGCGCGCAGATGCACGGCGACGCGATGGTCGAATCGACCCGCGGCGAAGCCTGCAGCGTCCGCCACGTCGAAGAGACCTGACCCGAGCGACGTCCGGAAGCGACGTCGAGGAGCGTTCGCGCCGAGTTCGCGCGAGCCGGTGTCTCGCACGGACGAACGTGTTGCGCACCGTCTTTATCCGTCAGCGAACGCTGGTTACGGTATGATTTCGGACGCGGTCGGGAGGACTCTCACGGGGGCGTCACCGTGAAGGACCACCCGTTCCCGGACGAGGTGCTGCTGTTGACGGCGGGCGACGGCGTCGTCCGCCCCGGACGGCTCCCGGAGCTCCTGTCGGTCGTGCAGGCGGACCTCTCGCTCCGCCTGCAGGAGTACCGCGAGCACCACGAGTGCGCGTACGAGGACGACCGCCTCGTCGCGTTCTTCGTCGCCGGCGACCACTGGCCCACTATCGCGGACCGCCTCGGGTTCGAGACGGGCGCGGTCGACGCGACGCGCTCCGCGCACGCCCGCTTCCTCCTCGGCCTCGGCGCGGACGTCGAGCGGGCCGACGAGTTCCAGGCCGCGCTCGACGTCCAGGACTGCGTCGTCATCGAGAAGACCGCGGCCTGACGTCCGTCTCCGCCTCGTTCGCGACCCCCTTATTCGCCGCGTCGAGTCTCACGGCTTCTCGTCTCCCTCGTCTCCCGCGTCGAGTCTCACGGCTTCTCGTCTCCCTCGTCTCCCGCGTCGAGCGCGGCGACCGCGTCCCGGTGCGCGCGAGCGACGGCGTCGCGGGTGACGTCTGCGGCGAGGTGGGCGTCGCAGTCGCAGTCCGACGCGCCGAACCCCTCGGGGCCCGCGGGGAGGCGGCGCGCGACCGCGCACTCGACGTCGCGCTCGGGCGTCGTGACGACGTCGCGGACGCTCGCCGCGTCGTGCGCGAGGAGGTAGTCGACGTGCCAGTGCGTGCCCGTCCGGTCGCCGGCGGCGAGCTCGCGGTGGCGGTCGACGCGAGCGAACCCGCCCGGCCCGAACGCGCTCCCGGTGTACGCGTACGTGCCGGCGTCGAACGCGACGGACCCGAGCGCGCCGACCTCGCGTTCGACGTCGCGGCCGACCTCGACGAGGAGCGTGTACGTGCCGACGGTCATGGCCGAGGGTTCGTCCGACGTCGACAAGG
The DNA here is from genome assembly GCF_034808145.1 of Halorubellus amylolyticus. Lineage (NCBI taxonomy): Archaea > Methanobacteriati > Methanobacteriota > Halobacteria > Halobacteriales > Halorubellaceae > Halorubellus > Halorubellus amylolyticus. The sequence goes on from NZ_JAXHGM010000002.1 coordinate 111,837, forward strand.
GTCCGTCGGACGCCGCGTCGAGCGACGCGTCGGGGCGTCGCGACCGGAAGGTTTCTGCCAGCGGACGACGACGACCGACCGTGACTCGCTCGCGCTGGCTCGTCGTCGCCGCCCTCGCCACGGTCGTCCTGGTCGCGTCGCTCGTCCCCGGAGGCGGGCGAGCGCTCGCGAGCCCGTTCGGCGTGGTCCGCGGGGACAAGTGGCTGCACGCGGTCGGGTACGCCGTCCTCGCCGGCGCCGTCACGTACGCCGACGGCCGCGCGGTCGTCGGCGTCCTCGCCGCGGTCGCGTACGGCGCGCTCGTCGAACTCCTCCAGCTCGGCGTCCCCTACCGTTCGGCGAGCGCACTCGACGCGGTCGCGAACGGCGTCGGCGCTGTCGTCGGCGCCCTCGCCGTCGTCACGGCCGTCCGCGCGTACGGTCGCTACGCGGGCGACGCCGCGGCACGCTCGACGCTCGACAGGTAACGTTCGAGGACCGCGGTCGCCGCCGCCCGCACGCGCCGTGCGCCCCGTGACGCGACTCGCCCCGCGACGTCCATCGTCGCGTCCACGCGAACCACCGCGCCACCGGGGACGTCCGCGACCGCGACGACGACGCGCGCGTCGAACGACCCCGCGTCCGCGTCCCCGCCACCCGAGAGCACGAGCCGGCCAGCGTCGTGCCCCTCGACCGTGAAGTACGACTCGAAGGCGGTCCCGGGCGTCGCTCCGGCCCCGACGTCGGGAGCGCGGTCGGCGTCCGACCGCGCGGGCGCCGCCACCTCGCCGACGAACGTGTCGCCGCACCGCAAGCGAGGAGGCGGGTCGCGGACGCCCGACCCAGGCGCCCCCTCGCGACCGCCCGCATCCGGATTCTCGTCGCGCGCAACGCGGTCCACGCCCCCGAGCGTCGCGGGGTCAGCGAGCACGTCGAACACCGTCTCGCCGTCCACGTCCACCGTCCGTTCGACCGAGACCGTCAGGTCACCGATGACGTTCGTCATACCACCGCTTGGGGCCGAACGACCGTGAGCGCGCACCCAAGGTGGCTTGGGGGTGACCGCCGAACCACCCGACGCCGCCGGGGCCACTCGCTCGCGCTCGCGGCGCTCCCGAAGTTCGCCTCACCGGCAGCCGACGTCACGACGTGGACGGACGACCCGACCCGGGTCGTGCGCGCGCCGCGTCGACGAGGGGCGTCCGCTGACGGGTACTCGAAGGGGATTTGAGCGTCGGACTCGTGGTTCCGGTAATGAGCGAACCGAGTCCGGAGGTCTACGAGCGCGGTCGCGGGATGGACGCGCACAACGAGGTGATGCGCGGGATCCGCGCGCAGAAGGACGCGACGTACGACCCCCACGAGCCGACGCGCGTGTGGCTCGACGAGGACAACACGCCCGGTGGCGTCTACGACTCCCTCACCATCATCCTGAACACGGGCGGGTGTCGGTGGGCGCGAGCGGGCGGCTGCACGATGTGCGGGTACGTCGCCGAGAGCGTCGAGGGCGGGAGCGTCGCGCACGACGCGCTCATGGACCAGATCGACGTCTGCCTCGACCACGAGCGCGAGAACCTCGGCGAGCCCGGCGTCGACGACGAGCAGGCCGGTCTCATCAAGATATACACCTCCGGGAGCTTCCTCGACGAGCGCGAGGTCGGCGCGGAGACCCGGCGGGCGATCGCGGAGACGTTCGGGGACCGCGAGCGCATCGTCGTCGAGAGCCTCCCGGACTTCGTCGACGCCGACAAGGTCGGGGACTTCACCCAGCACGGATTGGACGTCGACGTCGCCGTCGGCCTGGAGACGGCGACGGACCGCGTGCGTCACGACTGCGTGAACAAGTACTTCGACTTCGCGGACTTCGAGGACGCGGCGATGGCCGCGAAGGAGGCCGGTGCCGGCGTGAAGGCGTACCTCCTGATGAAACCGCCGTTCCTCACGGAACCCGAGGCGCTCGAAGACATGAAGGCGAGCGTCCGGCGCTGTGCGGGCGTCGAGGGCTGCCATACGGTGTCGATGAACCCGTGTAACGTCCAGCGGTACACGATGGTCGACGAACTCTACTTCCGCGGCGGGTACCGGCCGCCGTGGCTGTGGTCGGTCGCGGACGTCCTCGAATCGACTGCCGACGAGGACGTCATCGTCGTCAGCGACCCCGTCGGGCACGGGAGCGACCGCGGCCCGCACAACTGCGGGGAGTGCGACGACAACGTCCAGAAGGCGATTAAGGACTTCGACCTCCGCCAGGACCCGTCGGTGTTCGATCAGGTGTCCTGCGAGTGCGAGGCGACGTGGGAGACCGTGCTCGAACGCGAGACCGAGTACAACGCGCCGCTCGTCGACTGAGAACCGACGGCGCACCGCTCGTCGAGCGTGCGGACGACAGCCGTTGCCCGCGGTGTCGGTCGTCGCCCGTATCGACAGCCGTCGGTGGGCCCGTCAGTCGTCGCTCGTGGCGCCGCCGATGCTGGCGACGCTGTCGGTCCGTGGTTCGACGGTGACGGCTCCGGCGGCGTCCACCATGACGCGCTGGCCGGCGTACGGGAAGGAGACGACGGCTCGCGTGTCCTCGGTCGTGAGCGCGTTCAGCGCGTCCGGGTCGACTGCCGCGGCGAGCGGCGGCAGGTCGAGCGGGTCGCGTTCGGTCTCGGCCGCGACCGCGTCGACGACGCGTTCGACCACCGGAGTCGTTCGTTCGTCCATATCCCTTTCGCGTCCGCTCCGCACTTAACACTCCGTCAGACAACTCACAACGCACGGCGGGTTCACGGCCGGGGTTCGTCGAACCCGTGCGACCGCCCGCTCAACGCCGTCGCGACACGGGGTCGTCACTCGGTAATCGAGTTCGGGAAGAACGCGTGCGACGCCGCCGGACGCGGCGCCACCCTCCTCACTATGACCCATTGCGACCAGAATGACTTAAAGAACCCTCGGGGTCGGGGTCGATTGCGGGCTCGAACCGACCCGTCGGCGGCGGCGACGCTCGTCTCGACCCACAGAAGACTGATGCGGAGAGACGAACCCGTTGCTCGCATGCGACGTCGTCACCTCCTCGCCGCCGCGGGCCTCGCCGTCGGTACCGCGGGCTGTCTCGGGAACGAGCCCACGGCCGACACTGGGACCGCTCTCACGACCACCACGAGTACCGGGACGACGAAGACCACGGGAACGGACGCGACGACCGCCGGCACCGTGGACGTCACCGGCACGACCCTCCAGCAGGCGCTCGCGGTCCTCCAGACCGACTACCTCAGCGTCTTCGGTGGCGACGAGCGCTACCTCCTCGCCACCGCCGCCGTCTCCGGACGACGTCTCGACGCCGACGCGTTCGAGCTACGCATCGACGGGGACGCCTACTCGCCGGACTCCGACGGACGAGCTGGCCGGCTCTGGCGGGCCTACCAGTCCGGGAACGCGTACGAGCCAGACGCCGGCGGGCTCCTCTTGTTCGAACTCCCGGTGGACGGGTTCGCGTCGACCGACGACGCCGCGCTGACCTGGCCGGGCGGCGAACATCCGCTCCGCGACGGCCTCCGCGAGCGCCTGCGCGCCGACGCCCCGCCGCTCTCGGTCGACGTCGACGGCCCCGAGACGGTTCGCGACGGCGACTCACCGACGTTCGACGTCGCCGTGACGAACGACGGGACCATCCCCGCGCGCCTCGTGGCGGGACTGAACCGGTTCGGGCCACGGGTCGCGTCCGTCCCCGTGACGCGGTTCTCGACGCTCGTCGACACCGGGGGAACCACGACCGCGACGTACACCGACGACCGGGTCACCGGTGGCCGCATCGACGACGCGGCCATCGGCGACGGCGAGAGCGACGTCCGCTACGGCTGGAACGGAGCGAACCGCGACGCCGAGTTCTCCATCCGATACGTCGCCGACGACACGTGAACCTCTACTCGGGAAGAACACTGTTCGAACGACGGACGCGGGGCTTCCAGAACGACGACCCGTAGAAATGCGTTCGACGCCGCCGACTGCGGCGCCAACCTCCTCACTATGACCCATTGCGACCAGAATGACTTAAAGAACCGTGCGGGTATGTCGCACGAACACTCGTCGTGTGCTACCAAGCACCCCGGTGGCGGGCGTGTCACCTACCGACACCAGTGTCCGCGTCTCGTTAAGTACGGCAGGCGGCTATCCGTTACTCACGACCATGTCCCAGAAAAAGTCCGACTACGTAGACGACGCCGACATCGACGCCGACCTCGACGACCAGCCAGACGACGACACAATCCAGGAGACCGTCGCGAACCTCGAAGCGAACGGGTTCGTTGTCGAGGTCGTCGACACCACCGACGAGGCGCTCGACGCCGTCGTCGACGGGATTCCCGCGGGTGCGTCCGTGATGAACGGACACTCGACGACGCTCGAAGAGATCGGGTTCGAGGACTACCTCGGCGGCGACGACCACGACTGGGAGAGCCTCCCCGACCAGGTCTGGAGCATCGACGACGACGCCGAACGGCAGGCCGCACGCCGCGACGCTCAGACCGCCGACTACTTCCTCGGCGGCATCAACGCCATCGCATCCACCGGCGAACTCGTCGCCGCCGACATGTCCGGGAGCCGCATCGGCGCGTACCCCTTCGCCGCCGGGAACGTCGTCATCGTCTCCGGCGTGAACAAGATCGTCGACACGCTCGACGACGCCTTCGACCGCCTCGAGGACGTCGCGTACCCGCTCGAGAACGAGCGCGCGCAAGAAGCGTACGGCGTCGGCTCCGCCATCGCGAAGCAACTCGTCTTCCGGAAGGAGATGGAGGAAGGCCGGACGACGATCGTCCTCGTCCGCGACCAGCTCGGGTACTGAGCACGAGCGTCCGACGCACGACGACCACGGTCGCCGGTCGGAACGACCGCACTCAGTCGTCGGCTTGGATGACGTCCGCCTCCGTCGCGATCGGGACCGAGAGCGTGACGACGGTGCCGCGAGGGTCGTTCGACTCGAACGCGATGGACCCGCCGGACTGGCTGACGACCCAGTCGACGAGCCAGAGCCCGAGCCCGCTCGCGTGCCGGAGCTGCGTTATCTCGCGCTCCTCGCCGATGAGCTCTCGCTCCGTTTCCGGGATACCGGGGCCGTCGTCCGCGACCCGTAACCGGAGCATGTCGTCGCGGTCGCCCGCGTAGTCCGCGCGCACCGTCACCGTCGGCGTCTCCGAGTCGTTGTGCTCGACGGCGTTCTCCATCACGTGATAGATCGCGGTGCGGAGCATGTCGTCCGCGCGAACCGCGACGTCCGCGGTCACCGCCACGTCGATCCGAGCGTTCGGGTACTCCTCGCGGATGCGTGCAGCGCTCGTCTCCACGCTCTCGGTGACGCTCACCGGCCCCGTCGCCTCCGTATCCCGGTCGAGCGTCCGTTCGACCGCGCGCGTCTTCTCCGCGAGTCCCAGCAGGTCGTCCGCGCGCTCGACGACCTGGTCGGCGTACCCGACCGCCGTCGAGTCCGTCACCGCGTCCCGGAGCATCTCCGCCGACCCCTTGATGATGTTCATCCCGTTCCGGAGGTCGTGCCGGAGGACGCGGTTCAGGATCTCCACGCGCTTCTGGCGTTCCTTGCGCTGGGTGATGTCCGTGTACACGAAGAACGTCACCGGTTCGTCCGCGTCCGAATCCACGGGTACCGCCGTCAGCTGGAAGTCACGCAGCCCGTCGGTCGTCCGCCGTTTGACCTCCTGTTCGACGACGTGACCGTTCCGACCGCGAGCGTCGATGTCCCTCGCCTCGTTCATCTGGTCGACCGGCACGACGAACTCGTTCAGGTTCCCGCCGACGATGCCCGCGCTCTCGTACCCGAACACGCCCTCGAACGCCGGGTTCACCGCCTCGACGATCGCGCCCTGGTCGCTGTGACGCGTCTGCACGACCGGGTCCGGGACGTTCTCGAACAGCGCCGCGAACCGGTCGCGTTCCCCGCGTAACTGCCCCTCGAACTCGATGCGCTCGATGGCGTCCTCGACGTGACGCATCAGGAGCTCCGCGAGCTCGAGATCGTCCTCGTCGAACCCGCCGACTTCGTCGCTGACCGCCTGGAACACGCCGTGGTCGCCGATCGGAACCGAGATCAGCGACCGGTACGAGCGCTTCTCCGGCGTCGCCTCGTTGTCAGCCTGGATGTCGTCGAACAGGAACGACTCCCCGGTCCGGTAGGTCTTCCCCGCGATACCGTCGCTGACGTGCGCCGTGGGCTTGTAGCCCTCCGGCTCTATCTCCGAGGACAACCCGACCGAGTGCAGGTACTCGCCGCGCACCTCGTCGATGCCGCAGACGTCGAAGTCGAGGATGCCCTCCGCCGCCTCCACCGTCAACCGCCAGACGTCGGCGCGCGTCTCGCAGTCGTCGAGCAGCGACGCGACCTCGTGGAGGTTCTCTATCTTCCGGCGTTTGTCGCCGAGCTCGGACTGGATGCGTTTCCGCTCCCGGACGTCCCTGACGACGCCCGCGACGCCGCCGTCCTCGACGCCACCCGGGAGCACGCCGACGTTCGCCTCGCACGGGACCTGCGTCCCGTCGGCCGCCCGTATCTGGAGCTCGAGCGTCACCACGCCCGCCCCGTCGTCGTCCGCCGCCGCGAGCGCCGCCATCTGCTCGGTCGCGTGCCCGTACATCTCCTCGCCGATCAGCGTCGACGCGTGCATGCCGACGAGCGCCTCGCGGTCGTACCCCGTCATCTTCGTGAGCGTGTCGTTGACCGTCTCGACGTAGCCGTCGCTGTCGAGCGCGAACACGCCCGCTCCGACCGTGTCGACGATCGTCTGCTGGAAGCGCAGTTCGGCCTCCCGGCTCGTCCGGTCGAACGCGGCCGTCGTCGCGGACGCGAGGATGGTCGACAGCTGCACGTCCGTCTCGTCGAACGCGTGCTCCTCGGTCGCGCCGAGCGCGAGCGTCCCGTGGTCGCCGAGCGGATGCACGACCGCGCTCCGGACCGGTGTGTCGTCACCGAGCGTCGTCGCCGACGGGACGTCGGCGTGGATGACGCGGCGCTCCCCCGTCTCGTACACCGACCAGTTCACGCTCTCGCCGGTGACGACCGGTGGCGGGGTGCCGAACTCGGCGGTCGCCGCCGTCGCACGCAACACCTCGCCGTCGTCGTCGTCGTCCGCGAGGTACACCGCCGAGTACGGCTGCCCGAGTATCTCCGCGACGGCAGTGACGACCGTCTCGGCGACGGTGCCGGCGTCGTCGGCGCGGACGAGGTCGCGCGTCACCGACCGCAACTGCGCGATGGTCTCCTTGCGTTGTTCGCGCTCGGTGACGTCGTGCACGAGCGACACCGAACTGCGGACGTCGCCGTCGGCGTTCGTCGCGTTCGTCGAGTGCCACTCGCAGGTGATGCGCGTGCCGTCCTTCCGGACGTTCTCGTTGACGTTCGTCAGGCGCCCGGGCGTCCCCAGCGCGGTCTCGCAGACCGGTTCGACGTCGTCACGCTCGTCCGGTGGGACGACCAGTTCGACGAGGTGTTCGCCGATCGCCTCCGCCTTCGTGTATCCGAACAGCGCCTCGGCGCCCCTGTTCCAGCGGACGATGACGTCGTCGGTGTCGACCTCGACGAGCGCGAGCGGTGCGTCCTCGACGACGACCTCCGGCTCGGCCGGGACCGAGTCGGCGGCCGCGTCGTCGCCGACGAGCTCGGCGACGCGCTCGGCGAGCACGCTCACGTCCTCGGCCTTCGTGACGTACGCGTCGGCGCCCGCGGCGACGACCTCGCCCGCGACGCGTTCGTTCCCGTGAGCGGTGTAGACGACGACCGGCGTCTCCGGGACGCGTTCACGGACGTGCTCGCAGAGCGATATCGCGCCACCGTCGGCCGGGGTGGCGTCCGGGAGCGCGTACTCGGTGACGACGGCGTCGAACCGCGTCGCCGCGAGCGCGTCACGCGCCGCTGCTGCGGTCTCGACGACGGTCACGTCAGCGGACAGCGCCGACGTCACGGTCGGCACGTTCGGCGACCCGTCGACGTACAGGACGCGAGGTCCACCTCCCCGCCGGTCCGGATCCGATGCCACCACTACTCGTGTTGAGTACGGGTTCCGCACGGTTTAAGCTTTGAGGCGAGTTCACACGCGCGCGCCGTCGCCAACGTCGACGACTACTCCGCGGTGACGGCGCGCGAGAACCCCTCGAGGAGCGGCCGACCGTCCGTCCCGCCGACGTCCGCGAGCGCCGCGCGCTCGGGGTGGGGCATCAGGACGGCCGTGGTGTCGCGCTCGCCGAGGACGCCCGCGACGTTGTGCTTCGACCCGTTCGGGTTCGCGTCGACGGACGGCTCGCCGTCGGCGTCGCAGTACCGGAAGAGCACGCGGTCCTGGGTCTCGAGTCGCGTCAACCGGTCGTCGTCGACCTCGTACCGGCCTTCGCCGTGCGCGATGGGGAGCGAGATGACCTCGCCCTCCTCGTATCCCGCGGTCCAGGGCGTGTCCGCGTTCTCGACGCGGAGGTGGACGTGCTCGCACTGGAAGCGCGCGCTCTCGTTCGTCGTGAACGCGCCCTCCGTGAGGCCGGACTCGCACCCGACCTGCGCGCCGTTGCAGACGCCGAGAACGGGAACGCCGTCGCTCGTCGCGTCCCGAACGTCGTCCATGATCGGCGAGCGCGCGGCCATCGCACCCGCACGGAGGTAGTCCCCGTACGAGAAGCCACCGGGGAGCATGACGCCCGTCACGTCCGCGGGAAGGCCGTCCTCGTGCCAGACGATCTCGGCGTCGACGCCGACGGATTCGAGCGCGCGAGCGGCGTCGCGGTCGCAGTTCGACCCACCGAAGCGGACGATGGCGACGGTCATGTCTCGCGTTCGGCGACCGCGACCTCGTAGTCGTGGATGGTCGGGTTCGCGAGCAGTCGTTCGGCCATCTCGCCGGCGCGCTCGCGGGCGCTGGCCTCGTCCTCGGCGTCGAGGTCGACCTCGAAGCGGTCGGCCGCGCGGAGGTCCTCGAGGTCGAAGCCGAGGCGTTCGAGCGCGCGCTGGGTCGTCTCGGCCTCCGGGTCGAGCACCCCGTGCTTCAGCCGGACGGTCACCGTGGCGGTGTACGCGGTCATCGACTGGAAGCGCGCGTTCGTGGTCAAAAACTCTTGTGCAATCCGCTCGTGATACACGTTTGTGGATAAACGTCGCGACCGCAGGGAGTGACGGTATTCGCGAGCGGGGAGCGAATGGGACCCGCGAGCGGCAGTGGGCCTGAGAGTCGCGGGACGCCGAACGGCGCACGCGCCGGTCGAGGCGGTCCCGAGACCGAGCGAATAACCTGTGGATTGGTTCCGAGGCACGTGCTTATGCTCGTGGCCGTCGAACTGGCGGTATGAAGCGAGTGCTCAGGATCCTCGGTGGCGCGCTCGGCGTGACCGCGGCCGCCGTCGCGCTCTGGGACGCGTGGGCGCGGTTCTGGCAGGGTGACGTGGAGACGGTGCCGTACACCGTCCTCGACCGCGACGGCGCGTTCGAACTTCGGGAGTACCCCGACGTCGTCGTGGCACGCACCGTCGCGCCCAACCAGCGCGAGGCGTTCCGCCGACTGTTCGCGTACATCGACGGCGCGAACGAGCGGGCGCAGGACGTCGCGATGACCGCTCCGGTGGCGACCACGCCCGGTGTCGACGTCGCGATGACGGCCCCCGTCACCACGGCCCCCGTCGAGGCCGGCGTCGAGATGTCGTTCTTCCTCCCGGCGTCGTACACGCTCGACGGCGCCCCGGAACCGACCGACGACCGCGTCGAACTCGACGTCGTCGAACACCGACGCGTCGCCGCCTACCGGTTCTCGTGGTTCGCGACCGAGGCCAGCGTCGACCGCGGCCGCCGCCGCCTCGACCACGCGCTCGCCGACCGCGGCCTCGCCGCCGCCGACGACCACGAACTCCACCGCTACGACGACCCACGAACCCCGCCCTGGCAGCGCCGGAACGAACTCGTCGTCGAACTCGCCTGACAACCCCGGCACCCGTCACGCTCGAACGTCCCGTCTCCACACTTCACCTCCCTCGCCACCGCCGCCCACCACGAACCGGGCCGTCCTGGCGGCACGCGACGCGTTAGCGTCCGCGCGCCCCGTCCAGGGTTGCGCGGAAGGGAACGCTTTTGCTCGCGGGTCGTCTGAGAGTCGACCGATGTCCCAGTCGACCAGCAGTCGGAGGTGGCACCGATGACCAGTGACCTCGCCGAGATCACGGTCGTCGGAGGAGACAAGACCGGCCTCATCGCGAGAGTGACCTCCCTGCTGTTCGAGCGCGGAATCAACATCGAGGACCTCGACCAGGCGGTCCGCGAGGACGTCTTCCGGATGACGCTGTCCGCCGACACCGACGAGATGGTGTGCACGCAGGCGAAACTCCGCGAGGACCTCCACGACCTCGGCGACGAACTCGGCGTCGACGTCCAGGTACGGTTCCCCGAGGACCGCGAGACCCAGCAGATCGCGGTCCTCGTCACGCAGGAATCGCACTGCCTCGAACGACTGTTCCAGGCGTGGGCGAGCGGCGACCTCGGCGCCGACATCTCGGTCGTCATCGGGAACCACGACGACCTGGAGCCGCTCGCCGAGCGATACGACGTCCCGTTCCACGACGTCGGCGACGAGAAGGGCACGCCCGACGAGGGCGAGCTCCTCGACCTGCTCGCGGAGTACGACGCGGACCTCATCGTCCTCGCGCGCTACATGCGCATCCTCAGCCCCGACGTCGTGTTCCGGTACGAGGACCGCATCATCAACATCCACCCGAGCCTCCTCCCGGCGTTCCCCGGCGCGAAAGCGTACCGACAGGCCTTGGAGGAAGGCGTTCGCATCGCGGGCGTCACCGCGCACTACGTGACGACGGACCTCGACCAGGGCCCCATCATCACGCAGCGCGCGTTCGACGTCCCTGACGACGCCGGCATCGACGCCCTCAAGGAACGCGGCCAGCCCCTCGAAGCCGACGCGCTCCTCGAAGCCGTCCGCCTCCACCTGAACGACGAGGTGAGCGTCCACCGCGGCCGCACGCGCCTCCGCGAGAACCACGAGGAATCCTACCAGCTCGGCCTCCCCGACGAAGCCGACCGCGCGAACCCCGACCGGCCCGTCGACGGCCTCGGCGACGTCGTCAGCGACGACGACTGACCCGTCCCCCGGTACTTCAGGACCCGGGCGACCATGGTCGAGGTGGCCGAAATCCACCCAAGCGGTACTCTTAACCCATTGAGTGATGAGGTTATCTCTCATGCAACGGCGCCAATTGCTCAAACGGAGCGCAGCGGCAACGGCAGCACTGTCGATGGCGGGATGCATGGAGACGCTGAGCGGCGGTGGCGGCAGCGGCGACGCCATCAAGATCGGTTCGGACATCCCGTACCGGCCGTTCGAGTACTACAACGAGGAGGACGAACTCGTCGGATTCGACCCCGGCATCGCTGAAGCGTTGTTCGGCGGCGAGATGGACCGCGAGTACGAGTTCCAGAAGACCGCGTGGGACGGCATCATCCAGTCCCTGAACAACGGGAACTTCCGCGTCATCATGTCCGCGATGACGATCAAGCCGGAGCGCGCCGAGAAGGTCGACTTCTCGGACCCGTACTTCACGGCCTACCAGACCATCGTCGTGCTCAACGACAGCGACGTCTCCGCGAAGTCGGACCTGAAGGGTGCGTCCGTCGGCGTCCAGAAGGGGACGACGGGCGCGAGCGCGGCGGAGGACCTCAAAGCCGAGTTCGACGGCGACCTCACCATCAAGAAGTACGACCAGATCCAGGGGGCGTTCGACTCCCTCATCAACAACCAGGTGGATGCGGTCGTCAACGACAACACGGTGAACGCGGAGTTCGTGAACCAGAACGACGCCGTCCGGTTCGTCGAGGGCGAGGGCGAGGCCGCGTCCCAGGGGAAGGACGCCCCGCCGTACCTCACGCTCACCGTCGAAGACTACGGGATCGCGTTCCGGAAGGACGACGACGAGTTCCGGAAGGAGGTCAACGACGCGCTCGCGACCCTCAAGGAGAACGGCACGTACGACGACGTCTACAGCGAGTACTTCAGCGGCTAGGGACTCACAGTAATGCACAAGCCAGTGACGTCCATCGGTCGGCAACCAGTGGCGAACGCGCCAGCCGAGGTCGAGTCCGATGAGTGACCAGGTCGGGGACGGCCACGTCGAGGAGAGTCGTCCCGGTCCGGGGTTCTTCGACCTCGCGAACGACAGGGCGATCCGCCTCATCGGGACAGCGCTCTCGCTGGCGTTCGCGCTCGCCGTGCTCGCGATGCTCGCGTTCATCCTCTTCATCAACGAGCGCTCGGCGATCGACGTCGACCTGTTCTTCAAGATCCTCCCGCAGTTCCTCGAGCCGCTGTGGGTGGTCCTGCAGGTGTTCCTCATCGGGAGCGTGCTGTCGGTGTTCTTCGGCATCTTCGTCGGACTGGCTCGCGTCTCGAAGTCCCCGATCACGAACGGGATATCGACGGCGTACGTCGAGTTCTTCCGGGGGACGCCGTTGCTGTTCCAGATCATCGTCGTCTACTACGGGGTGCCGGCGCTCTGGCCGCCGGGGGAGTTCCCGTTCACGACGTGGTGGTTCCCGGCGGCGATCATCGCGTTCACGCTGAACCACGCCGCCTACGAGGGCGAAGCGATCCGCGGCGGTATCGCGGCGGTCCCGGACGGTCAGATGGAGGCCGCCCGGTCGCTCGGGATGTCGTACACGCAGGGGATGCGCGAGGTCGTGCTGCCGCAGGCGTGGCGGAACGCGCTCGCCGCAATCGGGAACGACATGGTGATCCTCGTGAAGGACACGTCGCTGCTGACGGTGATTGCGGCGCCGGAGCTGATCAGTCAGTTCCGCGACGTCAACAGCACGTACTTCGACCCGTGGACGCCGATCCTCATCCTCGCGTTCGCGTACCTCGCGATCACGGTCCCGCTCGGGAAGTTCGTGCGGTACATGGAGCAGCGCGCGGACTGGGGAGGTGAGCACGAGTGAGCACCGACCAGCCGCTCATCGAGTTCGATAGCGTCGACAAGTACTTCGGGGACTTCCAGGCGCTCAGCGACATCGACCTCGACATCTACGAGGGCGAGGTCGTCGTCGTCATCGGTCCGAGCGGGAGCGGGAAGTCCACGCTCTTGCGATGCACGAACCTCCTCGAGGAGATCCAGGAGGGCGACGTCCGGCTCGACGGCGAGTCAATCGCGGCGCCGGACGCGGACATCAATCGCCTCCGGCAGCGCATCGGGATGGTGTTCCAGCACTTCAACCTCTTCCCGCACAAGACGGTCGTGGGGAACATCACGCTCGCTCCGACCAAGGTCAGGGGCGTCCCGGAGCAGGAGGCGTTCGAGACCGCCGAGCAACTGCTCGACGACGTCGGGCTGCAGGAGCAGGCCGAGTCGTATCCGAACCAGCTCTCGGGCGGCCAGCAACAGCGCGTCGCGATCGCTCGCGCGCTCGCGATGGACCCTCGCGTGATGCTGTTCGACGAGGTCACGTCCGCGCTCGACCCGGAACTCGTCGGCGACGTCCTCGCCGTGATGCGCGACCTCGCCGAGGGGGGGATGACGATGATGGTCGTCACGCACCAGATGGGGTTCGCCCGCGAGGTCGCGGACCGCGTGGTGCTGATGGCCGACGGCGAGATCGTGGAGTCCGGGCCGCCAGAGCAGTTCTTCGAGAACCCGGAGACGAGTCGCGCAGAGTCGTTCCTCTCCCAGATCCTCTGAGAGACGGAACGGGCCGACCCGGGTCTCGACGTCGCCGTCGTGCGTCGCGCTAGCTCGACTCCCAGGCGTCGAGGCAGTCGTCGTCGCAGAAGTGCGCGTGTTCGCTGTCGCCGTCGACGATGCGCGAGCGGACGCGGTGGCTGTCGCCGGTGACGGGCGCGCCGCAGGACGCGCACGCCGGGGCGTCGTCGGCGTCCACGTCGCCGACGTCGGATGTGGGGTCGACCATGCTACTGGAGTCCATGCCCCGGAGTGGCTTGAACGACTCGAGGGTGGCAATTATTCGACGGGGTCTCCGGTCGCCGCGTCGTCGCTATCGCGTTCCGCGTCGTCGCCGTCCCTCCCGTCGTCGCCGGGTACGTCCGCGTCGTCGGCGACATCGTCGGTCGCGGCGACGAGGCCGTCGGTCGCGGCGAACGCCTTCGCGTCGCCGTCGCGGACGCTGATGCCCTTCGAGGCGAGGTGGCGGGTCTGGTTCTGCGCGAAGTCCTCCTCGGTCGTCCCCCTGGTGGCGAGGACGACGACGTGCGCCGACCCCTCGGGGCGCATCGTCCGGCCGGCGCGCTGGGTGCCCTGTCGCCTGGATCCGCCGAGGCCGGACGCGACGACGGCGACCTCGGCGTCCGGCAGGTCGATGCCCTCGTCGGCGACCCGGGAGACGACGAGGACCCTGCGGTCGCCGTTCCGGAACTCGCGGAACAACCGGTCGCGCTCGCTGTGCGCCATCTCGCCGGAGATGAACGGCGCGTCGAGCGCCGCCGCGAGCTCGCGGCCGTGGTCGAGGTACTCGACGAACACGAGCGCCTTCTTGTCCGGATGCTCGCGCTCCAGGACGTGCTCGGTCTCCGCGATCTTCGCGGGGTTCGCGGCCGCGGCCTGGCGCTTGTCGTGCCCGTCGCGCTTCGCGTGCCGTTCCTGCGCCTCGTCTGACCCCCACGGCACGTACCGCACCTCGACGTCGGGGTCCTGCACGAACCCGGCGTCGAACAGCGCGTCCCAGTCCGTCCCGATGGGCGGGCCGACGAGCGTGAATATCTCCTCCTCGCGGTCGTCGCCGCGGACCGGCGATGCCGTCAAGCCCAGCCGATGCTTGCTCTGGAGGTCGACGCTCCGTCGGTGGATGGGCGCGGGAACGTGATGGACCTCGTCGTAGACGACCAGCCCCCACTCGCGGTCGTCGAACAGCTGTCGGTGCCGGTCCATGCCCGCGGTCTGGTACGTCGCGATGGTGACGGGCCGGATCTGCTTCGTCCCGCCGTGGTACTCGCCGACCTGGGAGTCGGTGAGGGTCGTGTGCGTCAGCAGCTCCTCGCGCCACTGCGTCGCGAGCTCACGACTCGGGACGAGCACGAGCGTCTCCCCGCCGACCGCCTCGATGCACCCCATCGCGGCGACGGTCTTCCCGCTCCCCGGCGGCCCGACGAGGACGCCCGCGCCCTTCTCCTCGAAGCGAGCCACCCACTCGCGCTGGTAGTCCCGCAACCGCAACTGCAGGGAGACGTCGAGGTCGTCGCCGGATTCGAGGTCGCGGCCGTCCTCCACCGGGTAGCCGGCCTCGTAGAGCACGCGTTTGACCTCCGCGACCCTGTCCTCGGCCACCCACGCCTCGGTATCGGAGATGACCGCACGAAGCGCGCCCTCCGGCAGGCGCTGCTCGGCGACGTTCCCCAGCAAGCTCTCGTTGGCCGCCCGGAGGACGACGTAGCCGTCCTCGTGCGTGCGGAGCTCGAAGCGGTGCGCGCGCTTGTACTGCTCGACCACCCACTCCTCGAACGTCGACGGCCACACCGGCAGCACCGACTGCATCGTCGCGACGAGCTCCTCGTGGGTGTCGTACGGCGCCTGCCAGACGTCCTCCCGACGGACCTCGTACAGGTACCCGCCCGTTCGCGTGGTGTCCTTGAGGCGCGCGAACTGCGCGAGCTGCGCTCGCGTGAACTGCTCGGGCTGGTCGACGACGATCTCGCGGCGCTCCGGGAAGAACACGACGCGTTCGCGCTCGACCATCCGCGCCCAGTCGCTCGCGTAGAACACCGTCGGGTCCTCCGCGACGCTCGCACGCTCCACGTCACCGCGCTCCTCCAGCGCGTCGAGCGCCTGCATCGCGCGCTCCTGGCTGACGTCGAGGCGGCGCGCGAGCGCCGTCGCCGTGATGACGGGCCGCCCGTGCGATTCGAGCGCGTCGTAGAACCGGTCGACGGACAGCTCCTCTGTCTCCGTATCGCTCTCGGTCACTACCCGCCGGTAGCGGCCGCGCGGCCAAATGCGTACCGTCCCACGCATCCGAACCACTCGACGGACCCAGCGACACCGCTTACCGCCGTTCTCACGTGCTGAGAACGGTTTCGGCCCGCTGAGAACCACGACTCGTTTATATGGGGTTCGTCGTCGAATCTCGAAGTGTAGAGGTGCACGACAATGTCCGCACAAACCCGCAAACTGGACGCTGAACTGTTCGGTCGAGAGACCGAATTCGAGTACTCCGAGCACTGGGTCGGCTACGCGCTCGTCGGGCTCCGGGTCGTGATGGGCTGGGTCCTCCTTCAGGGAGGCCTCACCAAGCTCGTCACGTACCTGGATGGGAACCCGGAGAACAACTGGACGGCCGCGGGCTACCTCGCGAACGCCATCCCCGAAGGCAACCCGTTCATGGGGATGTTCGCGGACATGGCGGGGAGCGGACTCATCGACGTCCTCGTGATGTGGGGCCTCACCCTCACCGGAATCGGGCTGATCCTCGGCGCGTTCGTCCGCTGGAACGCGTTCTGGGGCGCGGTCATGATGATGATGTTCTGGGCGGCGAGCCTCACCGGCGGCCTCATGCAGGGACTGCCGCTCGCGCACGGCTGGGTCGTCGACGACCACGTCGTGTACGCGATGCTCCTGTTCGGCCTCGGCGCCATCGGCGCGGGCCGCATCCTCGGCGTCGACGGGTTCCTCGAGGAACTCGACTTCGTCAAGGAGAACCGCTGGGTCCGCCTCCTCATGGGCTGACCTCGGAGACGCCCTCCAGTTGCGCGCGGGTTGCGCGCATCGCAGTCGACTCCTTTCTGCTGTCTCGTCGTCGCTCGCTGCCAGCGCCGCGTCGTCGGTCGACGCCGCGAGCGCCGTCGCGCTACTGGCTGCCGAGCCGTCGGACCTTCCCGACGGCGGAGTCGAGGGGCGGTGCGTCGAACAGTTCGAGGCCGGTGTAGGCGTTCGTGCCGGCGGCGTACATGTCCCGCGCGATGGCGACGACCTCGTCGTCGAGCGGCTCGGGGTCGACCTCGCACAGCGCCTTCCAGTCAGCCTCGTCCCGTTCCCTCGCCGCCGTCTTCGCGTCCGCGACGGCGTCGACCCACTCCGGCTGCGTGCGCTTGTGGTACTGGCGGATGACCTCCTTCGACAGCTGCGTGCCCTCGTAACTGAAGCGGTTCTCGTCGAACGTCCCGACGACGTCCGCGACCCGGACCTCGCCGTCGTAGTACAGGCACTCGATCTTCCCGTCCTCGTGCGTGAGTCCCTGTGACGCCGCCTGCGCGGTGACGACGTCGTTCACGTCGCGCGCCACGCGCTCGAGGTCGTCGACGCTCGCGACGCCCGCGATGCGGTCCGCCTCGTCGCGGTCGAGGTAGCGGTCCGAGCGCTCGTACTTCGTGGAGAACTCGACGATGGGTTCGTCGAGGTCGACGGCCTCCTCCGGCCAGTCCTCGCGGTCGAGGCCGTGGTCCTCGGGCTCGGTCCGCGAGCGGAGACTGGACCCCACTGGCACTTCGTTCCGGAACACGATCTCGAGCGGGACGAGGTAGTTCTCGGCCGCGTCCGCGTGGTACGCGTCGTAGTCGTAGTCCCGGCCGTCGTGGGGGAGGTCGGGGACCTGCGTCAGGTCGATCGCCATCTCCCACGGCGGCGTGGACGCGTCCCGGAGCGGGACGACGTCGCCGTCGTCGACGACGCCGCGGTAGTGCGTCGGAATCCCATCCGATTCGAGTAGTTCGAAGTTGAACGCGCCCATCGAGCAGAGGCTCGCGCCCTTGTCGGGGATGCGGTCGGGCATCTTCCCCCAGTCGAACACCGAGTAGTCGTCCGTGAACACGAACGCGCCACGGCCGAGGTCGTCGGCGGTCGCTTCTGTTTCGACGCGGAAGTCCTTCACCGACGTCACGGCTCGCACCCTCCAGTTGCGCTGGCGGTCATACCTCGAACGCGGATTCGCGGGGTAATCAACTTTCATCAACGCGGCGGCCAGCGCGGCCCCGGGTGGTGCCCCGGAACCATCCGAGTGCTCGTCGAAGGATTAATTTCGCACGTATTCGTGTATCGGTGCAAGGATGAACGTGACTTCAGGGAACGACGTCCTTGGGTGGTCGTCGTGGTAGTGGGACAGGTACTGGGTGCGAGTCTCTATCTCGTCCTGCCGCTCGTCCTGTTCGGGTACTGGGTGACGATGTACGACGCCCGGCTGGGTGGGGCGCTCGCGGGGTACGCGCTCGGTGTGGGCGTCGGGATGCCCGTGAGCGACCCGGTCGCGCTCGGCGCCGGGGTCGCGCTCGCGGCGGTGTTCGCCGGGGTCGCGCACTACGAGGCTCGCTTCGGGTGGGCGGTCGTCGGCGGGGCGACCGGCCTCCTGCTCGGCGGGTTCGCGCTCGGCGGCGTCACCACGCCCGTCGGCGCTGGCGCGGGACTCGCGCTCGCGGTCGTCCTCGGCGCGCTCGCCTGGAAGTTCCCGCGCGGGACGCTCCCGCTCTCGACGGGCGTCCTCGGCGCGCTCTTCGTCGCCACGGCGCTCACCGCCGGCGCGGACTCGGGCGGGGGCGACCTGACGAACGTCGCCGTGACCGCGGTCGTCCTCGGCGGGTTCGTCGCGCTCATGATACAGCCGTGGACCGCGGAACTCGGCGACACCGTCCCGCCGCTGCTCCCGCTGCGGGTGCGGAACTGGTTCGACCTCGTCACCGAAGGTGGCGTGGACGACGCCGTCTGTCCGAACTGCGGGCAGCGCGTCGACCCGAACGCGCCGTACTGCGGGAACTGCGACGCCTCGCTCGCCGGCATGGTCGGCCCCGCCGACGGCGCTGCCGGGGACGCGACCGAGACGACGGTCGCGGACGTCCCCGACGACGCCGTCGCCGTCGACGTCCCCTGCCCCGAGTGCGGCGAACGCCCCATCGAGGAGGCGGCGACGGGCGTCGGCCTCGTCGGGATGCTTCTGGCGTACCAGTGGAGCTCCCGGACGGTCATGGGCTGTCACGCGTGCAATCGCTCGCGGCTCTGGGGGCTCGCCGGCAAGAACCTCCTGCTTGGCTGGTGGAGCATCGCGTCGCTGTTCGCGAACCCCTTCACCGTCCTCTGGAACCTCGGCCGCGGCGCGGTGAACCGCGGGCCGTCGACGAAGCTCGCGCGGACGCTCGCGGAGTCCGGCGTCGACTTCCAGTACCTCGCGGACCCGAGCGAGTTCGACGCGAGCGAGTACGGCGAGCACGAACTCCTCAAGCGCGGCCTCCTCCGGCTCGGGGTCGCCGTGATGCTCGCGGACGGACGCGCTGACAAGAGCGAGGCCGCCGCCATCCGCGACAACGCCCTGGAGCTGTTCCCGGACGCTGACCGGAACGAACTGCAGGAGCGCGTGACGGAGTACGCGAACGGGACGACGAACGCGGCGAAGGTCGCGGACGGGCTCGAGGAGACGCTCACGCGGGACGGCCGCCAGCTCGCCCTGCGGTTCGCGGCGCAGGTCGCGGTCGCCGACGGGGACGTCGACGACGCGGAGGCGGAGCTCCTGGCGACGCTCGCTGACGAACTGGAACTCGACGACGGCGCCGTCCAGAACGCGATCGGCTCCGGGGTCTCCACGGAAGGCACGCCGGACCCGTCCGCGGCGCTCTGAGACGCCGCGCTCGGTGCGCTCGCGGCGTGCCCGCGGGAGCCGAGGCGCGACGAGGGCCGGTTCCATCACGCTTTTGCCGTCAACTCGCATGGTTCGAGTCGATGACCAGCGCGCTCGACCCCGAGGCCGTGCCCGACGACGGCGACTTCGACTTCGACGTCGTGCCCGAGACAGACCAGGGCTTCGAGAACGCGCTGGCGAAAGCGCGCGCTGGCGACCGACTCGACGTCGCGGACGGCATCGAACTCATCACGACCGGCACGGATTCGACGGGAATCGACCACGAGCGCAAGGAACGCGTCCTGCAGGCCGCGGACGAACGGCGGCGCGACGTCGTCGGCGAGGACGTGACGTTCGTCGCGAACCTCAACAACAACGTCACGACCGCGTGCAACACCGGGTGTCTGTTCTGTAACTTCAAGGACACCGCGCACACGTTCGAGGCGGAGCACGACGGGGAGACCGAGGGATTCACGAAGACGCCCGCGGAGTCCCGGGCGGTGGTCGCGGACGCGCTCGACATGGGGATCTACGAGGTCACGAGCGTCTCCGGCCTGCATCCGGCGTTCGCGCTCGACGACGAACACCACGAGATCCTGCGGGCGAGCGACTGGCGGGAGACGAACTACAAGCCGCCCGAGCGCTACGGCAAGGACCCGGGGACGTACGTCGAGCAGATGGACGCGATGAGCGTCGGGGACGTCCACCTGCACTCGATGACGCCCGAGGAGGGGTATCACGCGCGACGCGGCACGGACTGGACGTACGAGGACGTGTACGGCCGCCTGAAAGCGGCGGGCCTGGATTCGGTGCCGGGGACCGCCGCGGAGATACTCGTCGACGAGGTCCGGGACGTCATCTGTCCCGGGAAGATAGATACCGGCGAGTGGCTCGCGGCGATGGAGGCCGCGGCGAACGTCGGCCTGGACCTGACGGCGACGATCATGTACGGGCACGTCGAAACGGCCGCGCATCGCGTCGTCCACCTCGAGAAGGTCCGCGCGCTCCAGGAGCGCGTCGACGGCGCCATCACGGAGTTCGTGCCGCTGTCGTTCGTCCACCGGCAGACGCCGCTGTTCGAGCACGGCGTCGTCGATGGCGGCGCGTCGCCCGCCGAGGACGCGCTCATGATCGCGGTGTCGCGGCTCTACCTCGACAACGTCGAGCACGTCCAATCGAGCTGGGTGAAGTACGGCGACGAACGCGGCCTCAAGTACCTCAACTGCGGCGCTGACGACTTCATGGGCACGATCATGAGCGAGGAGATCACGAAGCGCGCGGGCGGCGAGTACGGCGAGTTCCGGAGTTTCGAGGAGTACGCGCGCATGATCCGCTCCATCGGTCGACGGCCGGTCGAGCGGTCGACTGACTACCGCGAGCGCCGTCCGCTCGACGACGAGGGCCCGTACGGGCCGCGACTGGGGCCGCGCGCGGACGGCACGCCGATGCTCGCGCGCCGCGACGCCGACGGCGAGCACGTCGCCGCGGACGACTGACCCCGTCGCCGCACGGCCGCGCGTTCGCTCGGGTGACGTGACCGCTCGAAGCCGGGTGCGACGTCTCGAACCGAACTGGGAAGCCGCACGCTCTTCGCTCGCGCCAGCCGCCTACCTCGGTGAGTATCTTGCGTTTCGAACCGTGGGGCATTTATCGCAGAGACAGTTATGCGACTAGTAGATAACATGGCAGTGAAAGGTAGTGCGTTCACCAAGGCGGCGGCCGTGGGCGTCGCGGTACTCGTCGTGCTCGCGATAGTCGGTGCCGCCACCGCGTACAGGCAGGTCCCCGAAGGGCATCAGGGCGTCGAGAAGGAGTGGGGTGCCGTCTCCGGGAACACCCTCGAATCCGGCGCGCACTGGAAGGTCCCCGTGATGGAGAGCGTGCAGGCGGTGGAGGTACGGCCGCGGACGTACACGATGAGCGCCACCGAAGGGGAAGGCGAGAAAGCCCGCGGTGACGCCATCGACGTGAAGACGGTCAACGGCTCCACCGTCGGCGTCGACCTGACCGTCCGGTACCGCATCAAGGCCGACGAAGCGGACAGCTTCGTCGAGGACTGGAACGACGAGACGCAGATGGAGCAGCGCCTCATCCGCCCGACCATCCGCACGGTGCTCCGGGACGAGGCGTCGAGCCTCCAGACGACGGGTGACGACGCGATCTACACGCAGCAGGGCCGCGAAGCCCTCGAAACCGCCGCGCTCGAAGCGCTCGGCTCCGAGTTCGAGGACGAACCGGTCGTGCTCGAAGCAGTCCAGATTCGGAACATCGACCTGCCCGAGCAGATCGATCAGGCGCTCGACGAGAAGGAGCGCGCGAAACAGCAGGTCGAGGTCGAGAAGGAGAAGGTCAAGCAGGAGGAGGCCAAGAAGGAGCAGGAGATCGTTCGCGCGGAGGCGGACGCGGAAGCGATCGATATCCGCGGGCAAGCCCTCGACAACAACCCGATCGTCCTCGAACAGCAGTACATCGAGGCGCTCGAGAACGGGAACACGATCTACGTGCCGATGGGCGAGGACGGCGGCGTGACGCTCACTCGCGAGACCGGAAACGGGTCGGCGACGAACTCGACGAACAGCACGTCGACGAACAGCACTGCGACGGTGTTGCCGTAGGGAGTCAGTACCGATGGTCGCGAAACTCGTGCTCGTCCTGCTCGTGCTCGCGGTCCTCGTCTCGCTCACGACGCTCGCCGCGTTCTGGTACTTCAACCAGGAATCCGAGCGCGAGCACGAACGGGAGTTGCGGGAGATGGAGCAGACCGACGAGATACTCGACGCGATGGACGACTCCATCGACCGCGAACTGGAGCGAGAGCGCGACGAGTAGCTCCGGCGGCGAGTCGGTCGGGACCGGGTGGCGAACGAAGTAGATTTGTCCGTCCGTGCGTATCGTTCACGTCAACGCGTGAATCACCTCGCTCCCGTACCAGACACCGACCCGATGGACGCCGACGTCGACCGCTACCTCCTCCCGCAGCACGCGCACCTCGTCGTCTACGAGCGCGAGGCGGGCGACGCCGCCGACCGCGACGACGGGACCGGGAGCGACGCGGGGACTGGAGCGAGCCAGCTCGTCACCGTCTACGACTGCGGCGCGGCACAGAAACCGCCGTCGGCGCAACTGCTCGGCGAGCTCGGGAGCGTGCGTGCGGCCTGCGAGACCACCGAGAACCCGACCGGGTACGTCGTCAGCATGCGCGAACCGAGCGTGCTCGTCGACGAGGGCGACGGGCACTACGTCGTGCGAGCGCGGTGACTGGGAGAGTTGGGACGTCGTGCGAGCGCGGTGACCGGGAGCGGGCGCGTCGTGCGGTGACGACAGCGGCCGACGGTGCGCCGAGTGGGAGGGGGTGGCGTCAGCGGCCGGCGATGAGGGTGCGGAGGCGGCGTTCGCCTTTCGCGGTGATGCTGTAGAGGCCGGCGGTGCGCGAGCGAACGCAGCCGTCGACCTCGAGCTCGTGACACACCTGGTCGACGAGCCGCGGGTCGCCGTCGACGCGTTCGGTGAGCTCGCTCACGTGCAGGGTCGGGTTCGCGTCGAGCGCGGTCAGAACGGTCGTCTCCGGTGGGTCGTCCGCGTGCATCGGTCGGGGTTTGGTCGACGCCCCTCATGAACGTCTCTAGGAGCTGTACGTATCGGTACGCAGCCCTCTATCGCCGCGGGGAGGCGTCCGGACGGTCGCGTTCGAGGATGCTGCGACCGCGGACGGGAACGTGTCGCCCTGTCGAGCGGACCGGATTGACTTTGTACCGACACGTCGAAGGGGCGAGTGATGACGCGACGGTTGGTCCCCGTCCTCGTCGTCGCCCTCGTTGTGCTCGCGGGCTGTACCGCGCCGGGCACGCAACCCACCGGCACCGAGGCGACCGCGAACGGGACGACAGCGCGAGGTACCGCTCCGACGACTAGCGACGCCACGACGACCGACGGCGTGAACGAGACGGCGACACTCGAATCCGGGCCGACGCCGCCGGGTGTCGCCGCGAGCGCGAACGGGTCCGGCGTCGTCGTGAACGCCAGCGCGCTCATCGGCGCCCACGAGCGCGTGCTCCGCGCCGACGGCTTCCGGGCGACTCAGCGCTCGCGAGTCGGGTACGGCGACGAACGGCTGCGGAACACGACCTCGGTCGTCGTCGCTGGCCCGTCGCTGACGCGGTACCGTTCCCGATCGACGGTCGAACACGGGAACCGCACGGTCGCGTACGACGTCTGGCAGAACGAGTCCACGACGCTCCTCCGGACGACCGTCGACGGCGATACGAACTACCAGACCGTCGGCGGCCAGTTCGAAGCGAGTGGGATCACGGGCGGCGCCATCCTCGAGGGAGTGCTCGCGGAACTGCACTTCTCGGTCGCGAACGTCACGACCGAGGACGGCCGTCGCGTGTTCACGCTCGCCGGGTCGAGGACCGCCCCCGGCGAGCCGAACGCGTCCACGACGGCGAACGGGACGTACACCGCGCGCGTCGTCGTCGACGAACGCGGCGTCGTCTCCGCGTACCGCATCCGGCAGGACGTCGACGAGCGCGACGTGACCCACGAGTGGACGCTCGACGCGCTCGGCGCGACCCCGACGCGCCCGGACTGGACGGCGAACGTCTCCGACGCGGCGCGCCGGAACGTCAGCGTGGACGCGAACGTGCGACACGACGTCTACCCGAACCCGAACGGGACGGGGCACGTCGAGGAACACGGCGTCCTCGCGGTCTCGAACGACGGCCCGGACGCGCTGCCGGCGTCGACGACGGTCGCCATCACGAGCAACGGCACGACCTACGAGACCATCGCCGGACGCGAACTCGCGGCCGGCGAGACCCTGTACTTCGTGCGCGACGACGGCGGACTCGCGGTCTTCGCGAACGAGAGCGCGGTCGACGACCCGCCGAACTTCGCGAACGAGGTCTCGGTCACCGTCAGCGCGAACGACACGAACTACCTCGATATCGCGTCGAGTTACAGCTACGAGCGCGCCAGCGGTGACGACGGACCCGACGACGAGATGACCGCGAACGCGACGCGGTACGCGCCCGGCGTGACGAGCGACGGCGTCGTGTACGCCGAGCGTCTCGTCGACGCGCACGTCGAATCGCTCGTCGAGTCCGGGTTCGAGGTCCGCGGGTCGAGCGTCGACGTGTTCCGCGAGAACGGGACGACGACCAGTCGGTCCCGTTCTCGCCGGACGGTCGTCGCGTCCACGAACCGGACGCGCGTCCTGGAACGCGTCGAGCACGACGACGGTCGCGTCGTCGAATCCTGGAAGCGCGGCCGGCATCGCGTGACGCGCGTCGAGGGGACGGAGACGCTGTACCGGCCGCGGTCGACCATCGATCCGGCGTCGTCGCTCGCGGTGCCAGTGTCCGCGATGCGCGCACTGGAGGCCGGCGAGTTCGAGGTCGCGAACGTCACCGAGCGCGACGGGACGACGTTCGCGACGCTCACGGCCGACCGGGCGGAACCGCCGCACGACGGTATCGACGTCGAGTCCTTCGACGCGCGCGTCGTCGTCGACGAGACCGGACGCATCCACGCGTTCCGCGCGAACGCGACGTACGTCGACGTCGAGGACGGCAACGCGTGGGGCGGCTCGTCGACGTTCGAACTCGTCAGCGTGGGCGAGGGACCGCCCGCTCGTCCGTCGTGGGTCGACGACGTGCCGGAGAACGCTCGACGCGACGTGGACGCGTACGCCGACGTCCGGAACCGTTCGCGCGTCGAACTCGCCGCGCACGGCGAACACCCGGTTCCGGCGGGGACCACGGTCGTCCTGATGGTCGACGGCGAACGCCACGAGACGACGCTCGACGCCGCGCTCGAACCGGAGGCGACGCGGTACCTCTACGTCGTCGACGGCGACCTCCGGACCGCGGACGAGCGCGCGGACGCGGTCGGCCGACGTCTCGTCGACCCATCCTCGATCCGCATCGTCACGCCGGACGGCGTGCTCCTGGCTGACGACGACCTCCACCTGCCGGCCGGGAACGCGTCGGCGGTGCTCGAACCGACCGCTTACTGACGGTCACGCGGCCGTCGATCGTCGACCTCGTGGCCGTTCGGTCGACGTCGCAGTCGTTCGGTCGACGCCGCAGTCGTTCGGTCGGCGTCGCGGTCGCTCGCCGGTCGATGTCGCGACGAAAGAAGGGCCACGCCCCCTGGGCAGGGGGGCGTTCGCGTAGCAGGGGGTTTTGGGCGTCGGGAGACGACAGGCGATGGTGGACGCGAGTGGGCTGCTCGCGGCCGGTAGTCAGAGGTGTTCCCGACGCCTTCCCGTAGTCACTCGCGGAGCGTAACGCTGTTGCGCCGGATGCGAGGGTCTCTTAAGTGCCTGGTTCGGTGGAGTTTAGTCCTCGGCCACGGACCATAGGGGGTATGCGGTACGTCACTGCGGTGTACTATCCGGAGTCCGGGGAGGCGTTCCAGGGATGGGGGCAGGCGCTCGCTGACGCCGAGGGCGTCACTCGCGAGTACATCCACCGCGTGGAACTCCACGACGACGAGACGGTCGCGGAACTCGTCTCGGTGCGGGGGGATGCGGTCGCTGCGGCGTCCGCGCTCCGGGAGTGCCCGAGCGTTCACGATGCGGCCGTCCAAGACCCGCGGGACGGTGCGGCGCTCGCGTACGTCCATCACGAGACGAACCGGAAGGCGGCGGCGATGCTGCGGGCGCGCCGACAGACGCGCGTCGTCATGGACCACCCCATCGTCGTCCGAGAGTCGGGCGCGTTCGAGGTGACGTACCTCGGGACGGACGCGGCGTTCGCGGAGACGTTCGGCGAGGTCCCCGACTTCGAGGTGTCGTTCGACGTCCTCGAGACCGGCGAGTACACGCCGTGTCGACGGGACGCGTTCGACTGCCTCACGGACCGCCAGGAGGACGTCGTCGCCGCCGCGGTCGAACTCGGGTACTATCGGAACCCGCGCGAGGCCACCCAGGAGGACGTCGCGGACCACATCGGGTGCTCGCCGGGGAACGTCGGCGAACACCTCCGGAAGGCCGAGGAACGCGTGTTCTCGCAGTTCCATACGGACTGACCGAGCGTCCGGCGGCCACCAGGCCGCCGGTTCTGCGGGACGGATCGAGTGGGTCTGGGGAGACGGACTGACCGAGCGTCCGGCGGCCTCCAGGCCGCCGGTTCTGCGGGATGGATCGAGAGGGTCTGGGGAGACGGACTGACCGAGCGTCCGGCGGCCTCCAGGCCGCCGGTTCTGCGAAGGGGATTATCCGAGCGGCCGGTGTGTGAGACCGCTGGTTCTGCGGGGCGTGTCAGGGTATGACGACGGCGTCGCCGTGGATGACGCGGCGGTATCGTCGGCCGGCGGGGCCGTCGCCGCGGAGGGCGTCGAGGACGGGGTCGTCGAGCCAGTCGTCGCCGGGGGCGGGGGTGCCGTCGAAGTCGTCGCGCCGGAACTCGGCGGGGAGGTAGCGTTCGTGGACGGGGAGGCGTTCGCGGAGCGGGACGCCGGCGTCGCGCGCGATGGCTTCGAGTTCGCGGAGCGCGGGCCAGGCGTACTCGGGGTTGATGTGGTCGTCGGTGACGGGGGAGACGCCGCCGAGGTCGTCGATGCCGCAGTCGACGAGGTCGCCGACGGGGGCGAGGTTCGGCGGGACCTGCACGGACACCTCGTCGGGGAGCACCCAGCGAGCCATCGCGGTGACTCTCCGCATCGTCTCGGCGTCGGGCGTCCCGCTCGACCAGCGGTCGTTCTCGACGACCGGTTGGACGATGACCTCCTGGACGTGCCCGTGGCGTTCGTGCAACTCGCGGATGACGAGGAGGCTCTCCGCACGAGCCCGCCAGTCCTCGCCGACGCCGACGAGGATGCCGGTCGTGAACGGCACGCGGAGTTCGCCCGCGGTGTCGATCGTGTGCACGCGCTGGGCGGGCGTCTTCCGGCGCGGGCCGGCGTGCGCGTCGACGTCCGCGGTCGTCTCCAGCATCACGCCCATGCTGGCGTTGTACGGTGCGACGGCGGCCATCTCCTCGCGCGTCTGGTCGCCGGGGTTCGAGTGCGGGAGGACGCCCGCGTCGAGCGTGTGCTCGCAGACCGCGGCGAGGTACTCGTGGATGCCGTCGTAGCCCCACGCGTCGAGCTGGCGGTGGATATCGGTGTAGCGGTCGTCGGGGTCGTCGCCGAACGTGAACAGCGCCTCGGTACAGCCCGCGTCGCGGCCGCGGTCGAGGACCGCGTCGACGTCGTCGTCGTCCATGAGCGTCGCCTCCCCGGGCGGGTCGAAGAACGTGCAGTACGTGCACGTGTACCGGCACGCGGTCGTCAACGGCAGGAAGACGTTCCGCGCGAACGTCAACTCCGCGGCGGGGTCGACGTCGCCGGGTGTCACCGCGAGTGCCGCGTCGACGTCGCTCTCGCTGACGGTCACGTCGACGTCGTACTCGTCGGCGCCCGGAAGCATACCGCGTCCTCCGAGACGCGCGGCCAAAAGCGTGACTCACCGCGGCGACGCCTGCCGGCGCCCGCGGATGCGAACGGGGTCGGTTCGAGCGGCCGCTATCGAGCCCAGCGGTCGCGCGCGGTCGTCGTCACGAACGACCGCCCGAACCCGACCCATCGGGATGACGGGCCGGTGGACGGTCGTCGCGTCGGGAAGGCGACGGCGCGCGAGCGTCGACTCGGTCGGTGACTCCGCAGCCGACTCACGTCTCGCGTCGAACCGCGTGTACCGCGCCGTCGCGCTCGGCGAGCGCGAACTCGCGGTCGCGCAGCCAGTCCGCCGCCGCGCCCGCGCCGTGGGCGAGCACCTCCGCGAGGTCACCGGGCTCGTCGACGTCCGTCGCGAGGCGATGCGAGTCCACGACCGACACCGTCGCGCCCGCGGCCGCGGCAGCCTCCTGATGGTCGACGAACGACGCGCCGTGGTAGTCCACGCGGAACGCCGGGCGGCGAGCGACGAGCGCGTTCGTCCCGACGCGCCGCCCCGGCGCCAGCACCACGTCCGCGTCGCTCGCGAACAACCGCCGAAGCGCCGTCGGCGTCGCCAACGCCAGGTCCGCCATCACGACCGCCACCGGCTCCGCGCTCGACGCCAGCACGTCGTTCACCGCAGGCGTCAACGCGCGCTCGTCGACGACGACGTCGACGCCGACGTCCCGGTCGAGCGACGCCGTCGACAGCACCGACGGCTCCGGGACGCCGCGCGTCCGCGACAGCGCGTCGAGGACGTCGTCGAGCAGGACGCCGGCGAACTCGCGGCGCTCCGCGGGCGCGAGCACTTCAGAGAGACGCGTCTTCGGGTCCGTCGGCGAGAACGGAACGACGACCTCCACGAGAAGACCCCCGGTGTCAGCCCAGGCGGCTGGTGTCCTGCTGATTCTGCCGGTACCAGTAGACGCCCCCACCGATGAGGAGGAGGACGACGACACCGACGCCAGCGTAGAGGAGCAACTGCTGGGTCTGCTGGCTGGACTGCGCGGACTGCTCGGCGTCGTTCGCCTGCTCCTGCGCGTCCTCTGCGTTCGATACGGCCGCGTCGAAGTCCTCGTTCCGATAGAAGCGCTTCGCGTTCGTCAACGCGTTCTCCGCGTCGGAGACGTCACCGCCCGCCTCCTCCGCACTCGAGATGGCCTCCGTCGCGGACTCGATTGCCTCGCGCGCCTCCTGCGAGTCGGTCGTGTAGTGCGCGGTCGTCCACGTGTCGATGGTCGACGGCGCGCCGGTCGACCCGTCGCTCGTCACCGGCACCTGCGCGAGCTCCATCGCGAGGAACGACGGCCGTGGCTCGTACGACCAGTTCCCGACCTCGGGCACCTCGCCCTCGACGGTCACGCGCACCTCGCTGATGGGCGACTCGACGTCCCGCTCGCTCACGGTGACGTTCTGTCCGGTGCGAGTCACCTCCTCTGTCACGTCCCCGTCGACGCCGACGTACTCCACCGTCCAGAGCGGGTCCTCGACGAGTTCGGTCGACGCGTTCAGCCGCCACTTGCTATTGTCCGAGTACAGGTCAGTGAGCGTCACCGACGCCTCGTACTGCGTGCCGGCCTCCGCCTCGCTCGGCACGTCCTCGGCGTCGACGCTGACCGCGGCCGCCGGAGCCGCGACCGAAAGTGCGAGAACCGCGACCAGGCAACACGCCAGCAGTCTAGAACAACGGATCGAGCTCATCCTCGTCATCTTCCACCAACTCCTCCAAATTATCTTCGCTCTCCTCCCGGATGGACTCGATGTTGTCCTGCGCTTCGATGGCGACCTGCTGGAGCTCCTTGATGCGGGGCACGTCGTTCACGCCCGACAGCAGGATGCAGGACGCGACCTGTGGCTCGTTCACGGGGAAGTCGCCACCGCGAACCTCCATCGACCCGGTCTGCTCCTCGAGCCACTTCCGCCCGCGCTCTATCCCTTTCCGGTTCAGGTGCTTGGGCGGGCCGGACATGACGAGGAGCGCGCGTTCGGCGCCCTCGATCTCGCAGGGGAGCGTCAGTCGACCGAGCGCGGCCTTTCGCACCAGCGAGGTGATGCGGTTCGTCGTGTGCGCGGTGTCGACCTGCTCGTCGCTTCCCGTGAAGCGGGAGAGGAGGCCACCGCCGTCGTCGAGGTCGACGTCCTCGCTCGCGTACCCGACGGTGGAGACGCCACCGCCCGCGAGCGTGTTGATGATTTCGCTGGAGTCGACGACCGACTCCGCGACCTCGTCGCCTTCGCCGACCTCGCCCGCGCCGAACAGCACGCCGAAGCGCGTGACGATCTCCTTGTTGATGTCGTCGTAGCCGCCTTCGACTGACTCGCCGGCCTGCCGCCAGGAGTCGTTGTCGAACACGAGGAGGTTGTCGACCTCGCGCACGAACGTCTGGAACGAGCGCGCGGCGTTCAGCGTGTAGATGCCGCCCTCGTCGCTCCCCGGCAGGACGCCGAGGCCGTACACGGGAATCGTGTAGATGCGCTTGAGGTGCTTCGCGAGGACCGGGGCGCCACCCGAGCCGGTCCCGCCGCCCATCCCGGCGACGACGAGGAACGCGTCGACCTCGTGGGTCGGGATCGAGTCGATCGCGCCCTGTACCTCGTCGACGTCCTCCTCGGCGATTTCCGCGCCGAGCTCGTTGTCCGCACCTACGCCGTGTCCTTTCACGCGAGATTGCCCGATGAGTACCCGGTTCTCCTGCTCGATGTTCTCGAGGCCCATCAGGTCCGCTTTCGCGGTGTTCACCGCGATAGCGGCGCGGACGATGCCGCTCCCGGTCCGCTCGTCGTATTGGACGAAGCGGTCCACGATCTTCCCGCCTGCCTGACCGAATCCGATCATCGCCAGTTTCATGGTTTGAAGGGGGGCTCCGTTGGCTTGATTAGAGAGTGATGAACAACATAAGGCTTTGGATGGTTTAAATATACACGCGCCATCACTTTCGGGACGATAATCGCCCGACGGTGGCTGCTTCGAACGGAATGTAGGCACACGTTATCGAGAAAATTCCGTGACACGAACCCGTTCTATTTAAGTTGTGGCGCGTAGCCGGCTCCTCCACCGACCGCGTATCCCGTCTTCAAGCCGTGCTTGGCGCGGATTCGAGCGTCTCGGGCTGCGCTTGCCGATGGCGAGTGGAGGGTATCGACCGCGAGCCAGCGCTCGGGCGAGGTGCTGTCGCCGGTGTCGACGACGAACCGAGCGCTCGGGCGGGACGACCACCGGACGTCTCGGGCCGTGGTCGGTCAGACGGCGCTCGCGGAGTCCGTCCGCGACGTCGCGGCGTCGCCGTCCTCGGCGACACCGAGGTAGTCAGCGAGCGTCCGCAGTTCGCTCTCGTCGACGCCGAACGCGGTCACGTCGTTCTCCGCGACCGTGTTCTGTATCTTCAACGCCTTCGCCTGCTCGGGGCCGAACGGGACGAACGGCACCGGCCCCGCCATCGTCAACCCGGTCTTCATGAACCACATCGGGAGCGTCACCATCTTCGGGTGCTTACCTTCGGCGGCCCACGCGAGCTCGGTGACCTCGCGCATCGTCAGGACCTCCGGGCCACCGATCTCGTAGACCTCGCCGCGATGCGAGTCGTCCTCGACGGCGTCGGCCAGCAGCGGCGCGAAGTCCTCGATCCAGATGGGTTGGAACTCGTTCGTCCCGCCCGCTGGCAGCGGCGCGACCACCGGCGTCGTCAGTTGCTTGGTGAACCCGACGAACTCGCCGCCGTCACCGAATATCACGGACGGGCGGAACATGGTCCAGTCCAGTTCCGACTCGCGGACGATGCTCTCGGCCTCGCCCTTCGACCGGATGTAGGAGGTGAGGCCCTCGGGGTCAGCGCCGAGCGCGCTCATCTGGACGAGGTCGTCGACGTCGTGGTTCTCGCACGCCTCGACGACGTTCGCGGTCCCCTGCGTGTGCACGAGGTCGTGACTGAGGCCGCGCGCCGGCTTGAACAGCGGGGAGAGCGCGACGAGGTTCACGGCCGCGTCCATCCCCTCGAAGTGGCTCTCGAAGGAGTCGTACGCGCTCACGTCCCCCATGGCCGTGTCGACGGCGTCGGGGAGGTCCGCCCCGCTCGGGTTCCGCGCCAGGGCGGTCACGTCGTGCCCGCGGTCGGCGAGCACGCGACAGACGTGTCGGCCCACGAATCCGGTTCCGCCAGCGACGATAACTTTCATATCCGATAGATGAACCGGTAGGCAGATAAGCGCTAGCCCAACGGGCGGCCGTCCGCCGTCCGTCGGGAACACCGGATGGACCCCCACGGACGGTCCCAGCTCGCGGCGGTGTCGCTCCGGCGGTCGGTCCCGGCTCGTGGCCGCGCCGTCCCGACGGTCCGGGAGCGAGCGGGGAGCGGAAGCGTAAGGTGCTCGCGTCCGCTACGACGGCGCATGCTCGTCACGCTCGAAGGCCTCGACGGGAGCGGGAAGACGACCGTCTGGGAGGCCCTGCACGACGTCTACCCGGACGCGGTCTTCACGCGCGAACCCACGGACTCGCCGTACGGCGACGCGGTCTACCGGTCCATCGAGGACGACGACGCGGACCCGCTCGCGGAGCTGTTCACGTTCGTCGCGGACCACGCCGACCACCTGTCTCGGGTCGTTCGCCCGGCGCTCGCGGAGGGCGACCTCGTCGTCTCCGACCGCTACGTCGACTCGCGGTGCGCGTACCAGGGCGCGAGCCTGGAGGGCGTCGTCGACCGGCCCGTCGAGTACGTGCGCGGCGTCCACCAGCCGTTCACCGTCCAGCCGGACCTCACGATCTACCTCGACGTGGACCCGGAGACGGCGGTCGAGCGCTCGGGTGCGACAAACAAGTTCGAGCAGTTCCAGCACCTCTCGGCGGTCCGCGAGAACTACGAGCGACTCCGGGAGCGGATGCCCGAGCGGTTCGTGCGCGTGGACGCGACCCAGTCGCCGGAGGCGGTCCTGGACGAGGTCGAGCACGTCATCGAGGCGGTCGTCGAGGACGGCGGACGTCGGGCGGCGGGCTACGACCCGCTCGACGCGGGCGAGGGCGAGCGCGAGGAGTACCAGGGCGTCGGCGACGGGCTCGGCGAGGGCGTCCGCGACCCCGACGCCTGACCGCCCCGAGGGGTCCTCGCGGGTCGTGCGGTGGCGCGGGTCACCGGGAGTCGAGCGACTCGGGGAGGTCGACCTCGTCGGGCGAGGGCATCCAGAAGTAGTCGAACGTGATACCGAGCATGAGCGGCATCGCGATGACGACGAGGACGGCGGTGTACCGCGACCCGAGGTTCCCGCCGATGCCGAAGATGCCCGAGAGGACGAGCGTGGAGACGAACAGGACGAACGCGCCGCCGAACGCCGCGTATATCGCGCTCCCCCACCCCGTCTCCAGCCGGTTCCTGAACAGTCGCGTGACGACGGCGGCCAGCGCGGTGTGGACCACCACGAGCACGCCGATGCCGACGAGTCCGACGGTCGTGACCATACCTGGGGGTCGGGGCTCCACGAACTAACCCCCATCGACGCATCACCGGGGAGGGCTGTCGCGTCGAACCCCATCGCAGCCGAGTTCGCGTCTCACGTAGACCTCATCGCGACCCGTGCTGCTGGAGTCACTTACTCGCGCTCGAAGTAGCGTTCTCGGGGACGGACCGCAAGTGCTTTTTCCGGAGCGCCGGGAGGCGAGAGCATGCATCGGGTCATCGGCGAGCGCGACCTCGCGGACACGCCGTTCTCGGCGGACGAGGCGCGCGCGCTCTATCGGGACATGGTACGTGCACGACGGTTCGACGAGCGCGCGCTGGCACTCCAGCGTCGCGGCTGGATGAGCGGCTACCCGCCGTACAAGGGCCAGGAGGCGTCGCAGGTCGGTGCGGCGCACGCGATGGCGTCGTCGGACTGGCTGTTCCCGACGTACCGCTCGAACGGCATGCAGATCGCGCGGGACGTCCCGATGAGCGACGTCCTCCTCTTCCGCCGGGGGTTCCCGGAGTACGAGAGCGAGCACGACGTCCCGAACTTCCCGCAGGCGGTCCCCATCGCGACGCAGATCCCCCACGCCGCTGGCGCGGGGATGGCGATGAACTACCGCAGCGAGGACGAGACGGCGGCGCTCTGTTACTTCGGTGACGGCGCGACCTCCGAGGGCGACTTCCACGAGGGCCTGAACTTCGCGGGCGTGTTCGACGCGCCGGTCGTGTTCTTCTGCGAGAACAACAACTGGGCGATCTCGCTGCCGCGCGAGCGCCAGACGGCGGCGGACTCCATCGCGCAACGCGGCGAGGCGTACGGGATGATGGGCGGGCAGGTCGACGGGAACGACCCGCTCGCGGTCCGAGAGTTCACGGAGAGCGCGCTCGAGTCGGCGCGCGAGGGCGAGCCCGTGCTCGTCGAGAGCCTCACGTACCGGCAGGGCGCGCACACGACGAGCGACGACCCGTCGCGGTACCGCGACGACGAGGCGGACCTCCCCGAGTGGCGGACGCGCGACCCGCTCGAGCGCTACGAGGAGTACCTCTTCGAGCAGGACGTCCTCACCGACGAGTAC
This sequence comes from Halorubellus amylolyticus, assembly GCF_034808145.1. Taxonomy (NCBI): domain Archaea; kingdom Methanobacteriati; phylum Methanobacteriota; class Halobacteria; order Halobacteriales; family Halorubellaceae; genus Halorubellus; species Halorubellus amylolyticus. The sequence goes on from NZ_JAXHGM010000002.1 coordinate 146,309, forward strand.
GTCGACACCATCTACGAGGAGGCCGACGAGGAGCTCGACGACGCCATCGAGACCGCGGAGAACACCGAGCCGGAGGACGTCGGGGACGTCTTCGAGCACGTCTACGACGAGGTCCCGGACGGACTCCGCGAGCAGCAGGCGTTCATGGAGTCGTTCGCGGCCGAGCACGACGTGAAGGAGCTCGACCACTAGACTCGGCGCGGTCGACGCTCGCGGGTGGTCGAACCGCAGGCAGTAGAAGGTGGTCAAATCCCGGGCGGTAGCGGTGGTCGAACCGCAGATAGCGGCGGGTGGTCGCGGTCCTTCGTTCTCTGGTCTCGGCGCGCCGGGTCAGTTCATCGAGATGTAGGTCTTGGTGTCGGCGACGCCGTCGAGTTGCTGCATCTCGCTGGAGACGGTGTGGAGGATGTCGTACACTTCGGGGGCGTCGACCTCGCTGATGATGTCGTAGTTCCCGGCGACGATGTGGGCGGCGTGGACGGGCTCGATGTCGCGGATCTGCGCGAGGAGGTCCTCGGACTTCCCGGCGGCGGTCTTGACCATGATGAACGCGTGAACCATCGACGTGTGGTACACGTTGGCACGTCAAAAAACTTCCCCTCGACCACCAGACGACGCCGGGGTAAGGTACTTGAAGGGGTCCGTCGTACACGGTAGTATGCGGTTCGTTATCATAGGAGCTGGCCGAGTCGGACTTCGGACGGCCCGCGTCCTCCGCGAGGAGGGCCACGACGTGACGTTGCTCGAACGCGACGAACAGAAGGTCGAACGCGCACGCGACCAGGAGTTCACCGTCGTCCAGGGCGACGGCTCCCGCGAGGACAAGCTCGAGGAGGCCGGGATCGCCGACGCCGACGCCGTCGGCGCCCTCACCGGCGACCTCAACACGAACTTCGCCGCGTGCATGATCGCGAAACATCACGGCGCGCGCACCATCATGCGCATCGACGAGGACTACCGCGAGGACATCTACCGGAAGTACGCGGACGAGGTCGACGAGATTGTGTACCCCGAACGCCTCGGCGCCATCGGCGCGAAGAACGCCCTGCTGGGCGGCGACATCCGCGCGATCGCCGACATCGCCCAGAACCTCCAGATCGTCGAACTCTCCGTCACCGAAGCGTCGCCCGTGAAGGGCTACACCATCAGCGAACTCCAGCTCCCCGCGGACGCAACCGTCCTCGCGTTCGGCAAGGAAGGCCAGCCCGTCGGCATCCCGAACCCCGACGAGTCGCTCGAACTCGGCGACCGACTCGTCGTCCTCGCGGACTTCGGCGTGCTCGGCGACGTCAGACAGATAATCGTCGGCGACGCGAGCGGTCGCGCCGCCACCCTCACCGGAGGTGCTTGAGATGCCAGTCACCGCGTACATCATGATCAAGGCGAACACGGGCGAGGCGGACAGGCTCAGAGACGACATCGAGGCCATCGCGGGCGTCGAGCACGCGTACATCGTCGCCGGCGACGTCGACATCATCGCGAAGGTCAGCGTCGACTCGCCCGGCGAGGTCAAGGACGTCGCCGCGACGCAGATACAGGGCATCACCGGCGTCGAGGACACCCAGACGTACATCGCGATGGACTAGCGCGGCACGCCAGCTCCGTTCTCACCGCGCCGCCCGCCCGCACGACGACTGCGCGCGGACCGCGCGCCCATCCACGCCGCGGTCGTCGACGACCTACAGGGGCGTGCCGCTGCGGTCGCCGCCGTCGTCCCCGGCGGTGTTCTGCGAGGCCTGCGACCGGAGGTCGGCGGCGACGCCGACGTAGTCGTATCCCGGGATGAGGCCCTGCAGCCACGTCCCCTCGACGTACTCGGCGAGCGCCTTCGCGTCGGCGACGCCCTCGGCGGCGTCCCAGGACTCGTACGCGAGTTCGACGCGAACGACCTCGGCGCCGCGGTCGAGGACCGGCGGGTCGCCGTAGCTCGTCTTCGCGACGTCGAACGCGTCCTCGAGTCGGCGCTCGAACGTGTCGAACCAGCCGTCCTCGACGACCGGCGCGACGTCGTCCGGGTCCGCGACGGTCGCGGACAGCGTCGGCACGGGAACGACGACGGTGAACGCGCCGGCCTTCTCGGAGTCCGCGGCGGTGGCGGTGACTGTCACGTCGAACGCGGTCGAGTCGAGCGCGTACCCGTCGTCGGCCGGCGCGTACGCGTCGTGGCGCTCGAACGCGCTCGCGACGTCGCTCGGCGTGGCCGCGGCGTCGGTATCGGTCATGGACTCGCTATGGACTCCGCGGAGAAGGGGATTGCGTTCGCGGTCGGCCAGCGCCCGCACGGGGGCGGTGTCGGGAGTGGCGGACCCGGCGGTGGCGTTATCGGGCGTCGAGGACCTCGCGGAGCGCGCCCGCGAGCTCCTCGAAGTCCTTCAGGGTGAGGCCGTCGGTCGTGACGAACACGCCGCCGCGGTCGACGGCGACGCGGATGAGGAACCCGTTCTCGAACACGCGGATCGTGTACTCGTGCGCGCCGAGTTCGCTCCCGGCGTACGCGGACTGCGTGGTCTCCCACTCGCGCCATTCGTGACCGACGAACGTCCCGAGGTCCGCGTCCCGCTCCAGGTCCCCGCGGAGGTACAGTTGCTCGTAGTCGTCCCGCGAGAAGTACGTCACGGAGCGGAGGCTGTCGCCGACTGCGGTGCGTGCGGCGGTCACGACCTGGTCCGCGACGTCGTCGTCGAGCAGAGTCGTCATACGAGTCTCCTCTCCCCACACAGTGAAAAACCACCCGCCACGCGGGGACGCCCCGACACCGTCCTCCGACCGTCGTGTGCGCTAATGCCCTGGAATCTCAGGGTTCGGGCGCTCTCTGCGGCGACCGGGGGATTTAGGGTGTTTCGACGCTCACGTGGAGTTGGTCTTCGAGGATTCGGGGGCCCAGTCGCCGACCGATTCAGGCACAGGTCGTCGACTGCAGGCGGCCACCCCTGCCATGCCCACTTCGGGTGGCCGCCAGGACCACGCCGCGAGCGACGGCTCTCGTACCCGCGCTCTCGCGTGCTTCCTCCGGCGGTCGCTGGACCGTACCTTCAAGCCCGTACGTGTCGATAGGTCGGGGTATGTGTCGGTTCGTCGCGTACCACGGGCCGCCGATTCGACTCGACGAACTCCTCTACGGGCCAGCGCACTCCATCGTCAAACAGTCCACGGACGCGCGGGAGCGCCCGGAGCCACTGAACGGCGACGGGTGGGGCGTCGGCTGGTACGAGCCCGAGCGGTCGCCAGAGCCGGCGGTGTACCGCGAGGTCCGGCCGGCGTGGGGCGACGAGAACATGCGACGCATCAGCCCGCTCGTGGAGACGCCGGTGTACGTCGCGCACGTCCGCGCCGCCAGTCCGGGACTGGCGGTCCACGAACGGAACTGCCATCCGTTCCCGGGCGGCGAGCACACGCTCGAGGACCGCCGGGACCGCGACCCCGTCGTCGAGGGCCGGCAGGAGCTCCTGTTCGCGCACAACGGCGCCATCGGCGGGTACCGCGACGTCGTCCGTCGGCTCCGCGAGGACCTCGACGACGGGCACTACTTCTCCATCCACGGGTCGACCGACAGCGAGCACGCGTTCGCGCTCGTCCAGCAGTACCTCGGCGACGACGCCGCCGACCCGTCGCTCGCGGACCTCGTCGACGCCGTCGAGGCGACCATCGAGCACGTCGAACGCCTCCGCGTCGACGTCGGCGCGGGCGAGGACCCGACGGACGCGAACTTCTGTCTAACCGATGGCGAGCGCGTGGTCGCGACCCGGTACGCGAGCGAGTGCGCAGACGCCGCGCAGACGCTACACGTCGGCGAGGCGGGCGGGTTCGTCGCCGACGGCGAGTACGCCGGCGCGGTCGACCCCGACGACGACGCGGCCACCCTCGTCGCGAGCGAACCCCTGTTCGAGGACGACCGCGTCTGGCGGGACGTCCCCCGGAACCACCGCGTCACCGTCGCCGCCGACGGCACCACGCGCGTCGACCCGCTCGACGTCGACGTGCCCTGACCGCTCGACGTCGACGCCTCCTGACCGCTCGAGGGGTCGCGACGAGCGCCGGCTACGCGCTCGGGGACCGCCTCGGCTCGGACGACACCTTACTCCGGGACGGCGTGCTCTCGCTCGCCGTCGTCGTCGACCTGCTCGCGGTCGAGTAGTTCGCGCTCGGCGAACACGACGTAGACCATCTCGGGCGTTTCGGTCACCTCGAACGTCGCCGCGTCGCCTTCGGCGACCTCGCCCTCGCCGGTCCAGTCCGTGGGGCGCTCGATCGACGGCGGTGCGACGACGCTCAGGTCGTCCGCGTCGACGGTGTCGCCGCCGGCGTGTTCGACCGTGAGAGCGTCCTCGGCGGCGTCGTAGGAGACGTCGAACGCCGCCGACGGCGCGACGGTGTGTTCGCCGACCTCGACCGCGTCGTCGACCGCCGTCCACTCGACGGTGACGGTCTTCCCGACCGGGACGTCGCCGAGGTCGACCGTCGCCTCCCAAGTGAGCGTGTCGTGGACGTCACCGGGCTGCTCGTCGACGGGTTCGCCGTCCACGAGGACGCGGAACTCGTCGGCGTCGCGGTCGACGGCGTCCCGGTACGTCGCGATTAGCGAACCGTCGTCGCGCTGGAACCCGAACGCGTGCCGCGGCGTCATCGAGAAGTGCGCGATGCTCCGGACGGACGTGGTGTTCTCGGTCTCGGTGCGGACGGTGAGCGCGACACGGTCGTCGACGCCCGCGTCCACGGTGACGCTGTCGCCGTCGGTCAGCTCGTCGTACGCCGCGGCGAACGCGGTCGTGTCCCCGTCCTCGCCGCCGCCGCCCGAGGCGCGACGGCGGACGTGGAGTCGCGCCGGGTCCGCCGGCTGCTCGCCGACGTACACCAGCTCCAGTTCCTCGGCGTCGGGGTCGTACGACGCCTCGATGGCGTCCCGACCCGTCGTCGTCCCGCCGACGCGGGACTCGACGTCCTCGCCGACCCACACCAGTTCCACGGACGCGAACGGCGGCACGTCGACGGCGAACTCGTCGCCGGAGCCGAACGTGTCGAACTCGTCGCGTGGCTGCGTCTCGGTCGCCTTCCGGTCGACGCGCACCTCGAGGTCCTCGGCCGGCAGCGACTGGCCATCGCGGTGCGTGAACGTGGCGGTCCCGTCGTCCGCGTCGTACGTCACCGAGACGTGCGTGCGCGGCGTGACGACGTGCTCGGCGACGACCATCGACTCCTCGGGCTCCACCCACTCGACCGTGAGTTCGCTCCCGAGCGGGAACTCGCCGACCGCGACGGTATCACCGCGCGACAGCGTCTCGGTCTTCTCGGCGAGTTGCGTGTCCGCGGGCTCGCCGTCGACGAGCAGTCGGAACTCGTCGGCGTCCCGCTCCGTGGACCCGTGGTAGCGCAGGACCGTGCCCTGCTCGGGGTGCGTGGAGACGTGGAGCCGCGGCGGGGAGACGCGGACGTGCGCCAGGGGGCGCGCGTTCAGGCCGGTGACGTCCGGGACGGCCAGTTCGAGGCGGACCGAATCCCCGAAGGAGACGCCTTCGACGACGACCTCGTCGCCGTCGGTGAGCGTGTCGCCGGCGTCCGCGAACGCGTCCTCGATGGTGCGCACGCCGTCGTCCTGGTTGTGACTGACGGTGAGATTCGAGGGGTCGGCGTCGTGCTGGCCGACGTACCGGAACGTCGCCGTCCCGGCGTCGGTGTCGACCGTGCCCTCGAACGCCTCCCGGTCGACCGTCTCCGAGGCGTACGTGTAGTAGACGTTCGCCGGTTCGTCGAACCAGCGGAGGCCGACGACCGCGAGCGGGCCGGTATCGACGGTGAGCGCGTCCCCTTCGGTGAACGCGTCGCCCTGGTCGGCGGGCTGCGTGTCGGCGAGTTCGCCGTCGACCCAGAGCTCGAGTTCGTCCGCGGGGATGGCCTCGCCGCCCCGATGCGTGAACGTCATCGTCGTCGTCTCCCGGTCGAAGCTCGTGCGGACGTGGGCGTCGGGTGCGGCCTCGCGGTCGTAGTCGGGTGCCGCTTCGACGGTAGCTCGGACGCGGATCGCGTCGTCGACCGTCGAGACGTCGGTATCGACGACCTCGTTCGGTTCGACGTCCGCGACGATGGCGCGCACGAGGTCCTCGTCGAGGGCGGCGTCCGCGGTCGGGAACAGGTAGTACTCGGTCTCGCCGCTTCCCGTCAGTTCGCTGGGGTGCACGCTGAACCCGGCGGCGAGCGCGCGGAGCTCGCCGCTCGCGGTATTCGAGATGTTCGCGTCGCTCGGGTCTGGGACGAAGAGGACGGTCTGCATCGAGTCGAGCGCGTCGAACGCGGTCGCGACGCCGGCGGTCTCCTCGCCGAACCGCGGTGCGTCGCCGACCGCCACCTCGGCCATCGTGGTCGCGGTGTCGACGCGGGCCGCCTCGTCCTCGCCGCCGGCGAACGCGGCGTGGCCGTCGGTCGACGCGACCGCGAGCGTGCCGTCGTCGTCGACCCGCCAGTCGTCGACGGCGGTCGCGGCGTCGTCGTCGGTGGGGGCGTCGAAGGACCCGCGGGCGGTCCCGAGGCGACGGTCGTAGTCCGCCGTGAACACCGACGCGACCGTCGAGAGAGCCGTCGGGTCGACGTCCAGCGCCTCGGCGGTCGAACGCGCGGTGTGCGTGAGTTCGTCGGCGCTGTCGACGTCAACGGTTTCGACGATGACGGACCGGTAGGTCCGTTCGACGGCGTTCGCGGGGGGGAGGGCGGCGATCGCCTCGGCGGGACTAGTCGACGACCCGCCGCGGCCAGCGGGTCGTTCCCGCGGGTCCGTGTCGGCAGCGACGGACCCGGTCAGTGCTGCGATGGTCAGTGCGCTTCCGCTGAGGAAGCGCCGCCTGGAGGGCGATGTCACGTCCTCACTGAACTGTCGTACGTATAAAACAACTGTCAAAGGTGAAACGGTTCTTTCGGTTACCCATGGATGTCGAGCGAGAACGCCACGAACGCCGTGGCGACGCTCTCTGCAGGACGCTGACGCTCGCGGAACACCGGTTCGATACCTCGCGACTCGGCGTCGACACTTCTACGAACGTGACACGTGCTCACGCGGTCTGGTCGTCGGCTCGACCCGTCGACCACTGCCCGCACTGCGACCCAACGCTTTTCGCCGCGACCGCGGTACTGTGACGCGATGCTGTTCGCGCTCGCCACCGCGGTCGCGTTCGCGGTCGTCGTCGGCGCGGTCGCGGTCCGGCAGCGTCGTCGTCCCACCGCCGTCGAGTCGCTCCCGGGCGTCGTCGGCGCCGCGAGCGCCGCGGCGCTCGCCGGCTACGCGCTCGGCGACGGCCTCGGTTCGGACGACACCCTACTCGGGTACGGCGTGCTCGCGCTCGCCGTCGTCGCCGTCCTCGTCGCGCACGCCGCGACGCTCCCGCCGCGCCAGGTCGACGCCTGACCGCCGCTCCGACGCGTTCGCCCGCCCGTAGGCGTTCACTCGGCGTTTCCCGTGGAAACCGAGTCATAACGATACGCTGTCGGCTCCTCGGAGCGAGCGCCATGCCACGACACCTGGAGTGCGTCGTCGACGGCTGCGACGCCGTCATCGAAGCCGACACCGACGACGCCATCATCGAACAGGCCGCGGCGCACGCGCGAGAGGCACATCCCGACCTCGACGTCGACGACGAGATGGAGCGCGAGCTCCGCTCGCACATCACGACGGTGTAGGCGCTCGCACGACGTCGCGCGCCGCTACCCACCGCCGGCGAGCGGCGCGTACGCGTCGTCGAGCATGACCGCCGTGTACCACTTCAGTCCGCGAGCGAGCAGGTTCAGGGCGTGCAGGCCGAGGAGGACGAGGAGCGCGCCGGCGACCGCGACGACGAGTGCGTCCCCGAGCGTCCGGACGCGCCACGCGCCGAGCGTCCACACCGCCTCGAACCCGACGAGGAGCTTGTTCCACGCGACGTACAACGACGGGTGCAGCTCCACGGGTCGGTCCGTGACGACGCCGACGTACAACCCGGGTTCCCGGTGGTAGAGCGGGACGAGGAGCATACTGACGCCGGTCGTGAGCACGGTCGTCGCGAGCGCGAACCCGAGCGTCCCGAACGCGAGCTTCGAGGGCAGGTAGACGACGGTCTTCCACGTCGAGGCGTCGGTGAGGACGGCGACCAGGCGGTCGCGGAGCGGCCCGTCCGCCGGGAGCGCGCGCGACCCGAGGTCGAGGTCGAGGAGGTACCGGGCGAGGACGCGCTCGACCGACCCGGCGACGAGCGCGCCGACGACCGTCAGGAGGAAGATCGGGACGCCGACGACGACCACGGCGAGCCCGACGCCGAGGGAGAGCCCGACGGTGACGAACACGAGGTACGCGATACCGAGCGGGAACGCCAGGCAGAGATAACAGAGGTTCAGGTACGTCCGGGCGCGCACGGGGACGCCGAGGAACGCACGGAGGCGAGCGGCGACCGACGGTGACCGCGTGGAGGACATCCGTACGTTACGCAGCCGCGAGTTCGAGCATAAACGTTCGGGTCGAGTTGGCGAGCCAGCAACTCGCCCCCGGGGTTCTCCCGTCCTGGCGACGGACGGACCACGCGACGTGCTCGTGGCGCGTTCACCCACCGCAGTCGTTCGCCCGTCCGACCGCGACGCTTTTGTCGACGGTCCAAGTAGTCGCGTGACGATGCCGCCGGAGGCCGAGGTCGACGAGGTCGTGGACCTCCTCAGCGACGGGTACGCGTGGCGGATCCTCGTCCACACGCGCAACGAGCCGAAGTCCGTGGACGCGCTCAGCGACGCGTGCGACGCGGACCCCTCCACCATCTACCGCCGCGTCGAACGCCTCCAGGACGCCGACCTCCTCACGGACGACCAGATGCTCGACCCGGACGGCCACCACTACAAGGTGTACGCCGCGAACCTCGACGCCGTCCACGTCTACCTCGAAGAGCACGGGTTCGACGTCGACGTCGACCGACGCGAGGACCCGAGCGACCGCTTCACGCGCCTCTACGAGGGATTCAAATGACCGCGAGCGCGCTGGGGCAGTCAGTGGGACCGATGGAGCAGGCAGCGAGCGCGCTGGGGCAGTCAGTGGGACCGATGCAGACGACGACGGGCGGCGACCCGGCGGTCGTGTTCGCGGCACTCGGGGCGCTGTTCGTCGCGACCGCCCTCTCGCTGTACCTCGCACTCCGCCTCTACCGCGGGTACCGGGACGGTGGACGGCCGGGGATGGCGGCGCTCGGCGTCGGGCTCGTCCTCCTGACGACCGTGCCGATGACGCTCCGCGTCGTCCTCGCGACCGTGCCGGGCGTCGGCGGGTCGACGCGCGTCCTCGCCGTGACCGCCAGTCAACTCGCCGGCCTCCTGCTCATCCTGGGGGTGGTCTACGGTGGACGCTGAAGCGAGCGGCCGCCTCCAGATGGCCGTCTCCTCCTCGATGGAGGTGGTGTATGGCGGGCGTTGACTCCGGCACGCTCGCGGCGCTGGCCGCCGGAGCGACCGCGCTGGCGGGGAGCGCGGTCGCCGCGCTCGCGTACCGCGGCGCCGTCCGGAACGACAGCGCGGCGATGCGGTACCTCGCCGTCGGCGTCGCGTGCATCGCCGTCCTCCCGTTCCTCCTCGTCTACGGCCTCAACCCGCTGCTCGCGCTCTCGGACGCCCAGTCACTGCTCGCGGTGTCGCTCGCGAACGTCGCCGGCCTGCTCGCCATCCTCTACTCGCTCGACGGCACCTGACCGGACAGTTCTCCTACTTGTATCTTTGGGTCGGTTGGCGGGCGAACAACTCGCCAGCGCTTGATATGGGGTTCCCGCCGGAACGAACGACTGGAGATGGCAAACGAACAGACCGCTCACGGGCGCCGGTCGCTCCTGGCCGCGCCCCTCGACCCGTTCACGTACCGCACCCTCGGCTACCTCGTGCTCGCCGCACCCATCGGGCTCGCGTACACCGTCCTCCTCAGCGTCGGGTTCGGCCTCAGCGTCGGCCTCAGCATCACGCCGCTCGGCCCCGTCGTCGTCGTCGCGACGCTCCTCTCGGTCGTCGCGCTCGCGTGGGCCGACGCCCACCTCACCGGCGGCCTCCTCGGCGTCGACGTCACCCCCAGGCTGCCCGCCGTCGACCAGGGCGTCGTCGACTTCCTGAAGGAACTGGCAGTCGGGCGGGCGACGTGGACGAGCGTCGCGTTCCTCGCGTACCGCGCCGTCCTCGGCGTCGTCGCGTTCGTCGTCCTCGTCACCGGCGTCACCACGACCGCGGCGTTCCTCCTCGCGCCGTTCGCGTACGGCGACGCACTCGTCCTCGGGACCACGACGTCGTACGTCTTCGTCGACACCCTCGCCGAGAGCCTCCTCGTCGCCGCCGCCGGCGTCCTCACCGGACTCGGGACGCTCTATGCCACGAACCTCCTCGGTCGCGCGAGCGCGCACGTCACCGACGCGCTCTTCGCCGACGCCTGAAACGCCCCGCCGTCGGAACGCGACCACCGTCCCCGCCGCTTCGGCCCTCCCGCACGCACTCGCTTTCCTCCGCGCCATCCGTCGCCACTCGACCTCGGCGTTCGTGCCGTCGACGGCAGCACCACGTCAGGCTACAATACCGGTCAACCCGCACACGACGCGGCGCGTCGGTACCGGCTGTACAGGACCCCGCGTCGGTGGTGGCTGTGCAGAACCTCGCGTCGGGCTCCGTCGCTGGGTTCTCGCAACGCTCGACCTCCCGGCCGAGGCGTCCACGTATCGAACCGAGGTCGCAGAAGGAATCCGCGCGCCGCGTCACTCGAGCGCCGACAGCGTCACGTCGCCCGTGCTCGTCTCGAACTCGAGCAGGGGCCCGCCGTCGCCGAGCGTCCCCGACGCCGACCGCTCGTCGACCGACCCGTCAGCGAGCGACAGGTCGTTCACCGCGACGTCGCCCGTGCTCGTCGACGCCCGCAGCTCCGCGTCGACGTCCGCACCGATCGCCGCGGTCACGTCGCCCGTGTTCGCCTGCACGGCCGTGTCGCCACCGATGGCGGGCACCTCGACGGTGACGTCGCCAGTGCTCGTCTCCGCGCCGCCGAACGCGTCGACGTCCTCGACGGTGACGTCGCCCGTGCTCGTCTCCGCGCTGACCGCCCCCGCGACCGACCGAACCGTCACGTCACCGGTCGACGTCGACGCCGACACGTCACCCGTCACACCCTCGACGTCGACGTCGCCGACCTGCGTCTCGGTCTCGGCGACCGCGAGCGACGACGGCACGGTCACGTCGAGGTCCAACGACGGCTTCCCCGACAGTCCGCCGTTCCCGGTCCACACGCCACGCAACCGCACGCGGTCCCGGGGGCGCTCCACGCGGAACTCGAGCTTCGACAGGTCCGCGTTCATCGAACTCGACTGCTTCACCACGTCGACGTGCACGTCCTCGCGGTCCGCCGTCCGAACCGTCACGTCGCCGACGTCCACCGCCACCGCGAGCGCGGACGCGCCGTCGACGGGCACGCGCTCGGTCGACTCCTCGCGCTTCCCCACGAAGGGCGTCAAGCCACTGCAGCCGGCGAGCGCGGCCGACAACGCCGCACCGGCGCCAGCGAGCAACCGCCGTCTGGAGGACATTCCTACCATACCACAACCAACCCACCACGGATATTTCAACCGGAACGCACGACTGGCGACCCGCCAACTCCCCCAAACGTATAAATACCAGAAGTCGAAGGGCGGCCGTGGCCCGCGCTCAGTTCGCCGCGAGGTCCATGAGCGCCCGCAGTTCCTGGGCGTTCTCCAGTTCCTCCCGTCGGAGCTGCTCCTCGATGCCCGGCGCATCCAGGCCCTCGAGCGCGTTCAACGCCCGGTCGATGCCGCGGACCTCCCGGACGATGGCCTCGCCCTCCTCGACCGAGAGCGCCTCGCGTTCGAGTCGCTGCTTGCGCTCTAGGCGCTCGCGCTTCAACGCCCGCTTCAGGGACTCCAACCGCTCCCGTTCGCTCTCGGGAATCCCGTCGAGGTCGTCGCACTCGAAGACGAACGCCTTCACGTCCACCGTCTCGCCCTGCACCGTCAACTCGTCCGGGATGTCCCCACCGACCATCCCCGACCGCCGCTGGAGTTTCGACAGCAGTCGCCGTCGCTCGCGTTCGGTCATCGACATACTCGAATCGAGCACCGGCACCGAGTTAGGCGTTCCGAGCAACGCATTACTCTAACCCAGTCGACACGAACCCTTACGTCGCCAGCGACGCACCATCCGCCGATGGACCACGCAGACGCCGACGCCAACGTCGATGCCCCCACCGACGTCGACGCCAGTCCGGACGCCGACACCCACGCCGACATCGACGTGACGGCCGTCTTCGAGCGCGTCACTCACCCGACACGCCTCGACGTCCTCCAGGCGCTCGCGGACGCGCACGCCGACGCCCCCACCGACCCCTGGCTCGCGTACACCGACCTCAAGGACGCCGTCGACGCACGCGACAACGGCAACTTCAACTACCACCTCGACGCGCTCGACGACCTCGTCGTCAGCGCCGACGCCGGCTACCGGCTCTCCCGCGTCGGCATGGAACTCCTCACCACCGCCGCCTCCGGCGTCCTCGACACCGACTGGACTTGGGGACCACGCGACGCCCCCGGCACCTGTCCGTTCTGCGACGACCCCCTCCAGTTCCACTACACCGACGGGAAACTACGGGTCACCTGCGGGACCGACGAGCACGCCATGGCGCTCGCCGCCCCACCCAGCCTCCTCCAGACCACGCCCGAGAGCGAACTCGTCGACAACGTCGCGTTCCTCGGCTACCAGTGGAGCCACTCCATCCGCCAGGGCATCTGCGCCGACTGCCACGGCCACGTCACCGGCGAACTCGAACACGGTGGCCTCCAACCCGACCACCACCACTACCGCGCCAACTGCCAGCGCTGCGGCTACCAGCACGGCGTCCCACTCGGCCTCCATCTCCTCACCCACCCCACCGTCACCCACTTCCACCACGACCACGGTACCGACCCCCGAACCACCCCTTGGTGGACGCTCGACTGGACCACCCCCGGCACCGAAACCACCCTCCAAACGAACCCCCTCGAACTCGGAGTCGACGTCGAACTCGACGACGACACACTCACACTCACCATCGAACACGACGGCACCATCACCACCACCGACCGTACCAGAGCCGAGTGAACGCCCACCGCAGACGCAAACACCACCCGTTCATCCGCCTACCCACCACAGGACACGGCGCCAAGACCCACCACCTGCCCCGCTCGCGGCCACGACCAATCACCCGCATCGGTAGATACAGCGATCCGGCCCCTCAACACTCTCCGAGCCGAGGCCGGGCTCCCTCAACGGCCGAGCATCACTGCCGCCGCCGCCTCAGCAGTATCGTGACCGGTATTGCGACCAAGACAACGACTACCCCGAATCCGGGACTGTTCCCGCTGGATGTGGGAGTCGCTTGTTCCGTCTCAGCAGGCGCCGAAGTCGGTGCCTCCTGTTCTGTCGGTGCCGGCATTGTTGTCGGCGTCTGTGTCGGGGTCGTTGTCGGGGTTGTTGTCGGCGCCGGTGTCGGGGTTGTTGTCGGCGCCGGTGTCGGCGTCTGTGTCGGCGTTGTTGTTGGCGTTGCTGTCGAAGTCCCTGTTCGAGTTGCGGTCGAGGTTCCCGGTGCTGGATACCACTGGTTCTCGTTATTCTGGCTGATTGTGAACTTCCAGTCGTATTCTACTTCCTGCGGATTGTTCGCTGAGATCTGCAGACAAACGTCGTCCTCGAAGGAATCGTCTACTATTTTGAACGATGCATTGCGCGACGGATCGGATAATGTTAATTTGGGACCGTCGTCCTCCGCCCACTCCATGTTCTTTAATTCGCCTACGGCAGAGTACGACGAGATGTTGATGAAGATGTTGTTCTCGGCGTCGCCGAGGTCGGTATGGAATATCGTGATGTAGAACACGTCACTCTCTGTATCTGTCGTCGCTGCCGTTTCCAGATAGACGGCGTCGATATCCAGATTTGGCGGCGAGTTTATCGTGCCAGCGATACCTGCAGCATCCGCATCGTACTGTTCTTCTAGTTCCTCGATGTTGGTTGGGTCGCCAGTACAATTGGAGTCACGCTCGTCATCATCGGCTTGCACGACACCCGAAACGCTGGCCGAAAGGAGCAACGCCGAGAACGCGAGTGAGAGAAGGACCCGACCTGTTCTCATTCTATATTCTATAAACGTATCTTTAATTGGAATATTTCCGATTTTCCAGGCTGGAGAGGCAATATCAACACCGATCAAATTGTCTGGTGTTAGACAGGCACGCCTACTTGACGACCGGTATAGCTCGGAAAATGCCGATAGAATAGAATCTCAACCGGGCCGTCGCAGCGCCAGTGTGAGGGGAGGGATTCGAACCACGGTCGCACGACGCCTCGCTCCGCTCGACGCTGCGTGCTCCCTGATTCGAATCCCCCCGTCGATAGCCGTCGCTCACCTTCGTTCGCGACGGCGATGCGAGGGGAGGGATTCGAACCCACGAACTCCTACGAGAGCGGATCTTAAGTCCGCCGCCTTTGGCCTGGCTCAGCCACCCTCGCTCGTTCCGCCATACCGCCGGGGGTGCAAAGTCGGTTTCGCTTGACGGCCTCCACCACCGCACTTATACGAACGCCGACAGAACCCGTCGTCGATGCCCTCCGACACGCCGTTCGTCGACCCACTGACGAACGAACTCGACGCGCCACAGCTCCTCCGAGAGGCCGTCCCGCTCGCGAAACTCGTCGCACTCGTCGCGCTCGGAGCACTCGTCCCGTTCCTCTTCGTCGTCCTCTTCGGCGCGAGGTCGACGCTCGGGACCGTCTTCCTGTTCGCCAGTCAGTTCGTCCTCGCCGTCGGAACCGGCCTCGTTCTCATGTACGTCGTCGCTCGCGCCCACGAGCTCGCCGGCGACGACCACGCCGACGCGAACGACCGAGACGACCGGCCCGGCGGGACGGACCGAGCGTAGCTACCTCTCCACGTTCAGTCCCGTCGCCTCCAGCATCAGCAGCCGATGCTTGGTCCGCACGCCGCCGTCCGCCGAGTACCCGTTGAGGCCGCCGTCGCTCGCGAGCACGCGATGGCACGGCACCACGAGCGGCACCGGATTCCGACCGCACGCCTGCCCGACCGCGATCGGCGCCGTCTCCAACTCGGCAGCGAGATCGCCGTACGACCGCGTCTCCCCGTACGGAATCTCGCGCATCGCCCGCATCACTCGCCCACCGAAGTCCTCGGGGTAGTCGACCGCGAGGTCGAACGACGCGAGGTCGCCGGCCTCGAACTCGCGGACCTGGTCGCGGATCGTTTCTGGCGACGCGTCGACGAGACTCTCGTCGATGTCGACTGTCGCGCCCACGACCTCTACTTTCACGCCATCACCAGTTCGGTCACGCGATTACCAGTCCACGCTCAGCGTTCCATCGCCGTGGGGGTCCGGTGCGATCTCCTCGTCGGTGCGGCGGTCGACGACGTGGATGATGCCGACGTCCTTCTTCGCCGGGCAGGCCTCGGCGGCGACGAGGTTGTGCTCTAGGTCGTCCTCGCCGAAGAAGTACGTCTTCGGCGTTCCGAGGCCGCTGTCGATGCTCATCTCCCAGTTCGTCGACTTCTCCGCGCACTTCCCCGCGCCGAAGCACTTGTTCGCCTCGAAGATGATCTTGTACGGCGCCTCCTCCACCGGTGGCGCGTTCGCCTCCCCGATCTCGCTCGGCGCGTGCGCGTCCTCGCTGTCGCTCATTGCGCGGGACTCGGGGCCACGGGAACTTTCGGTTGTCGGTCCCGCACCGCGAGCCACGAACGGGCCGGCACCGCGAGTCTCGGCCAGGACGCTGGTCGCGGCGTCGTACGAGCAGGAGACGGGAGCAGGAGACGGGAGCAGGAAACGGCGAGTCGCCGACTTAGACGTCGGCGCCGGTGAGGTCGAGGTGACTGACGTCGTCGTGGAAGTCGATGGATTCGATGCCGGCGTCGGTGTTGGGGTTGTCGCGGCCGTCGGTGTCGAGCGCGCCGAGCTCCTCGACGACGTCCATGCCGTCGGTGACCGTGCCGAAGACGGCGTGCTTGCCGTCGAGGTGCGGGGTGGCGCCGAGGGTGATGAAGAACTGGCTACCGTTCGTGTCGGGGCCGGCGTTCGCCATGGAGAGGACGCCGGGGCCGTCGTGCGTGAGGTCGTCGACGAACTCGTCGTCGAACTGGTAGCCGGGGCCGCCGCGGCCGGTGCCTTCGGGGTCGCCGCCCTGGATCATGAAGTCCTCGATGATGCGGTGGAAGTCCGCGCCGGCGTACAGCGAGTCGCCGCGTGTCTCGCCGCTCTCGGGGTCGTCCCACGTGGTCGTGTCCGGTGCGGGGTCGGCGTTCGCGGCGGGGTCGTGGAGCGCGAGGCCGACGAAGTTCGTGACCGTTCGCGGCGCCTGCTCGTCGTAGAGCTCGATGTCGATGTCGCCGTGCGTCGTGTGGATGGTCGCAGCTATCGTCATACCTGACAGGACGGCCGCCTGCGGGATAACGTTGCCCCATCGTGCCCACGTCAACCCCGTGGTTGGTCCGCGTCGGCCTCGTGACTGGTGCGCGTCGGTCCCGTGACTGACTCGCGTCGGGCCCGTGGTGGGCCTGTCGCGACCCCGGGCTGGGTTGGGGGTGAGATTCAAGGGGTGGCGCGTCGAAATCTGGCGTAACCGATGACGCGTTCGGCTCGCCATCGTCGCGAGGACGTGACGCTCGCTCGACTCCCGTCGGGCGTTCGAGTGTCGACGACGGTGCACGTGTACGAGGGGCCGGAGTCGGGGCCGACGGTGTACGTGCAGGCCGCCCAGCACGGCCGCGAGGTGAACGGGACGGAGGTCCTGCGGCGCGTCCACGAGAAGATCCCGCTCTCGGACCTCGCGGGTCGGGTCGTCGCGGTGCCGGTGGCGAACCCGGTGACGTTCGACCGCGTCGGGTACACCGCACCCGCGTCGCTCGATTCGGTGAACGCGAACATGAATCGCGTGTGGCCGGGGGACGCGGAGGGGTCGCTGCACGAGCGGATGGCGGCGGCGCTCTGGGAGTACGTCGCGGACGCCGACGCGGTCGTCGACCTCCACACGGGCAGCCCGGACCTGCTGACGCACGTCGTGTACCCGAACGATGACGCCGACGCGCGAGCGCTCGCGGAGGCGTTCGGCACCGACCTCCTGCTCGCGGAGCGCCGCGGCGAGGACGCGCCCGACGAGTGGCATCGCCGCGACTTCGACGGGAAGCTCCGCGTCGCCGCCGCACGCGAGGGGATTCCGGCGGTCACGCCCGAACTCGCGCACTGCCGCGAGCTCGTCGAACCCGCGGTCGAGGAGGGGGTTCGCGGCGTCCTGAACGTCTGCCGGCACGTCGGCGTGCTCGACGGGCAACCGATCACGACCGACCCCGTCGTCGCCCGCAACCACCTGGGGCGGGTCGACGCCACCGACAGCGGGCTGTTCCGGCCGAATCCCGCGCTCGAACTCGGCGAGCGCGTCGACGCGGGCGAGGACGTCGGGACCGTCTACGACCCGTCGACGTACGAGGTCCTGCACCGTGCGACGTTCGACCGCGACGGCCTGCTGTACGCCATCACGCGCGAAGCGACCGTGAAAGCCGGGGACCGGTTGGCGAGCGTCGCCATCCACGACTGAACGGCATACGGCGACCGCGAGGTCGCCGTCTCAGGAATCAGCTGGTCGAGGCGGGAATGGTGTTCGGTTCGTCGCGTTCAGAACGCGCGAAGGTCCTCGAGCACCGCTTGCGCGCTGCCGTCGTCGATGACGGCGCGGGCGTCGTCGATGCCGGCCTGGATGCTTTCGACGTCGTCGCGGGCGTACATCCGGAGGGCGGCGTTCAGTGCGACCGCGTCCGCGAACGCGTCCTCGCGCTCGCCGGCGAGCACTTCCTCCGTGATCTCGGCGGACTCGGTGGCGACGTCGTCGACCTGGAGGTCCTCCTCTTCGACGTCCATGCCGTACTCGGCGGTCTCGATCTCGTAGTCGTCCAGCTCGTCGGTGTCGGCCACCCACTCTCCGACCTTCGTGTACCCGGGGCGGACGTCGTCGTAGCCCTCCATCCCCTGGAACATCACGACCTTCTCGACGTCGCTCTGCTCGCTCTCCTGGAAGGTCTCGCAGACCTTCTTCGCGAACGCGAGGTGGTAGAACGACCCGAGGTGGACGTCCGCGTTCGCGGGGTTCGCGAGCGTCTCCACGGTGTTCACGAACGTCCGCACGCCCATGTTGTCGCGGCGCTCCCAGAGGTCCTGGATGCCGGGCGCGAACGCCGGCTGGTAGTAGAACCCGAACCCGGTCTCGTCCACCATGTCCGCGGAGTCCTGTGGCGTGAGTTCGGTGTGGACGCCGAGTTCGTCGAGCACGTGCTTGTACGCGTCCTGTTTCTGCGTCGGGACGCGGTCGCCGGAGTGCACGACGACGGGCGTGCCGGCGGCGGCGGCGACGACGCCCGCGGCGACGCCGAAGATCATCGACCGGCCCTTCCCGTCGTAGTTCGCGCCGCAGTCGACGGGGTCGCAGTCGGGTTCGGCGACCTCGACGGTCTCCTCGCGCATCACGTCGACGTACGCGCCGAGCTCCTCGGGGCTGTTGCGCTTCCAGCGGTTCGCGAGCCAGAACGCGCCGAGCGTCGTCGGGTCGGGCTCGTCCGCGAGAACCCGCTGGAACGCCTCGCGAGCCTGGTCGCGAGTCATGTCCTCGGCGGACTTGTGTCCGCTGCCGACGACCTCCGTCATCAGGCGCTTCAACGGCCACTCGCCGAACCGCTGCTCTCCTGTTGCCATGAACGGCCGTTGGAGCGGTCGCCGCAAAAGCCCCTCGGAAGCCCCCGGTCGATGAGAATCGAACACGGCTTTAGCCGTCGACCGCGTACCGTCTCGTATGACCGACGCCGTCGACGCCGTCCTCTTCGACCTCGACGACACGCTCTGCGAGTACCAACGGACGAGCGGGGAACTCCTCCGCGAGAGCTTCGCGGCGGTCGGCGTCGAGCCGTTCTTCGACGTGGCCGAGTACTACGACGCCTACGAGCGCGTGGTGAACGACGACGACGAGCACGACGGGATGCGAGAGCTCCGCGAGCTCTGCTTCGCGGACCTCGCCGACGAGTACGGCTACTCCCGGGACCTCGCGTACGAGATGGCTGATCACTTCGCGGACTCGCGAGACCACACGAACGTCGCGGCGCTCCCCGGCGCCGCGGCCGCCGTGGAGGCGCTCGCCGACGACCACGCGCTCGGTGTCGTCACGAACGGGGCGCCTGAGATGCAGCGCCAGAAGCTCTCAGCGCTCGACTTCGACCACCACTTCGAGACCGTCGTCTGCGCGGGGTACGACGCGCCGGCCAAGCCGGAACCGGACCCGTACCACGCCGCACTCGGCGAACTGGACGTCGCCGCCGACCGCGCGGTCCACGTCGGGAACTCCCTCAAGACGGACGTCCCGGGCGCGCACAACGCCGGCGTCCGGTCGACGTGGCTGTCCGACGGCTCCACGCCCGACCCGGAACCGCACTACGTCGTCGACCGCCTCGACGAACTCGCCACGCCACCGTGGCGTCCCTGACGGCGCTCCGGCGGAACCGGACTACCGGGCGTGGACGGGGATGGCCGTGCCGACGTCGTCGCGTTCGGCGGCTCGTTCGCGTAACCGCTCGATGCGGTCGTCCATCGACGGGTGCGTCGCGAGGAGCTTCGAGAGCGCGTCCTCCTCGCCGTGGACGAACAGCGAACTCCAGAGCCCGCGGTAGGGGTCGCTCGCACGCTGGATGCGTCGGAGGCCGCGGGCGAGAGCGAGCGGGTCGCCGGTCACCTCGACCGCGCGGTCGTCGGCGGCGAGCTCGCGACGCCGGGAGTGCGCGCGGAGCGCGAGCGTGAACGCGAGGAGCGCGAGGACGACGAGCTGGCCGACGCGGTAGTGCGTGCGCTGGAGGTGGACGCCCAGCGGAACGGGTCGGCGCCCGGAGGGGTACGTCGCGGCACGCGAGACGCCGGCGACGAGCACGCCGACGGGGAGGAGCACGAGGAACGCGACCCCCGCGACCGTCTGGAGGACGCTCGTCGCGAGCGTCTGCACGAGCCCGTCGTACCCTTCGAGGTGCGCGAGCTCGTGCGCGAGGATGGCGTCGAGCTCCTCGGGCCGGAGGATGCGCGCGAGCCGATGGTCGAGGACGACGACGCCACCGCCGCGCGCGCCGACCGCGAGCGCGTTCGGCGCCTCCAGCGCCGCGACGTACACCGACGGGGGCTGAACCCCCATCCGCGACGCGATCTCGTCGAGGCGCTCGTGGAGCCGCGGCGCCGTCTCCGGCGGCACGTACTGCGCGTCCAACGCCGTCAGGATACGCGTCGCCCCGGCGCGATAGCTCGCGTACCCGAACGCGAGCGCACTCCCGACGACCGCCGCGACCAGCAGCCAGAGCGACGGCGGGTCGGCGAGCACCGCCGACACCACGACAGCGAACGCCACCGCCAGCACCGCGTAGAACGCCACCGACAGCACGCCCGTCAGAACCGACAGGGCGCGACGTCCACCGGTATCCATACTCCACCTACGCGACCGTCGAGCAAAATACCACCGAGCGCGCCCGGCTAGTCGTCGAGGTCCGTTCGCGTGACCGTCCCGACGCCCTTGCTCTGGCCTTCGCGGAACACGAACCGCTGGCCGTCCTCGACGAGGTACGGTCGGAACTTGAACCGGACGCGCGTCTTCCCCTTGTCGCCGGGGAGGAGCTGGCCGCCGTCGGGGTGGAAGACGGCGGCCTCGCTTATCGTCTCCAGGTGGACGACGGGTTCGTAGCCGTCACCGATGCGCGTCGGGTGGTTCAGGACCATCACCTCGGCCTCGAACTCGCGGACCGGCTGGGGGTCGCTGTCGCGCGGCACGAGCACCATCCCACGTTCGATGTCGGCCTCGCGGACGCCTTTGAGTGCAATCCCGACGATACGGCCGGCTTTCGCCTCGTCGACGCGGTGATAGTGCATCTCGATGCTGCGCGCTTCGACCTCGCGGAACGACCCGTCGGGCATCGGGCCGAGCAGGAGTTCGTCGCCGGCCTCGACCTCGCCGCGCATGATGGTGCCGGAGGCGACCGCGCCGACGCCCGTCACCGAGTACGTCCGGTCGATGTACATCCGGAAGTCGCCGTCGCTCCCCGCGGTCTTCGGCAGCCGCCGGAACACCTCGTCGAGCGCGTCCATCCCGCGGCCGTCGACGCTCGACGTGACGAACAGCGGCACGACGCCGTCCCCGACCTCGTCGACGGCCGCGTCCACGCCGTGACGTTCGACGCGCAGCGGCGTCTTCCCGACGTCCCGCAGCAGTCCCTCGACCTCGCGCTCGACCTCTTCGAGCCGTTCGTCCGTGACGAGGTCGGCCTTCGTGATGGCGACCATCGTCGGCAGTTCGGTGGCGAGCAGGACGCCGAGGTGCTCGCGCGTCGTCTTCGTCGGGCCGTCGTCCGCCGCGACCGTCAGCAGCCCGTAGTCGAGCTTCTGGCCGACGAGGCCGCGGATGGTCGTGCGGAGCCACGGCTCGTGACCGACGGTGTCGACGAACGACACGAGCTTGTCGGACTCGTCGACCACTCGCGCGCGGTCGGTCTTCCGGTGCGGGTTCTGCATCCGGACGGCCTGGTCGTCCGCGTCGAACCCGTACACGGCGTAGGACAGGTCCGCAGAGAGGCCGCGTTCGACCTCGTGCGGTTTCACGTCGAGGTACCCGCGGGTCGCGCCCTCGCCGTCGTCGGCCTCGCCCGTGACGAGCGACCCGACGAGCGTCGACTTCCCGTGGTCGACGTGCCCGGCGGTCCCGACGACGATATGGCCGTCGTCGGTCCCGAGGACGGCGCCCTCGCTGATGGTGGCGACGCCGACGATGCCGTCCGCGTCGTCGACCGCGGTACCGGTTCCGGTGCCGGCGGACGCGCCGGCGTCGTCGACGCTCCACGTCTGCACGTCCTCGATGTGCGCGCCCGCCTCCTCGGCGAGCAGGCTCAGGACGTCCATGGACTCGGAGAACTCGGCGGGTGGAACGCCGGCGAGCCCGCCGTCGTCGGTGACGCCGACGACGTACGTCGCCTCGCCGTCCCCGGAGAGGACGCGATGTCGGAGTTGCGCCGCGAGCGATTCCCGACGCCCGTCCGACAGGTGGAGGTCCTTCCGGAGCCGTTCCTTGAACTCGACGCTCCCCCCCTCCGACTCGCCGCGGTCGAGGGCGCGCTGCAACACGGCCCTGTCAGGGCTCATGTCGCCGCGTAAGGGAGAGACTCGCATAAGGCTTCCCGTCACATGGGTGCGTTTGCCACGCGAGGGGTGGGGAGCGCGTGGGAGCGACCCGGACGACTCCCTGTCCTTCCTTATCGAACGCAGACTCCCTGCGAGTACACAGCCCTAGTAGCTGTCGTCGAACCGACGCGACCGGCTATCTACTGACCGATGTGACCGGGCGTCGCCATCGACGCGACTCGTGCTCGGTCACTCGTCGGTCACTCGTCGGTCAGTCGCTCGTAGGCCGCGGTCACGCGCTTGAACGCCTCCTCGTCGCCGTCGGCCGTGTCCGGGTGAACCTCCTTCACGCGCTCGCGGTACGCCTCGCGGACAGCGTCCTCGTCCGCGGTCGGGTCGAGCCCAAGACGCCGGTAGGCCTCCTCGGCGCTCGGGCCGTCCTGGCGCTCGACCCGAGGACCGCCGCGTCGCGCGCCGCCACGACCGCCGGCGGTGGCGCTCGCGCGCGCTCGACGACCGCCGGCGCGAGCCTCCCGGCGCCGCTCCCGGTTGATGCGACGACGCGCCTCGCGCGCGAACCGGCTCCGCCCGCGCTGGGCGCCCTCCCGGGCCTTCCGGCCCGCGAACCGCGACCCGCCGGCGTTCACGCCCTCCGCGACGCGTTCGCGCATCCGACCGGTCGCCTGATACCACATGAAGTAGCCGGTGGCTGCGAACGGCAGCGCGATCGCGAGCACGAACGCCTCCTTGGTGACGATGGCGACGACGGTGAGCATCGTCGTCAGGCCGGCGAACACCGACGCCAGCCCGAACAGGAGCGGGGAGTCCCTCACGTCTCGACGGAAGGACTCCGAACGCCTAAATCGCTCGGCTCCCCACACCGCCTCCGGCAGTCGCGAGAACTCACGCACCTCCCCACTTCCCAACCCCCACCTACTCACGGACCAACCCACCCAGCCACTCAGTCAGGCATCGATTTACCCAGTCAGCCACCCAGCCACGCATTATCGTGTGAACTAGACTCAAGGGGCGTCGGTGCGAACGGGGAGGCATGAGCGTCTCCGGGCTCTGTCAGGTCTGCGAGTCGAACGCCGCCGAGGAGTCCTGCGAGCGCTGCGGTGCGCTCGTCTGCGAGCGACATTACGACGGCGAGCACGCGATGTGCGTGTCCTGCGTCGCCGAGACCACTCGCGGCGACCGCGACGACCGCGGCGACCGCGGTCGTCGGTTCCACGAGCAGGACGTCCCCGGCGAGCACCGGTTCTGACGGCACCGTCGCGCCGGGACTCACTCCTCGTTCGAGCGAGGCGCCGCTCGATGGTCGGTCCCGAACCACGCGGTCGACGGCGGAACCAGCCCGCCCGCGACGAGCGCGAGCACCAGCAGGTACGCGACGAGACCGCCGGCGAGCGCGCTCAGGCCGCTCTTCGGGCGGAACGCGGCAGCGGCTGCGGCAGCGAGCACGGTGACGGCGACCGACACCACGCGGACCGTCCGTCGCGCCCAGACTGCCTCGACGACGGTCGCGCGAGCGCTCAGGAGGCCCTCGAGGAGGACCGCACCGACCGCGCCCGCTGCGAACGCGAACGGCGACGCGCGCACGCCGCCCGCGGCGGCGAGCGCGACGACGACGGCGAGAACGCCCGCGGCGAGCGCGCCGTCCCCGAGCCGACTCACGCGTCCAGGAGGCCGTCGACGACGAGTCCGGCGGCGAGCAACCAGACGCCCGCCGCGACCGCGACGGCGCTCACGTGCACGACCGTCGAGCCCGTCCCGGTGCCGAGGACCGGCCCGCCGAGGGCGTTCGTCGCCATCGCCGTGCTGCGCGTGACCGACCCGGTCGCCTCCAGCACCGACGTCCACGCGAGCACGGCGCCGACGAACCCGACGCCGACCAGCGCGAGCCCGGCACTGTACAGCGACCGGACGACGCCGTCGAGCGGGTCGGCGGCGAACGGCCGCCCATCACGCGTTGCCATGCCAGTCAATGACACGCTCAATCGTGATAAATCTGGCTCGACGAGTCTCAGCAGGCCAGCGTCCGACCGCCCCATCAGTCCCGGTACACCGTCGCACCGTCACCGATCTCCGTCTGGTACGCCCGCGCCGACACCCCGGCGTCGTCGAACGCGTCGAGCATCGCACCCGCGACCGCCCGACGGTCCCCGCCCCGACACACCGCGAGCACGCTCGGGCCCGCACCACTGATAGTCACGCCCGTCGCCCCCGCCGACAACGCCGCCGCCTTCACGCCGTCGTAACCGTCGACGAGCGCCGACCGCCGCGGCGTCACCACGTGCTCCTCCAAGCCACGTCCCACCAACTCGGGGTCGTCGCGATGCATCCCCGAGACGAGCGTCGCCGCCGACCCGACCGTCGACACCACGTCCTCCATCGACGCCGACGCCGGAACGACCTCTCGCGCGTCACGCGTCGACACCACGACCTCCGGCAGGCACGCAACCAGGCTCACCGACGCGTCCACCTGGAGCACGCCGTCGCCGCGAGCGATCGTGAACCCACCCAGGATGGACGGCGCGACGTTGTCCGCGTGCGCATCACCCGACACGACCGCCTCGCCCTTCGCCGCCACGTCCACGAGCTCCTCCCGCGACCGTCCACGGTCGTACAGCTCGTTCAACGCCACCGCCGCCGCCGCAGCGCTCGCGGCCGACGACCCCAGACCCGAGGCCGGCCGCACGCCCTTGTCGATGTGGATGTGCGCCGGCGCATCCAGCGCCTCGGCGACCGCTCCGACCGTGTTCCCCTTCGGGTCCTCCGGGATGTACTGGCTCCCCACGCCGGTCACCGATATCGTCGTCTCGGCGGCGCGCTCCACGCGCACCACGTCCGCGGGCACCCCGAGCGCCACCCCGAACACGTCGAATCCACTCCCCAGGTTCGCGGAACTCGCCGGCGCCCGAACCGTCAGCATGCCCCCTCCTAACCCGCCCCCTACGAAAAACCTAGCGGAGACCGCAACCGTCACCGCCCCCGCCACTCGCGTCACGTCGACGGTCGGACTCCAACAGACCCATACCGACCGGTACCCTCGCCTCTGACATGACTGTCGGCATCGTCGGCGGCGGCATCGCCGGACTCGCGGCCGCCCACCGCCTCCAGGCGCGCGGCCACGACGTCCGCGTCTACGAGGCGAGCGACGACCTCGGCGGACTCGCCGCCGTCCACGAGACGAGCGGCGACCCCATCGAGAAGTTCTACCACCACCTCTCCAAGAGCGAGGAGACCATCGTCGAACTCGCCGACGACCTCGGCGTCGGCGACCGCGTCGAGTGGATCTACGGGAACGACGGCTACTACGTCGACGGCGTCGTCCACCCCCTGAACACCATCTGGGAGATCGCCGCGTACCCCCACATGAGTCTCTACGACAAGTTCCGGCTCGGCATGCTCACGATGGAGATCGACGTCCGCGGCGGGGTTCCCTCGTTCGACACGTACGACGACCTGGAAGCGTACGAGGACGTCCCCATCAAGCAGTTCCTCCTCGAGCACACCACCCGCGGCGTCTACGAGAACTTCTTCGAACCGCTCCTGAACGCGAAGTTCGGCGACCGCGTCGAGGACGTCTCCGCCGCCTGGCTGCTCGGCCGCATCAAGTTCCGCGGGGAACGCGACCTCCTCAAGGGCGAGCAGCTCGGGTACTTCGACGGGAGTTTCGCCGTCCTCATCGACGCGCTCATCGACGCGGTCGGTCGCGAGCACGTCCAGACCGGCGCGCGCGTCGTCGACCTCGACGCGAGCGACGCCGGCGACACCGGCGACGCGGCCGTCGACTCGCTCACCGTCGAGACCGCCGACGGCCGCGAGACCCACGACGTCGATAGCGTCGTCGTCGCGGCGATGCCGAACGTCCTCGAGGAGCTCACCGGATACGAGTGCGACATCGACTTCCAGGGCGCGGTGTGCGCGGTCGTCACCATGGACCGGTCGCTCATGGACGAGACGTACTGGCTGAACGTCGCGCACGACGCCCCGTTCGGTGCGCTCATCGAGCACACGAACTTCGTCCCGCCCGAGCGCTACGGCGGCGACCACCTCCTGTACGTCGCGAGTTACGTGCAGTCGCCCGACGAGTGGCTCTGGCAGGCCGACGACGACGCCGTCGAGACCCGCTGGCTCGACCACATCGCGGAGATGTTCCCCGACCAGTTCGACGACGCGATGGTCGAGGACGTCCGCATCTCGCGGAACCCACGCGCCGCGCCGGTCTACGAACGCGGCTACCTCGACATGGTCGTTCCCTACGACGTCGGGAGCGACGCCACCGAGGTCCCGAACGGCGTCTACTACGCGGGCATGGCGAGTCGCGCCCAGTACCCCGAGCGCTCGCTGAACGGCGGTATCGTCGCCGGCTACGAGTGCGCCGACCGCATCGACGATCGCGTCGACACCGAACGGTCGATACTCGAAGCCAGCACGCAGTGAGCGCTCGAACGGAGACACGGTGAACGCTCGAACGCGCACACCGTGAACGCGACGCGACGCTCTCGCTGCTTGGTGTTGAGAACCGAGGAACCCGGGCGTCGACGTTCGGACCCGGACGGGAGACGTTTTCCACGGACCACGCGACCAGTGCTAGCTTTCGGTGGGCTCGCACCACCTCGGTCGACAACTGTCGACTTCGGCCGGGCTTGCACCGGCGTGCTGGCGTATTCACGAAGGTCGCTTGCGCGACGTCCGTTACTTGGGCTTCGCCGTCGACCACCATGGTGGTCGACCGTTGGTCCGCTACGGTTCTCCTTCGGAGCGACGACTTCGGAACCCTGTTACGGGCCCTTCAGTTGCTGCCCCTACTCAGACACGTCTCACCCGCTTGCGCGGGTCGATTCGTGCCTTGAGCGTCCGGTGAGTCCCGTCGACTCCCGGCGACGTTCGAACGAACGGCCGCAGCGATGGTAAACGTATCTGCCCGTTACTGACCAGTTGACCGCTCTATCCTGTGGTCTGGGTGTTTCAGATAGCGGTTGCTGACGCCGGTCGGGGAGCCGATGGACCGCGTGAACGAACGCTGGGGGCCGTCAGTCCTCCTCGTGCGCTGCGAGACGAGGTCTCGTGTGGTGCGAGCAACGTTCGACGCGAGTGGCGTCGTCGACGAGCCCGATCTGGAAGTGGCGAACAGGCGGTGCGCTGGTCGATACTCTGAGCTCGACCGAATACTGGCGCGAGGGTGCACCGCGCTCCCGTCCTGGCCGCTCGCGCCCGCGACTCACGTCACGCCGACCCTGGCCGCGGCTTCGCTCTTGAACGTTCGGAGAACCCGCACCGACCGCGTCGTCGTCAGTCGTCGGCGACGTACTCCTCGGGGTCGACGTCCGCCGGTTCCTCCCGGCCGCCGACCACGACCTCGCCGTCGGCGGTCTCGACGTACACGTCGTCCGCGAACCCACCCTCGGCGTAGGGATGAACCGGGTCGTCGAGCCGCTCCGGCGTCGACGGCGCGTCCGCGATACCGTCCGCGGGCAGAAACACGCCGAGGGGGTCGTCTACCGTGATACCGTGGTCGTCGAAGAACTCCGCGTACCGGTCGCGGTGCTCGCCGAGCTCGTCGCTCGGGAACTCCATCATCTCCGTCCACCCGTGGTTGTAGAAGTCGAAGTTCGCCTGCACGTGCGTGATCTCCCGGGCTTTCGCCTCCGGATAGTAGTCGAGCGCGGCGACGTACGTGTCCATCGTCGCGTCGAAGAAGTCGTCGAGGTGCTCGCGGCGCTCCTCGCGATGCGCCTCGTCGGCCTTCCCGAGGAAGATGTCCGTGTGCATGTCCACGAGCTTCCCGCGAGCGACGTCCCCGAGCACCGGCGCCGTGAGCGCCTGCTTGAACGCGAAGTGCTTGACGTTCTGGCGTATCTTCATCTCTACCTCGACGGTAACGACTCCGCAACCAAGAACGTCCCGCTGGCGGCACCGTACCGTCGGTCGCGGCCACGTCGGCGCGGTCGAACCGGCGCTCGTCCCCGGTGGTCGACGATGCGACGTCCTCGGCCACCCGACCGGCGGCGTCGCGGTCAGTCGACGTACGCCATCGCGTCCTCGGACTCGCTCGGCGTCTCGACGCTGATCTCCTGGACCGGTTTGAGGTACGTGACGCGCACGTACCCCGACCCGGCTGGTTCCACCGAGACCGTCTTCGCGGCCGCCGGCAGGTCGAGGACTTGCCCGTGCTTGCGCAGTTCCGAATCGATCTTGAAGTTGGTTCCGTGCATGGTAACGCTCCGTTACCCGAGAAACACCCACTTTCCTCGGGGCTCGGCTTCACGAACCGTATCCCACGGGGTCTTATGTCCCTTCCGAGAACGTCGGGAAACCTCACGTAATCGTCCGTTAGACGTATTCAACTGTCTGCAACGAGCCCGCAACCGTCGGCATCTGGTACCCAGTCGACGACCCGTGCTCGCGGAGCGACGCGTGGACTCGGTCGACGAGTGCGGCGCGCGCACCACGTCCTCGCGGGTCGGCTCGATTCGAGCGCTCGCGAAGAAAGACGCGCGGACCGGGATGGCGAGCCCGCACTCGACGAGGAGAGCGGGTGCGTGCTACCGGTCGCGGTCGGTCACTGGAACCCGATGCGTTTGCGGTCCTCCGCGTCGCCCTTCGGGACCTCGATGGTGCACATCCCGGCGTCGTACGTCGCCGTCGTCTCCTCGACGTCGATGGTGACGGGGAGCCGGATGGTGCGCTCGAGGTGACGCGGGCACTCGCGCTGGAGGACGCGGTGGCCCTGCGTCGGCTCCTCGCCGTCGCGTTCCCCGGCGACGATGAGCTGGTTCTCGTCGGCGTACACCGAGATGTCCGCCTTCTCGAACCCCGGCATCTCGAGTTCGACGAGGTACGACTCGGGCGTCTCCGTGACGTCCGCGCGCGGCATCGCGACCTCCGGGCCGCCGCCCGTCGGCCCCTGGACGCCGCTCGCCCCGCCGGCCGCGCCTCGGCCGGCGTCGGCGTGCGTCCCGCCCACGTCGCCGGGGTCCACACCGGGCGACGCGGTACTCGTCGCGGCTCCCGCGGACTGGGGGACGCTCATGCCCTGGTGGACGACGGGCATCCCCTGCGCCGCGAACCGCGGGTCGTCTCGGTACGGGTTCCCCGCCGGATTCCACGTCATCAGTACGACACCGGCATCTCGCCGTACGGGCCGCTCCGCGTGCCCGAGGTCACGTCGCCGGCGACGTTCGTCCCGCGGTACTGTTGCCCGTACTGCTGCCCGGTCGTCGACGCGTCCATCGACGCCTGCGAGAGCAGCGAGCCGACCGTGGTCACGGTCCCGTCCTGGAGCGTCACGGGGTCGTCGAGCCGGGGCTTCTGGATGGCGCCTGCTCCCTGGATGGGCGCTTGCTTCGACGCGTCGGACTGGATGCCTTGCGCTTGCGCGTACTGGCTCTGTTGGGTCGTCGGCGACGACCGATCGGGCTTCTGGACGGAGAGGTCACCGGCGCTCGCCCGGAGCGGTATCTTCGACACCGCCGACGCGTCGGCCGCGAACCCCGACGGCGACGGCGCCCGCTGGAACTGTTCGCCGACCGCCCTCTGGGCGAGCCCCTGAGCGTGCGGAACGGGTCCCTGTGCCTGCGGAGCGAACTCCTGAGCGCGCGCGGTGAACTGGCGACCGGACGCGGACGCCATCCCCGGAAGCTGCCCCTGGAACGCGCCGAGGGCTGCCTGCCGCGACGTGCCGACCGACGGCTCGTCGACGCGGCCACTCGCCATCGGCACGTCGATCGGCGTCCCGCCACCCGCCGAACGCGGCCGGCTCTCGACGCTCATCGCGGGCTGCTGGACGCGGCCCTGTTGGACGGGCTGTTGCGTGGGGTCCTGCTGGATGGGCTGTTGCGTGAATCCCTGTTGACTGGGTTGCTGGGCGTGGCTCTGCTGGATGGGTTGTTGCGTGAGGCCCTGTTGGACGGGCTGTTGCGTGAAGCCCTGCTGGATGGGCTGTTGCGTGGGGTCCTGCTGGATGGGCTGTTGAGCGCGGCCCTGTTGGATTGGCTGTGTCGCCTGGTACCCTATCGGGGTCTGAGTTGGCTGGGTCGCGTGTATCGGCTGGTGCGCGCTCGCGGAGTTCCCGTGCTCGACGGCACCGAACGGCTGCTTCGGTGCGTCGACGCCGCTCCCGGCCTGCCGTTCGTATCCCTGGGCCTGCAGTTGCCGGTCGTACGTCTGGACCCCGCGTGGGTCCGCCGCCTGGCTCGGTGCCTGCTGCGCGACACCCCGTTGCGGCGCGTGCTGTTGCTGGGTCCCGTAGGCCTGCGAGCCGAAGAACGCACCCGTGCCGGACATCTGGCCCTGCGCTCCTGTGGCGCGCGTCGCTTCGAGACTGCGCTGGTCGGTGAACTGCGGGTCTGTCGACGCCGTCGGAATACTGCTAGTGTTCTGGTACATTTGTGGGTCGTGGCTCGCGCGCTCACCGCTACGGCGCTGCGTGGAGCCACGACGAGACGAGGCGCGAAAACAGCATAAAGAGAGCCGACCTTTCACCCGAGTAGGTCCCTGATTCGGGTCGGTAAGCCCGATAGCGAGGCACGGATAACGACCGATGCACGACCTCTATTCATCGTGATGTGTTCGAGTAACTCGGGGTTTCCGAGCGGCGACGCACAGTAGGCGACCGGAGCCGATATCGACGACGCTACCCGACTGGCAGCCGGACGCCAACCGACGGCAGTCGAACGACCACCGTCGGCAACTGGTCGGTACCGGTCGAGGACTGGCGGCGACGCCGGCGCGAGCACGGACCGACGTAACCCGGCCTTGGGCGGTGCTTGCACGCGAAACGAACGGTTCACGCGGCCAGGTTCTCGGAGATAGCAACCCACTTTAACCCCCGTACCGAACGGTTCGGACATGACCGAATCGTACGTGATCATCGGCGACGGCATCGCGGGGTCCTCTGCAGCGGAGACACTCCGAGAGGAGGCGCCGGACGCCGACATCACCGTCATCACGGACGAGGGGGAAGCCCTCTACAATCGCATCCTCATCAAGGAGTTCGCGAAGGGCAAGATGCCCGAAGCACCCATCTCCATCCACGACGGGAGCTGGTACGAGGAGCGAGACATCGAACTGGAACTGAACACGCACGTCACGACCATCGACGTCGACGGCCACGAGATCAAGACGCACTCGGGTGACGTCATCGAGTACGACAAGCTGCTGGTCGCGACCGGTGGGACGCCGACGCAGCTGCCCGTCGAGAACTCCGACGCCGAGGGCGTCCATCACTTCTGGACGTTCCAGGACGCGCGCGGCATCGAGGAGCACGCCGCGGAAGCCGACACCGGGCTCGTCGTGGGGGCGGGCCTGCTCGGCATCGACCTCGCCGCGATCTGTGGTGCGCAGGACGTCGACGCGAAGTACCTGATGCGCGGGGACTGCTGGTGGCGGTACGCGCTCAGCGAGGAGGGCGCGGAGATCATCCACGACGGCCTCCGCGAGAAGGGCGTCGAGCCCGTGTTCCAGTCCGGCGTCGACCACTTCACGACGGACGAGGACGGCGCGGTGACGGGTGCGGTCGACCCGAACGGCGTCGAGCACGACGGTGACTTCGTCGGCGTCGCCATCGGCCTGAACTTCAACACGGAGTTCCTCCGCGGAACCGGTATCGAGCTGGACGACGGCATCGTCGTCGACGAGTACATGCAGACGGACGTCGAGGACGTGTACGCGGCCGGTGACCTGACGAAGTTCCACGACGTCCTGCTCGGCGAGCAGGCGCAGAACGGGTCGTGGGGGAGCGCGAAGGAACAGGGTCAGATCGCGGCGAAGAACATGGTTGCGGACGCGGAGGAGGCGGTGTTCGAGTGGGTGTCGTCGTACTCCATCACGCACTTCGACTTCCCGTTCCTCTCGTTCGGACATCCGACGCAGGGCGACGATTACGTGGAGCAGAAGTACTCGGACACGGAGTGGCGTCGCGTCGTGTTCAACGACGGGAAGGTCATCGGTGGCGTGCTCATCGGCGACCTGGCACCGCAGACGAAGTTGAAGAAGCTCGCTCGCGAGCAGCGCGACCTCACCGGACAGAAGGAGGTCCTGCTCGACGAGGAACTGGACCTCGATCGGTTGGACGCGCCGGAAGCCGAGCAGTAGGCCGTCCTCGTTCCGCGTCGTCGTTCTTCTGCCGACAGTTCGGCTCGTAGACCGCGGGTCGTCGAGCGGTCGTTCCGTAGTCAGTGGTTCGCCGATAGGTGGTTCTGTCGTCTGACGGTCGTTGAGCGTTCACTCTGCCGGTCGTGGTGCTGGTGGGTCGGGGGCCGTCGTTCGAGTAGGCGGTTGCTACGTGGTGCTGGTGTAGTTCGTGTCCGGGTGTCGTCGGTGAGCGATGGCAGCTTGGGACGCGTCGTTGGGGTGTTGGGTGGTGATTCGTGGGGTTGTCGTGTCGCGGCGGTTTGGGTCGTCAACGCCAACCTTTATTAGAAATCATGCTATACTGTACCATGCCCCATGGCAGTTAGTGACACCACGAGCGGCGCTCTGCGGTTACGCCGTACCGAATCCGTCCCAGCGGACGCGACGGTCAAGCACGTCGACCAGCTCCGGGAACGGACCTACAGACGGGTTGCACGCGCGACCGACGGCTCGGTCGTCGAGATAGACGCGACGTCGACGCGACTCTCCGCGGGGGACGTCGTGGTGTTCACCGACTACCTACGCGTCGAACGCGCCTGACTGGGGGCGAGCGCGTTCTCTCCGAACACGACCACGTAGCGATCGCGTCGTTCGCCCAGTCGAGGCAGACCGACACGTTCTTTCGCCGCGACCGGCCATCTTCGTGCATGAACGGGCCCGACAGTGGCACGATGACGCTGGCGTTCGAGCTCTCCGCGCTCCAGGCGCTCGCGGACCCCGAGGCCGTGTTCGACGACGCGCGACGCTGGGCGAAGTACGTCGGCGTCGTCTCGGACGAACCGACGTACGTCGTCACGAACTTCACGCGGAAGAACCGCGTCCGCCAGGACTTCTTCTCGGGGCCGCGCGGCCGCGAGGAGAGTCTGGAGAGCGTCCACGAGCAGTTCGACACCGACCGGCACGTGTTCGTCGGCACCGAGGACGGAGACGCGGACCTCGCCGACCGCGTCGACTGGGAGTACCTCGCCGTCGAGGACGCCGCGGACGCCGCCGACTGGACGCTCGCGACCGCCACCGCGACCGAGGACGCCGGCGACGAGGAGCCGGTCCGCGACGACTGGCCCTGACCGGAGGCGGGTTCGAGGAGTCACGACCGGGCGTCGTCCCGACGTGCGACGACCGGGAGTCGCGGCCCTTTTACGCGCTCGTTCCGAACGCGCTCGTATGCCTGAGCCGCGGGTTCCGGGTGACGACGCGCCGAGTAGCGCACTGGAGCTGTCCTGTGGCGAGCGCGTCGACGTGAAGGACCTGGACATGGGCGTCCGCGATATCTCGTGTGCGTGCGGCGAGACGCACGCGGTCGTGCAGGACGTCCATCCGCCGTCGCGGTTCTTCCCCGAGAGCCTCGTCGCGGTCCTCCAGGAGACCATCGAGCCGGAGGACGACTTCGACGAGTTCGGCACCATCCACCTCATGGGCGTCGTCCTCGAGGAGTTCCCGGCCGAGGTCGCCGTGAAGGACGTGAGCGACGACGGGAGCGTCGGGTACTCGATGGTGTGGGTGACCGAGTTCGACTCGCGGCGCCTCCACGAGATCGTCGTGGAGCTCGTCGTCGAGCTGATGGAGCACGCGATCTCGCACGCGGAGGACCAGAACGCCGTCGAGGAGTTCGAACGGCAGATGCTGGAGTTCGACGTCGCGGAGTTCGTCGAGGCGTACCGCTCGCAGCGTGACTTCGCGGACGAGCACGACACTGCGTTATAGTTCGGTGCCGCCGTCGACGGCGGCGGCGTTGGCGCGCTCGTCGGCCGTACGCGTGTGATTCTGTCGCACCCGGGGCGTCGTTTTATGCTGCTCGCGCGCGTGCGTTGACGTGTGACTCCCGTGGACCACGGCGAGTTCGAGCGGATCCGTGACGTACTGGCGAGTGCAGGTATCGAGGAGCCGCTGTCGGCGAGCGAGATCGTCGCCGTGCTCGACGAGCGCGGCGTGGACGTCGACAGCACGCACCGGGTCGCGACGGTACTCGGCCGGCGAGCCGAGTCGGGGGCGGTCGAGGTCGTCGGCGAGGACCCGCCGTACCGGTATCGGTTCGTCGGCGAGTAGCGCGTCGCTCCGCAGTCGTGCGGTGGCGGTGCGGTCGGTCGTTCGTGCGGTGGCGGTGCGGTCGGTGGAACGCGACGAGTCTCTTCGTTCTCGCGGGACGAGTTCGACGGGCGCATCGAGTGTGATGAGGACGTACGGGTCGGTGTCGTCGACGACGAGCGAGGCTGGCTTCGGGGTGGGAGGACGAGCACGTGCCGGTCGTCCGCGACGGGCGGTGCCGTGACGGATGCGTTCGTGGTGTCGGGCACGTCGTCCCGCGTTGCCCGGCGAGCGGGTGATTCTCCGGGACGAGTGGGAGTGACTGGCGCGGCAGCGGCCCCTCCCGCCCGGCAATATTTCGAACTTCGAAATCGAGTTACGCTTCTCGTACTCTATCGTGGGTCTTATTACGATGTGCGGACTGGACACCGGTAAGCAATCATGACCGGCGGGACACCATCCGACGACGACGCGGACGGACGCACCATCCTCCTCATCGGCTCCGGCCCCATCCAGATCGGGCAGGCCGCGGAGTTCGACTACTCCGGCGCGCAGGCCTGTCGCGCGCTCCAGGAGGAGGGCGCGCGAGTCGTCCTCGTGAACTCGAACCCGGCGACGATCATGACCGACCCCGAGATGGCCGACGAGGTCTACATCGAGCCCATCACGACCGACGCCATCGCGGAGGTCATCGAGCGCGAGCAGCCCGACGGCGTCATCGCCGGTCTCGGCGGGCAGACCGGCCTGAACGTCACCGCCGAGCTGGCGGAGGAGGGCGTGCTCGACGAGCACGACGTCGAGATCATGGGGACGCCACTGGACACCATCTACGCGACTGAGGACCGCGACCTGTTCCGCGAGCGCATGGAGTCCATCGGCGAGCCCGTCCCGAAGTCGGTCACGATCAACAGCGTCGACGAGATCGAGGACGCCGTCGAGACCGTCGGCGGGCTTCCCGTCATCATGCGGACGACGTACACGCTCGGTGGCGCCGGGTCCGGCGTCGTCGAGGAGATGGACGAACTCAAGGAGCGCGTCCGCAAGGGCCTCCGGCTGTCGCGGAACAACGAGGTCATGATCACGGAGTCCATCGACGGCTGGGTCGAACTCGAGTACGAGGTGATGCGGGACGGCGACGACTCCTGCATCATCATCTGCAACATGGAGAACATCGACCCGAT
The DNA here is from genome assembly GCF_034808145.1 of Halorubellus amylolyticus. Taxonomy (NCBI): domain Archaea; kingdom Methanobacteriati; phylum Methanobacteriota; class Halobacteria; order Halobacteriales; family Halorubellaceae; genus Halorubellus; species Halorubellus amylolyticus. Next base: position 181,848 of record NZ_JAXHGM010000002.1, read on the forward strand.
GGGCATCCACACGGGCGAGAGCACGGTCGTCACGCCCAGTCAGGTCATCCCGGACGAGGGCCACCAGCAGATGCGCGACAGCGCGCTGAAGGTCATCCGCGAACTCGGCATCGAGGGCGGCTGTAACATCCAGCACGCGTGGCGCGACGACGGGACGCCCGGCGGCGAGTACCGCGTCGTCGAGGTGAACCCGCGTGTCTCACGGTCGTCGGCGCTCGCGTCGAAGGCGACGGGATACCCGATCGCTCGCGTGACGGCGAAGGTCGCGCTCGGCAAGAAGCTGCACGAGATCGACAACGAGATCACGGGCGAGACGACGGCTGCGTTCGAGCCCGCGATCGACTACGTCGTCACGAAGGTCCCGCGCTGGCCGCAGGACAAGTTCCCGGAGACGGACTTCGAGCTGTCGACCGCGATGAAGTCGACGGGGGAGGCGATGGCGATCGGGCGGACGTTCGAGGAGAGCCTCCTGAAGGCGCTCCGGTCGAGCGAGTACGACCCGGACGTCGATTGGGAGGCGCTGAGCGACGCGGAACTGGAGGCCGAGTACCTGGTGCGGCCGAGTCCGGACCGGCCGTACGCGATGTTCGAGGCGTTCGACCGCGGCTACAGCGTCGAGGACGTCATCGAACTCACGGACATCCACGAGTGGTACGTGGAGCGGTTCGCGAACGTCGCGCACGCGGCGCAGGCGGCCCAGGAGGGCGACTTCGAGCGTGCGGGCGAGGTCGGGTTCACGAACGCGGAGGTCGCGGCGCTCGCGAGCGACGGCGGGCGGGTCGCGGAGGCACCGACCGGTGACGTCGGGACGGGGACGACCATCGAGGAGGTGGAGGCGGCGACGCCCGAGCGTTCGTTCAAGCAGGTGGACACGTGCGCGGGCGAGTTCGCGGCGTCGACGCCGTACTACTACTCGGCGCGCCAGCCCTCGCACGTCGGGAGCCGGTACCGGAACGAGCTTCAGGTCGACCCGGAGATGGAGAGCGTCGTCGTCGTCGGCGGCGGCCCCATCCGCATCGGGCAGGGCGTCGAGTTCGACTACTGTTCGGTGCACGCGGTGCAGGCCCTGGAGGAGCTGGGTATCGACGCGCACGTCGTGAACAACAACCCGGAGACGGTGAGTACGGACTACGACACGAGCGACGGGTTGTTCTTCGAGCCCATCACCGCGGAGGAGATCGCGGACGTGGTCGCGGCGACGGACGCGGACGGCGTGATGGTGCAGTTCGGCGGGCAGACGTCCGTGAACGTCGGCGAGCCGCTCGAATCCGAGCTCGCGCGCCGCGAGCTCGACTGCGAGGTGCTGGGGACGAGCGTCGAGGCGATGGACCTCGCGGAGGACCGCGACCGCTTCAACGTCCTGATGGACGAGCTCGGTATCGCGCAGCCCGACGGTGGGAGTGCGACGAGCGAGGCGGAGGCGCTCGACCTCGCTCGGGACATCGGGTATCCGGTGCTCGTTCGCCCGAGCTACGTGCTCGGTGGGCGCGCGATGGAGGTCGTCCACGACGACGAGGAACTGAAGCAGTACGTCGAGGAAGCCGTCCGCGTGAGTCCGGACAAGCCCATCCTCGTCGACGAGTTCCTCGCGGGCGCGGTCGAACTGGACGTCGACGCGGTCAGCGACGGCGAGGACGTCCTCATCGGCGGTATCATGGAGCACGTCGAGAGCGCGGGCGTGCACTCGGGTGACTCGGCGTGCGTCATCCCGCCGCGGTCGCTCGACGACGAGACGACCCGGCGCGTCCGCGGCGTCGTCGAGGACATCGCGAGCGCGCTCGACACGGTCGGTCTCCTGAACGTCCAGCTCGCCGTCCAGGGCGGCGAGGTGTACGTCCTGGAGGCGAACCCGCGCTCCTCGCGTACCGTCCCGTTCGTGTCGAAGGCGACGGGCGTCCCGATCGCGAAGCTCGCGGCGAAGGTCATGGCCGGGGAGACGCTCGCGGACCTCGACGTCGCCGAGCAGGTCCCCGAGCACTTCTCGGTGAAGGAGGTCGTGCTGCCGTTCGACCGCCTGCCGAACTCGGACCCGCGGCTCGGCCCGGAGATGAAGTCGACGGGCGAGGTCATGGGGACCGCGAGCTCGTTCGGGATGGCGTACTGGAAGGCCCAGGACGCCGCCGGGAACGCCGTGAACACGGGCGGGAAGGCCGTGGTGTCGCTCGCGGGCGACGACGGCGACCTCCCCGAGCGGTTCGGCGACTTCTTCACGGTCGTCGAGTTCGACGACGTCTCGCAGGCCGTCATCGACGGCGCGGTGGACTTCCTCGTGAGCGACGACCCCGAGGCGTTGCAGACCGCGGTCGAGGAGGACATCGCGTACCTCTCGACGGAAGCGGCGGCCGAGGCGTACCTCGACGCGCTCGCCGCGTGCGACGGCGACCTCGAGGTCCTCCCCGTGGGCAAGCGCCCGCGCCGCACCGAGGACTGGGGCTGACGACGACGGTTCGACGAGCGAGGTGGCGGCGACGGTTCGACGCCGGTGCGAGCGCACGGGTGCGTCGCCGCGCTGGCGGTGCGAGGGCCCGAAGTACGTCGCCGCGGTGACAGTGCGATGCGTGTCGTCACGCGACCGGTGCGGGCGAGCGTCCGGGGCGGCGAGGACGGCGCCAGACTGATTCTTGCAGTCCGTCTACGTGCGTATCAGCGTCGATTGCGGTGCTTTTGGTGCGAATTTGGGACTGATTAGGGAAAATACCCTTGAGGGTCTGGTCGCAGGTTCGGCCATGGCTAGAGGGGTCCTTCGAACAGGGGTAGGCGCGCTCGTCCGTCGCGCTCGCAGGGGCGTCGACCCGCGGGCGTCGGTGACGGGGAAGTTCGTCGCGGCGGCGCTCGCCGCGATCGGGGTCGCGTTCGTCGTCGTCGCGGTGGCGGTGTGGCAGGCGACGGTGGCGCTCGACGCGACCTACGCGGAGGCACAGGCGATCTACCGCGGCGGCGTCCTCGCGTTCGCGACGCTGTCGGTCGGTGTCGTGGTGGCGTTCGCGTTCGTCGAACGGTCCGTCGTCGCGGGGCTGCGCGACCTGGACCGGGAGACGCGCAAGGCCGTCGAGACCGGACGGTACGAGGCGGCGTTCGAGCCGACGCGACGCGACGAGGTCGGACAGCTCGCGTGGAGCGTCGCGGAGTTACGCGACCAGCTGGGAGAGCAGGTCGCGACCGTCGAGTCGCTGAACCGCGAGCTGGCGGCGACGGCGACCGCGCAGACGCGGACGCTGTCGTCGGTCCGCCGCGGGGACCTGACGGGGCGGATGGACGAGGAGACGGGCGTCCCGCAGTTCGACGCGCTCGCCACCGGGTTCAACGAGATGATGGCGCAGATGGAGACGATGGTCGGGGAGGTCCGCGCGTTCTCGCGGTCGGTCGCGGACGCGGCGCGGGAGGCGGACGAGAACGCGGGCGCGGCCAAGGCCGGGACGCGGCGCGTGACCGAGGCGACCGCCTCCATCAGCGACGGCGTCGAAGCGCAGCACGCGGAGCTGGAGGAGACCGCGGACGCGATGGCGGCCCTCCTGGAGCGCGTGCGGACGGTGGCGCGGTCGGCGGGCGCGGTCGCCGAGCAGTCCGAGCGCGCGGCCGGGACGACGAGCGAGGGCGCGGACGCGGCGACGGACGCGCTCGCGGAGCTGGAGGAGATAGAGGCGCGGATGGCGGCGTCGGTCGACGGTATCGAGTCGCTCGCGGGGACCGTCGACGAGGTCGCGGACCTCGCGGACGAGGTCCGGGACCTGACGAACCAGACCGAGCATCTCGCGATGAACACGGCGCTGGAGGCGAAGAAGACGAGCGACGACGGGAGCATGACGCATCTCGGCGAGCAGATACAGCAGCTGTCGAACGACACGGAGACGGCGGCGGCGGCGATCGAGGACGGCCTCGGCGAGGTCGCTGCGGACACGGAGGCGGCGCTCGCGGAGATCGAGCGCACGCAGGACGCGCTCGACCGGGGCGCGGACACCATCGAGGACGCGCTCGGGGCGTTCGAGGACGTCGAGCGCGTGGTGGTGGCGACCGCGGAGGACGCGACCCGCATCGACGAGGCGACGGACGCGGGGACCGAGCGCGCGGCGGCGGTCCGCGAGAACGTCGCGTCGGTCCGCGAGATCGGCGCGGAGACGGCGACGGAGGCCAGCGACGTGGCGGCGACGGCGCGCCAGCAGCAGGCGGTCATCGAGCGCATCGAGGCGCGCGTGGACTGGCTGGCCGACGGCGCGGGGGAGCTGGAGCGAGCGCTCGACGAGTTCACGGTGCGGTCGTCTGCGGTCCCGGAGCGGGCCGTGGAGGGCTCGCGATGACGGACGACGCGCCCGCTGGCGCCGAGGACGCGACCGACGGCGGTGAGGGGTCCGACGGCGAGTTCGTGTTCGGTGGCGCGGAGGCGGTCGACGCCGAGTCGACCCCGACGACCGGTGTGGTCGGGCCGTCGCCGGCGCTGGACCCGGCGGACGTCGTTCGTATACAACTGGACGCCATCGTGGCGGGCGACGTGGACGCGACGGCGGCGCGTGCGGCGGGCGACGTTCCGGGGAGCGTGCGGACGCTGTTCGATTTCGCGACGCCGTCGTTCCGGGACGCGCACGGCGACCTGGACGGGTTCGCGGCGACGTTCCTCGGCCCGATCTACGACCGGCTCGTCGGCGCGACCGACGTCGAACGCGGTCCGGGCGAGCGCGACGGCGACCGGTACGCGCAGGCGGTGCTCGCGCGCCACCCCGACGGCGACCGCACGTACGAGTTCGTGCTCGCGAAGCGCGCCGGCGGGAAGTACGACGGCTGCTGGCTCACGGAGGCCGTGGACCTGACCTACGACGGCGAGAGCCCGTCGTTCCGGCGGACGCCGACGGTGACGTTCGGCGACCGGTCGGTGACGTGCGAGGTCGGCGACCAGCTGCGCGCGGTCCTGCTGTCCGCGGAGGGGTACTCGCCGCACAACGACGTGACGCAGGTCGCGAACTGCGGCGGGAACGGGCTCTGCGGGACGTGCGCGGTGTCCTGCGACGGCGAGGTCGACGAGATGGACGAACGGGAGCAGCGTCGGCTGTCGCTCCCGCCGCACGACGCCGAGAGCGGCCTGCGGCTCTCCTGCCAGACGCACGTCGAGGGCGACGTCGTCGTCGAGAAGCACGGCGGGTACTGGGGACAGCACGTCGAGGACGTCGCCGGTCGGGACGACGGCGACGCGACCGACGCCGCGGACGCGGCGAGCGCCGCGGTGGACGCCGAGGGCGCGCCGATGGACGGCGGCCCCGACGACGCGTCGCCCGTCGACCCGGCGTCCGTGGTGGCGGTGACGGACGCGGAGTACGCCGGCGAGTACGAGTACGCCGCGGACGGCGCTGCCGGCGCGGCGTCGGGGGGTGGTCGGTGATGATGGACACCGCCGCGAGCCAGACCGACGAGTCGATGCGCGACGGGTTCGGTCTCGACGCGTTCCTCGTCGTCGGTGCGGTGCTCGCGGCCGTCGGGTGGGGTGGCACGCAGTTCCTGGCGTCGTCGCCGGGGCTGGCGCTCGACGTCCTCGGGTTCGAGGCGGCGGTCGTCGTCGTCGCGTACTGGCTGGTCGCGAGCGTCGGCATGGTGGCGCTCGCGCTCGCGGCCGGGCAGCGCGTCGTCCGGTACAGCCCGCTGCTGTGGGCGTGGGGCGTCCTCGTCTCGCTCGCGCTCCTCGCGGACGTCGCGGTCGTCCTCGGCGCGTTCGGCCCCGAACTCGGGCGGACGCTCCTGTGGACGCCGTGGCCGGTCGTCATCGGCCTCGGGTTCGCGCTCACGGGCGTCGTCGCGGCGCACCGGGCCCGTGGCGCGTACCTCGTCGGCGCGCTCGCCGCCGGCCTCGTCGTCCTCGCCGCGGTCCTGTTCCCGTCCACGGTCGCCGACTGGGCGTTCGCCGCGACGGGCGTCGTCCACGCGCTCCCGCTGCTCGTCGACGCGCGGGCCGGGGACGGCGACGCGGACGCGGCCGAGGACGACGCGGGAACCGGCTACGAGTTCCGCGAGCTCGACCGCGTCGGCGACGACGCCGAGGAGGGCGGCGCATGACCGACCGCGAGACCGCTCCCCGCATCGACGACGGCGCCGAATCCGACGCCCGCGACGCGAGCGACCGCGGAGGATGCGACCACGCGGAGCGCGACCACGGTCGGCGGCGCGTGCTCGCCGTCGCGGGCGCGTCGCTCTCGGCGCTCGCGACCGCCGGCTGCCTCTCGAACCCCTGGGGGCCCGCCCGGCCAGGTGCGCGCTCGTCGACGGCCACCGCCGACGGCGGCGAGTCCGCGCCCGCGACCGCGACGACCCGTGGGAGCGAGCCGACCACGGACGCCGACGCGGACACGACCCGCGTCGACGCGACGAGCGGTGACGACGGCGACACCACCGTGGCCGACGAGACGACGGAGGCGACGACGACCGAGCCGACCGCGACCGAGACGGCGACTGCGGTCCCCCCCGAGGAGCGGGAACCCGACCAGGTCGTCGAGGTCGCGCCCGACGGGTTCCGGTTCGCGCCGGAGACGTTCACGATCGACGCTGGCGACACCGTCCACTGGCAGTGGAAGGACTCCGGGCACAACGTCCGCGTCCGCGAGAAACCGGACGCGTCTGACTGGACCGGGACGCCCGGCGACGCGTCGGACACGTACGGGGAGGGCTACCTGCACGCGCACACGTTCGACGAGCCCGGCGAGTACGAGTGCTTCTGCGCTCCGCACCAGACCCTCGGCCTCGAAGGGTCGTTCACCGTCCGCTGACGCCGGCGAACGGTTGACGACGAGCGGCCGGCGGAAGTGGCCGACGACGAGCGGCCGACGGGAGCGGTCGACGGCGAGCGCCCCGCGTTCGCTCGCATCGGCCGCGAGACTACGTATCTTGGCCGTACCTACTCCCAGCGCGGCGTGCTCGTCGAGCGTACGATGGGGTCGACCGAGAACGACGGCGACGAACCTGCCGGCGCCGACGGTGGGACCGTCGACGACCGCGGCGACCGCTCCGCTTCGACCGGAGGGCTCGTCGCCGACGGCGGGTACGAGGTATCGACGTGGGAGCCCCGGACCGCGCTCGACCGCCTGGCGGTCGCGGTGTACTCGGGGCTGGTCGCGAGCGCGCGCTGGGCGGTGGTCGCGCTCGCCGTGATGGCGTTCACCGCCCAGCTCGGCCTGGTCGTGTTCGGTATCACGGTCCGGCCGACGCTCGGCGTCCTCACGGTCGCGTCCATCCTGCCCGCGCTCGTCATCGTCGGCGTCATCTGGTACCAGAACCCGACGATGCGCGAACCCGTCTGGCCGCTCGCCGCCACGTTCCTGCTGTCGGTCCTGCTCGCGAGCTTCGCGGCGGTCGCGAACTCCGCGCTCAAGTCCGTCATCACGGCGTCCGTCCCGAGCGTGCTCGCGCTCGTCGTCTTCTTCTTCCTCGTCGTCGGCCCCGTCGAGGAGACCGTGAAATGGCTCGCGATTCGACTGTACGCGTACCGGAGTTCGGCGTTCGACGCCGTCATCGACGGCGCCGTGTACGGCGCGGTCGCCGGCCTCGGGTTCGCGACCATCGAGAACGCGCTGTACATCTCGCGCGCGGTCATCGACGCCGGCGGGTTCCAGGCCGCCCAGAGCCTCCAGGGGGCGTTCGAGGTCGCGACCTCGCGGTCGTTCGTCGGCCCCGGGCACGTGCTGTACTCCGCCATCGCCGGCTACTACCTCGGGCTCGCGAAGTTCAGCGACGACCACTGGGGTCCCATCGTCGTCAAGGGACTGCTCATCGCTGCCGGCGTCCACGCGACGTACAACACGATCGTCACCGTGGTCGACTTCGGCGCGTTCCCGCTCGTCGACGGCGGCGTCGGGTTCGTCCTGTTCGTGTTCGCGTTCGAGGGCGCCGTCGGGTACGTCCTCTACCGGAAGCTCTCGCGGTACAACCGGTACTACCGAGCGGGCGCGACCCACGCGAACGGCGACTGACCGCGAAACCGGACGTCCCCGGGCGCGTCGCCTTCGACCGGCCGCCGGAGTCTCGTCGACGACGCCGTCGCGCGCCAGCTCCACTCTAGTAGCGATATTATTCAGCGATAATCTAACGAAGCAAGACTGACACTCGATGGCGGTTCGTTGACGGTTCGGTGGCGGTTCGATGGCGGTTCGAACGTGGTTTTCGGCGAAATTTTTACTACGGAACCGTTCGTACGTTCGGACCGGATCGAGCCATGGAACGACCGGATTCCGACCAGCGAACGGTGGTATCGCGCACGACAACGACCGACGTCGGCGTGTCCCGGTACGACGTCGCGCTGGGCGTCATCCCGGTGCTCCTCGCGTTGCCGGCGCTCGCCGCGGCGCTGACCGGACTGCCGGTCGAACCGCTCGTCGGCGTCGGCGCGGTCGCGTGCGCGCTCGTCGTCGTCGACGTCTGTTTCCTGCATCCGCCGGGCGACGACCGCGGCATCGACGAGGCCGACGACGGTCGCGACGGTCCGGCCGTCGGACGGGGTAGGTAAGTCGCTCGATAGCGGCATCGAAGCGGTCGCACGGAACGTTTTACCTCCCGCAGGACGTAGTGTGTGAACGTGCCACACGAATCGTATCGCGTCCTGGTCGCAGACGCCGCAACGCCGGTCGGCATCGCCCTCCTCTCGTACCTCGGCGAGACCGAGTACGTCCTCCGTGCCCTCGTCACGGACACCGACGCCGAGCGTCGCGCGCACAACGCCGGCGCCGACGAGGTCGTTCACGCCGACTTCGAGAACCACCACGCCCTCGTGGACGCCGTCGCCGACGTCGACGCCATCTGCTGTACCGCCACGGACGGCGGCCTCGGTCGCGTCGCCGGCCCGCTCGACGCCGGCCGCGGCCTCCGGAACCTCCTCGACGCCGTCGACGACGACAGTCGCCCGTACGTCGTCCTCCACTCCACCATCGGCGTCGGCGACTCCAGACAGGGCATGGTCCTCCCGCGACGCCTCTACAACCACCGCCTCCTCCGTGCGCTCGACGAGACGGAACGGTACCTCCGCGAACGCGGCGTCCCCTACACGGTCCTCCGCACCGGCGCGACGACCGACGACGCACGCAGCCACGACGTCGTCACGGGCGAAGGCGGCGACGAGGTCTCCGGCCGCATCGGTCGCGCGGACCTCGCGTGGCTGATGACCGCCGCCCTCACCACGCCGGAAGCCCGCAACCGGACGTTCGAGGTGGCGAGCGCCGGCGCGACGACCGCGGGCGACGCCGTCGACTTCGCGTGGAGCGGCCCCGAAGCCGGCCTCGTCGCGCGCCGCTCGGGCTACTCCATCCCGTCCTGAGAGGGCCGCGTCCGACGAAGACCGTTCGAGAAGTCGTCCGCACTTTCGGGAACCGTCACCGGGCGTAGCGGTCGCTCGCGGTGGTCTGTGGGCGAAGGAACTGGACGCCTACGTCCTGGTTCAGTCCGCGAGAATCGTTCGCTTCGCGTCGGCCATCCCGAGCACGTCGTCGAAGAAGTCGAGCGAGTCGTTCGGACCGGGGTTGGCCTCGGGGTGGTACTGGCGCGTGATGACGTCGAGGTCCTCGCTATCGAGGCCCTCGGGCGTGCCGTCGTTCACGTTGATCTGGGAGACCTCCAGAGCCTCCGGGGCGTCGGCGACCGTGTAGCCGTGGTTCTGCGTGGTCATGACGACCTTCCCGGAGTCGACGTCCTGCACGGGCTGGTTGACGCCGCGGTGCCCGAACGCCATCTTCTCCGTGGTCCCGCCGAGCGCGCGAGCGACGATCTGCTGGCCGAGACAGATGCCGGCGACGGGGACGTCGCCGACGAACGCGTCCACGACGTCGACCGCGGCGTCGAAGTTCGCGGGGTCGCCGGGGCCGTTCGAGACGAACAGCACGTCGGGGTCGATTGCCTCGACCTCCGCGGGCGTCGCGTCGTACGGCAGGCGGTGCACGGTCGCGCCGCGCTCGTTCAGCGAGTCGACGATCGCCTGCTTCGCGCCGCAGTCGAGCAGTGCGACGGTCTCGCCGTCGGCGTCGCCCTCGGTGACCTCGACCTCGTCGACGGAGACCTGCGCGCCGATGTCCTCGTGGTCGCTCATCGCCGTGCAGTCCTCGAGTTCCGCGAGCGCGTCCTCGGGGGTCACGTCGTCGCCGACCGCGATGCCGCACGCCATGGCGCCGTCCTCGCGGACGTCCGTGACGAGGTCGCGCGTGTCGATCTGGTCGACCGCCGGAACGCCTTCGACGGTGAGCCACTCGGCGACGTCGTCGGTGAGCTCGCGAGCGACCGCGGCGTTGGGGTGGACGCGGTCGGACTCGAAGCGCGCCTCGCGCACGCCGTAGTTCCCGATGAGGGGGTACGCGAAGGTGAGGATCTGTTCCTCGTAGGAGGGGTCGGTGAGGCTCTCCTCGTATCCCGTGTACGCTGTTGTGAAGACAAGTTCGCCGTTCGTCGTTCCTGGAGCGCGGCCACGTGCTTCGATCACGTGTCCGCCCTCGATGGCTACGTAGGCGTCCATCGTTACGAGATACGTATCGACCCCGGCCCCATAAGCGTTGCTTTCGTAGCATCGTTACGAATTTCGTAATCGTTTAGGTTGGGGGTGGTGTACGCTCGTATCTACATGGACGAACTCGACCGCCGCATCCTCAACATCCTCCGGCGAGACGCCCGAACCCCCTACACCGAGATCGCCGAGGAGGTCGGCACGAGCGAGGGCACGGTCCGGAATCGCGTCGAACGCATGACCGAGGACGACGTCATCGAACGGTTCACCGTGTCCACGCGCACGGGGAACGTCAAGGCGATGATAGAGGTCGGGGTCGCGGTGGACGTCTCCACGGGCGTGGTCGCGGACCGCATGGCCGACTGGGACGAGGTCGACTTCGTGTGGATGGTCTCCGGCGAGGAGGACATCGTCCTCGTCGTCGACGCCGCCGACACCCAGGGCGTGAACGAACTCATCACGCAGGCGCGCGAGCTCGAGGAGGTCGACGCCACGAAGACCCGGCTCATCCTCGACGAACGGCTCGGGTGACCGGCTCGATGCCGTGGTCTCGGACGGTCGAAGGCGAGTCGTCTCGCTCGAACGCTCCCATCGGCACTTCCGTATCCACGCACCATGCTCGGCGGATTCTTCACCGCGGCCGCCGTCCTCGGCAGCTACTGGGGCTTCAGCACCTCGGCGATGCAACCGACAGCTAGACCACGACGGTACCGCTCCACTACCCCTCCTTCCCCCACCCGACACGCCCCGTCGAGCGGCGTCGCCGTCGCGAGTCGAAGGTGGTTTCACTTCGGTTCGCGTCCCACCGGATATGAGCGCACCCGATTCGCCCGCCGACGCAGCCGGCGGTGACGTAGAGCACGAGAACGCCGGCCAGGACGTCATCGCCGTCGACCCCGACGACGAACCGCAGGGGCCCGTGAACCGCCTCGACGCCCACACCGGCGACGGCATCCGGCACCGCGCGTTCACCGCGCTCCTGTTCGACGAGCAGGACCGCATCCTCCTCGCGCAGCGCGCGCCCGAGAAGCGCCTGTGGGGGACGTGGTGGGACGGCACCGTCGCCTCCCACCCCCGCGAGGGCGAGACCCAGGAGGAGGCGACCCGGCAGCGACTCGACGACGAGCTCGGTATCACGCCCGACCAGTACGACGACCTCCGCGTCACCGACCGCTTCGAGTACAAGCGCTACTTCGAGAACGCGGGCGTCGAACACGAGGTCTGCGCGGTCCTGCAGGCGACCCTGCACGACACCGAACTCGACCCGAACCCCGAGGAGGTCGGCGGCCTCATGTGGGTGCCCTACGAGCGACTCCACGAGGAGCCCGAGTTCTACCGCCAGCTCCGTCTCTGCCCGTGGTTCGAGATCGCGATGCGTCGCGACGTCGAGTGAGCGAGCGCGACATCGGGCCCTCGACCGATTGACGGTCGCGCGGTCGGCGGTTACTCGCCGAAGTTCGTCCGGTCGTCGACGAGCGACGCGCCGCTCGCTCGCTGACTCGAGACGGGCCGGCCGTCGGGGAGTAACCGCCGGCTTCCGCTCCTTCTCCGCCGGTGACCTGTCCGTTCGACCGATGGCGCCGGCTGGCGTCGAACAGTCTCCGGTTCGAGTCGGTTCGCTCGGCGTCGATAACGAGTCGTGAACCGCGTGCAAGCGGTGCCGTCGCCCGCGACGTGGCGTCGGCGCCGCGTCGCTTTCCCCACCGGACGTGCGTGAATTGTTAACACACACCAATACTTATGAGGGGGTCCGACGTACTGACACGTGAGGCCCACGGCCTCGTGACAGCAAGTGTCGACCGATACCGTCCCGAACCAGCCGCCGACGAACCGCCTCGCGCTCTCGCGAGCCGAAGCCTGGGTCGTCCACCACGTCGTGCTCGCGCACCTCCTCGACGAGGACGCCGACACCGACGAACAGCCGTGGTGGGCGCTCGAGGCCGCCGAGAAGCTCGAAGGAGACGACGCACGGTTCACAGCGTTCGAAGCCTGGCGGCTCCGATGCGCCCTCCTGGACTACGCGGGCGAGGACGGGACCCCCGACGCCGACGTCGCCCTCTCGATGGCGATCGTCGACCGCATCGAACGCGAGTTCGACGGCCCGCCGGCCGCACTCTGCTAGTCCGACGCCGGACCTCACCGAACCATCGCTGTCATCCCACAACGCCGACCCCCTCTCCACCCCTACCCGTTTTCACGGCCGACGAGCGAGAGCCGGTCGGCCGCCGCACGCGCCCGACGGTCGACGACGTGACGCGCCCGTCCGGCAGTCGGTCAGGGCCGCGTCGTCGCCCAGACGCCGACCGCACCGAGTAGTATCGCGGGCAGCATCGGGAGCGCGAGCAACGCGGCCCAGTACGGCAGTGCGGGCGGCCGGAAGAGGATGAGCAGCGGCGCCCCGACGAGCGAGAACGCGAGCACGCCGAGGAGCACCCAACCGCGAGCGCCGACGCTCCGGTCCGCGCGCTCGGGGTGTGCACCCTGCAGGTCGCGCTCGCGCTCGCCGTCGCCGTCGTCACCGCCCTCGCCGCCGCGGTCGTCGGTCCCGCGGGCCGCACCCGGCCGGTGCGTGTACCCGTCGTCGTCAGTACTCACTGTCCGGGATTACGACCACCTTCCCAAAGCCCTCACGGTTCTCGAGGAGCTCGTGCGCTCGCGCCGTCTCGCTCATCGGGAGCGTCTCCCGGACCCGCGGCTCGAACGTCCCGTCCCACACCTTCGCGAGTGCGCGCTCCGCGCTCCCGTGACTCGCCATCGTCGACCCGCGCACGTCCAGTTGGTTCCAGAAGATACGGCCGATGTGCGTCTCCGGCCGCGGCCCCGTGGTCGCACCGCAGGTCACGAGCCGGCCGCCCTTCGCGAGACTCGTCAGCGAGTCGTACCACGTCGCCGCGCCGACGTGGTCGACGACGACGTCCACGCCGCGCTCCCCCGTCTGCTCGCGTATCGCCTCCGAGAACGACTCGGTCTCGTAGTTCACGACGTGGTCCGCGCCGCACTCCCTCGCGTACGCGAGCTTCTCGTCGGTCGACGCGGTCGCGTACACCTCCGCGCCCGCGTCCGCCGCGATCTGGACGGCGGCGTGCCCGACGCCACCGGACGCGCCGAGGACGAGGACCCGCTCGCCGGACTGCAGCTCGCCGCGTTCGAGCAGCATCCGCCACGCCGTCTGGAACACGAGCGGTGCCGCGGCCGCCGTCGCGAACGCCACGTCGTCGGGGACGGGCGCGAGCTGGTCCTCGTGGACCGCGGCCTGCTCGGCGTGCACGCCCTGGACGTGCTCGCCGACGACGTGGTAGTCCTCGCAGAGCGTCGGGTCGCCGCGCCGACAGAACTCGCACGTCCCGCAGGACACGCCCGCGAGGAGCGCGACGCGGTCACCCGGCTCGAAGCGCGTGACGTCGTCGCCGACCGCCTCGACGACGCCCGCCATGTCGCTCCCCGGCACGTGGGGCATCTCGAGGTCCAGACGCCCGGTCGCGCCGAGCCCCTGACGCGTCCACACGTCCAGGTGATTCAACGCCCCGGCCTTCACGTCCACGAGGACGTCCTCGGGGCCGACCTCGGGGTCGGGGAACTCGCCGTACTCGATGACGTCGCGGTCGCCGTGCTCTCGGAACTGGACCGCCTTCATACGCGGAGCGTCACGCGGTCGATGCAAGAACGTTCCGACCCCGGCACGCTCCGTCGTCGACGCGTCGCCGCCCTCGGCGGAGGGCTTACGTCCGTCCGCGGGGAACGCGCGATACATGACCGACGGTGAACGCGGCCAGGAACCGACGTCGACGGGCGGCGACGGCGCGCACGCCGGCGACCACGCCGCGGACAGCGAACGCGGGCACGACCACGGCGCGGACGGCGACCACGGCCATCACGACCACGGCGCGGACGACGCTCACGACCATCACGCCGACGACGCAGCCGGGGTCGGGGCGGCGGTGGTGACGGTGTCGTCGTCGCGGAGCCTCGACGACGACCCGAGCGGGGACGCCATCGCGGCGGCGCTGGAACGGGACGGCCACGAGGTCGTGACGCGAGAGCTCGTCCGCGACGAGTTCGACAACGTCCAGGGAGCGGTCGCTCGCCTCGTGAAGCGGAACGACGTCGACGTCGTCGTCACCACGGGGGGGACGGGCGTGACCCCCGACGACGTGACGCCGGAGGCGGTCGAGCCGCTGCTCGACAAGCACCTGCCGGGGTTCGGCGAGGAGTTCCGACGCCGGTCCGTCGAGGCGGTCGGCGAGATGGGGATGCTCTCGCGCGCCACCGCCGGCGTCGCCGACGGCACCGTCGTCGCCGTACTCCCCGGGAGCGAGTCCGCGGCGACGACCGGCACGACACTGCTCTTGACCGTTCTCGGGCACCTCGTCGGCCTCGCGACCCCCGACGCGGCCGAGTGACCGGGCGGTCGAGAGCGGATACGAGAGAGCGACTGCCGGTCGAGACCATCGGTCGAAGAGGGGTGGATGAGAGGGGGGAGTGGAGGGCGTGCCCTGAACGGGGTGCCTCTGACGTGCGATCGCTCGGGGGGAAGTGAGCGGTCGCACTCTGGGGGAGGCTTCCGCCTCCACGCATCACTATCGCCCGGACCCACATGAACCGTCGAGACCGTCCACGCGAGTTCACGGCGTGAACGGTCCTGAACGGTGTGAAACGACGGACGGAACGGTCGTAAAACGAACGAAGCGTCGTAAATTCCCGTAATCGGTCTCGGGATTTAATCCCCCTCTGACCACTCACGACCGACTGGGTGAACTCCGATGACGGAACGAACTGTCACGCGACGTAGCGCGCTGAAGACGCTCGGTGCCGTGGTCGCCTCCGCGACGGTCGCGGGTTCGGCGAGCGCAGCCGGCGACGACGCCGAGTCCGGGTGGAGGACGCGAGAATCGCCGACGGAACGGACGCTGTACGACGTGGAGGAGACCGCTGGCGGCGTGTACGCGGTCGGCGGGGGCGGTGTCGTGCTCGAACGCACCGCGAAAGGCTACGTGAAGGTGCTTGATGGCGGGCCGACCGGGAACGGGAACTCGCTGTACGGCGCGGACGTCACCGACGACGGGAAGCGCCTGTGGTTCGTGGGCTCCTCGGGCGCGATCGGCGAGTACGACGTCGAGACCGGTAGCCTGGACTCGCACTCGGCGCCGATGGACGTGACGAACAACTTCAACGACGTCTCCGTGACCGGCGACGCGGGCGAGGCGAACGTGTACGTCGCTGGGGACTCCGGGAAGCTGTACTACTCCTTCGAGAACGGCGCGAGCCAGACCTGGGAGTACTCAACGCCCGCCAGCGGCGCGGCGATCAACGCGGTCGACTTCCACGACGTCAAGAGCGGCCACATCGTCGACGGCAACCAGACGGTCCTCTACACCAGGGACGGGGCGACGTGGGACCGGCTGGGGATCGCGAACGCGAACAACAACTTCTACGGCGTCGACTCCGACGGCTTCGACGACGTCTGGGTCAGCGGTGGCGGCGGCACCATCTTCCACTGGAACGGCAGCGAGTGGATCCGCTCGGACACGGGCGACGCGGGTCAGCGCGACATCGAGGTCGCCGGCGCCGATAGCGGCTACGTGGTCGGCGGCGGCGGGAAGGTCTACGACCGCGAGAACACCAGGTGGAACCAGGACGCGACGCCCAGCGGCGAGAATCTGAAGGCGGTGGTGCTGCGTGGCGGCGAATCCGCGGTCGCGGTCGGCGCCGGCGGCACCATCCTCGAACGCTGACGTCGGTCGCACGTCGGCTCCGGGCTCGTTTCGACGCTCGATACCCACGACTGCGACGGGTCAACGACCGAAATCTACGTTACTGACGAGCGGTGGTCTGGCGCTGGAAGCGGCGCACGACGAACGCTCGGTCGACGATCAGGCCGCGAGCTCCTCGGCGACCGTCTCGGAGTCCAGCAGCGCGGGGTCGACCGAGAGGACCTCCTGCCCGGAGACGAACTCCGGGAGCGAGTCGTCGGTGTAGCAGACGACGCGCACGTCCTCGTTCAGGTCCTTCGCGACCGGGATCGACGTCGCCTGCCCGACGTCCGTGAGGACGAACAGGTCCGCGTCGTGGACGCCCGCCTCCTCGAGCGCGGGTCGGTTCGCGACCTCTGACACGACGGTGACGTCGTACCCCACGGCTTCGAGCTCTCCAACGAGTTCGTGTTCGTCGACGCCAGCGAAAATCGCGTGCATACTCGTCTCCGAGGAGTTCCCGGCGTTAATGTGTTACGTCCCGCTGGTCGGCGTCTCGAGCCACGTACGAGCGGATGGCGGGCGACTCACGCGAGCCAGAGGACGGCGAGGGGGACGACGCCGACCGCGAGCAGTATCGCGCCGACGACGTACCCCGCGAGCCCGTATCCGGCCTCGTCGGAGAGTTCGTCCTCGCTGAGGTCGGAGACGACGAACTCGTCTGGTCGATCGTCGCCGGTGAGGACGAGCCCGCCGTCCCGCTCGACGGGTTCGCCGAGCGCGGACACGCTCTCGCCGTCCTCGATGACACCCTGCTTGTACGCGCGACGCGTGTCGGGGTCGCGCTCGACGCCGTCGGTCTCCGCTATCCACCGCGCGACGTTCGCGGGCGGGTCCTCTCCCGGTTCGACCTCGACGACGGTCGGGTCGACGGTCACGCCCTCGGCGTCGCCGTCCGGTGATTCGACCGGTATCGTCCCGGTGTCGTCCGCGACGGCGAACGGGACGGCGTCCGCGTCGCCGTACAGCGCCTGCCAGTCCGATCGTCTGGCGTCGCCGGGACTGGTGCCGACGTACTCCTCCACGATGGTCTGGACGGCGACGCCGTCGGTGCCCGCGATGGTCGCGGGCACGCGCTCGTCGGTCGACGCACGAGCGCGCCCCGAGAGCGCGACGTAGCCCTCGCCCGCGGTCAGTTCGCCGACCGGTCGCTCGGGCGTCCCGTCGATGGCATCCGCTCGCGCTCGCCCCGCCCTGGTGGCGTACAGCATGTACGCGCCGCCCGCGGCCAGGAGCGCCGGGAACACGGAGAGCGCGATCTTGCCGGCGAGCGCCATGTCAGGGCATCCCTCCGTCCGTGCACGACAACCAGCTGGTCGTCATACGGTACCAATCCGCGTCGCAGCCGGCAAGTAGCTAACGGCGGCGACGGGGGACTCGCGGTCGACGAATCCACTCGTACTCGACGGCGCTACTCGTACTCGATGGTCGCGGGCGGCTTGTGCGTGACGTCGTAGACGACGCGCGCGACGTTGTCGTGCCCGCCCGTGATGCGGGACTGGATGCGCTGGAGGGTCTCCCAGTCGATCTCTTGGGCGCGCGCGGTCATCCCGTCGCGGCTCTCGACGGAACGGACGCTGACGACCCAGCCGTGCACGCGGTTGTCGCCCTTCACGCCCGTGGCCTTCCCGATGACGGCGGCGAGCGCCTGCCAGGGCTCGTACTCCTCGAGCTCGTCCTCGACGACGTGGTTCGCCATCCGCGCGACGTCGAGTTTCTCCTCGGTGACCTCGCCGATGATGCGCACCGCCAGGCCGGGCCCGGGGAACGGCATGCGTTCCGCGATGATCTCCTCCAGGTCGAGCTCGCGCGCGACCTCGCGGACCTCGTCCTTGTAGAGGTCGCGCATCGGTTCGACGATGCCCTCGAAGTCAACGACCTCGGGGAGCCCGCCGACGTTGTGGTGGGATTTGATGGTGCCCTCGCTTTCGATGCGGTCCGGGTAGATGGTGCCCTGGACGAGGTAGTCCGCGTCCACGTCCTTTGCGACGGTCTCGAACTCCCGGATGAACTGCTCGCCGATGACGTGGCGCTTCGCCTCCGGGTCCGTGACGCCCGCGAGCTCGTCGAGGAACCGCTCTTTCGCGTCGACGATCCGCAGCGAGTCCATGTAGTCGAAGACCTCCCGGATCTGGTCGGTCTCGCCCTCGCGCATCAACCCGGTGTCGACGTAGACGGGCGTGAGCTGGTCGCCGATGGCCTCGTACGCGAGCGCCGCGGCGGTCGAGGAGTCAACGCCGCCCGAGAGGGCGATGACGGCGTTCGCGTCGCCGACCTCGTCGCTGATTTCCTCGATCTTCTCGTCGATGAACGAGTCGACGTCCACCATCAGGCCGTCACCTCCTCGCCCTCGTCGGCGTCCTCACCGACCGCGCCGTTGTCCGCGCCGTCGACGCCGGCGCGCTCCATGACGGCGTCGAGGAGCGCGACGAACGGCGGACTCGGCCGACCGGGTCGCGACCGGAACTCGGGATGGAATTGCGTCCCCAGGAAGTACGGATGGTCCTCGTGTTCGAGTATCTCCATCCGGTTGCCCGCACGGCCGCTGAAGACGAGCGAGGTCTCCTCGAAGTCCTCGAAGTACTCGGGGTTGACCTCGTAGCGGTGCCGGTGGCGTTCGGTGCAGACGTTCGCGTCGTAGACGTCCGCGGCGAGCGTCCCCGGCGTGATGTCCGTCTGGTGCGCACCGAGCCGCATCGTCCCACCCATGTCGTTGACCTCGTACTGCTCGGGGAGGATGTCGATGACGGGGTCGGGCGTCTCCGGGTCCATCTCCGCGGAGTCCGCCTCGGGGTACCCGAGGACGTTCCGCGCGTGCTCGACGACCGCCATCTGGAAGCCGAGACAGAGCCCGAGGAACGGGACGTCGTTCTCCCTGGCGTAGCGGATCGCCTCTATCTTCCCCTGGGTCCCCCGGGAGCCGAACCCGCCGGGGACGACGACGCCGTCGCACTCGCGGAGCCGCTCGCGGTTCTCGCCGTCGTCGTCGCCGTCGATCATCTCGTCGGAGTCCACCCAGTGCACGTTCACGTCCACGCCGGCGTGCAAGCCGGCGTGCTTGAGCGCCTCGTTCACGCTCATGTACGCGTCCTCGAGGTCGTACTTCCCGACGAGCGCCACGTCGACGCTCCCCTCGCGGTCGCGCGTCACGAGGTTCCGCCACGTGTTGTCGCGCTCTGGCACCGGCAGCGCGGTGCCGAGGAGGTCCAGTTCCTGCATCACGTACTCGTCGAGGCCCTCCTCCTCCACCATGAGGGGGACGTGGTAGATGTCCTCGACGTCCGGGTTCGAGAACACGGCCTCGGTCGCGACGTCACAGAACAACGCGATCTTCTCCTTGGTCTCCGCGTCGAGTTCGTCCTCGCAGCGCCCCACGAGGATGTCCGGCTGGAGCCCGATGGACCGGAGTTCCTTCACGGAGTGCTGGGTCGGTTTCGTCTTCTGCTCGCCGTTCTTCGAGTACGGGACGAGCGTGACGTGCGTGAGGAGGAAGTCGTCCTCGTCCTCCTCGTGGGCGAACTGCCGGAGCGCCTCGAGGTACGGCATCCCCTCGATGTCGCCGACGGTGCCGCCGATCTCGACGATGCAGACGTCCGTGCCCTCGGCGGCCTCGCGGATGCGGCGCTTGATGTCGTCCGTGATGTGCGGGATGACCTGCACGGTCTTCCCGAGGTAGTCGCCGGTGCGCTCCTTCTCGATGACGTGCTTGTACGTCTTCCCCGTGGTGACGTTGTGGTCGAACGTCATGTCCTCGTCGAGGAACCGCTCGTAGTTCCCGAGGTCGAGGTCGACCTCGCCACCGTCCTTCAACACGTACACCTCGCCGTGCTGGTAGGGGTTCATCGTGCCCGCGTCCACGTTCAGGTAGGGGTCTACCTTCACGGCGGTCACGTCGAACCCGGCGTTCTTGAGGAGACGCCCGGTGCTCGCGGCAGTGATACCCTTCCCGAGGCCGGACATCACGCCACCTGTCACGAAAATGAACTTGTTCCCGAGCGTCGGGTCGTACTCGGTGTCGGACTCCTTCGGCATACCGAGTGTGCGCGAGGCCGCCCCAAAACCATTTCGGAGCACCCTCGGCGTGGCGGTCGGTAGCACGACCGAGAACTGTCCACGGGTCGGGACGACAGTGGTACAACGACGGCCAGTGGTCGCTCTTCCAGAACGCTGTAGTGTACCCCGATGTCGTCGACTGGCCTCCCGTGAACGCGTAGTACAGAAAGACTGAAGTAAATATATCCATTGGAAATTAGTGTGGGGGATTTTCATAACAACGCGTCCCGGCGAGCCCTCCTGAAACGCACTGGAGCAGTCGGAGCGTTCGGGCTTGCGGGAAGTAGCCTGGCGGACTCGGTGGAAGCGAGTTCGACCGACGCAGAGTGGATCGACTCGTACTCTGCCAGCGTCTACGAAGAGGAGCAGATCACCGCGAGCAAGTACCGACTTGAGCACTCCCTCTCGGTCTCCCTCATCGGGAGTTCGTACGACGATCAGGAGGAGAAGTACCAGCACAAGTATGCTATCACGAGCCTATTGGCGTCCCGATTCAACGACGGGTCGAACAGTGAGGGGTACATCAAAGCAGGGACGAACAACGGACTCCAGAATCACGAGTTAAAGATCGGTGTGAATACCTCCGACTTGGAATTGTGGACCTCGTCGGAACCGGAGAACATCGGCGTCTATCCCAATTCCAGTTCGGACGAGGTTATCTACGGGATCGAAACGGACACGGTCGAAGAAGTATTCGCTGCTGCAACGTCGGAGATCAACCCCGTCATCGGGTTCGCGTGGACGGTAAACGGAATCCTGCAAACCCTCGCCCCCGAAAAACAGGACGAATGGAGCACTCAGGAGCAGATCAGCGGTACCTACGACCCGGGCGATGCGTTCGATTCGTTCCTGTATCTTGAAGCGCTCTTCTACACGGACGACCCCTGCGAGCGAGATCCCTTCTACATCAGCTCTGCAGGGAACCGACACAGAGAACTGGAGGACGAGGGGACGTCACACGACGTAACCGTATACACTCCGCAGGTATCTTCGAACCTGTGTTAGCGCCCACTCAGTGAACGGCGTTCGAGACATGGAGCACCTCCGACTCGTCTCCGACGCCGTCGTCGCCGACCGCGGCTGATGCGCCTCGTGCGACGTCCGGATCGACTGCTATCCGTTCCGGACCGATGGCTACCTGGGGCGTCAGTCGAACCGCCGACCGATGGCGGCGAGGACGACGCCGACGACGAGGAGCGCGAGGCCGGCGATGGCGAGCGTCGGATCGACGGTGTCGACGCACTCGGGGTGACACCCCTGCGTGGGCGCACCGGTGGCGAAGACGACGCTCGCGGGCACGACGACGAGTCCGACGTAGAGCGCGGTCCACCCGAGTTCGGCGCTCGCCTTCGAGAGCAGTGACGGCATTCGACTCGCCGGTTCGCGGCCGGGGCTTGTGGTCGTTGCGGTCGGCGGTGTCCGCCAGTCTCCCCCGTCCTTCGTATCGAACCACCGACACGGTGAAGTGGTCTCTGGCGGAAGAGGGATTCTACCATGGTACTGGTACGCAAACACGCGCTGTATCGGTTGGGAACGATGGCGTGGTGGCTCGTTGTCGCGGGCTCGACCATCGCCGTCGGGACGGGGAACGCCGAGCCGTACGTCTCGCCGGCGGTCGTCCCGGACGGCCCCGTGGGGCTGTTCGGTAGCATCGTCGCACTGGGCGTTATCGGGACCGTCGCCCTCACCGCCCTCGAAACCCGGTCCTGGAAGCGGACGGGTCGGCGGGCGGGGCTCTCCCCGGAGGGCGTCGGACTCCGGGGGAAGCCCGACCTCACCGGAACCGTCGACGGCCGCGCCGTGACCGCGTCCACGTACGAAGGTGAGCACAACAGCGGCGGCGAGGGCGGGACGCAGAGCGTGACGTACACGCTCGTCGAGGCCGACCTGGACGACCCGACCGACGACGGGTACGTCGTCGGCACGGGCGACGTCTCGGCGTACGACGACGACATCCCCAGTGAAATCCAGACGCAGGCGGTCGACGGCGAGCACTTCGTCCTCGGCGACGTCTCCGAGGCGGACGCACGGTCCGTCCTCACGCCGCAGCTCGAGGACGCGCTCGACGGCCCCGTGAACGCGGTCGTCGTCGGGAACCCGACGGACGCCATCACGTCCGCCATCCCCGACGACGTAGACGGGTACCTCGGGTCGATGCTGGTGTCCGGCATGGAGAGCGCGCTACGGGACAAGGAGACCTTCGCGGCCGGGGCGGCGTCGCACGACGAGAAGGGGCTACTCCTGAACGCGACGGAACTCGAAGCCAGAGTCGAGGCCGTGGCCGCCGCAGCGGACGCGCAGGCGGCCGCGAGGGCCGACGCGACCCGAACGGAACCGTCGCCCGACTGAGCGGTGCGCCTTACGCCGACGTCGACCCGTCGAGGTGCGTCGCGAGGAACTCGGCGGCGTCGCGACCGACGTCGTCGTGCTGGCCGACGAAGTGGTGGTCGCTCCCGTACGCGAGCACCTGCTGGTGGCAGCGTTCCGCGGCCTCGACCGTCGGCCCCGAGTCGGCGGTCTCGTCGCGTTCACCGTACCCGACCCAGAGCGGGCAGGGGAGTTCCTCGACGGCGGCTGCGGCGTCGAGCGGGCCTCGCCCGCTCGACTCGTCCGCGGAGCGTGGCTCCGCGCCGTCGAGGTCGTTCGCGAGCCGGCTCGCGGGGGCGAGCACGGCGGCGGCCTGGACGGGGACGTCGACGGTCGCGGCGGCGAGGACGGCGATCGCGCCGCCGAAGCTGTAGCCGTAGACGCCGACGGCGTCGTAGCGGTCGGCGGCCCACCGGAGGGCGTTCCGGGCGTCCTCGCGTTCGCCGTAGCCGTCGTCCCAGTCGCCGTAGTCGAACCGGAGGCAGTCGACGCCACGGTCGGCGAGCGCGTCGCTGGTGGCGGTGAGTCGACGGTCGCTCCGGGCCCCGCCCAACTGGGGATGCGGCGGGCACGCGACCACGCACGCGGTCGCGTCCGTGCTGGCGGCGTCGAGGGTCGCGCGGACGTCCCGGCCACCGGGGACGAGTACCGTGTCGGAGTCAGTCATGTCGACGAGGTAGTCGCGGTCGGCCCTTGAACGCCCCGGCTCTCGGTCGGGTCGACAGTGCACGTGGGAGAACCGGGACGAGTCCTCCTCTCCCCCCGGGAGGAGGAGTCCCAGTCGCGCGTGGCCCGATGGCGCCGCGGTGGCAACGGAGCCAGCCCCGTCGCGTCCGGACGTACGTGCGCCCCGGCAAAATCCCCCGAGCATGCGTCGTCATGGTGCCTGTCGACATGTGACACGTTCTTCCTTTGTGACCGACGCGTACCCATTCGAAACCTGACGCTTTTAAGGTCGTGGCTGCTAGGAAACGGGTATGGGAATCCTGTCTCGGGCATCGTACATCATCCGGTCGAAACTGAACTCGGTCCTCAACCGCGCGGAGGACCCGGGGGACTCGCTCGACTACTCCTACGAGCAGATGCGAGACCAGCTCCAGCAGGTCAAGAAGGGCATCGCGGACCTGACGACGCAGAAGAAGCGCTTGGAGATGCAGAAGAAGCGCCTCGAGGACAACGTCGAGAAGCACAACGACCAGGCGCGTGAGGCCGTCAAACAGGACCGCGAGGACCTGGCGCGGAAGGCCCTCGAGAAGAAGAAGTCGAAGATGAACCAGATCGAGGAGCTCGAGTCCCAGATCGCGGACCTCCAGAACACGCAGGAGCAGCTCGTCGAGAAGAAGGAGACGCTGCAGCAGCGCATCGAGGAGTTCAAGACGAAGAAGGAGTCGATGAAGGCGCGCTACGAGGCCGCGGAGGCGAGTGCGCGCGTCAGCGAGGCGATGACGGGCGCGGGCGACGAGATGGAGGACGTCGGGCGGTCCATCGAGCGCGCGGAGGAGCGCACGAACGACATGGAGGCTCGTGCCGCGGCGATGGACGAGCTCCACGATTCCGGGGCGTTCGACGACGTCCTCAGCGACAAGGACTCCATCGACCGCGAGCTCGAGCAGGTGTCGACCGATTCGAGCGTGGACGCGGAACTCGACACGCTCAAAGCCGAGATGGGCAAGAGCGAGCCCGCCGAGACGGAGACGGCGTCGGAGACGGAGACGGAGGCGGCGGACGGTGGCGATGCGAGCGAGGACGCGGGCGGGGAGGTCGCCGACAGCGAGGTCGAGGCGGAACTCGAGGAACTGAAGGACGAGGAGGGGTAGGTCGGTCGTCTCGGCCGGGGACGGCCGGACGGCTGTCGTTGACGAGACGGTGCTCCCACGGGCTGGGGTCGGGTCCCGGAGGCGGGAAGCAGGTTCTACGGGCGGCTGTCGGGTTGGCCGGACTGTTTTGAGGGACGCGCTCGAACCGACGGTGCATGAGCGAGGAGCCCGACCAGCCGAGCGACACGATGCGCGAGCGCGCGGCGGCGAGCTCGCGGAAGCTCCGCGTGCTGATGGGCGTGAACCGGTGGGCGCTCGCGCTCGCCATCGCGGGGTTCGTGTTCGCGACGGTGGTCGCGGTCGGCGTCGTCCATCCGACGGAGTCCATCCGGATGCTGCGGACCGGCGATCCGGTCGAGACGCTGTTCCAGGCGCTCGTCGGCGCCATCATCACGGGCGTGACGCTCGTCCTGACGTTGAACCAGCTCGTGCTCTCCCAGGAGCTGGGGGCGGTCGGCGATCAGCGCGAGCGCATGGAGGGCGCGATGTCGTTCCGTCGGGACGCCGAGGACGTGCTGTCGTCGGCGGCGGCTCCGCCGGAGCCGTCGGCGTTCCTGCGGTCGCTCGTCGACGCGAGCGCGGACCGGGCGGACGCGCTCGAAGACGCCGTGGCGGACGCGGACGCGAGCGCGGAGTTCGCCGACGCCGTCGATTCGTTCGCGCGGTCGGTCGCGGGGAACGCGAACGCGGTCGGCGACGCCCTGGAGGGCGAGCAGTTCGGGACGTTCGACGTCATCTTCGCGGCGCTTGACTACAACTACTCGTGGAAGCTGTACGCGGCGCGGCGTCTCCGGAACGAGTACGCCGACGAGTGCACGGACGCGGTGAACGCGGCGTTCGACGACCTCACGGCGGCGCTGGAGCTGTTCGGGCCGGCGCGCGAGCACTTCAAGACGCTCTACTTCCAGTGGGAGCTCGTCGACCTGTCCCGAGCGATCCTCTACGCGGCGATTCCGGCGCTCGTGACGTCGGTGTCGATGATCGTGTTCTTCGAGCCGGAGGCGGCGTTCCTGGCGGGCGAGACGCTCGGGGTGTCGCACGCGCTCGTGCTGGTCGCGGGGACGACGACGGTGGCGGTGTTCCCGTTCGCGGTGCTGTTGTCGTACGTCGTCCGCATCGCGACGGTGACGAAGCGCACGCTCTCCATCGGGCCGTTCATCCTCCGGGAGACCGACCGGAGCGTGGACCTGGACTGGGACAGTGCGACCGTCGACGGTGACGAGGACGCGTGAGGGGAGGGTGAGTCGGTCGCGGCGGTCGGGGCTCGCGTCTTTTTTCTCGCCGCGTCGGGTAGTCGGGGTATGCGATTGCTGTTCGTGCACGTCGACGCGGTGTCGCTCTCGCGCGGCGACCGGGCGCTCGACCGGGACGACGCGGACGAGCGTGCGGCGACGACGGCGTCCGAGGCGGCGGTGGCGTCGGCGTCGTTCGAGGATGCGCTCGTCGCGTTCGCGACGGTCGAGTCGGGCGATGGGACGGCTCCGGGCGCGGTACGTGCGGCCGGCGCGCGTGCGGTCCGGGAGGCGGCGGCGGACCTGCGCGTGGACGACGTCGTCCTGGTCCCGTCCGCGCTCCTGAGCGCGCGTGCGGCGTCGCCGACGGCGGCGGCCGGGGTCTGGGACGGCTTCCCGGCGGCGGTCGCGACCGACGACGGGTCGTTCGACGGTGTCGAGGCCGGGACCGGGCCCGCCGCGGGGTTCGCGACGACGGCCGCCGGCTTCGGGTGGCGGTACGCGGTGGACGTCGAGGCGAAGGCGCACCCGTTCGCGACCGCCGCGTGCACGGTCGACCCCGCCACGAGCGCTGCGGAAGCGGGTCGCGACGGGGCCACGGTCGAGGGCCAGGACAGGTCCACGACCGAGGGCGACTGGGTGGTGGTCACGCCGGATGGTGGACGCGAGCCGGCGGACGCGTTCGTCGACGACCGCGCTCGGGGTTCGGGGGTCGTGCGGGCGGTCCGTGCGGTGGTGCCGTCGCTTCCCGCGCCGCCGCGCACGACGCGTTCGCCGTCGGGGGCGGCACCGCCGGACCGCGGCGACCGCGCTCGCGCGCTCGGGGTCGCCGACCGCGACCCGCTCGACCCGGCCGCTCGCCTGCGGCCCGCCGGTGCGTCCGTCCGCGACCGGCTCGCGGACGCGGTCGCGGGCCTCGTCGCGGAGCGAGCGCCGTCGCCGCAGCGGGTGGCCGGCCCGCGCGCGCTCGACCTCGACGACGACGCGGTGCGAGCGTACGCGGCGACGCTCGACGCCGGCGGGCACGGGGTCGCGCTCGCGGACCGACGGGTGCTCCCGGACGCGCTCGGCGCGGGGACGGCGCTCGCGACGCTCGCGGACGCCGGCGTGGATGCGACCGACGCCCCGCTCGCGGTCTTCGACGCCGACGCCCCGGCCCCCGCCGCCACCGGAACGTGGGATGGGAGTTCGGGCACGCGGGATGCGCTGTCGGCGGGGTCGTGCGCGCCGGCGGTCCACGAGGTCCACGCGACCGACGCGGCCGCTCGCGACGCGGTCGCCGACCACGCCGCGCTCGCGCACTCGCTCGCGGAGGACTGCGCGCTCGACCCGCTGCCGGTCGTCACGACTACTCCTGGGTTCGACGACGCGAACGAGTGGGCGGGGGCGCTCGCGGCACGCGTCGACGCGCCCGTGCTCGTCAACGTCGACGAGACCGGGCCCGCGGCGTGGCCGCTCCGGGTCGCGGTCGCGGTCGCCACGCCCGAGGGCGACGCGCTCCGGACCGGCGTGGTCCGCCTCGACGACGACGGCCTCCGGCACTTCGCGCCCGACGTCGACCCCGTCCCCTCGGTCGTTCACGCGGCGCCCGCGGGGGCGCTCGACGCGACGGTCGCCGCAATCTGCGACGCCGGCGCGTCCACGACCACCGAAGGCGCGCCGACGCCGGAGGGAGACGCGAGCGCCCCGACGCTGGACGAGGACGCGAGCACCTCGACGCCGCTCCCGGACTGGCTCGCCCCGACCCAGGTCCGACTCGTCCCCGTCGCCG
Organism: Halorubellus amylolyticus; assembly: GCF_034808145.1. Lineage (NCBI taxonomy): Archaea > Methanobacteriati > Methanobacteriota > Halobacteria > Halobacteriales > Halorubellaceae > Halorubellus > Halorubellus amylolyticus. The sequence goes on from NZ_JAXHGM010000002.1 coordinate 209,291, forward strand.
ACGACCACGTCGAGCGCGCGGCCGCCATCGCCGCGGCGCTCGCGGACGCAGGGGTTCGCGTCGACGTCGACGACCGCGCGCGCTCGGTCGGTGCACGCATCGAGCGCGCGGAACGCGAACGCGTCCCCCGGTACGTCGTCGTCGGCGACGACGAGTCCCCCGACGGGGCACTGCCCGTGACCGACGTCGCGACCGGCCGGGAACGCGACCGGGACGTCGACGCGCTCGCCGCGACGGTCGCGGACGCGGTCGCCGAGGCGACCGTCGGTCGCACGACCGGAACCCGTCCCGCGGCCGCCCCGAGGCGGCTCTCGGCGCGACTCGCGTTCGACGACGCGAAGTAGCGAACGTCGGGGCGGTGCCGAGTGACGGACGTCGAGGACGACGCCCGGTTTCGACCCGCGCTAATTCGACCCGCTCCGGCCCATAATCTTAATAATCTGAACACGCATGGTTGTCTCGTCATGCTCGAAGGGTTCGTCACGGCCGGCGTCGGCGTGCTGCTGGCCGTGGGCGCGTGGGGACTGTACGCCGGCCGGTTCGACGCGCGCGGCGGCCGCGGACAGCTGTTCGTCGACGACGTCGCGTACCTGACACGCGCCGACCTCCGCGACCCCTCGCGGCTCCTCGACCCGTCGAAGGCCGCGAACCTCGTCATCGCCGCGCTCGAGACGCTCCTGCTCGTCATCGCGACGGTGACCGTCGTCGCGGTCGCCGCCCGGACGAGCCCCGCGCCGTGGTTCCTCGCGGTCGCCGCGCTCGGCGTGCTCGTCGGCGGCTACCTCGTCTTCCGGGGCGTCTACGTCCGCCTCGGGTTCGCGGTCCCGGAGACCGCGCGCACCGTGAACGCGTTCGGCGCCGGGTTCGAGCGCGTCGCCGGCGCGGACGCGGCCGCCGACTTCACCGCCATCCACGACGCCATGGGGCGCACGCGCGGCACCGGCGACTCGGACGCCGCGACCGCGGCCGTGCTCGCCGCGGCCCGCGCCGACGTCGACCGCGACGCGCTCCGGGACTGGGCGGCCGACAGCGGTCTCGCCAGTCCAGCGTCGGTCGACGCGCGCGTCGACGACCTCGCCGCCGCCGGCGTCCTCGACCCGGACGCGTTCGCGCTCGCGGACGACCGCCTCGCGGCCGCCGACCCCGCCGACGTCGCGGCGGTCGCGACGACGGCCATCGCCTGACCGGGCCGCGTTCCGCCCCGCTCAGCGTTCGACGGCGCCGGTCCCGGGTCGGTCGTCGAACGCGATGGCGCCGCCCTCGCGGACGGGGCCGTCGTAGGGGTCGTCGGCGAGCAGCAGCGACCCGTCGAGGTCGACGTGGTCGCAGAGCGGCGCGAGGTGCGCGCCGGCGGCGATGGCGGCGTTCGTCTCGACCATGCACCCGAGCATCGTCTGCATGCCGTGCGCTCGCGCGGCGGCGAAGAGGTCGCGGGCGGCCTGGACGCCGCCGCACTTCATGAGCTTGCACGTCACGATGTCCGCGCGGTCGGCGACCCGGGGGACGTCGCTCGGGACGACGCAGGACTCGTCGACCGCGATGGGGAGCGGCGAGCGCTCGTAGACGTACCGGAGGCCGTCGGGGTCGGTCGCGGAGACGGGCTGTTCGACGAACTCGACGCCGGCGTCGGCGAGCCACTCGGTCTTCCGGACCGCCTCCTTCGGCGTCCACGCCTCGTTCGCGTCGACGCGGAGGGTCGCGTCGGGCGCGCCCTCGCGGACGGCGTCGACGACCGCGCGGTCGCGGTCCGTGCCGACCTTCACCTTCAGGGTCTCGTAGCCGGCGTCCGCGGCGCGCTCGGCCTTCTCGCGGATGCGCTCGACGGTGTCGAGGCCGATGGTGAACGACGTCGCCGGCGCGGCCTCCGGGTCGAGTCCCAGGTAGCGGTGGAGGGGGACGTCGAGGCGTTTCGCGACGAGGTCGTGGACCGCGACGGAGACCGCGGCGCGCGCGGCCGGGTTGTCGTTCACCGCGCGCCGGCACGCCGCCTCTATCCTGCGCGTCCGGAACGGGTCGACGTCGGCGATGGCGGCTTCGAGGTCCGGGAGCACGGCCTCGACGGTCGCCGCGGTCTCGCCGTAGTGACGCGATGGCGCGGCCGCACCGACGCCGACCGCGTCGGTCCCTCCTTCGTCGGTCCTGACGCGTACGACGACGTTCTCCGCGACGTCCTGGCTCCCACGGGAGATGGTGAACGTGTCCGCGAGCGGGAGGGCCACGCGCTCGGCGTCGAGTTCGAGCGTCACAGGACCGCCTCCAGGACGCGCTCGCGGTCGTCGTCGAACCGGACGAGGTCGCCCGCGGGGACGCCGAGCGCGGTCTCGTAGTCCGCGACCGCGCTCCGGGCGTCGCCGTCGGCGTCGACGTTCACGGTGTTGAGCGCGCCGGCGACGACGTCGGCATCGTGTACGGGCGCGGCGAGGGACTCGTAGAGGTCGACGGCCGTCCCGAGGTCGGGGAGCGCGTACTCCTCGTAGCCGTGGACGACCTCTCGGCCGGCCTCGTGACACAGCACGAGCGAGTCGGGTTGCGAGCCGTGGAGGATTCCGCACGTGACGGCGGAGTACGCCGGGTGCGTGATGGCGCCCTGGCCTTCGACGAACAGGACGTCGTGGTCGTCGCCGACCTCGAGGATCATCTCCTCGACCGCGCCCGCGGTGAAGTCGCTGACGACGCGGTCGACGCACGTCCCCCAGCCCTCTATCATGATCCCCGTCTGGCCGGTCGGGACGACCGCGGCGTCGACGCCCCGAGCCGTCGCGGCGTGCGCGAGCTCCTCGGTGACGGTCATCTTCCCGACCGAGCAGTCCGTGCCGACGGTGAGGACGACCTCGGCGTCCACCTGGCTCGCGACGCCGTCCGCGACCCCGAGGTCCTCGGGCGGTCGGCGGACGTCGTCGAGCTCGCAGCCGTTCTCGGCGGCGAGCGCGGCGAACTCGTCGTCGTCCGCGAGGAAGTGGTGGAGCCCGGAGACGACGTCGCAGCCGCGTTCGAGCGCGACGCGGACGTCGTCGCGCCAGGACTCCTCGAACCCGCCGCCGATCGGGGCGATGCCGACGACGAGCGCGTCCGCGTCCGGCGCGTCGGTCATCGACGCGACGATGGGCGCGTCTTGGACGCCGGCGACGTGATCGCTGACGCGGTCCCCCGCGTTGTCGCGGTCGAGGACGGCGACGACGTCGTGGTCGCCGTACCGGAGCACGCCGAGCGCGGTCTTCGCGCGCCCGGGGAACTGCTCGTGGGCGAGTATGGCTATCCGCATACTCCCGACGACGACCCCCCCTCGCTTGAACCTTGCCGGACGTCGGCGCGCGCTCGGTTCCTCCCCGAGGAGTCGACGGTCGTACGCTCGCAGTCGCTCCAGGCCGACGGTCGCGCGTGCTCTCCCCCCGCCGCCGATGGCGTTGCTGTCGGGTGCTCGACACCCACGGCGGGTGGTCGCTGCGTCTCGCCACGACTCACCGATACCACGGAGATGTGGCGGTGATAACCAGAAACACCAGCCGGAATCAGCGAGAGGCTTTATGGCCTAACCTCTCGTACGTCCTGTCGATTCGATGCTCGCGGTTCTCGCGTCCCCGTACGTCATCGGGCTCGTGTTGGCGACGGTGGCGACGCTCGCGCTCAGCGTGGCCGCTCACCGGCACCGCGACAGACCGGCGTCGCGTCCCTTCGGCGTGCTCTGCGTCCTCCTCGCCGCGTGGGCGGCGACGACGTGCGTCGGCCTCCTCGTCGAGACGCATGGCATACGACTGTTCCTCGAACGCATGCACTGGGTGTACGCCGCGGTGGTTCCCGTGTTCTGGCTGTGGTTCGCGTTCGAGTACGCCGGATACGGCGCGGAACTCACACGGCGTCGGTTCGCGCTCCTCGTCGCGCCGACCGTCGTCTTCGTCGCCGTCCTCTTCGCCGACCCCGGGACGCTCGTCTGGAAACAGTACGACTTCGTCGAGGTCGGCGGCCTCCACCTCGTCGACCAGGACCTCGGGCCGTTGACGTTCGCACTCAGCCTCTACCTGTTCGCCGTCACGTTCGCCGGCGCCGCCGTCATCGTCCGGTTCGGCCTCACGGCCGGTCACCTCTACCGCGACCAGACGATCGCGCTCCTCGTCGGCGTCGCCATACCCCTCCTCGTCTCGCTGTTCTCCATGGGTGACGTCACGCCACTGCGCGGCCTGAACATCACGCCGTACGCGCTCGCGGTGTCCGCGATCGCGTTCGGGAACGCGATGTTCCGGTACGACTTCCTCGAGAACGTCCCCGCCACGCGCCGGTTCGGCCAGCACGTCGTCACGAAGAGCCTCCGCGACGGCGTGCTCGTCGTCGACGACCGGAACCGCGTCGTCGAATGCAACCCCGTCGCCGGCCGCGTCCTCGGCGTCGACCCCGACGACGCGCTCGGCGCGGAGATCGACGCGCTCGTCGACGCGGAGACGCTCGTCGACGGGACGTTCGACCAGAACGCGCACCTCTGGAACACGAGCGGGACGCGCCGGTACGCCATCGAGCAGTCGCCCGTCGTCGACCAGCACGCGCAGGAGGTCGGGCGCGTGTTCGTGTTCCGGGACGTCACCGAGACCGAGCGCCGCGAGGAACGCCTCGCCGTCCTCAATCGCGTCCTCCGGCACAACCTCCGGAACGACATGAACGTTGTCACCGGCCGCGCTCGCGAACTCGAAGCGCGACTCGACGACGCCGACGCCGCGGTCGCCGCGGAGATCGCGGCGGTCGCGGAGGAACTCGTCGACCTCTCGCACAAGGCGCGGACGGTCGAGACGATCATGGCGACCGACGACGAGGACGCGCGGTCCCTCGCGGCGCTCGTCGGCGACCTCGTCGACTCGACGACCCACGAACACTCCGACGTCGCGTTCGACGTGGACGTCCCTGACGTCGCGGTCGCCCGGAGCACGGTCGTCTACGCCGTCATCTCGAACCTCGTCGAGAACGCAGTGAAACACGGACGTCCGGACGACGACGCCGCGTGCTCGGTCAGCATCAGCGGTCGCGTCGACGGCGACGTCGTCGAACTCACCGTCGCGGACGACGGCCCGGGCATCCCCGACGTCGAACTGGCCGCGCTCCGCAGCGGCGAGGAGTCCGCGCTCGAACACGGGAGCGGACTCGGCCTGTGGATCGTCACCTGGGGCGTCGAACGCCTCCACGGCTCCGTGTCGATAACGGTCGACGACGGCACGAGCATCACGATCGAACTCCCCATCGCGGGGACGACGCGCGACCCGGACGCCGACGACGGCCGCTGGCGCGGCGACGACGGTACGCTCTGAGGGTGGCAGTCGGTGGGGACGGCACGCTCCGATGGGGGCAGTCGGTGGGGACGGCACGCGCTGCGGCTCTCAGTCCCGCTCAGATAGCGCGGAGCGTCGTCGTGAAGAACTCGTAGAACGCGTCGTCGAGCGCGTCCTCGGGGTCGCCGCTGGCGTCGACGGCGGCGGTCGCGGTCGCGTCCACGTCGACGGCGTCGACGAGGCGAGCGTCGCCGACGACGTACAGTCGCTCCGGGTCGACGTCGCGGACCGCGGCCTCGCAGTCCGCGAGGTGCTCGTCGATCTGGGCGTCCCGACGGCGCTCGAACCGCCCCTGCGAGAACCCGCCCTTCGAGTGGTCGCCCTTCACGTCACTCCGGAACCCGCGGACGGAGACGCGCTCGCGGCCGTCGTACTCGCCGACGGCGAACACGCCAGCGCGGACGAGCGCGAGCGCGAACGACCCGGTCGGCCGCAGCCACTCGTCGTCGACGCGGAACCCGTCGCTCCACTCGCAGAACGCCTCGGGTGGGGCGGGGACGTCGAGCGTCGCGCTCACGACCCCGGCGTCGTCCGCGAGCGCGAGACACGGCGCGGCGCGCTGGACGAGCGCGGCACGGTCCCCGAACGCCTCGGCGACCGCGTCAGGGAGGTCGCCATCGTCGACGTACGCCGTCAGAGCGCCCTCCGCGCCGGCGTCGACGCTCCGGAGTCGCCCCACCACGGCGTCAAGGCGCTCGCCGCGGAGCGCCTCGACGCGTCGATACGCGAGCGACGCGTCGCCATCGCGGTCGCGTTCCCGCTCGAGTTCCCCCTCGAGCTGCGCGATCTTGTCCTCGAGCCGGTTGACGCGCTCCTCGGCGTCCTGGCGCGCGCTCGCCGCCTCCGACCGCCGGCGTTCCTCGGCGTCCAGCTGCTCGCGGAGCCGTCGCTTCTCGTCGGCTAGCTCGTCGATGCGGTCCTTCAGGGCGGCGCGCCCGAGCAACTCGTCGAGCATCGTCTACGACGCCGGTGGCCGGCGCCTTGACGCTTCCGGGACTCGCGACGCGAAGCACGGGGCGACCAGCACGCAGCGCCCGCCGACAGCGTCCGGTCCCGCACCCTGGGGCCGGCTCAGGTACCGCTCGGGCCACCCGGCCCGGACGGTCCACGCGGGCCGCTCGGGCCGCCCGGGCCGAATCGCGTGGCGCCGTCGTCGTCCTCGTCGTCGTCGCCGGCGGTCGGGCGCGTGAACCGCAGGAGCTGTTGGGCGCGGTCGGCCTTCGCGAGGAACACCTCGGTCAACGTCGGCGGGTTCCCGACGTCGAGCGACGAGAGCAGTTCCTCCGGGACGGCGAGGGTCTCCGCGGGCACGCCGTCGTCGCCGTGCACCGGGAAGTGCGCCGTGTCGAGCTTCATCACGAGCGATTCCGGTGTCGACGTCTCCGAGGCCGCCGTGTACAGTTGCTCGCTGACCCGTTCGTGCGTGGTGCGCTCGATGAGCGCACGCTCCTCGCGCGACGGCGTGACGTACAGTCGCCCGAGGTAGTAGCCGCTTGAGAACTCCTCGAACATCTCGCATCCTAGTCCATGATACTTGTTACCAAAAGCCTTCCGGGGGTTCGGGGTTCGAAACGCCCGACGGAACGACCGGCGAACCGACCAGGCACGACCGCGGCGCTCTCGCTCCGGTCGGCACGCCGGTGCGGCGCTTTCGCTCCGGTCGGCACGCCGCCGTGGTCCTCGCACGGACGCTCGGCGTCGACCCCCGCACTCGCCCATGGTCGCCGCGGTACTGGCGGCGGCGTCGACGAACGAAGAACCGACACACTGCGGCGGGTTGAACGCTCCTGAACGGTCGAGTCGCGCGCCCGAAACGGGTCTGAACGGTCCGAAACGAACGACCTCCTTTTAGGGTCTGGCAGTCTTCCGACGAAGTGATGAGAACGACCCTCGCCGTCTCCCTCGTGCTGTTCGCGGTCCTCGGTGCGGTCTCCGTCGCCGCGGCCGGCCCGCTCGGGCCCGCCGCCGTCGGAAGCCAGCAGCAGGCCGTCGGCGACGCCGGTTCGACGGCACCGAACGGGAGCAACGCCAGCATGGGCGCGGAGATGTCCGCGTTCATGCAAGCGAGCGCCTCGGACGCGAACGCCTCCGTCGACGAGGGCATGTTCGCCGCCGAGTGGAATCAGAGCAACGCGAGCGCCGACGCCCTCGTCGACAAACGCGCGAACGCCCTGACGAACCGCCTGAACGCACTCCAGAACCAGAAGGAGCGCCTGCTCGCGCAGAAGGACGACATGAGCGACGTCGCGTACACCGCCCGGATGAGCGCGCTCGCCGCTCGCATCGACGCGCTCCAGAGCGCGCTCAACGCCACGAGCGACCGCGCCCGGAAGGCCGGCGTGAATACGACGCGCCTGACGGAACTCCGGACGAGCGCGCGGAACATGACCGGCCCTGAGGTCGCCGCCGTCGCGCGGAACCTCAGCGTCGGCGTCGGCGGCCCACCCGCCGGCACGCCCGGCAAGGGCCCCGGTGGCGCCGGTCCGCCCGGCCAGAACGGGACGCCGGGGAACGGCGCACCGGGCGCGAACAACTCCACGCCGGGGAACGGCGCGCCCGGCGCCCCCAACGGTAGCGAAGGCGGCCCGGGCGTCGAAAACCCCGGGAACGACACGGTCCAGGGACCGACGGTGAACGGCTCGAACGGGAGCGTGACCCCGGGAAACTCCTCCGGCAGTGGGCCAGGCAGTAGCGGGAGCGGTGGCGGTAGCGGGAACGGCGGTGGTAGCGGGAACGGCGGTGGTAGCGGGAACGGCGGTGGTAGCGGGAACGGCGGTGGTAGCGGGAACGGCGGTGGAAACGATAGCGGTGGCGGGAACGGGAACGGTCCGGACGCGCTGACCGCGACCGACGGGATGCACGCGCCGTCGATCGACCAGCGAATCGCCGGCCGGCGCTGACCTCGCCCGGTCGACGACAGCAGACATTCTTTTACGCGCTCGCCGTCAACCCATAGCTGAATGGACTCCGCGGCCCTACTGGACCTCCTCGGGAACGAGAACCGACGGCGGATCCTCCGCCTGCTCGCTCGGAAACCGTGCTACGTCACGGAGATAAGCGAGTACCTCGGCGTCTCCCCGAAGGCCGTCATCGAGCACCTCCGGAAGCTCGAGACCGCGGGCCTCATCGAGAGTCACACCGACGACCAGCGTCGGAAGTACTTCCACATCGCGCGGAACCTCCGCTTGGAGGTGAACGTCTCGCCCTATGGGTTCGCGACGAAGAGCGCGTACCCGGCGTCGAAGTCCCTGAACCTGAACCACTGCACGCACCTCAGCCTGGAGATTCAGGACGCGGACGAGGACCACGACACGGACGAACTCCTCGGCGACCTGGCGCGCCTGGAGGAGTTGGAGAACGAACTGAGTCTCGCGCAGCGGTACGTGCAGGGCCGGATGACGGACGTCCTCGAACGCATCACGGAGGCGGTCGGCGCCGGCCAGGACTCCGGGATGTACGCGGACGTCCTCTCCGCGGTCAAACAGGAGCCCCGGAGCGTCGTCGAACTCGCGAACGCGGTGGACGCCCCACCGGGCATGATCGAGGAGGTGCTCGTGGACCTCCAGGAGAACGGGCTCGTCGAGCACGCGACCGACGGCTGGACGCTCGCGACCGACGACTGAGAGGAGTGGTCGACGGTGTCACCAGCCGGGGACGTCGTCGTCCTGCCCGCCACCGTTCCCGCCGTCGACGTCGGCGGTGAGGCCGGCGCGGAGGTCGCGCCCGAAGTAGTGGCCGACGAGCGCGACGAGCATCGTCGCTATCGTCGAGACGGCGAGGACGGGCACGCCGACGCCCGAGAGCGTGACGAACATGTTGGTTGTGAGGACCGCGACGAGGAACCCGACGACGCCGCTCGCGACGAGCGTCTCCGCGTACCGGCTGTCGCTCGCGCCGAGGCCGTGCGCGAACGCGCCGACGCCGACGCCGAGCAGTCGCGCGAGTCCACCGACGAATGGAATCGGGACGACGCCACCGGCCATCGCCCCCGCGAACACGAGCACCGCCGAGATGCCCGCGCTCGACGGGTCGAAGTACTTCCGGAACCCGCGGTCGTCCGTCGCGGTCGACCCCGAAGCGGCGTCCGTGCCTCCCGTTCCCTGGTTGGTACTCCGGTCCCGGGTTCCCGCCTCAGCGTCCAGGTCGGTCACGGCATCGTCGACGCTCGAACCACGTCCAGACGCGGCACTGGACGCGTCCGCGTCACCGCTGCCGCCGTCGTCCAGTCCACTCAAGATGTCGTCCGTCTCGGACAGCAACTCGTCCGTGGACTTCTCGACGGTCTCCTCCTTCGACCCGTCGCTCATACCCCGTACTTCCTCTCGAACTGACATGGGCTTTTCGCACAACCTTTTTTCTACGTCGGGTGGCCCTGCGGGCCACCACTCCTTGAAAAAACGTTGATGAAAAAAGGCCGCTCGCGCTCTCCGAGCGCTCGCGGTGGGTGCGCTGGTCGCGACCGCAACCGCGACCGCGACGGCACCGCACCTCGTCCTCCCAGCCGACTTCTCGCTCACTGGCGTTCGCTCGGCGTCCCTCGCGCAGTATCGATACAGCGGCGTTCGCCGTCGGTCACGCCGCTACATCACCGCGCGCCCGCCGGCGATCGAACCTGCGACTTGCCCCGTCTACCGGACCGCGAGCGACGCGCGCGGAACTGCGCGCGCTGCGAGCAGGGGAAAGGCAGGGCGCGGTGCGGGTGCGGTGGTGGTCGTGTCTGCGGTGGCTGTCGCACTCGCATCGAGATCGACGAGGCGTCACGGACGCCAGTAGTTTGCACGAGACGTAAACTTCTGGGGCTGGCCGGATGGTGCGACGGCACCGACCGCTGCCGATTGAGTAGCCTTTAGGTCCGCGCGCGGAGTAGCGGGGTGTATGAATCCAGGCGACCGCGTTCGCGTCGACCGCGCGGACCAGACCTACGAGGGCGTCCTGTTGCCGTCCAGTGACGCCGACCAGCTCGTCGTGAAGCTCGACGGCGGGTACAACGTCGGCGTGGACCGCGACAGCGCCGACGTCGACGTGCTCGAGTCCGGCGTGTACGACATCGAGGGCGACGACCCCGACGAGGGCGAGAGTTCGACCATCGAGTTCGACGAGGCGCTCCCGACGATTAGCCTCATCTCCACCGGTGGCACCATCGCCTCGACCGTCGACTACCGCACCGGTGCGGTGACGGCGCAGTTCGACGCGGAGGACGTGCTGCGTGCGGTCCCGGACCTCGCCGGCCGCGCGAACTACCGCGGGCGCGTCGTCGCGAACATCCTCAGCGAGAACATGGAGCCCGGCATCTGGCAGGAGCTCGCGCACGCGGTCCACGAGGAGATCGAGGCGGGTGCGGACGGCGTGGTCGTGATGCACGGGACGGACACGATGCAGTACTCCGCGTCCGCGCTCGCGTTCATGCTCGACACGCCCGTCCCGGTCGTGTTCACGGGCAGTCAGCGGTCCGCGGACCGACCGTCGTCGGACAACGTGATGAACGCGGTGTGCGCGGTCGAGGCCGCCAAGAGCGACTGCGCGGAGGTCCTCGTCTGCATGCACGCGAGCGAGAGCGACGACGACTGCGCGCTCCACCGCGGCACTCGCGTGCGCAAGAACCACACGAGTCGGCGCGACGCGTTCGAGACCGTCGGCGCGGAACCGCTCGGCGTCGTCGACTACGACGCCGCCGCCGAGAGCGAGTCCGACGCCATCACGTTCCGCCGCGAGCACGCCGAACGCGACGGCGTCGACCTCGATATCGAGCCCGCGCTCGCGTCGGACGTGGAACTGGTGAAGTTCACGCCCGGCATGGACCCCGCGTTCCTCGAGCGCTGCGAGGGGAAGGCGGGCGTCGTCGTCGAAGGCACCGGGCTCGGGCACGTCCACACGGACCTCATCCCGACGCTCGAATCGCTCGTCGACGACGGGACGACCGTCGCGATGACGAGCCAGTGCCTCGAAGGCCGCGTCTGCGACCGCGTGTACGACACCGGCCGCGACCTGCTCTCCGCCGGCGTCGTCGAGGGCGAGGACGTCCTCCCGGGGACGGCGAAGGTGAAGCTCATGTGGGTGCTCGCGAACCGCGACGACCCCGCCGCCGCGATGGGCGAGGACCTCGCCGGCGAGATACACGAGCGGTCGGTACCCTGGGAGTGACGATGCGCGACGACGATGATGGCGCCGAGAACGTCGGCGCGAACGCGACGGCGACGACCGCGCTCGCGACCGACGGCGGCGTCGACGCGACCGCCGCGGCGGACGCGACGTACCGGCGTGCGACCCACGACGACTACGACGACGTCGCGGCGTTCACCGCGGACACGTGGAGCGACCGCGACGGCAGCGACTACATCCCGGACGTCTACCACGACTGGATCGAGGCCGACGACCCGGACGCGCAGGACAGGCAGTTCACGTGCGTCGCCGAGGTGGACGACGCGGTGGTCTCCATCGCGCAGGTCGTCCTGCTCAGCGAGCACGAGGCGTGGTGTCAGGGGATGCGGACCGACCCAGAGTACCGCGGCGCGGGCATCGGGAAGGAACTCACTCACGAGATGTGGGACTGGGCGCGCGAGCGCGGTGCGACGGTCGCGCGGAACATGGTGTTCTCGTGGAACATGGCGGGCCTCGGGCACTCGCGGGGCGTCGGGTTCGCGCCCGCGACCGAGTTCCGCTGGATGCACCCCGACCCGGACGCGGACGCCACCGTCCCCGACGGCTACCGCGTGACCGATGACGTGAACGCGGCGTGGTCGTACTGGACGGCGAGCGACGCGCGCGAGCACCTCGGCGGCCTCGGCCTCACCGCCGACGAGTCCTGGGCGGTCAGCGAACTCACGCGCGAGTCCTTCGCCGCCGCCGCCGACGACCGCGAGCTCCTCGCGGTGCGGAGCGACCGCGGGACGCACGCCGTCTCCTATCGCGTCCGCGACTACGAGCGCGAGGACGACGACGGCGTCGAGCGCACGCACGTCGAGTACGGCGTCGCCGGCTGGGACTCCGTGGCTGCGCTGCGCGCGCTCGTCGCCGGCATCGCCCGCGACGCCGCCGGCGTCGACGCGACCGAGACGCGCGTCCTCATCCCGGAGACCGCCCGCCACGTCTCCGACGCGAGCCTCGTCCGCGCCGGCATCAGCGACGAACCGGACTTCGTGATGGCCGCGGACCTCACCGCGGACTACCGCGCGGACGCCCACCTGCGCTGACCCGGCGACCCGCGGGAACGCCGTCTCGCCGGCAGCAGACCTTAACCGGCCGGAGGCCCCCTCTTCGAGTGTGAGCGACGCGAACGCGGAGTCGCCGGTCGCGCTCGCAGGCCGCGCCGCGAGCGCGTTCGCCGCCGATGTCCGCGAGCGCGACGCGCCAGTGACGGCGCTCGTCGTCGCGAGCGTCCTCCTCGTCTTCCTCGTGCAGGCCGTCACCGCACTCCGGCTCGACGCGCCCATCGGCGTCGTCACCGCGTCCGTGTTCGTCAGCGAACCCGCGCTCGCATGGTTGCTCTCCCCGCTCCTGCACCGCGACCTCCCGCATCTCGCCGCGAACGTCGTCGTCCTCGCGGTCGTCGGCACCGTCGTCGAACCGCACTTCCGGCGCCGTGACTACGTCGCGTTCCTGCTCGCGGCCGCCGTCCTCGCCGCCCTCGGCGGCTACCTCTCGAAGGCCGCGTTCACCGTCCGGCCCGTGACCGCGTACGGCGCCAGCGGGCTCGCGTACGCCGTCGCCGGGTACGCGCTCGGCCTCCCCGTCGCCGGCGTCTCCCTCGACCGCGACGCCCTCTCCGTGTACGGCGTCCTCGACCGGACCACCGCCGGCGAGCGCGTCGCCGCCGTCTTCGGCGTCACCGCCACCGCGACCGTCCTCGCGGACGTCGCGACCGGCCCCTACCTCGCGTTCGACTGGCTGAACGGCGCGCACCTCGTCGGGCTCCTCGTCGGCGTCTGGACCGCGTGGACGCACCGCCTGCATCGCCGCGCCGCCCGCCGGTGACTCGCGGACTGGACGACGCCGCGCCGAGGGACGCGATGTCGCCGGGTTTAATCTCCGAGCGCCGGGAGTACGTGCACATGAATCGCGAGGAACTCGCCGCCAGCATCGACCACACAGTCCTCGGCCCGGAGACGACGCTCGCGGACGTCGAGACCGTCCTCGACACCGCAAGCGAGTACGGCATGAACGCGTGCATCCCGCCGTGTTACGTCGCCGAAGCCAGCGAGTACGCGCCCGACGTGACGCTCGCGACCGTCGTCGGGTTTCCACAGGGCCAGCACGCGCCGGGCGCGAAGCTCGACGAGGCGACGCGCGCGTGGGACGACGGCGCCGACGAGCTCGACGTCGTCGTCAATATCGGTCGCCTCAAAGCTGGGGACGTCGACGCCGTCGAGCGCGAGCTCGCGGACCTCGTCGCCGCCGTCCCCATTCCGGTGAAGGTCATCATCGAGACCGCGCTCCTCACGGACGAGGAGAAGCACGCCGCCTGCGAGGCCGCCAGAGCGGCCGACGCCGACATGGTCAAGACCTCCACGGGGTTCGCCGACGGCGGCGCCGAGGTCGACGACGTCGCGCTCATGAGTGAGTACCTGCCCGTCAAGGCCAGCGGCGGCGTCGGGGACTACTCGACCGCGAGCGAGATGTTCGACGCCGGCGCCGTCCGCATCGGCGCGTCCAGCGGCGCCGCCATCGTCGACGACTACGACCAGCAGCACTGACCGCGACCCGGCCGCCTCCGCCCGCGCATCGCGACGTCACTGGCGTCGGCGACGATTCCGGCGCACGCTCAGTGCTGCGAGGAGCGCAAACGTCCCAACGGTCGTCGGTACGCCGAACCCTGGAATCCCGCCGTCCTCGGTGTCGGTGCGCTCCGGTTCGGTCGTCGACTCGACGACGAGGTCTCCGCGGTGGTACCCGGACAGCCCGACGTAGATGCCACTGTCCAGCCGGTCCAGGCTGGGGAACGTCTCGTCCTCCTCGTCCCAGTCCTCGGGGAGATGAACGGTCGTGTTCTCGCCGACGGCCTCGTGTCGGCGGACCGCCGCCGTCGTCGCGTTCTCGCCGAACGCCCCGTCGAGGCGGACGTACGTCCTCGAATCCTCCGCCTCCTCGTCGAGCCCTGCGTAGAGTGCCGAGACGTCCCGACCGAACGCGTCGGCGAGTACCGGCCGGAGTGCGGTCGCGTTCTCGAAGCCGGCACCGCCTTCGAGGGTCACAGTGCCATTGTCCACCGCGACGTCCAGCCGGGAGCGTTCGAGGCTCGCCCGATTGACCGCGGCGAGGAATCGCTCCAGTCGCTCGGACTCCACCGTCGCCGGCGTCTCCGCGTTCACGACGACGTCCAGGCCTCGGTCGAGGAGCTCCTCCCGTTCGAGACTGTACTGGAATCCGACCGAGACCTGCTCGCCGTCCGTGACGCCTCCACCGCCGACCGATATCTCGGTTCGCGGATGGATGTAGCGGTCGTCCAGTTCGTCGACGTACGCCTCGTAGTTCTCCGTCCGGTACCGAACCTCGCCGGTCGCGTTCACGCGACTCTCAGACACGGAGGTGAGGTCGCCCTCCCAGGTGACCGAATGGGTCAGATTCGCGGCTCGACTGGCATCGAACTTCGAGCGTGCCAGCTCGAGCTCCTCGGTCAGCGTCTCGCTGTCGCTGTGCTCGATGCCGAGCGCGAAGCCGGCCTGGACGAGGTCGTCGTAGTTCGAGAGACTCACGTTCCACGTCCGGCGGACGCGCTGCCCATCCGACGCGAGGTGGACTCGGACTCGATCGACGTCGACGGCCCCAATCGCGTCACCGACTGCCGCTGCTGTCTCCGCAGACGCGTCCACCGAATCCGTCTCGAGAACCGATCGCGTGACAGCCTCCGTGACCGCCTCGTCGACGCCCTCGTACACGACCGCGTACGTCACCGTCACCCTGTCGTCTACCGTCCCGTTGTCCGCCCACTCGTACGACCGCACGCTGACCGTGGCGTTCCCGCCGAGCGCGGCGGCGACCCGCTGGTACTGCGCGTCGAGCGTCGCGGTCGCGTTCGCCCGCGAGTCCCACCGACCTGCGCGCGCGTCGGCGACGCGGAACTGCTCGGTCGCAGCGAGCTCGTACGCGCTCGCTCCACCCGCGGTCGAGCGTTCCTCGACCGCGTAGGTCCGTTCCCCTACGACGCCGTCGGCGCCGGGTGCGAACGCGGACACCCGTCCGTTCGCGCGGACGGTGTCCGCGTCGACGACGACCTCGCCGCTCGTCCTCGCGGACTCGATCCGCGACAGCGGCCCGCTTCCGTTCGCGGGTCGATACGACGCGTCGAAGTACAGGTCCCCCCGTGCCTCTGTCCGCGTAACGTGGAGACCGAACGAGCCACCGAGCGATTCGAGTGACTCGGGTCGCGGTAGCCGGAACTCTCCCTCGCCGCCGACGGAACCGGGAGCGAGCACGAGTTCACTGGTCCCAGTGACGTTCGCGGTACCCGCGTCCGGGTCCCGCACCAGTGCGTGCACGAGCCCCTCGGTGAGATTCACGCCGACGAACCCGCTGGCGGTCGGTTTCACGCCGACCGCTGCCGCCTGCTCGGCGTCGTCGTACACGAGTACGGCGTCGCCGTTCTCCCGCACGTATACGTCGTCCGCGCGCTCGACGGACTCGTTCGGGGGACGAACGTCCACGGGCGCGAGCGACGCCGCGGACGCGCTCGCGCGGTCCTCGACGACGGTCGGCGACGTGGCGTGCTCGGTTGCCCCACCGCCGGCGGCCGTCCCAGCGCTCGCTGGCGTCACGCAGACGACGACGGTGACCACGAGGACGACGGTCCGGCGGTCCAGCGGCGCAGAGACACTCATTCACCCGACGGACGACACCCAACCCCTTCAGCAGTTCGGTGGTTGACAGCACGCGTCGTGCGAGGTCGCGTCACGCCCGAGTCCGGGGGCGACCCGAGGAGAGCGCTGCCGCTGGTCGACGCGGCGTCCGAAAGAAAGAACGAGTGGAGGGCGACCGAGTCGTCAGTCGTCGCGACGGTTCAGGCGTCCGAGCAGGAGCGCCGAGACCGCGGCGACCGCGGCGAACGCCGCAGGCACGCCGAAGCCGGGGAGCCCACCGCTCCCGTCGTCCGTTCCGGTCCCGTCGCTCGTCGTCTCGGGCTCCTCGATACCGAGGTAGTCACGCGCCTCCTCCTGGTCCATCTTCGGGAACTCCGTCGAGGACGAGTTCCAGTCGCCGGGGAGGTGGACCTCGGTGTCCTCGCCGACCGCCTTGTGCGAGCGCACCGCGCTCTCGGAGGCGTTCTCGCCGAACGCACCCTCGACAGCGACGTACGCCTTCGAGTCATCGCCGAGGTTCGCGTTCATCGACGCGATGTCCCCGCCGAACTCGTCCTGCATCACGGCGCGGAACGACGTCATGTTCTCGAAGCTCGCGCCCGCCTGGAACGTCACCTCGTCGCTCCCGACGTTCACGTTCATCTTCGCCTTCTCGAACTCCGACCGCTGGAACGCCTCGACGAACCGCTTGACGTTCTCCGAGCCAGCGGCCGTCCCGGTCCCGGTCCCGGCGTTCGCGGAGTTCGCGGACTCCATGACGTTCCCGAGCGTCTGGTCGAGGAGGTTCTCCTGCTCGACGCTGTACTCCATCTCGGCGACGACCTCCTCACCCTCGGTCTGCGCGGTCGCCGTGAACGACACCTCGCCGCCGGTCGGGAGGTCGCGCTGCTCGAGCTCGGCGACGTACGCCTCGTAGTTCTGCGTGTCGAACTGGAACGACCCCTGGACGCGGACCGCGTCCTCGCTCGGCGAGGAGAGCGACCCCTCCCAGGAGTACGTCTGCACGAGTTCCGAGGCCTTCATCGCCTCGTACTGCTGGCGAGCCGTCTCGATCTGCTCGGTCACGTTCTCGTCGTCGCTCGCCTCCTCCGCGAGGTCGAGCCCGGCGTCGACGAGCGGCTCGTACTCGCTCAGCTGGACGTCCCAGGACGCCTGCATCGACTTGCCCTCGGCGTCGAGGTTCGCGTGCACGTTGTCGACGTTGAGTTCCGCCACGGCGTCACCGACCGCTTCGGCGGTCTCCGTGGATACCTCGACGTCCTCCGCGCTCGTGATCGACTGCGCGACCTGCTGGCCGAGCGCGTCGTCGATGTTCGAGTACACGATCTGGTACTCGATGTCGAGCAGCATCCGGCCGTCGTCGGCCTCGGTGAACGAGTAACTCGACACGCGCACGTCAGCGCTCCCGCCGAGCGCGGTCGCGATACTCGCGTACTGCTGTTCGATGGTTGCCGTCGCGTTCTCCTCCGTGTCCCACTGGCTCGCGAAGTACGACGAGACGTAGTACTCCTCGGAGGCCTGCAGGCGGTACTGGTTCGTGCCCTCTTCGAGCGTGTACTCGCGGTGCTGGACCATCCCGAGGTCCTCCGCGTACTGGACGTTCGCGGACCCGCTCGTCGAGAACTCGTTGGCCGCGACGGACATCTCGCCGTCCGTGGACGCGGACTCGACCGTGGACGTCATCGAGTACTCGCTGTCGTCGACGTACGTCATGTCGAGGTTCGCTCGCGCGGACGCGTCGGACGCGGTGCGTTTCGCGCTCACGTCGACGTCGAGGTTCTCGAGGTTCTCCGGGCGCGGCGCCTGGAACGAGCCGTTCCCGGCGAGGGACGACGGCGTCAGGACGACCTGCGCGTCGCCCGTGACGTTCGTGCCGTCCTCGATGTCGTCGCGGACGAGCACGTGCATCAGGCCCTCGGTGACGTTCAGTCCGAGGTGGCCGGTCGCGGTGGACGCGGTGCCGTCCTCGGTGTCGTTCTGTTCGTACGCGAGGACGGCGTCGCCGTTCTCGTGGACGAATATCTCGTCTGCCGGTTCGACCGTGTCGTTGTCCGCTGGCGTCGTCGCGGCGACCGACGCCGTGGACGCTCCGTTCGCGGGGGCTGTCGTCGCGCCCGCCAGGGCGGTGACGCTCGCGGCGCTCGAACAGACGACGAGGAGCGCCACCAGCAAGGCGGTGGACGACCGAAGTTTGTCGGGGAATTCCATGCACTAGTTCGTGGAACTACGCTACCATAATCGTTTCCCGTTTGACATTCGTTGCGGTGCGTTCACATGATACGCACCGTCACTCGGTGAAAACATCCTCCGGCGTACCGGGCGTCCGAAGGCTCGGAGACCGTCGACTGCCCGCCGAACGACGCCTGAGACGCGTCGTATCGGAAAGCGAGAACCTTCCGTCGCGCGCGGAACCGGCGACCGTTGAGGGTTCTATCGGCGTCCCGGCATCATCCGCTCCCCTCCCTCGGCGCGACGGAGACGAGGACCGAACCCGTCGCGTGCCAGTGCGTGGCGCGCCGACGAACGCCTTCGAGAGGGTATCGTCGCGCTTTTGGTCGACCGACGGCAAGGACGCGTAACTGGCATGGCCCGGTACCACATCGAGACGTACGGGTGTACCTCGAACCGCGGCGAGAGCCGTCAGATCGAGAGCGCCCTCCGCGACGCCGGCCACTACAAGGTCGACGGCCCCGACGAGGCCGACGTCGCCATCATGAACTCCTGTACGGTCGTGGAGAAGACGGAGCGGAACATGCTCCGTCGGGCCAAAGAACTGGAAGACGAGACCGCGGACCTCATCGTGACGGGCTGCATGGCGCTCGCGCAGAGCGAGGAGTTCCGCGAGCACGACGTCGACGCGCAGATACTGCACTGGGACGACGTCCCCGAGGCCGTCACGAACGGCGAATGCCCGACGCCCGGCCCCGGGACCGAGCCCGTGCTCGACGGCGTCGTCGGCATCCTCCCCATCGCTCGGGGCTGCATGAGCGACTGCTCGTACTGCATCACGAAGGCGGCGACCGGGAAGATAGACAGTCCGCCCGTCGAGGAGAACGTCGAGAAAGCGCGCGCGCTCGTCCACGCCGGCGCGAAGGAACTCCGCATCACCGGCCAGGACACCGGCGTCTACGGCTGGGACGACGGCGAACGCAAGCTCCACCTCCTCCTCGACCGCATCTGTCGCGAGATTGAGGGCGACTTCCGCGTGCGCGTCGGGATGGCGAACCCGAAGGGCGTTCACGGCATCCGCGACGACCTCGCCGCCGTCTTCGCGGAGCACGACGAGCTCTACAACTTCCTGCACGCGCCCGTGCAGTCCGGGAGCGACGACGTCCTCGGCGACATGCGCCGCCAGCACCAGGTGAGCGAGTACGTCGAGGTCGTCGAGACGTTCGACGAGCACCTGGCGGAGTGGACGCTGTCGACGGACTTCATCGTCGGGTTCCCGACGGAGACCGACGCGGACTTCGAGCAGACGATGGCGCTCCTCCGGGAGACCCGGCCGGAGAAGATCAACGTCACGCGGTTCTCGAAGCGCCCCGGCACCGACGCCGCCGACATGAAGGGCCTCGGCGGGACGAAGAAGAAGGAGCGCTCGAAGGCCATGTCGGAGCTGAAGATGGACGTCGTCGGCGACGCGTACGACGCGATGGTCGGCGAGACGCGCGAGGACTGCCTCGTCGTCGAGCACGGCACCGGCGACTCCGTGAAGTGCCGCGACCACGCGTACCGACAGCTCATCGTACAGAACGCGAGCGACCACGACCTCGAACCCGGAGACTTCGTCGACCTCGAAGTGACGGGTCACTCGACCGTGTACGCGTTCGCCGACCCGGTCTAAGACGCAACGCCCTCGGCCGCGACCGACCGCGTTGACTCAGGTCCCTTCCGGAATGACGACGTCGCCATCCTCGACGACGACGGCGACGACCTCGGTGACGGACGAGTCGTAGGATTGCTTCGTCCACACGTCGTCGCCGTCGAGTCGAATCGCGACCTGGTACGTGCTGCGGTCGACCGTCCATCCTGCGCCGAACGATTCGCTGTCGACTACGGTCTTCCCGTCGTCGCGCTTCGCATCGAGCGAGAACTCGCGGTGGAAGCCGCCGTCGTCGCCCTGCCGGAGTTCGAGCGTCACGTCGTGGGCGGTCTGGTCGTCGTTGAGGACTTCAAGTCGCTCCAGGTCGGCGGTGCCACCACCCGTGACGAGGTCGCGGGGATCGCCGACGCACCCGGACAGCACGCCGAGGGTCGTGGTCGACGCGACTGCGGCGAGGACGCGACGTCGACCGACTGCAGCCGGCGAATCCGTGCTGGCTGCGTCGAGGGGAGGAGCGTTCGGAGACACGACCGCGACGTCGAACCGTCGCGGCAAAAGTCTGTCTCGTCCTCCCGACACCCACCTTTCGTCGCTCGTCGAACCTACTTTTCGACGCGCTTTTGCCGTCCGGGCGCGACGACCGCGTCATGACCGACACCGACCCGCGTCGTGACCTGGCGCGGCGCATCGCCGGCGAGGTGACGCTCTCCGCGGACCCGGGCGCGACCATCCGGAAGTGGCGCACCGACTTCGACGTCAGCCAGACCGAACTCGCGAGCTCGCTCGACGTCTCCTCCTCCGTCATCTCAGACTACGAGAGCGGGCGCCGCGAGAGCCCCGGAATCGGGTTCGTGCGCCGCGTCGTCGACGGCCTCCTCGACATCGACGAATCCCGCGGCGGCGACCGCATCCGCCAGTACGCCCGCGTCGTCTCCGCCGGCTTCGACAGCGAGGTCGTCGCCGACCTCCGCGAATACCCCCGTACGGTCGCGCTCGACCGCTTCTACGACGCCATCGACGCCACCGAGGTCCAGGCGGGCGACGCCGACCGCGTCAGCGGCCACACCGTCATCAACTCCATCGCCGTCATCACCCGCCTCTCCAGCGAGGAGTTCTACCGACTCTACGGCCAGTCCACGAGCCGCGCGCTCGTGTTCACCGACATCACGCGCGGCGAGAGCCCGCTCGTCGCCCAGCGCGTCGTCACCCCCACGCCGAACGCCATCGTCCTCCACGGCATCACCGAGGACGACCTCTGGGAGCACGCCCCCAAGCTCGCCCGCGCCGACGGCGTCAGCCTCGCACTCACCCAACAGGAGCCAGACGCGATGCTCGACGCACTCGCAAGCCTCCCTTGACCAACCACCACCACGCTAAACACGACCGACAACGACGAGACCCGACTGACCGCGACGCCTCGCGGGTCGCCGCGCTCCCCGCTCGGCGGTCGACGCGAGACCCTCGCTACGCTCGGGCGCCCTAAAACCGGAGAGCACCGACTGACCGCGACGCCTCGCGGGTCGCCGCGCTCCCCGCTCGGCAGTCGACGCGAGACCCTCGCTACGCTCGGGTCTCGCGTTACTCCACGTACGTGTACTTCCGTTCGCCCATGCGGCCCCAGCCGTCGAACACGAACTCCGCGCTCGGCGTCGTGAACTCCTCGAGTTCCTTGTCCATGTCGTGATTGTGACGGTCGTGGACCTCCTCGTACTCCGCCCATGACAGGTCGTAGCGCTCCGCGACCTGCTCGTCGACGTTCAACGCCGCGATCTCCTCGCGCCAGCCGTCCTGCACCGTCTCACCGTGGACCTCCGCCTGCGCGCCGGAGCCGTACGACGCCACCAGCAGACTCTCGCCCGTGACGTCGAGGTCGTTCTCGTACGCGGCCTTCAGCGCCGCGATACGCGCCACGTGCACGGACGCCGTGTACCAGTTCCCGACGTCGCGCGAGATCGAGAGCGTCGGGTCGACCGTCGCCGCGTACCAGTCCGCGTACTGCTCGGTGTCCTTCAGCGCGCTCATGTACTCGCGGACCGCCCCCTCGTACTCGCCGTCGTCCTCGAAGCTCTCGCGGCGCGGCTGCCGCCCGATCTCCTCCGCGAGCGCCTCCTCGTGCTCCGTATCCCGCGTCACGTGCCGGTACGCGAGCGCCGCCGCCTTCCGGACCATCCCCGGGAACGGCGTGTGGAACGGCGCGTACGCGAAGTCATCCAGGTGGACGTCGCCCGCGACGCTCTCGTAGTCCTCCAGGGCCTCCCGCATCCGCGCGAGGTACACCTGCACCGAGCGCTTGCCGTCGACGCTCGGGAACTGCTGGTTGGGCTTCAGGAAGTCCGTCTCGTCCGCGCTCCCGTACCCCTGCTCGGTCGTGAGCTCCACGAGGTCCGGGTCCTCGTCGATGAGAAGCGCCACCGCACCGGCACCCTGGGTCGCCTCGCCGGCGTCGCCGCGCGCGTACAGCGCCGTGTCCGTCGCCACGACGATCGCCTTCCGGCCGCGGTTCCGGCCCGCGCGAATCCAGTTGTACGCGTCGTCGATGCTCTGCGTGCCCGCGATGCACGCGAACTTCCGCTCGCCCTTGTTCGCGTGATGGAAATCCCCGTCGTACACCTGCTCCAGGCAACCCGCGATGTACGTCGAGATCGGCTTCGAGTTATCGAAACTCGACTCCGTCGCCACGTCGATCCGACCGACGTCCTCGGGCTCCAGACCCTTCCGGTCCATCAACCGCTTCGCCGCGTTCGCGCCCATCGTTACGATGTCCTCGTAACTATCCGGGAACGACGACGCACGAAGCCCCAACCCCTTCGTGTACTTCTCCGGATCGTCACCCTTCTCCGGCGCGAACGTCTCCGCCAGGTCGAGTTTCAGATTCCCTGTCCACAGCTCGACCGCGTCGATACCCACGCTTGTCATACCACGTACTCGTCACGGCCGCTATTTGGGCGTGTCGATGAATAGTTCGACTATCGTCGAAAAAGAGCGGCCGTCAGATATCGTCGATGACGACAGTGATGGTGCGACCGTCCGAGAGCCCCAACGTGACGGTAACTGTGCTCCCCGTGACGTCCACGGCATCACCGTTGTTCTTCCGGAAGTACGCCAGAGTCACCCTCGCGTTCTCGCCGGTGTCGATCTGGGAGAACTGGTCGAGTTGGTAGGTCGTCCCGAGGCTCATCGTTCCTTCATGCCATCCGTCTCCCGACGGGCTCTCCACGTACGCCTCGACGGTACCAGGCTCGGTGCCAAGGTCCCTCTCGTCGAGTTCCGCTGCGGCCCCCCCGGATACCGACACCGTGACGTTCTGGACGGTCACTGCCGAAGAGTCGTCGTTCGAGATGGTGAAGTCCAGACTACCGAGACCCTCGTCGTTCGTCGAGCCGCTCCCCGTCACGTAGTTCAGACCGGAGCGGTCGAGGTCGTTGACCGTCACGTTCACCGTGTCCGTACTGGCTCGTCCTCTGGCGTTGGTGGTCGTCAGCGTGACCTCTACCTCCTTGTTCCCGGTCACGTCGACGCCGGTGGCGTCGAACGTCGCGGTGGGGGTCGACGTGTCAGCGTCAGTGATGCTGACCGGGACACCGCTTGGGTTCTCGGTTATCACCCACTCGTAACTCGTGATGGACCCGCCGGGGCTGGAACTGGCACTTGCATCCAGGGTACCCGTCGACCCCTCGTCGACGACGACGTCCGGTCCGGCTTCGGCAACGGGCCCAGCGACCAAGTCCATGGTGAACGTCTCCGTCAGCGTACTCCCGCCCTGAACCTGATAACTGATGGTTATCTCAACGCGCTCGTCGGTCATATTGACGTTCGTGGGGCCGGACTGGTCGTAGAATTCGTAGATGTAGAACCGCGCCTCTGAACCACTGGACATGACGGGATTCCCGTTGTTCACACTCGCGCTGTTGTCGAGGTCCACGGTAAGCCCGTCTGCGGGCACCATCTGATACTCGGTATCAGTGAGTTGGTAGTCGACGTAACCGTTCTCCGTGTCCGCGAGCACAACTATCTCGTTCACTTCAGGTTCGCCGTTGGTGCCACCGAGCTTGTCCGAAAGCCCATCGATGGAGTCGTTCAATGGATTGATCGTCACGTCGAGGAGCGTGACGGACTGAGCGTGACCGTTCGAGAGGTTGAATTCGATGCCACCACGTGGGTCCGTGTCGATGCTCCCGGAGTTGTCGCCGCCCTCCAACGCGGCGCCGTCGCCGACGTAGTACAGCGTACCGGACGTGGACTGGACGGTCACGGTTCTCGTGGTCGTCGCACTCGCACCTTCGTCGTCAGTCACAGTCAGCGTCACTTGATACGTACCGGACGATCCGTACGTGTGCGTCACCGATTCGCCAGTCGCAGTTGCGCCGTCGCCGAACGCCCACTCGTAGCTACTGATGGCGCCGTCGACGTCCACGCTATCGGCGGCGTCGAACGTTACCGACGTCCCGGCGTACGGCGACGGCGGCGAGAACGACAGGTTCGCACTTGGCTGGCAGTTGTATGCCCCAGCGGACACGCAGATGTCGTCGACGAACCACGAGTCATCGAAGTTGGTGTCCGCCTGGACCACGCGAACCGCGAGATTCGAGTGAAGTGCGTTCGCGTCCGTCAGGGTCGCGGATATCTGCTGGTAGGGTTCGTTCGATCCAGTGGCCGTAACGGTCTGGATGGTGCTCCAGGACCCATCGTTTGCACGGTACTGGACCAACAGATCCTCGCCGGAGTCCGGCTGGTCACCGCCCGTTTCACCCTGCTTGACCGCCAGCGTCACGTTCACCGA
Source organism: Halorubellus amylolyticus (assembly GCF_034808145.1). Lineage (NCBI taxonomy): Archaea > Methanobacteriati > Methanobacteriota > Halobacteria > Halobacteriales > Halorubellaceae > Halorubellus > Halorubellus amylolyticus. Next base: position 233,990 of record NZ_JAXHGM010000002.1, read on the forward strand.
CGGCTTCCCCGACGTGTCGAGTGAGGTAGAGACGATGCCGCCGTTCGTCCCGACGTCGGCGATGTGGACTGCCCGCGTTGGGGAGTTCGAGATACTCTTCCCGGTGGCGACGAACACCTCACCGGCCGGTGCGTTCACGCGCGACCAGTTCGCGTTGACGTCGAGCGAGCGACCGCCCTCGAAGTCGTCGTGGATGCCGACACCCGGTGGCCGCTCGACGGTGACTGTCCGCGTCGTCGTGTTCGTTGCGCCGTCGTCATCCGTTACGGTCAGCGTCACGGTGTACGTCCCAGCGCTGTCGAAGCTGTGGCTCACGGTCTCGCCAGTCTCGGTCGATGCGTCGCCGAAGTCCCACTGGTAGGACTGGATGGTCCCGTCAGCGTCCGTCGAGCCGCTCGCGTCGAACGACACCGCGTCCTTCGTCGTCGGGTTCGACGGGTCGAACGAGAACGCCGGTTCGGGGTCGTCGTTCAGTTGTTCGACGACGATACGAATCCGGTCGCCGGTCCCACCACCGGTGGCGTACACGTACGCCCACCCCGGTTGGTTGACGGTGAGGTTGACTGGCGCGGTAGCTGCGTCGTTCGACCGGTTCGTCGCGTTCTTCACCGCGAGCACGCCCTGATTGCTTACGCTGAACTCGATCAGCGCCCCGGAGAGCCCGTCCGTCGTCGCGTTCAGTTGTATCACGGACACAGAACTCCTGTCGACAGTCAGATTCCCGTCTTCGAGCGATATCTTCCCAGAGCGAGCTGCGATCTCGCTAGGTGTTGGCCACGAAACCGTGTACGTTCCTTCACCGATTCCTGAATCACTGTTGTCGTCCGAGTCCGCGTCCACGACGGTGAACGAGACGAGCGCGTTCGACGACCGGTTCCGGTCGAACGACCCGGCGGGGTCGCCACTCCGGTTCAAGCGCACCTCGATCGGTTGGTCGCCGGTCACGTCGTCGACGGCGTACGTCACCGTCACCTCGCCGTCCGGGCCGGTCCGGAGGTCGGTGAACGAGCGCTTCGACGACCCGTCGGCGGTCAGCTCGCCGGGCCCGACGAGCGAGACGTTCACCGTCGCATCCGACACCGGGTTGTCGTATCGGTCACGCACCTGGAACGTCACCCGGTGGTCGCTGCCCTCGCGGACCGTCGCCGTCCGTCCGTCGACGACCGTCACGTACGCCGGCTCCTCGCTGGCTTCGGGTGGGCTCCCGACGCGGACCTTCGACAACTGGAGGTCGTACGTCTCGTTCCCCTCCAGCGTCAACACGAGCAGGTTCCAGTCCTCCGGCCCGATGCTCTTGTCCTTCACCTCGACGTTCCGCACGTACCGGTCCGGGTCTTCGTCGTCCTTGTCGTACTCGCTCGCGAGCCGGTCCCGCCACGTCGTCTGGCTGAGGTCCGTCGGCACGCGAATCTGGATGGGGCCAGATGCGTTCCGCACGCGCACGGTCGTCGGCGACGCCGACGCCGGATACAGCGGGACGTCCGTCGGCGCGACCTCGCCGCTCGACGCCTTCGAGTACGAGCCGTTCACCATGACGAGCGAGATATCCCGCCCGTTCACGATGCCCTGCTCGGCGTGCTGCCGCCAGAAGTTGCCGTACTTCGAGTACACGAGCGAGTTCTCGTACACGATGCGGTCCGGCCCGCCGTCGTACGCCTGCAGGAGCGGGTCGTACACGAACGCCGCCGTCCCGAACGACCTGTTCGCGCCCGTCCAGTAGTCGTTCTCCTCCTCGTCGAGTGCCGTCGCGTTCGCCACGGTCGCCTCGAACCCCTCGGCGTCGCTCCCGAGCGTCGCCAACCGCCCACCGGTCGGCGGCGGATTCACGAACAACGTCCGGTCCGGGAACCGGTTCCCGAGCGACACCGCCACCTGTCTCGCGCCCGACCCCGACTCCATCGACCCGACCGTCGCCCCCAGTTCCTGCATCTGGGACTGGACCTCCTGCACGTGATTGAACTCCACGCGCTCGTTCTGCTGCGGCACCAACCCCACCTGCCACCCCACCGCCGCCGTGATGAGCACCCCGAACAGGAGCACGAACCCGATTACCTCCGACTGCGAGCGGCTGTCCACGCGGAGCGTCGTCCCGCGCATCGCTCACGCCACCTCCGTCGTCATCCTGCACCAGCCCCAGTCTTGCCCTCGCCGGCACCGGTGATCACCGACACCGTCCCGTCCGCCACGTCGTACACTGCAATCTCGCCAGCCGACGTCACGAATAATATCTCTTCTTCGCTGTCGCCGTCCCAATCCACGACTCCGAGCGGCGCTTTGGCTGACTTCGGGGTCGTACCAGCATAGACGACGTTCGTGTCGCCAGTATCGGGGTTCACGAGCACGATCTCCTGATTGCCGTTGACAATCGGAACCCGAACACCGCTTCCGAAGTCTGTTGGCGGGCCAACGGAGTATCCATCCCCTTGCTCTACGCTTCCTGAGGAGAGGGAAGTGGTTTCCTGGTCTGTGTCGTCGATGTAGGCTACGGTCGACGAGTCGGTGAAGTATATCGGGTCGTCGTCGCCGTCACCATTTACGTCAGCGACCCCGGCGACTGCGATGCCACTCGCTGTACGCGTGTTCCCGTTCCCATTGTTCCCAGTGGTGTACGTTAGCGTGCTGTTGCCACCACCGACGACCGTTCTCCAAACGTCGCCGTTCTTGATATAGTACACTCTGTTGGAACTCGCGTCCACTCCAAGCGATGCGCCAGTTGCGACGCCCGATGCGAGCAGCGATTTGGTGCCGTCTGCCTGCATCAAGTACAGGTCTTCGCCACCACTGACGTACGGAACCTCAAGGTCGCTATCCGCATCGAGGTTTCTTTTCGGACCCACGTACTTGACGCTGTTATTGACGTTGTCGCCGAGCGTCTGGAACTTACCGTCTGGGTCGACGAGCCGGATGACGCTGTCGTCGTTCACATCCACGAACGCCACGGAGACAGGCCCGAACGCGTTCAGGTTCGTCACCCGGAGCGTGGTGCGCTTCCCGCCGGCGCCGCTGGACGCGAATACGATGACGTCGCCGTTCCCTTTCAGGGTGACGTCGGTGCTGTTCTCGCCGTTGCTGTCCGTCTCGCCGTTCGCGGCGTTGACGGCTGCGACCGTGTTGTCGTTCACGGCCCAGGAGACGCTCGCGCCGACCGCGGTCGGGTCGGTGCCCATCGTCACGGTCACCGTCGACAGCTCGCTGCCGTCGACGAGGCACGTCCGGTTCCCCGGCCAGTTCGGGCACTCCACCGCGTCCGACGGCGTCGGGTTCGTCCCGGAGACCTCCTTGAGCGTCACGTTGTACGCGCCGTTCCCGCCACCACCGCCGCCGCCGCTCGCTTTCGACACGGAGACGTTGAACGTCACCGACGACATCTTCCCGTCGGCGTCTGCGATGGAGACGTTCACGCGCGCGTCAGTCTTCGCGTCCGGCGCCTCGTACGTGAACCCGACGCGACCGTCGTTCCCGGTCTCCGTCCCGTCCGGTTCAGTGATATTGCCTTGGCCTTTCTCGACCTTCACGTTCATCGGGACGCCCGACAGGGGGTTGTTGAACTCGTCGCGGACCTCCACGGTCAGCGTCTCCCTCGCGCCAGCGGTCGTCGACACGTTCTTCGGGGACACCGTCGTCACGTACCGCTTCGTGGGCGTCGCGTTCACGTTCGTCCCGACGCCCGCCTTCGCGAGCGACAGCGAGTACGTCGTCCCACCCTCCAGCTCGAATTCGATGCGGTTCAGCGTCTGTCCGCCCGGTAACGTCACCTCGCCCTTCTTCCGGACGTCGGTGACGTACGCGTTCGCCGTATCGTTGTCCTCGTCGTACTCGCCAGCTTCGGTGAGGACCGTCTCCCACTTCGTCTCCGACAACCGCGTCGTGATGACGACAGACAGCGGCTCGCTGCTGCTCTCGGTCTCGACGCTCACGCGGTTCGAGGACGCGCTCACCGGGCGCACCGTCACCGACGCCGCCCCGCTCTGCTCGTCGTACGACCCGTTCAGCGCGACCAGCGAGATGCGTCGGCCGTCGAAGATCGACTGTGCGTTCACGATGACGTCCTCGCCCGTGAATTCGTTGTACACGAGCGAGTTCTCGACGAACGTCCGCGGTGCGTTCGTGTACACGTTGTAGTTCGGGTCGAACGCGAACCTGCCCGTCGAGTAGTTCCGCGGCGTTCCGTCCCAGAAGTCGCTCGTCTCGCCCGTCGCGGTCGCGTTCCGAACCTCTATCGCGACCGCCGGGTCGCCCGTCCCGACCGTCCGCAGTCGTCCCGTCGCCCGCGGCGGGTTCACGAATATCGTCCGCGCCGGATACCCCGTCGACGACTCCACGACGACCGTCCGCGACCCGCCCGCCGTCGGCGCCGACCCGATAGCGGCCTGGAGGTCCTGGAGCTGGCGCTGGACCTGCTGGTTGTGATCGAACTCTATCGCCTTGTTCTGGTTCGGGACGACCGACGCCTGGTACGCGGTGATGGCGATGATGACGAACGCGAACAGCACTATCGCTCCCACCTGCACCGCTACTGCACGGTCGTCCGAACCCAACGGCATTAGGAACCGATAACCAGTGCGCAAGTAAAACCCTTGTTGCAGATTCCCCGGACCGTCCGCGGCGAAATCAGGACGCTCACCGAACGCGGCCGCCCCGACAGCGCGAGCAGCCGGCGACCGTCAGGTCGCCGGTTTGCTGCGGTCCGGCGCTCAGTCCTCGGCCTCGTCCTCCTCGACGACTTCGGGGTCCTCCATCGCGCTCTGGAGGCTCGCCAGCCCGTTCAGCCAGTCGGTGACGGGCCCGAACTCCAGGTCGTCGCCGACGTTCGGCGTGAGTTCACCGCCGTCGATGATGCGCGTCCCCGCCTGCGCGAGATACCCGAGCGCGGCCTCCATCTCGTCCTGGCTCTCCGCGTCGACCGCGGCCTGCACGTACTCCTCGACGCTCGCGTCCGTCGCCGCGCCGCTGTGCACGTACTCCTCGGCGGCGTAGAACACGACGACGAGACTCGTCTGCACGCTGTTGACGAAGAACAGCTTCTCCTCGTCGTCGAACCCGGGCTCGGCGAGCACGATCTCGTGGATCTCGCCGATCTTATCCAGGGCCTCCTCCTCTTCGATTTCGCCGTCGTCGTACGCGGCGACGACCTTCGCCACGGCGATGGCGGCGTCGTCCTGCATGAGGTCGAGGACGCGCATCGAGTCCTCGTCCTCGGGGTCCAGTTCCTCCTCTGCGATGCGGTCGATCCAGTTCTGCCAGCGTTCGGCCGAGTAGAACTCGGTCGGGGGGTTGCTCATGTGAGAGACTACGCCGGGCGACTGAAAGACCTTTCTCTCGGCGTCGTCCGTGCTGGCGGCCCGCACGCGCCGCCGTCGCCACGGACTCGGCGACCGTCGAACCGGACGCAGCGACCGGTTCCCCGGGCGCTAGCTCGCACCTGCAACGGGTGGCAGCCGGGTGCTGGGTCACTCCGGTCGGTCCAGTGTGGCTTCGGTGTCGACGCCGTAGACGCGCTTCGGGGTGTCGACGTGCGCGCGCCGCATCGCCGCGTCGTAGCCCTCCTCGAGGAGCCAGCGGACGCGTCGTGGAACGGTCTTCGGCCCCATGACGGCACCGGGCTTGTCGGGGTCGTCCACGAAGTCCGTCTCCATGAGGAACGGCGCGTCGCGTTCGACGGCGACGCGGAGGCGGTCCTTCTCGCTCATCACGCTCGGGACCGGCCCGGCGAGTTCGCCGAGCGCGTAGTGCTTGACGACGCGCGTGCGGTCGAGGCCTTCGGCTTCGGCCCACTCGGCGACCTCGGTGAGGTCGTCGCTGCCCTCGGTGTGGAGCTGGACGGCGCAGTCGAGCGCGGCGCCGTGCGCGAACGCCGACCGCATCACGGCGTTCGAGGCGTCCCAGACGGCGTCCGTGACGTCGTAGTGCGGGCGCCCGGATTTCAGGCCGAGCGCGCGGTCGGCGGCGACGAACTCGGCGGCGACGTCGAGCCCAGCCTCCATGAGGTCGCGTGCGCCCGCTGGGTCGTAGCCGTCGTCGACGAGCTGGGAGACGAGCCCGGGGTGGACGCCGAGTATCGGCCACGCGCGCCCGTCGAGGACGTCGGTGGCGTCGTCGACCGCGCCGGCGGTCACCTCGAACACTCGCCGGAAGTCGTCCTCGTCGTCGGGGAGGTCGTCGAGGACGTGCCAGGACGGTTTGTTGACGACCATGAGGTGCGTGCCGCCGAGTCGGTGGAAGTCCTCGACGGCGTCGATGCCACGTCCGGCCGCCGGGTCGAGGTGCATGTGGTCGTCGAGGACGGGGATGTCGAGGCGTTCCATGTCGTTCGTCGGACGTGTGTGAAGCGATTCAATAGTATTGACGATTCGGACGCGATGACGGCGCTGTACGACTATTCCCCGACGACAACTGTCTATCAGATGGTGTTAATTTACTATTATTTTTAATACATCTGAATAAAATTTAAGTATAGGGCGTCCAACGGTGCTGGTGGGCATGGCAGACCGTAGCAACCCACAGACGAATCGACGTACCTTCCTGAAAGCAACCGGCGTCGCCGCGACCACCGCAGCGTTCGCGGGCGTCACCCAAGCGACCCCCGGACGCGAACCGGGACCGAAGACCGGCGAATGGGTCGTGCTGACGAGCGCCACGACGAGCATGTCGACGGCCGAAGCCGAGGTGCAGGCCACCATCCCGGACGAGGCCGACGTCACGCACCGGAACGAGACACTCGGCTACATGGCCGTCCAGTCCCCGACGCCGGGAACCGCGTCGATGGACTCCCCGATCGTCGAGAAGCTCGAACAGCTCTCGTTCGTCGAGACCGTCGAACGCAACGTCACGTACCACACGATGGCGACGCCGAACGACGAACTGTTCGACCAGCAGTACGCACCCCAGCAAGTTCGCGCGCCGACCGCCTACGACACGACCGACGGGAGCGAGGACGTCACGGTCGCCATCGTCGACCAGGGCGTCAAGTACGACCATCCCGACCTCCAGAGTCGCTTCGGCGCGGACAAGGGCCAGGACTTCGTGGACTCCGACGGCGACCCGATGCCCGAATCCATGAGCGAGGAGTACCACGGCACGCACGTCGCCGGCATCGCGTCCGCGACCTCCGACAACTCGACGGGCGTCACCGGCATCTCCGACTCGCGACTCATCTCCGGGCGTGCGCTCGGCACGGGCGGCGGCGGGTCCCTCACCGACATCGCCGACGCCGTCCAGTGGGCGGCCGACCAGGGCGCGGACATCATCAACATGAGCCTGGGCGGCGGGGGCTACACGGACACGATGAAGAACGCCGTCAGCTACGCCGTGAACAACGGCGCCCTCCCGATTTGCGCCGCGGGGAACGACGGCTCGTCGTCGGTCTCGTACCCCGCCGGATACAGCGAGTGTATGGCGGTGTCGGCGGTCGACTCGAACGAGAACCTGGCGAGCTTCAGCCAGTACGGCGACAAGTGCGACGTCGCCGCTCCCGGCGTCGACATCCTCTCCACGTGGACGGAGTACAAGAGCCAGTTCGGTGGCAAGTACAACAAGATCAGCGGGACGTCGATGGCGTGTCCGGCGGCGTCCGGCGTCGCGGCGCTCGGCCTCGCCGCCGCGGGCGGCAGCGGCGCGCTCTCCCCCACGGAACTCCGTGCGCGACTGAAGAACACGGCGGTCGACATCGGCCTGAGCGACCAGAAGCAGGGTGCGGGCCGCGTCGACGCGGCGAACATCGTCGGCGGGGGGACGCCGGGTAACTCGGCCCCGACGGTGTCGATCAACGCGTCGTCGACGACCGTCGACGTCGGGACCGCCGTCGAGTTCGACGGCTCCGGCTCGACCGACTCCGACGGCTCCATCGAGTCCTACGCGTGGGACTTCGGTGACGGTGCGACCGCGAGCGGTGTGAGCGCGACGCACACGTACGACAGCGCGGGCGAGTACACGGTCACGCTCACGGCCACGGACGACGACGGGGCGTCCTCGTCGAACACCATCGCGGTCACCGCCGAGTCCGGCGGCAACGGCTCGTGTGGTGACGTCACCGAGACGTCGAGCGTCGACGGCTCGCTCTCGGGGTACTGGGACGACGCGAACTACACGTACAGCGCCGCGACCAGCGACCCGTGCCAGGTCTCGCTCGTCCTCGACGGTCCCTCGGGCGCGGACTTCGACGTCTACGTCACGTACGACGGCCGGACGCCGTCGACGTACGACTACGACGCACGCGCCGCCACGTACGGCGCCGACGAGACGCTCACCGTCGAGGACGTGAGCGCCGGTCAGGAGTTCGGTATCCTCGTCGACGCCTACGACGGGAGCGGGAGCTACACGCTCTCCGTCGAGGAAATCGGCGCCTGACCACGCGAAGCCGCCTCCTCGTCCCCATCGACGGTCGACGGCTCCCCGACGTCGACCGTTCCTGCATCTTCTCGCCGATTCGGCTCACCTCCCGCTCCAGTCATACGGGCAGCTCGTCTCTTCCTGTCTCGAGTGCTCGAACGCTCACTCGGACTCTGCGGACGCTCACTCGAACTCAAATTCATCACGCGCACGCCCGCGTAACCTCGGACGAGAGTCACGCGTGGACGTCGTTCGGATGTGGTGACACGATGTCGGTTCTGGTCGTTGATGTGCGCGCTCGTCGATCACCGTCGGCGTCGAGGGTCCGTCCTGCGACTGTGCGCGCGAGGGGCGTTCACGCGGTTGACGCACCGAGAAACAGAAAATGTTACCGGTAAGTTGCGTCCGGCGCCTGTCGTGACGTTCGATGGGTTCGTGATAGCTGCGTGCCAGTATCACTCGTGGGGTACACCGCTACATTCCTCCTCGACCCGGCGCAGTCCGCGTGAATACCACGATAGTTCTCCATAGTTTCAAAGCAAGCAATCACCTAATCCGTCCACGAGAACTGCTGGTACTAGTTTCAAAATGCTATTAATTTAGTAGCAAATGGGTAAAATATAAATATGCGGGTGGCAAGTGCTGTTCTGTGTCATGACAGGCGATGACAACCACTCTTGGGCGCGACGAACCTTCCTGAAGACCACGGCCGCGGCGGGCGCCGCAGCGACGGTCACCACGACCGTCTCCGCGGACGGCGTGGAGAAGGTACGACTCAACTTCGGGACGGCGAACACGGCATCGATGTCGACGGCCGAGGCGGAGGTCCAGGCGGAGACTCCCGGAAACTCCGAGGTCTACCGACGCTCGAACGAGCTCGGGTTCATCTCCATGGACATCCCGAAACAGGCCGCCGAGAACGTCAAGGAAGCCTTCGAGAAGAAGGACAAGTTCCGCTACGTCGAGTTCGACCAGCAGCTTCACGCACTGGAGACGCCGAACGACGAGCTCTACGACCAGCAGTACGCCCCCCAGCAGGTGCGCGCACCGACCGCGTACGACACGACCGACGGGAGCTCCGACGTCACCATCGCGGTCGTCGACCAGGGCGTCTACTACGACCACCCCGACCTTCAGGCCCAGTTCGGCTCCCTGAAGGGCAAGGACTTCGTCGACTCCGACAGCGACCCGGCACCGGACTCGATGGCCGACGAGTACCACGGCACGCACGTCGCCGGCATCGCGTCCGCGACCACCGACAACACCACGGGCGTGGCGGGCATCTCCAACTCCACGCTCCTCTCCGGGCGCGCACTCTCCGAGCAGGGCAGTGGGTCGACGGCCGACATCGCGGAGGCAGTGCGCTGGGCGGCCGACCAGGGCGCGGACATCATCAACATGAGCCTGGGCGGCGGGGGCTACACGGACACGATGAAGAACGCCGTCTCCTACGCGGTCTCGAACGGCGCCCTCCCGATCTGTGCCGCGGGGAACGACGGCTCGTCGTCGGTCTCGTATCCGGCGGCGTACAGCGAGTGCGTCGCGGTGTCGGCGGTCGACTCGAACGAGGAGCTCGCGAGCTTCAGCCAGTACGGCGACAAGTGCGACGTCGCCGCACCCGGCGTCGACATCCTCTCCACGTGGACCGAGGACAAGGCCAGCTACGGCGGCAAGTACAACAAGATCAGCGGGACGTCGATGGCGTGTCCGGCGGCGTCCGGCGTCGCGGCGCTCGGCCTCGCCGCCGACTCGTCGCTCGGCCCGAACGAGCTACGTAACCGCCTGAAGAACACGGCGGTCGACATCGGCCTGAGCGACCAGAAGCAGGGCGCGGGCCGCGTCGACGCGGCGAACATCGTCCAGACGGGCGGCGGGAACGCCGACCCGAGCGCGTCGTTCACGGTCAACCCGTCCTCGCCGACGGCGGGCGAGTCCGCGACGTTCGACGCGTCCGCGTCCGGTGACTCCGACGGCTCCATCAGCTCGTACAACTGGGACTTCGGCGACGGCGCGACCGCGTCCGGCCAGAGCACCTCCCACACGTACAGCGCCGCGGGCGACTACACCGTCTCGCTGACGGTGACCGACGACGCCGGGGCGACGGACACGGCCACCCAGACGGTGACCGTCCAGAGCGCGGACGGCGGGAACAGCGCGCCGACCGCGTCCTTCTCCGTCTCCCCGACGTCGCCGACGGCGGGCGACACCGTCTCCGTGGACGCGAGCGCGTCCAGCGACGGCGACGGCTCCATCAGCTCGTACAGCTGGGACTTCGGGAATGGCGACACCGCGAGCGGCCAGACGGCGTCGACGTCCTACAGTTCCGCGGGCGACTACGCCGTCTCGCTGACGGTGACCGACGACGACGGGGCGACGGACACGGCCACCCAGACGGTGACCGTCCAGAGCGCCGGCGGTTCCTGCGGAGACACGTCCAGCTCAGCGAGCGCCGACGGCTACCTCTACGGCTACTACGACGACTCGTCGTACACGTACGCCGCCAGCCTCGACGACCCGTGCCAGGTCACGTTCGGGCTCACCGGGCCGTCCGGGTCGGACTTCGACCTGTACGTGACGTTCGACGGGCGGACGCCGTCGACGTACGACTACGACGCGCGGTCGATCACGTACGGCGCCGACGAGCAGATCGTCGTCGACGACGTCGACCCGAACCAGGAGTTCGGCATCCTCGTCGACTCCTACAGCGGCAGTGGCTCGTTCACCGTCTCGGTCGACGAACTCGGGAAGTGACGACCGCGGACCGCTCCGATAGAACCGAACCGATGGTGGCGTCGGCGTAGGGCACCGACGTCGTACTCCGTTCTCACAGACGCAGAGTCACGTGGCCGTGCCGACACGGCCGGTAGTATCACCGCGGCCGGAGGTGCCGTCGCGGTCGTCGTGCGGGCGACGGGTCAGTCGTTGACGAGCCGTGACTCGTCGGCGGCGTTGGATAACGCGTCGGACCGGCCGTGTTCGCCGGGTGCCATGGCGACGGTGTGGACGCCGTACCGGCCTGCGGTCTCGAGGACGGGTTTGAAGTCGGTGTCCCGGGAGAGGACGACGAGCGTGTCGAGGGTGCCGTCGACGACGGCTTCGGTGGCGTCGATGGCGAGCTTGACGTCGACGTCGCCGCTTGTGACGACGACCTCGAACCCGCGGGCTTCGGCGGCCTGGATGAGGCCGGGGGTGGCGTGTTCGTCGAGGTAGATCCGCGAGTACGCGAGGTCGCCGCGCGCTCGACCGACGGTGCGGACGTCGTCGAGGTCGACGTCGAACTCGTCGCGGAACGTGTTCGGGCCGTCGACGAACACGCCGACGCGCGTGCGGTCGTCGCCGGGTGACAGGAACCGGTCGAGGAGGCCGGGCATCGTCGACGTTTGAGTGGTCGGCGTCAAATGCGTAGCGATGTGTCCGTCCGCGGTCCGTCTCGCCGTGTCTCTCGTGACCCGTGACCGTCGGGGTGGGGCTGGGGTCGCGGGCGGTTCGTGGTGGTCACCGGGGCGCGCCGACGTCACCGACCGATTTCATGTGGGGTGCTAGCGTGCTCCTGCAGTTCTCTCCCTACCGTGCTGGACTCCGCCCGTGGCCGTACTGGGTAGCGTGTGGATTGCCGTCCGGAGCCGTGTCTCTCTGCGCTTCTCGCGGTCGCTGGCTTGCTATATTAGGCGCCAATACAACTAATTTCTAGACACTAACACATACATTTCGCAGATAAATATCCTAAAATTTAATACCGTATGTTCTGTTCGTCGAGTTGTATCATGGTGGAGGACTCCATTCCGGACAGTAGCAGGCGAACGTTCCTGAAAGCAGCCGGTGCCGCTGGCGCCGCGATGACGGTCACCACGACCGTCTCCGCCGAGACCGGCACCACACGCAACCGGGTCAACCTCGGGCTCAGCAACACGGTGTCGATGTCGACCGCGCAGGCGGAGATCCAGTCCGAGACGCCCGCCGACTCCGAGATCTACCGGACGTCCGAGACGCTCGGGTTCGTGTCCGTCGACGTCCCGGAGAGCGAGGCGGACCAGGTCATCGAGACGTTCCAGCAGCGAGACTCGATCCGGTACGCCGAGTACGACCAGCAGCTTCACGCGTTCGCGACGCCGAACGACGAGCTCTACGACCAGCAGTACGCCCCCCAGCAGGTGCGTGCCGCGCAGGCCTACGACACGACCGACGGGAGCTCCGACGTGACGATCTCGGTCGTCGACCAGGGCGTCTACTACGACCACCCCGACCTCCAGGCCCAGTTCGGCTCCCTGAAGGGCAAGGACTTCGTCGACGACGACGCCGACCCGGCACCGGACTCGATGGCCGACGAGTACCACGGCACGCACGTCGCCGGCATCGCGTCCGCGACCACCGACAACGCCACCGGTATCGCCGGGATCTCCGACTCCACGCTCCTCTCCGGGCGCGCACTCTCCGAGCAGGGCAGTGGGTCGACGGCCGACATCGCGGAGGCGGTTCGCTGGTCCGCCGACAACGGCGCGGACATCATCAACATGAGCCTGGGCGGCGGGGGCTACACGGACACGATGAAGAACGCCGTCTCCTACGCGGTCTCGAACGGCGCCCTCCCGATCTGCGCCGCGGGGAACGACGGCTCGTCGTCGGTCTCGTATCCGGCGGCGTACAGCGAGTGCGTCGCGGTGTCGGCGGTCGACTCGAACGAGGAGCTCGCGAGCTTCAGCCAGTACGGCGACAAGTGCGACGTCGCCGCCCCCGGCGTCGACATCCTCTCCACGTGGACGGAGCAGACGAGCTACGGCGAGTACAACAAGATTAGCGGGACGTCGATGGCGTGCCCCGCGGCGTCCGGCGTCGCGGCGCTCGGCCTCGCCGCCGACTCGTCGCTCGGCCCGAACGAGCTCCGTGCGCGCCTGAAGAACACGGCGGCCGACATCGGCCTGAGCGAGCAGAAGCAGGGGTCGGGTCGCGTCGACGCGCTCAACATCGTCGAAGCCGGCACCGTCCCGGACAACCAGGCGCCGACGGTGTCGATCAACGCGTCGTCGACGACCGTCGAGGTCGGGACCGCCGTCGAGTTCGACGGTACGGGCTCCAGCGACCCCGACGGGAGCATCGAGAGCTACGACTGGGACTTCGACAACGGCGCGACCGCGACGGGACCGAGTGCGACGTTCACGTTCGAGAACGCGGGCACGTTCGACGTCCAGCTCACGGTCACGGACGACGACGGTGCGTCGTCGACGAACGCCATCTCGGTGACCGTCGAGGAGGGCGACGACGGCGACAACCAGGCGCCGACGGTGTCGATCGACGCTGGCGCGACGACCATCCCGGTCGGCGCCGAGGTCGAGTTCGACGGCTCCGCGTCCAGCGACTCGGACGGCTCTATCGAGTCCTACGCGTGGGACTTCGGTGACGGGACGACGGACACCACGGCGACGGTCATGCACGCGTACGACCAGGCGGGCGAGTACACGGTCTCGCTGACTGTGACGGACGACGATGGGGCCTCCTCGACGAAGTCCCTCGACGTCACCGTCGAACCGGACCAGGGCGGGTCGTGCGGCGACACGTCCACGAACTCGAGCGCGCAGGGGTCCCTGCGTGGCTGGTACGACGACGAGAACTTCACGTTCGTGCCGGACCTCGACGACCCGTGCCAGGTGACGTTCCACCTGGAGGGGGGACGTCGCGTCGACTTCGACCTGTACGTGACGTTCGACGGGCGGACGCCGTCGACGTACGACTACGACGCGCGCTCGATCACGTACGGGCCCGACGAGCAGATCGTCGTCGACGACGTCGACTCCGACCAGGAGTTCGGCATCCTTGTCGATGCCTACCGTGGTCGCGGTTCGTTCACGGTCTCGGTCGACGAGATCGGGAAGTGATCGGACGGTCACCGCATCCGGTGCACTGACTCGAACCGGGTGGCGTTCCGTGTCGTTCGGCGACGGCCGTTCAGTCGCTGACCGATATCCGATTGCGGGCCTTCCGTCGCTGACCGATATCTCATCGAGGATCTTCTCTCGCGAGCGATCGTGTGGGTGGTGTGCGCGATGTCGTGCGCGCCGGACTCGGATTTATTCCAGACTCCAGATTCCAAAATCACGGCTCGCTCTGGTCAATTGGATTTATATAATCTTCGACCACGCCAAAACTATTATATAACCATTGGAGATTGCCATTGGCAATTTTACATTCTTTCATCGAACTCCGCAATTTTTTAATATAACCTTGCAGACCGCGAGGGTGTAGCATGGCAGACGATGGCACTCAACATCACGGGCGTAGAACCTTCCTGAAAGCAACTGGTGCAGCGGGCGCGGCGGTCGCCTTCTCGGGCATGGCGAGCGCCACCCCCGGACGCAGTCCGGGACCGAAGGACGACGAGGTACTCGTCGGCGTCTCGGCGAGCGCCGACCTCCGGAAGACCGTCGAACAGCACGTCCCCGGCAACGCCGAGGTCGTCCACCAGAACGACGACCTCCGGTACGTCGCGGTGAAGTTCAAGGGCAGCGACACTGCACGCGAGAACTTCAAGGACGCGATCGCGAAGAAAGAGCACGTCAAGTACGCAGAGGACAACGCGACGTTCCACGCGCTCGCGACGCCGAACGACCCCAAGTTCGGCCAGCAGTACGCACCCCAGCAGGTCAACTCCGACCAGGCCTGGGACACCACGTTCGGCGACTCGAACGTCACCATCGCGGTCGTCGACACCGGCGCACAGTACTCTCACCCCGACCTCTCCGGGAACTACGAGTCCGACCCGGGCAAGGACTTCGTCGACAACGACGCCGACCCGGCGCCGGACGTCCCGAGCGACGAGTATCACGGCACACACGTCTCCGGGTGCGCCGCCGCGGTCGTCGACAACGGTACCGGCGTCGCCGGCCAGGGTAACTCCTCGCTCATCAACGGTCGTGCGCTCGACGAGTCCGGCGGCGGGAGCCTCTCGGACATCGCCGACGCCGTCAAGTGGGCGGCCGACCAGGGCGCGGACGTCATCAACATGAGCCTCGGCGGCGGCGGTTACACGGACACGATGAAGAACGCCGTCAGCTACGCGACGAACAACGGCTCGCTCGTCTTCGCTGCCGCCGGGAACGACGGCAGCCAGGGCGTCTCCTATCCCGCGGCGTACAGCGAGTGCGTCGCCGTCTCCGCGGTCGACGACAGCGAGAACCTCGCGAGCTTCAGCCAGTACGGCTCCAGCGTCGAACTGTGCGCGCCCGGCGTCGACGTCCTCTCGACGACCACCGAGACCCGCGGCAGCTACGAGACGCTCTCGGGGACGTCGATGGCGACCCCCGTCACGTCCGGCGTCGCGGGTCTCACGCTCGCGAAGTGGAGCGGCCTCACGAACAACGAACTCCGCAGCCACCTGAAGAACACCGCCGCGGACATCGGGCTCTCCAGCGACGAGCAGGGGAGCGGGCAGGTCGACGCGTACGCCGCAGTCACCACGGACCCGTCCGGCGGCGACGACGGCGGTGACGGCGGTGGCGGTGGCGGCGACTCCACGTCCAGTTCGCTCTCGGGGTCGCTCTCGGGCTACTACGACTACGACGACTACAGCTACGGCTGGAACTACTCCTCGCCGAGCCAGGTCGTCGTCGAGCTCGACGGCCCGAGCGACGCCGACTTCGACCTCTACGTGAACACGGGGACGACGGCGGCCGCGACGCCGTCGGACTACGACTACGCGTCGTACACCGCCGACAGTCAGGAGACAATCACCATCGACAACCCCGACGACTCGACGGACTTGCAGGTCGACGTGGACTCCTACAGCGGCAGCGGGAGCTACACGCTGACCATCACGGAGTACCAGTAACGACCTCGGCGACGTCGACCGAATCACGACATCGCGCTCGTGACCCGACCGCGGCCACGTCGAGCCACGAGCCCGCGTGCGCTCGCGGTGCGGCCGTATCCGCCGTCGATACACCCGACCGCGGCTGCAATCCGGCCGCGGGCGCCTTCGGCGCACGCGACCGAGCACGAACGCCACGGCGCCCTGCGATGGGCACGTGACAGGGTTGTCCCCTCTTCCCTTTCACTTCCTCGCTCGCAGCGACAGCGGCGAGGTTGACGACCGAGACCCGCCCGGTGAACGAGACCTGTTCAGCGACCGAGGCGCGGCCGGCGACCGCGAACCAGAGCGTTTTACCGGCACCGACGAGCTATCCTCGACGCGTGGGCCTGTACGACCGCTACCTCGCGTTACGCGTGCGGACCGTCGACGCCGCCGTCCCGGAGCACGTCGCGCTCGTCATCACCGAACGCGACCTCCTCGAACAGGGCGCGTACGACACCCTCAGTGACTTCTTCGCGTGGGCGTTCGAGTACGGCGCGAGCGACGTCACGGTGTACGTGAGCGTCCTCGACCGCGCAGCAGCGCCGACGCTCGCACGCGAACTCGAGGACCTGGACGCACCTCGCGAGCTGGCGGTCCGCCAGCCGGACGACGTCGAACGCGCGGACGCCCCCATCACGGTCGGTATCGGACTCGGCGGCCGTGGCGAGTTCACCGCCGCCATCCGCGACCTCGCGACCGCCGTCGACGCCGGCGACCTCGACCCGGACGACGTCGACGAGGCCGCGATCGAGGACCGGCTCGTGTTCCCGAACGACCCCGACCTCGTCATCAAGACCGGCGCGGAACGCCTCAGCGACTTCATGATCTGGCAGAGCGTCTACAGCGAGCTCTACTTCACGGACGTGAACTGGCGGGACTTCCGCGAGCGCGACTACCTCCGCGCCATCCGCGAGTACCAGGACCGGAACCGTCGGTTCGGCGAGTGAGTCGGAGCGACGGCGTTCGCTCGCCGAGAACGTGCGCTTAACGTTCCCCCTCCTCGTAATGGACCGTATGAAGATCGGAATCATCGGCGCGGGGAAGGTCGGTCGAACCGTCGCGGGACACTTCGCGGACGCCGGACACGAGGTCGCGATCAGTAACTCGCGCGGGCCGGAGTCCCTCGAGGACGACGCGGCCGAACTCGGGCCGAACGTCCACGCGGCGACCGTCGAGGACGCCGCGGCGTTCGGCCGCGTCGTCCTCGAAGCGATCCCCTTCGGCGAGTACGAGACGCTTCCCGTGGACGAACTCGCGGGGAAGACCGTCATCAGCGCGTCGAACTACTATCCCGACCGGGACGGCGAGATGGACTTCGACGGCCGCACGCACACCGAGGTGATCGCCGACCACCTCGAGGACTCGCGCGTCATGAAGGCGTTCAACACGATGCATCACGACACGCTCCGCGAGGAATCCCGACCCGACGAGGACCTCTCGGACCGCCTCGTCGTGTTCCTCGCCGGCGACGACGCGCTCGCGAAGGCGACCGTCGCCGACCTCGTAGAGGACGCCGGGTTCGCGCCCGTCGACATGGGTCGCCTCACGAACGGCCACCTCATGGAACCCGGCGCTCGCATCTACGACGAACCGATGACGCTCACGGAAGCCGAATCGCTCCTCGAACACCTCACGTTCTGACCCGGCCGGCGACTCGACCGACCTCCCGGCGACCCGACCGGCGTTCTAGCGACTCGACCGGCCTCGCAGCGACCGGACCGACTGCTCCGAACCGGAGACGCCCGAGACCGGCGTCGAGATTCGGTATCGACGTCGACGCCGCTGTCGACGTACGGAAGAAGGCGTTCCTGAACGCGCAGCCGCTCAGAGCTCGTTGAGCTTGCGCTTCAGTTGGCCCTCGTACTCCTCGTCAGCGCGGTACTCCTTCATCTCGAGGACGTTCCGTTCGAGCTTGTCGAGCGCGACGCGGAACGCGTTCTCGGCGCCGTAGCCCTCGCCGGACCCGGCGACACCGCCGTTGTCCGTGCGGATGCGGATCTGCGAGTAGATGAGCGGCGTTCCGCGGAGCTTCTCCTTGTGCTCCTGGAAGCGGACGTGGACGTGCAGGACGTCCATCGCTTGGTACTTGTCGACGACCTTCGTGATGGCGTCGCGGATGTCGTCCCGGGTGAGCGTGTCGAGCAGCGAGATGTTCGACACCTGCACGTCCAGGTGGTCCTCCTCGGTGAACGTGAGCGCGCGGAGGACGTCCGTCTTCGTGACGACGCCCTTCACGACCGTGTCGTCGCCGTCGGGCGTGACGACGAGGCCGCCGAGGTCGTTCTCGAGCATCGTCGCGACCGCGTCCTCGACGCTCTCGGGGGTCGTCGTCGTCTGGACGGGACTGGACATGATGTCGTAGACGGGGATGTCGAGCATCCGACTGGAGTCGCCGGCGCGACTGCCGGTCGTCATCTTCTCGTCGCTCCGAACGACGACGTCGGTGAGGTCGTGCGTCGTGACGACACCCGACAGCTGCCCGCCGTCGTCCACGACGGGGAGTCGACTGATACCGTTCTCACGGAGCCGGTTGATCGCTTGGCCGAGCGTGCCCGACTCCTCGATGACGACGGCGTCGTCGGTGTAGATGTCGCCGACAGTGAGCGCATCGAGGTTGTGAAGGACCGCGTCGAGGATGCCGTCGACGGTGACGATTCCCCAGAGGGTCTCGCCCTCGAAGACGGGCGCGACCTTCACGCCGCCTTCGACGAGGACGCGCGCGGTCTCGCGGACGTCCTCGTGTCGGTGGACCTTCGGCGCGGGCGCCGACCGCGAGGGCTTGACGAGTGCGGCGACCTTCGCATCGTCCTCGACGTGACTCTGGAGGAGCTCGCGCTCGCTGAGCACGCCTTCGTAGGAGCCGTCGCGGGTCACGATGATGCCTTTGAGGTTGTCCTCGGTGAAGCGAGAACGGACCTTCCCTAGGCGCGTGCCGACGTCGACTTCGACGTAGTCTTCGGTCGCAATATCAGAAATATTCATTCCACCTTCGACTTCGCCGGCATCGCTATTTAAGATACCGCCAAGAACGATTCCCCGAGACCGACCGAAACGCGTACCGGCGCGCAGTCGCCCGCCGACGGCGACGTGTCGCCGGCCGGCACGGACCGGGCGTCCTCGCTCGGAGAAATCGACGCGCTTTAGCCGGTTCTCGCGCGTTCTGGTCGCATGAACCGACTCCGCCAGTCCGTTCACGACGCGCCGGTCGTGGAACGCGACGGCTACCGGTACCTCGTCCACCCTATCAGTAACGGCATCCCGACGCTCGACCCGAAACTGATGCGTGAGGTCGTCAACGGCCTGCTCAGACTCGTCGACTTCGAGGACGCCGACGTCATCGTGACGCCCGTGACGATGGGCGTGCACGTCGCGACCGCGCTCTCGCTGACGACGGACGTCCCGCTCGTCGTCATCCGCAACCGCGAGTACGGGTTCGACGACGAGGTCCCCTTCGAGCACCCCGACGGCGAGTACTACCTGAACGACGTGACCGCGGGCGACGACGTGGTCGTCGTCGACGACCTCGTGAACACCGGCCAGAGCATCGCGGCGGTCGTCGAAGCGATCGACGACGTCGGCGCGAACCTCCTCGACGTGGCGTGCGTCCTTCGCCGCGTCGAGTCCCGCGACGACCTCGTCGACGTCGACGTCGAGAGCCTCCTGGAGGTCTCGGTGACGGGCGACGGCGTCGAGATCCTCGACGACGCCTGACCCGGTCGTCGCCGTCGATTTCCGCTGTTCGTCGCCGTCGATTCCCGCCGTCCGTCACCACCACCTGCCCTGCCTGACCTATCATTTTTTACAGGTGGCTTTGGTTAGGACTGTTATGGGTCGTGGGAGTCGTTCGTCCGGCTGGCGCGTCCAGCGACGCGCGAGCGTGAGCGGGTCGACGGTGGCGTTCGTGGCGGTCGTCGGCCACGCCGTCGGGTTCTTCACGGCGAGGGCGGCGGCCGGACTCCTCGTGGTCGGTGTCGCGAGTGCGCTGTTCGCGCTGCTCGGCGCCGCGTTCCTCTCCCGGCTCTGACCCACGAGGGGCCGGCCACTGGGCCCTCACTGTCAGTGACCGCCGGTCGCGTCGGACTCGGCCGCGCCCTCAATCCGGACCGTCGAGCAGGTCGGCGTACGGGTCGCTCCCGACCGAACGCATCATCGACGTCCCCCGCCGCCACGCGTAGCACTCCATCAGCGCCAGCCATCCGACGGCGAACGCGACCCCCATCCCGACGCCCCACGTCGCGGGGACGGGCGTCACCAGCCACATGGCGCCGCCGTAGAACCCCGCGAGGAACCCGAACAGCACGAGGTCGCGAGCGACCGGCCGGCCGAGGAACACGCGCTCGAACCGCGTGAGGTCGGGGGCCTCGGGGTCGTCCTCGCCACGACCGTCGGCGGCAATCCGTCGTGCTCCGTCCCCGGGAGCGGTCGACTGTTCGGGAGGGGTGTCGGTGGGGTCGGGAGTCGTCGACTGGTCGGTGGAGTCGATTCGTCCTGGCATACGGCTGACGGTCGTCGCTCGTCCGCCCAAAACCCCGGGGGGCGTTTGCTGACCGAGAGAACGCCGGTTCCTCGGGGAGGACCGGCGTCGTCTATCGTGGTCGACAGAGCGGGAGAACCGGCGCCTGGGGGTGTCGTTCCGGCGGCTGCCGGTATCCGTTCGTACCGAATTTCTAAGTGGTCTCCCGGTGAATACATACGAGAACACGAGCCATGGTAACACTCGCCACTCTGCTCGTGGGGCTGGTCGGCCCCGCGCAGCTCGTGCCGGAGGGGTCGCGGGCGGTCGTCTTCAGGCGGATCTACGAGGTCTTCCTCGTCCTGGGGACCGCCGTCGGCGTGATCGTCATCGCGTACATGCTCTGGAAGGCCTGGAAGTACCGCGCCGCCGCCGACCACGGCGACGACGCCGACCGCCCCGAACTCGGCGAACTCCCGAGCGGCGGTGGTGGCGGTCGGAAGCTCTTCCTCTCGTTCTCGCTGTCCGCGATCGTCGTCGTCTCCCTCATCTCCTGGACGTACCTCACGCTCCTGTACGTTGAGAACCCGGAACCCGTCCAGGACGACGAGGAACCGCTGACGGTCCGCGTCGTCGGCCACTCGTTCTTCTGGGAGTTCGTGTACCCGAACGGCCAGTCGGTCAACGACACCCTCCGCGTCCCCGAGGACCGCAGGGTCCGGTTGGTGGTGACATCGGACGACGTCTTCCACAACTTCGGCATCCCCGAGTTACGCGCGAAGAGCGACGCCATCCCCGGCCAGGAGACCGACACGTGGTTCGTCGCCGAGGACACGGGGACGTACCAGGCGAACTGCTACGAGCTCTGCGGCGCCGGGCACTCGCACATGACCGCGACCGTCCAGGTGCTCTCCCAATCAGGGTTCCAGTCGTGGTATCAGGGCACGGGGAACGAGGGTGCGAACGACACCGCGGCGTCGATGGACGAGAACGCCACCGCGAACGACACCGCGAGCGCGCTCGCTACCCCCACCTCGGCCGCGTCCTCGCCGGTCCTGACCGCGCCGGGCGCGAGCGCGCCGTCGACCAGAGTGCTCCCGTCACCGCCGGCATCGACGGTGGCACCCGCACGACACGCATCCGTTGCCACCCGACACCACCCGGAGGTGATCTGATATGACCGACGACGCACCGAGTGACGATGCATCGACCAGCGACAACGACGCACCGAGTGACGGTTCATCGACCGGCGACGACGACGCACTGAGTGACGATGCACCGAGCGGCGACGACGCGCCGTCGGCGGACCGGCAGGGAGACCGCGCTCGCGCGGACGGCGGTGCGCTCGACGCGGCCGACGGGCACGCGCACGACGAGCACGCGATGCCGCCGACGAGCTCGCTGAAGCGCTGGTTCGTTACGACCAACCACAAGGACGTCGGCCTGCTGTACATCGCGACGAGCCTCTCCTTCCTCATGCTCGGCGGCGTGCTCGCGCTCCTCATGCGCGCCCAGCTCTGGGTGCCCCGCGCCCCCGGCGCCGGCCCGCTGTCCGCGATGGCGTACAACCAGGCCGTCAGCGTGCACGGCCTCGTGATGGTGTTCTGGTTCCTGTCGCCGTTCGCGTTCGGGTTCGCGAACTACGTCGTCCCCCTCCAGATGGGGGCGAAGGACCTCGCGTTCCCCCGACTGAACGCGCTCAGTTACTGGCTGTACCTCTCCTCGGGGATCCTCCTGTTCGCCTCGTTCTTCCAGGGCGGGACGTTCGCGGGCGGATGGACGATGTACGCGCCCCTGAACCTGCCCGCGTTCACGCCGAGCGTCGGCGGGAGCGCCGCCGTCCTCGCGCTCATGCTGTTCGTCGCGTCCGTGACGGTGTCCTCGGTGAACTTCCTCACGACGATGCATCGCATGCGCGCCGAAGGACTCACCCTGCGACGCCTGCCGCTGTTCTCGTGGACGATCCTCCTGACCGTCTGGATGATGCTGTTCGCGTTCGCCGCACTCCTCGCCGCACTCCTTCTGCTCTCCGCGGACCGTCTGCTCGGCACCACGTACTTCGCGGTCAACGGCGCGAACGGCGCGCTCCTCTGGACGCACCTCTTCTGGTTCTTCGGCCATCCCGAGGTCTACATCGTCTTCTTCCCGGCGCTCGGCGTGATGGCGGAGGTCTTCCAGACGTTCACCGGGCGCCGCATCGTCGGCCGCAAGTGGTTCATCGCCGCGATGGTTCTGGTGGCGCTCCAGAGCTTCATCGTCTGGATGCACCACATGTTCCTCACGAGCATCAACCTCGAGATCAAGACGCTGTTCATGGCGACCACCATCGGGATATCGCTGCCCTTCGACCTGATGGTGTTCTCGCTCATCTACACGATGGTGAAGGGCAAGATACGGTTCAAGACGCCGTTCCTGTTCAGCTTCGGCGGCCTCCTGCTGTTCATCCTCGGCGGCATCACCGGCGTCTTCCTCGGTGCCGTCGTCCTCGACTACGAGTTCCGCGGGACGTACTGGGTGGTCGCGCACTTCCACTACGTCATGGTCGGTGGCGTCACCGCGCTCATCGGCGGCCTCTACTACTGGTACCCGAAGATGGTCGGCCGGATGTACGACGAGTTCCTCGGGAAGGTCCACTTCGCGCTGTACTTCGTCGGGTTCAACCTGCTGTACTTCCCGATGTTCGTCGCGTGGGAGACCCCGCGGCGCGTGTTCGACTACGACCCCGGGATGACCGTCTGGCACCAGATGGCGACCGTCGGTGCGGTCGTCCTCGGCGCCTCCTTCCTCGTGATGATATACAACCTCGTCACGAGCGCGTACCGCGGCGAGGTCGCCGACGAGGACCCCTGGAACTACGTGACGACCGCCGAGTGGGCGGTGTCGTCGCCGCCGCCACTCGAGAACTTCCCCGGGCTCCCGTCGTACGCGAGCGGCAAGCTCGAGTTCCTCGGCGGGTCCTCGAGCGCGCTCGAGACCGTCGACGACGACGCGCCTGCGGCCGCGGACGGCGGCTCGGGTGCCGCGACCGACGGCGGCGCGCCCGCGACCCTCGACGGGTCCGATGCGCTCGCGGCGAGCACGCACACCGCCGCGGAGGTCCAGGCCGGCGAGGACCACTACGCGAGTCACGCGAGCATCTGGCCGTTCCTCGTCGGCGTCGGGTCGCTGTTCCTGCTCCTCGGGCTCTCCGGGTTCACGAACGCGACCTGGCCGGAGGGCGCGATGGGGACGCTCCACCAGGCGTCGGCGGGCGTCGGCGCCCTCGTCACCTTCGGCGCGCTCGTCGGGATGACCCGCGAGCACTTCGTCGGCCCGAGCGGGCCGTACGGCGAGAGCTGGCCGTTCGAGCGGGTCTCGAACACGAAGACGGGGATGTGGATATTCCTCGTGAGCGACGTCGTCCTGTTCGGTGCGTTCATCGGCGCGTACGTGTTCCTGCGGTTCGCGTCCGGGTGGATCGCGTGGGAGCCCATCCCGGACAACGTCGTGCCGGGACTCATCAACACGTACCTGCTGTTGACGAGCAGCTTCACGGTCATCCTCGCGCTCGAAGCGGCCGAGCGCAAGTCTCGCGGGGGCGTGGTCGCGAGCCTCGTCGCGACGGTCGTCCTCGGCCTCGGGTTCCTCGGGAACAAGGCCATCGAGTGGGAGCACCTGTTCACGGACAAGGGCATCTGGATCGACTCCGGCATCCGCGAGTCGACGTTCTTCGTGACGACCGGCCTGCACGCGGCCCACGTCATCGTCGGGCTCGTCATCACGACGTACATGATACTCCGGTCGTGGAACGGCGCGTACCTCGACGACGCCGGGCCCGTGGAGCACTTCGGGCTCTACTGGCACTTCGTCGACATCGTCTGGCTGTTCCTGTTCCCGCTGTTCTACATCCTCTAGACCAATGACCAGACTCAGACTGTACACGGCGATATACGTGGTACTGTTCGCGTCCGCGACGGTGCAGGTGCTCGTCGAGCAGGCGGGCATCGCGTACGAGACGGCGCTGGCGGTCATCCTCGCGCTGTCGTTCGTGAAGGCCGTCGTCGTCGCGGCGTACTACCAGCACCTGCGCTGGGAGCCGCGGTCGTTGACGTACCTGATGGGTATCGGGTTGCTCGCGGTGCTCGCGTTGACCGTCGCGGCGACGTACTCCATCACGCCATGATGGGCGCGAACCCGGTCGTCCTCGGCGTGGTCGCGGTCGTGGTGCTCGCGCAGGTCCCGCTGGTCGCGTACTTGTCCCGACACGTCGGGCTCGACCAGGACGCGGAGCGGCCGGACGCGTCGAAGGGCTACGTGACGTACGGGACCGTGGACGCTCGACCCGCGTCGAACGACGCCGACGGCGCGGTCGGGGCGGGAGCGAGCGCCGTCGCCGACGGTGCGGTCGCGTGCCGGGCGTGCGGCGGGGTCGTCGACGACGGCTACGCGTTCTGCGGGACGTGCGCGACCCGAGTTCAGTCCGAGAACTCGAAGCGGGGTGAGTCGCGGTGACGTCCCGACGGGAGCGCCTCGCGTGGGCGGCGTTGTTCTCGCTCGCGCCCGCCGCGGGCATCGCGTTCGCGACCGCGAAGGTCGGGCCGCGAACGCTCGCGGACCCCCTCGTCGTCGCGGCGTTCGCGGTGACGGCCGTCGTCATGTTCGGGTTCATGTTCCTCGCGGCGAGCGTCGGGTCGACTGACGTACCCAGAGAGCGCTTCGAGTAGCGGGCACCCGCCCACCCCGAACCCACCATGGTGCATGCAAACATGCCCCATAGTTTTACGCGGGTCGCGTGCGAACGACCCGCCACAGATGGCATTCGAAGGCTTCGCGTACCTCGCCGCCGTCGTCGGCGTCGCCCTCGGGATGGTTGGGCTCCTCGCAGCCGAGTACTTCCACGGGGTCGACTTCCTCCTCCCGGCCGGCGGCGGCCTCGCGCTCGCCTCCGTCGGCGCGATAACGTTCCTCATCAGCCGGCACGACCCGCCCGCACACGACGAGGGCTGACCGCCTCGCCCCGCCACCTGTCCCTACAGGAACCCGCTCCCGAGCGCGACCATGTAGACGAGCACTAGGACGGTGTAGAGCGCGGCGAGTCCCGCGACCACGCGCAGGTGGAAGTAGAACAGCTCGTCCTCCTCGGCCGCGAGCGCGTCGGCGTACGCCTCGCGCTCGCTCGCCGAGCACGCGTCGGCGTGGACGTCGCCGACGTGGAGGTCGAGCGCCGCCCGCGTCGCGAACGGCCGGTCGCAGTACGGGCACGTACCCGCGACGGACTCGCCGTCCCGCACCAGCGTCTCCAGCGGCTGACCGCCCGCGGGACTCGTCGACGCGTCCGACCGCGCGTCGGCGCTGGCTGGCTCGTCGACGCTGGCAGGGTTGTCGACGCTGACGGGGTCGTCGACACCGTCGCGGCCGTTGCTCGCGGCGCGCTCCGCCCCGGTCGTCGCCGGTTCGTTCTCGCTCATAGGTAGACGGGGTTCATGAACGGTTGACCGATGACCCACGCGCTCGTCATGGTGTACACGACCATCACGACGACGAACGGGTACTGGCTCCGGATGGGGCGGAGCAGTCCGGGGAACACCTCGAGTGCGAGCGCGTGCGCGACCCAGACCGCGAGCAGGTGACCGACGACGACGAACCCGAGTTCGACCGTCCCGAACCACCCCGGGAGGACCGCGACCTGCGGGATTCCGCCACCTCCGAGCGGGTGCCGGAGGACGCTCTCGAGCGCCGGCGACAGCGACAGGAAGTACCCGAGGAAGTGCGCGATGTGATAGCCGGCGGCGATGGGGACGAGCGCGGGCGCGAACCACGCCTCGATGGCCGCCGGCGACAGCCGGCTGTCGACGATGGCGCGCGAGCGCGCCGCGGCGAGCCGATACACCCAGCGGAACGCCGCGAACCCCGCGGCGAGCGCGACGAGGTACACCGCGAGCGGCGGGACGCCCGCCTCGACGACGACGGGCGCCAGGTCGTTCCACGCCGGCGTCGTCACGAGCCCGTCGAACGTCGTCGTCCACAGGAGCGCTATCACGAACGTCGTCATCCCCGACTCTCCACCCAGTAGCTCGGTCGCGCCCGACTCTCGCCCGTGCAAGGCGGTCGCGTTCGACTCTCCACGGAGTCGTTCGCGTGCGCCGGCGACGAGCGCGCTCCCGGGGAGTCGGAGGCGGACGCCGTCCGCGTCGCGCTGGAGCGGTGCGAGCCGGCCGTACACGGCGAACACGCGCGACACCGGGTCGACGCGCTCGAACCACGCCTCGGGCCCGTACCGGTACGCGCCGGCGAGCGTGAGCGCGGAGTAGGCGGCGACGACGACGCCGAGCAGCCGCGGATTCGCGGCGAGTGGACTGACGACCTCGACGTACACGAGCGCGAGCAGGCCGACGACGGCGGGCCACGCGCCGTGGTCCGCCGGCAGTTCGCGGCCGCCGGCGCCGGGGAGCGCGGTGGCAATCGTCCGCCAGGGGTTCAGGATGGGCCACGCGTTCCCGAGGAGGTACGTCGTCATCGCGAACCCCGCCCACCACCCGATCCAGACGACGACGATGGCGAGGTTCGCCGTCGGCTCCGTCGCCCCGACCGCCGCCGCGCGCAGGACGAGCGCGAGCGCGAGGACGCCGACCGCTCGCGTCCCGCGGACGACGCCGCGGCGCAGGGCCGCGGTCGTCGGCACGAGCGCCCCCCAGGCGTTGACCGCGCGGACCCCCTCGTGGTCGGTGAGGAGGCTCGTCGCCAGGAACGACCCGCCGACGAGCACGCCGCCGGTCGCGACCGTCAGCCACGACGGCACCGTCCCGACGGTCACGGCGTCGTTCAGCGCGCCGACGTGTAGCGGCGCGACGCCGGGCGCGGCGAGCGCCGACTCCACGACGACGCCGACCGCTGCGGCGACGGCCGCGAGGAGGAACTGCCGGCTCACGCTTCCCCCGCCCCCGGTCGCCACGCGAGGAGTGCGACCGCCGCGACGAACGCGACCGTCGACAGGTCCATCGAGTGCGCGTACAGCGCGTTCGCGACCGCCTCACCGCCGAGCGCGGCCGCGAGCAGCGACGCGAACACCGGCCACGAGCAACTCGCACACGACAGCAGGCCGATGGCGCCGCTCGCGGCCGAGGCGGCGGTGTCGACGACCGCGGCGTACGTCAGGTACGCGAGCGCGACGTACCCGACGACCTTGTACGGGACGAGCGTCAGCGTCGCCGACGGCGCGTCGAGGACGACCGTCGGCCCCCAGCCGGGCGGGAGCGCGGTGAACACCGCGAGGTCGACGCCCGCGCCGTGCGCGTGACCGTGCCCGTCCGCGAGGACGGTGACGTCGACGAGCCCGCCCGCGAACGCGAGGGTCGCGAGGTACGCGCTCGCGACCGCGAGCGCCGCGCGGCGCGCGAGCGCGCTCGACGTCCCGGGCACGTCCACCGCGAACACCGCCGAGAGGCCGAGGTCTATCCACACGAACGGATACAGGAGGTACCGGACGCTCGTCGCGCTCGCGCCCGTCAGGCCGAGGTAGCCCGCGAGCAGCGCGACCTCCGCGAGCACGACCGCGGCGAGCGCGACCGCCGCCGGACGCGTCGCTCGTCGTCGGACGGCGGCCATCGAGCGCGAGACCCCGGTGTCCGTCATCCGCCGTCAGCCGACCAGGAGCTTCACGGCGATGGCGAGCACCGCGACCATCGACATGAACCACGCACTCAGCCCGATCGCGTGCGCGTTCCCGAGGCCGTGCGAGCGCCCGAGGTAGTACACGCCCCACGCGAGGTACGCGAGCACGAGCGCGCCGACCGCGGCGACGAACACCATCGGGTCCGGCCCGACGACGGCGGCCGCCGCGACGAACCCGACGATCACGAGCGCTGCGAGCGTCAGCTTCGGGTCCACGCGCACGCCGCGCTGCGAGTTCGCGCCGACCGTGACCCCGCGCGCCTTCACGCCGAGCGTGTGACTGTACGCCCGAACCGCCCGCGCTCGCGTCACGAGCACGAACACCGCCGCCAGCAACGCCACCATCACGAGCGTGCTCGCGACGAACGCACCATCTGCCATGATATCACATACCACATCGCGGTTCTGCCCCAAATGTGTTTCCCTCACCGACCCACTGCGACCCCACGGTAGGCGCTCGATACCAAAGTACGAGCGCGTCCTCGGACGACCACATGCCCCGGAGTACCGTCGTCGTCCCCACTGGGTCGCCGGCGAGCACCATCGCGTGCCATCGGTCGTTCGCTCGACAAGGTATCAGGACGATCGGTGCCGCCAGCGACCCGTCCGCGCCCGCGTTCCGGTCGCGGCACTGCGACGAGCGCGTGGTCGTCGACGACCCGATGACGAACGTCACCGCGTACAAGGACGCGCTGCTCGCGCTCGCGGCGCGCGCCGACGTCGAGACCATCGTCCCGCTGTCCGAGCCCGACATCTACGTCCTCGCGAAGTACCGCGACGCGTTCGCCGAACACATCGCGACGCCGTGGCCGTCGTTCGAGACGCTGCGAACCATCCACGACCGCGACCGCCTGTTCGCGGTCGCCCGCGACGCGGGCGTCGCCGTCCCGGACACGCGGTCGCTCGACGACGTCGACGCGTGGACCGACGACTGCGTCGTCAAATCCCGGTTCGCGCTCCTCTCCAGCGAGTACACGACCGACGACCTCCCCGCGGAACTCGTCGACCAGGAGGGCGCGATCTTCGTCCCCGCAGACGAACGCCCGGACGTCGACCGGCTCCGCGCGGCGTTCGGCCACACCCCGCACGTCCAGCGGTTCGTCGACGGCACCGAGTACTCCCTCGGCGTGCTCTACGACGACGGCGAACCCGTCGTCGAGACCCAGAAACGCATCGTCCGCGGCGTCAAGTACTACCACGGCCCAAGTGTCTACCACGAGACCGTCGACATCCCCGAACTCGAGACGTTCGGCCGAGACCTCCTCACCGAACTCGACTACCACGGCCCCGCCGACATCGACGTCATCCGGAACCCCGACACCGGCGAGTACGAACTCCTCGAGATCAACCCGCGGTTCTGGGCGACCGTCCAACTCGAGATCCACGCCGGCTTCGACTTCCCGACGTACTACTGGCAGCTCGCGACCGACACCCCCGTCGGACCCGTCCCCGACCCGACGCCCGGCATCCGCTCGCACGCCCTCGCCGGCGAGCTCTCCTACCTCCTGAGCGTCGCCGCCGACGACCACCCAGTCTGCGACCACCCGTCACTCCTCGCCGCCACGCGGAACGTCGTCACCTCCACCCTCCGCGACCGACGGTTCGACGTCCTCGACGCCCGCGACCCAGTCCCGTTCCTCGCGACCATCGCCAACGCCGTCCGCTCGTACACCACCCCCTCGCAGTCACCCACCACGCCACCCGACCCCGAACCAGCGCCCGACCCACAGCCACCGAACGCACCCGACCCACGCTGACCGACCACAACCGAACAACCCCACCAGCCACCACACACCACCCCCGACGAGAATAGAACAACCAACTGAGAACGAGACCGACGACACCACCGCTCCTCGTGTCGCTCTACGAGAAGTGCCCTGGGACGAATCCGAACCGAACTGAGACGGACGCACTCGCTATCGCTCGTCGGTCAGCGGAAGCAGAAGTGGGTTGGGGCGGATTTGAACCTGAAGCAGACGTGCTCGCTCACCGCGTTCGCTGCGCGCGACTGCTAGGGCTCAAAACACGCCGTCAACACTTCTCGAAGAACGCGCTCCTCGCTGTCGCTCGTCGTGTTGTTCTGCGAGAAGTGGGTTGGGGCGGATTTGAACCGCCGGCCTCCTCCATGTCAAGGAGGTGTCATAACCAACTAGACCACCAACCCAGGTGGCGTCGGTCTTCCCTGCACTCGTTCGTTGCCCGGGACGTTAAAAAAGGGTTTCGAATCGGTCGCCGTGTGGTGAATCGTCGCTATCGGGTCACGTGCACGGGTACCTCGACCGATTCCGTCGCACCCGCGTCGTCGGTCACCGACAGCGTCACCCGGAAGTTCCCGCGCCGCCGGAACGCGTGCTCCACGACCGCACCGGAACGGCTCTCGCGCCGGAACCGCCACTCGTACGCCACGACGTCCCCGTCCGGGTCCCACGAGTCGCGCGCGTCGAACGTCACCGGTTCCCCGGCGCGGACGACGTACCCGTCGTCGTACGTCCGCGCCGGCGACGCGTCGTGCACCGGCGTCGGCGACTCGTCGTACCGGTCGCGACCGAGGACGTGCAGGTCGACGCTCGCCGACGCGGTGCGTCCCGCCTCGTCCGTCACCGCGAGTTCGACCGTCGCGACGCCGCCGCCGCGCTCGAACGCGTGATGCACGCGCTCCCCGTCGACGGACTCGTCGCCGACCGTCCAGACGTAGGACGCCACCGGTTCGGCGGACTCCGTCCCCGAGGCGTCGAACGTGATGGCATCGCCGGCGCGCACGACGAGGTCGTCGTCTCGGCGTCGCGCGCCCACGACCGCCACGTCCGGCTCGACGCGGCCGCCACTGCAGTCGTCGCCTCGGTCCATCGGGTCGCGCTCCCGCGAGGCGCCGTCGCCCGCGCGGTCGGCGACGCCGAGACCGGTCGCACCGGCGGCCGCGGTACCGGCGTGTTCGAGGACGCTCCGTCGGGTCAGCGTGCGTTCGAGCATGACGCCGACGCTGGCCGCCCCCTCTGACTTGAACCCTCGCGTCCGGCCGTTCCGGCTCCCGCGTCCGACCGTCCCGATTCCTGCGTCCGACCATCTCCGCTCACCTCGTCTCTCCTCATCTCCCGCGGACGGCCGTCTCGTGTGGTGTGCTAGCAGGATTTGGTGCACCCACCGTCGGTACGCTTAAGTTGATGTACGAATTTGTACATCGTAAGACGAACCCGTTCATTAGTGATTCACTATGCAGGACTACATCGAGCGCGTGACCGACGGCACCGACCTCACACAGGACCAGGCCCGCGACGCCGCCACCGCGGTGTTCGAGGACGCCACCGAGGCACAGATCGGCGCGCTGCTCTCGGGCCTGCGCGCGAAAGGCGAGACCGAGGCCGAGATCGCCGGGTTCGCCGAGGGCATGCGCGACGCCGCCCGAACCATCGACCCCGACCGCGCGCCGCTCGTCGACACGTGCGGCACCGGCGGCGACGACTACGACACCATCAACGTCTCCACGACGAGCGCGATGGTCGCCGCCGGCGCCGGCGTCCCCGTCGCCAAACACGGGAACTACTCCGTCTCCTCCTCGTCGGGGAGCGCGGACGTCCTCGAAGAGGCCGGCGTCGACGTCGACGCGGAACCGCCCGCTGTCGAATCCCAGATCGAGGCCGACGGCGTCGGGTTCATGCTCGCGACCGTCTTCCACCCCGCGATGAAGGCCGTCATCGGCCCGCGGAAGGAACTCGGAATGCGCACCATCTTCAACGCCCTCGGCCCCCTGACCAATCCAGCGGGCGCGAACGCGCAGGTCGTCGGCGTCTACGACCCCGACCTCGTCCCCGTCCTCGCTCGCGCACTCGCCCGGATGGACGTCGAGCGCGCGCTCGTCGTCCACGGCAGCGGCATGGACGAGATAGCCATCCACGACGAGACCGTCGTCGCCGAGGTCACCGGCGACAGCGTCGAGGAGTACACCCTCGAACCGAGCGACCTCGGCCTGGAGCGCGCCCCCGTCGACGCCGTCGCCGGCGGGACGCCGACGGAGAACGCCGCGGACATGACGGGCATCCTCGAAGGCACCGTCGACGGGGCGAAGCGCGACATCATCCTGGCGAACGCGGGCGCCGCGATCTACGTCGCCGGCGAAGCCGAGTCGCTCACCGACGGCGTCGCGGCGGCGCGGGAGGCCATCGAGTCCGGCGCGGCCGCGTCGAAACTCGCCGACCTCCGGGGCGAGGCGTCGACGGCCGCGACGGCCGAAGCGGGCGCGGACTAGCGATGACGCGAACGAAGGTCTGTGGCCTGACGCGCGAACCGGACGTGGACGCGGCGGTCGACGCGGGCGCGGACGCCCTCGGGTTCGTCGTCGACGTCCCCGTCGACACGCCCCGCGAGGTCGGCGTCGAGCGCGCCGCGGACCTCGTCGCGCGCGTCCCGCCGTTCGCGACGACGGTCCTGGTGACGATGCCGACCACGCCACAGCGCGCGGTCGACCTCGTCGCGCGCGTCGACCCGGACGTCGTCCAGTGCCACGGCGACCTGTCGCCGGGCGACGTCGCGTACCTCCGGTCGCGCGTCGAATCGCGCGTCCTGAAGGCCGTCGACGCGGACGACGTCGAGTCCGCGCGACGGTACGAGGACGTCGCGGACGCGCTCCTCGTCGACTCCGCGGACGCCGACGGCGGCGGCGGGACCGGCGAGACCCACGACTGGGAGCGGACGCGCGACGCGGTCGGCGACCTCGACGCGCCCGTCATCCTCGCGGGCGGGTTGACGCCGGCGAACGTCGCGAACGCCATCGACGTCGTCGGCCCGTTCGCGGTCGACGTCGCGAGCGGCGTCGAGGAGTCGGGCGGCGTGAAGGATTACGACCGCGTGCGCGAGTTCGTCGACGCGGTCGACGCGGCGACGCGCGCTGCGCGCGCGGAGGACCGCGACGAGGAGGTGGCGTCGGCGTGACTGACGAGTCCACCGGGAGCGCCTCGCTGGCGCCGGACCGCGAGTCGTTCGAGACGCTCGCCGAGCACGCGCTCCGCGACGGCGGCCCCGCGGTGGTGCGTGCGAGCGTCGAACTGGACGTGGACGTCACGCCGCTCGGCGCGTACGCCGCGCTGACGGGCCGGACCGCGGAACCGCCCGGGTCCGACGACGACTACGCGTTCCTGCTGGAGAGCGCGGAGAAGGTCCCGTCGAGCGACCCCGCGGGCGCGTTCCGGCCCGCGGGCGCGGACGACCACGAGGACGGCGCGAGCCGGCACGCGCGGTACTCGTTCGTCGGGTACGACCCGGCCGCGGTCGTCACCGTCGACGGGAGCGACGTCGACGTGGACGTCCTCGGGAGCGACCGGTACGAGCCCCTCGTCGACCCCGACGGCGTCGCGGCCGCGACGACCGACGGCGCGAGTTCGGCGTCGGCAGCGGGCGACGTCGACGTCTTCGACCGGCTGCGGGCGGCGATGCCGGACGCCGAGACGGCGGGGTTCCCGACCGGGGACCGACAGCACCTCCAGGGCGGGCTCGTCGGCTTCCTCGGGTACGACGCGGTGTACGACGCGTTCCTCGACGAGGTCGGCGTCCAACGCCCGGAATCGCGGTTCCCGGACGCGCAGTTCGTGCTGTCGACGAAGACGCTCGTGTTCGACGACGTCGCCGAGTCCCTCGAACTCGTGTTCACGCCCGTGCTCTCGACCGACGAGGACCCCGGCGTCGTCTACGACGTCCTCGAAGGAGAGGCCGAGCGCGTGAGCGAGTGCCTCGCGAGCGCGGACGCCCTCGAGACGAGCGGGTTCGTCCGCGAGCGCGAACGCGCGGGCAGCCGAGAGGCCTACGAGGAATCGGTGGCGACGGCCAAGGAGCACGTGCTCGACGGCGACGTCTACCAGGCCGTCCTCTCCCGGACGCGCGAGCTCGACGGGCAGGTGGACGCGCTCGGGCTCTACGAGTCCCTGCGCGAGGTGAACCCGTCGCCGTACATGTACCTGCTCGGGCACGACGACCTGGACGTCGTCGGCGCGAGCCCGGAGACGCTCGTGAGCGTGCGCGGCGACGAGGTCGTCGCGAACCCGATCGCGGGCACCATCGAGCGCGGCGACAGCCCCGTCGAGGACCGCGCGCTTGCAGGGGAACTGCTCGCGGACGCGAAGGAGCGCGCCGAGCACACGATGCTCGTCGACCTCGCGCGGAACGACGTCCGGCGCGTCTCCGAGTCGGGGAGCGTCCGCGTCGACGAGTTCATGAACGTCCTCAAGTACAGTCACGTCCAGCACATCGAGTCGACCGTGACGGGCGAACTCGCGCCGGATTCGGACGCGTTCGACGCGACGCGCGCGAGCTTCCCGGCCGGGACGCTCTCGGGTGCGCCGAAGATCCGCGCGATGGAGGTCGTGGACGCCCTGGAGGACGACCCCCGTGGCGTCTACGGTGGCGGCGTCGGGTACTACTCGTGGACGGGCGACGCGGACGTCGCCATCGTCATCCGGACCGCGACCGTCGAGGACGAGGGCGAGTACGACCGCGTCACCGTCCGCGCCGGCGCGGGCGTCGTCGCGGACAGCGACCCGGCGAGCGAGTACGACGAGACCGAACAGAAGATGCGCGGCGTCCTCGACGCGCTCGAACGCATCGAGGTGGACCCGGACCGGGACGCCCCCAAGCCCGAGGTGTCACGATGAGGGTCCTGTTCGTGGACAACTTCGACTCGTTCACGTACAACCTCGTCGAGTACGTCGAGTCGTCGCTGCTCGCGACGCGTCCCGCCGACGAGGTGGTGGTCGACGTGGTGCGGAACACCGCGACCGTCGACGACGTCCGCGCGTTCGACCCGGACGCAATCGTCGTCTCGCCCGGCCCGGGGCATCCGAAGAACGAGCGCGACGTCGGCGTGACGACGGACGTCTTCCGCGACGTCAGCCCGGACGTCCCGACGCTCGGGGTGTGTCTCGGGCTGGAAGCGGCGGTGTACGAGTACGGCGGGACGGTCGGTCGTGCGCCGGAGCCCGTGCACGGGAAGGCGTGGCCGATCGCGCACGACGGCCGCGGCGTGTTCGCGGGCATCGAGCAGGGGTTCTCCGCGGGCCGGTATCACTCGCTCGTCGCGAGCGAGGTCCCGGAGTGCTTCGCGGTGTCCGCGACGACCGACCACAGCGACGAGGGCCCGAGTGGCGTGGACGTCGCGACCGACGGCGGCGTTCGAGCGAGCGCGGCCCGCGAGGACGACGACGCGCTCGTCATGGGCGTCCGGCATCGCGAACACCCCCTCTCGTGCGTGCAGTTCCACCCGGAGAGCGTCCTCACCGGGAAGGGCCACGACGTCGTCGAGAACTTCCTCTCGCTCGTCGACTGACGGCGTCGACTCTGGTCGCCGTCCGTTCTCGCGGGTCCCTACGCCAGGAGCGACGCGACGTCGACGAACGCGGTTCCGGGAAGGCCGAGCGGGTCGATACCGAGCGTGACGTCGAGCGCGTAGAGGAGCCCGAGGACGATCGCGGCGACGATGCCGACGCGGATGGCGATGGCGACCGCGACGCGGACGAGCAACACGACGACCACGAGCGCGACGAGCGCGATGACCGCGAGCGCCAGCGCGTCGAACCCGAAGGCCACCTGGAGTGGGAACATATCCGATTCCAGACCCACGGCGGGCATAAGTTTGTGGGCAAGGTCGTGTGGTCGAGCGGTCGCTGGGCTCCGGCACCGTCGGGTTCAGCGTCCGCGAGGACACGGCGACGTCCTTCGACGACGTCCGCGTCGAAGCGCGCTGACATCGTCACCGGTACCCGCCCGCGGTCGACGGTGGTGTCGGTTCGTGGTCGAAGCTGGCGCCGGTTCGGGGTCGAAGTTGGTGTCGGTTCGTGGTCGGCGTCGTCGTCCGTGCTGACCGGTCCCGCGCCTTCACTTTCACTCTGGTTTGGGAGGGTTCAAGTCGCTCCCTCACGAACGCTCTCACAGAGATGATTCCGAGTGCCCGGTAGCGACAGCGCCACAATTAAAACAGGGTTGTGCAACATCAATCGGAGTGGAAATCCGACCATTTATGGTACCTTCGCGTGTACCAAATCTTCGTCTCGAACGATGCATATGACACCATCTACAGCCGCCGAAAACGCCCGCAAGCTCGATGCTGCGGGCGGAGAGGGGAAGCGATGAGTCGGTCGAACGTCGGAGCGGACGAGGTCGACCTGCCGATCAAGCGAACCGAGGGCGAGACGCTGGAGGACCGCCTCACGGGGAACGCGTACCACAACATCCTGCCGGCGCGCTACCTCCGCAAGGACGCGAACGGCGACCTCATCGAGGAACAGGAGGACCTCTTCGTTCGCGTCTCGAAGAACATCGCGCTCGCGGAAGCCGTCTACGAGGCCGACAACCGGGACGTGACCGTCGAGGTCACGCCCGACCAACTCAAGCCCGACCACCCGCGCCGCGACGAGCTCGCCGAGGAGGTCTTCGGGAAGGGCACCACCGTCGACGACGACGCGACCACCGAGCTCTCGGTGTACAACGTCAACAAGTTCGCGTACGACACCGTCGTCCCCGAGCTCCCCGGCGCCGTCCGCGAGCACGTCGAGGAGAAGGCCGACGAGTTCCAGGGCCTCATGGAGAACCTCTCGTTCATGCCGAACTCGCCGACGCTCATGAACGCGGGCGACGAGCTCCAGCAGCTCTCGGCGTGCTTCGTCGACTCGCCCGAGGACGACATCGACGACATCCACCAGACCGCCAAGGAGGCCGCGCAGGTCTTCCAGTCCGGCGGCGGCATGGGGTACGCGTTCTGGCGGCTGCGGCCGTACGGCGACGCCGTCGGCTCCACCGGCGGCATCGCCTCCGGCCCCATCACGTTCATGCGGACGTACGACCAGATGTGCGAAACCATCGCACAGGGTGGGGCGCGTCGCGGCGCACAGATGGGCGTCATGCGCATCAGTCACCCGGACGTCATCCAGTTCATCCACGCGAAGAACAAGGACGTCAGTCTCGCGCACTCGCTGCGACTCAACGACCCGGACGACTACACGCACAACTCCTTCGCGGACGCGCTCGAGGAAGCGCGGGAACTCATCGACGACGACGGGAAAGTCCCGAAGCACCTCCGGAACGCCGTCGAAGGCCA
Organism: Halorubellus amylolyticus; assembly: GCF_034808145.1. NCBI lineage: Archaea > Methanobacteriati > Methanobacteriota > Halobacteria > Halobacteriales > Halorubellaceae > Halorubellus > Halorubellus amylolyticus. Next base: position 271,340 of record NZ_JAXHGM010000002.1, read on the forward strand.
CCTCTCTAACTTCAACATCTCCGTCGGCGTCACCGACGACTTCATGGACGCGCTCGACGCCGGCGAGGAGTTCACGTTCACGAACCCCCGCACGGGCGAACCGCACGTCGCGACCGCGGAGACCGAGGAGCTCTACCAGATGTTCGGGCTCGGCGAGCACGTCGAGGTCGGCGAGGAGCTCTCCATCCCCGCCGAAGCGATCTGGGACGACGTCATCGAGGGCGCGCACGAGAACGGCGAACCCGGCGTCATCTACCTCGAACGCGTCAACAAGAAGCACTCCTTCGACGTCGAAGAGCACCCCGAGCACCGCATCCTCGCGACGAACCCCTGCGGCGAGCAGCCGCTCGAGGAGTACGAGGCGTGCAACCTCGGGCACATCAACCTCTCGACGCTCGCGGACCTGGACGCGCCGGACTGGCGCGTCTGGTACGACGAGCACGGCGACGAGTACGCGGACCTCGAGAGCGCGGTCGACGCGTTCCTCGACGAGGCCATCGACGTCGAGGAGTTCGAGCGCCGCATCGACCTCGGCACGCGGTTCCTGGAGAACGTCGTCACGATGTCGGACTTCCCGGTGCCGAAGATCGAGGAGAAGGTCCGCGAGATGCGGAAAATCGGGCTGGGCGTCATGGGGCTCGCGCAGCTGTACATCCAGCTCGGGATGCGCTACGGCTCGGAGGTGTCGAACGAGGTCGCGAGCCAGTTGATGACGCACATCAACCACGAGTCGAAGTGGACGAGTCACGAGCTCGCCCAGGAACGCGGTGCGTTCGCGGACTACGCGGATTCGAAGTACGCGGACCCGACGGCGTACGCGGAGTGGTTCGAGCACCACACCGGCCTGGACGCCGAGGAGTGGGCCGACGGCTTCTCCATCCGGAACCACAACACGACGACCATCGCGCCCACCGGGACCACCAGCATGGTCGGGAACACCACGGGCGGCTGCGAGCCCATCTACAACGTCGCGTACTACAAGAACGTCAGCGACGACGTGCAGGGCGACGAGATGCTCGTCGAGTTCGACGATTACTTCCTGCGCGTCCTGGAGGCGAACGACATCGACGTCGACGCCGTGAAGGCGGAGGCCCAGGAGCAGATGGCGTCGAACGCGTTCGACGGCGTGGAGGGACTGGAGACGGTCCCGGACGCCATCGGCGAGCTGTTCGTCGTCACGTCCGACCTCGAGGGCAAGGACCACGCGGCCGTTCAGTGTGCGTGCCAGGACGGCGTGGACTCCGCGATATCGAAGACGTGTAACTTCCCGAACGACGCGTCGCCGGAGGACATGGACGAGGTGTACCGCTACATCTACGAGAACGGCGGGAAGGGCGTCACCGTCTACCGCGACGGGACGCGCTCGAAGCAGGTCCTCACGACGCGCGCGGACAACAAGGAGTTCGCGGACGAGGACGAGGCCGCGGAGGTGCTCGTCGAGCAGATCCAGGACGTCTTCGGCGGGATGGAGGCGTTCCTGGAGAACGACGACGTGCAGGCGGCGCTGACCGAGGAGGTCTCGGGGCTGCTCGCGGCCGCGGACGGCGACCGTCGCCGGAAGCGCGACCGGCCCGCGGCGCTCCGCGGCGTCAGCCAGCGCGTGAAGACCGGGTACGGGAAGCTGTACGTGACGATCAACGAGGACCCCGACAGCGGCGAGCCGTTCGAGGTGTTCGCGAACATCGGGCACTCCGGTGGGTTCACGAACTCCTTCACGGAGTCGCTCGGGAAGGTCATCTCGACGGCGCTCCAGGCGGGGGTCGACCCGGACGAGATCGTCGACGAGCTCTGCGGGACGCGGAGCCCGAAGGTGGCGTGGGACCGCGGCGAGCAGATCCAGTCCATCCCGGACGCCATCGGGACGGCGATGCGCCGGTACCTCGACGACGACATCGACAAGCCCTACCCCGAGCAGGCGACGCTCGAGGAGGCGGCCGACGACGGCGACGCCGCGACCAAGCCCGACGGCGGGCCGACGGCCGCGGTGGACGCGTCGTCGCCGAGTCCGCCCGCTGAGGGCGAGCCGGCGGTCGAGGAGTCCAGCGACGCGGTCGACGACCTCATCGCGGCCGGAGAGAGCCCCGAGTGCCCCGAGTGCGGTGGGATGTCGCTCGCGTACACGGAGGGCTGCAAGACGTGCGAGTCCTGCGGTTGGTCGGAGTGCTGACCGGGTAGTCGCGGTTCCGCGACTCGCGGCTTTTTGTTCCGGGCGTCGTAGCTGTCGGGTATGGAGGCTGCAGTGTTCCACGGCGAGCGCGACGTCCGTATCGAGGAAGTGCCGGACCCCGAGGTCGAGGACCCCGGGGACGCGGTGGTGCGTATCACGCATACCGCGGTCTGCGGGTCGGACCTCTGGTTCTACCGCGGGGAGCGCGAGTACCCGACACCGGGTCGCGTCGGGCACGAACCGATGGGGGTCGTGGAGGCGGTCGGCGAGGACGTGACGAGCGTCCGTCCCGGCGACCGCGTGCTCGCGCCGTTCGCGATCAGTTGCGGCGAGTGCGAGTTCTGCCGGAAGGGCCTGTACACGTCCTGCGTCGAGGACGCCGGGTGGGCCGGCGAGCACGACGGCGCGCAGGGCGAGATGGTGCGGTGTCCGTTCGCGGACGGGACGCTCGTGCGCGTCCCCGACCGGTACGCGGACGACGACGACGTTCTCGAATCGCTGCTCCCGCTCACGGACGTCATGTGTACGGGCCATCACGCGGCGGTGAGCGCGGGCGTCGACGCGGGGGCGACCGCGGTCGTGGTCGGCGACGGCGCGGTCGGGCTCTGTGGCGTCCTCGCGGCGAAGCGCCTCGGCGCGGAACGCGTCGTCGCGGTCGGCCACCACGAGGACCGCCTCGACATCGCGGAGTCGTTCGGCGCGACGGAGACGGTGAGCGCGCGCGGCCAGGCGGCGGTCGACGCGGTCCTCGACGTCACGAACGGCGGCGCGAACCACGTCCTGGAGTGCGTGGGCGCGGAGTCGTCGTGGGACACCGCGGTCGACGTCGCTCGTCCCGGCGGGACCGTCGGGTACGTCGGCGTGCCCGCGGGCGTCGAGGACGCCGAGTTCCTCGGGGCGGCGTTCTCGAAGAACGTCGGTCTCGAGGGCGGGGTCGCGCCGGTCCGGGCGTACGTCGAGGACCTCATGGCGGACGTCCTCCAAGGGACGCTCGACCCGTCGCCGGTGTTCACGAAGACCGTCGACCTCGACGGCGTCCCCGAGGGGTATCGCGCGATGGACGAACGCGACGCGGTCAAGGTCCTCGTCGAGGTCTGAGCGCTCGCGTCGTCGTCGCCGGCGTCGCCCGCGACCTCACCCGTTCGCGGCGGTTCCGAGCCCGAGGTCCTCGCTGAGGTTCGCGTACAGCGACTCGAAGCTCGTCTCGTCGGCGGCCGCCGCGGCTGCGATGGCGCGTGGTTCGAGCGTCGCCTGCCGCGTCGCGCCCTCGACGACGAGCGCCTCCGCGAGCTCCCCGCGGTACTCGGCGGTGTGGTGCGTGCGGACGACGCCGCCGAAGTAGCCCGCGATGGCGTCGGTCCGCCCGCGGACGGAGAGGTCGAGGTCGTCGACGTCGGGGTCGAACGCGACGTCGTCGCGCTCGCGGTCCCGGCGCGCGACGTCGTCGAGCGCACCCAGTGACCCGGGCGAGAAGTCGAGCGCGTCGTGTTCGGCGGCGAGTTCCGCGCCGAGGCGGTCGAACGCCGCGACGACGTCCGCGGGCGCGGGCTCCTCTCGCGGGTCCGTCTCGTCCTCGAAGGGGTCCTCGTCGGCGAGCTCGGGCGTGTCGACGTCGAGCTCGCTCGCGAAGACGTCGTGGACGACAGCGAACGACGACTCGCCGTCGAAGACGTCCCCGAGGACGCTCGGGACGGTGAGCACGAGCGGCTGGCCGCGATGCGTGGCCGGGAGTTCGACGACCCAGCCGGCGCTCTCGTCGAACGTCCACTCGCCGTCGTACGCGCGGACGAACGTCTCGCCGAGGTACGCACCCATCCGTCGGATGGACTCGTCGAGCGCCTCGACGTCCGCGTCCGCCTCCCCGTCCGCCCCGACCGCTTCCTTCCGCTCGTCGTCGCGCTCGGCGCGTGCGAGCGCGGCGTCACGTTCCGCGTCGACCGCGGCCGCGACGTCGTCGAGGGCGAGCAGGGACTCGGGCGTGTAGTCGAGGTCGGCGTCGGGGTGCGCGTCGACGAACTCGGCGGCGAGCTCGCGCGGGCGACTCGCCTCGTCGCCGTCGGCATCGCCGGGTGTGGCGGGGTCGTCGGCGTCGTCGCCGCGACCGAACAGTCGCTTCAGGGACGACAGCGGATTCATGCCCGAGCGTTGGTCGCGGGCGCGGAAAGGCGTGTCGCGCGCCGCGTCGTCGTCGCCCACCGGTCGCGGCCCGAGCCGCCCGTGGTCGGGGGAAGGTTCACGGCCGCGCCGCACCGACGCCCTGTCGTGATAGCCTCCCGGACGGACCGCCTGCTCGTCGTCGCACTCGCCGGCGTCGCCCTCGGCGCGCTCCCGCCGTGGCTCCTCCGGAACCCGTTCTACGACGGCGTCTCACCGGCCGTCTACCACCCCGGCCAGGGGACGGGCCTGGAAACGTGGGGGCTCGCGACGCTCCCGCTCGCCGTCCTCGCCGTCGGCGTCCTCGTCGCCCGCGACGGCCGCGTCGCCACGACCTCCGCCGCCCTCGTGGGCGCCGCCGCCGCCGCCGTCGCCCTCGACGCCGCCGCCGAGGGCGTCCTCGTCCCGTGGCTCCTCCCCGGCCCCGGCGTCGTCCTCACCGCGACCAGCGGCGTCGCCGTCCTCGCACTCGTCGCCCGCGACCGCTCGAACCCGGGGCGTTAGACCGCCACCGTCCGCGCGCGAACCCCGGGCGTTAAGCCGCCCCGACCGGAACGTCCACGCGATGACCGACGACGCCGACGCGACCACGGCAACCGGCGGCCGCCCCTGCCCGATGTGCGACGCCGTCCTCTACCGCCGGCACTGCAAGTACGTCTGCCCGAACCACGGCGTCGTCATGGACTGCTCCGACACATTCCACCTCCAGCGCGAGTAGTCCCGCTCACCGCGTCACCGGCTCGCGTCCAGACCCGGCCTACGCGCGTAAGTCGTCAAGGAAACGCCGACCTGGCGGTCGGCGTATGCTAGGTGAGTCAGTCGCCAAGGAAACGCCGACCTGGCGGTCGGCGTATGCCAGATGAGTCGGTCACACGGAGACCCGCTGGTAGAGCGGGCCGGCGAGGAGGATGGCGGCGGCGACGGCGAGTCCGGCGACCATCCGCGGGTCGACCGCGCCGACGCCCTCGGCCGAGAGCGACGACAGCGAACTGCCGACGAGGACCGCGGCTATCGTCCACGGGAGCTCGCCGACGACGGTCGCGGCGCAGAACGCGGGAAGGGAGACGCCGGTCATCGCGGCGGTCGCGGTGACGGCGTCGGCGGGCAGCGGTGCGAGTCTGGCGGCGGTGACGCCGCGGAAGTCCCCGGTCGCGTCGAAGTACGAGCGCGCCGCGGCGAGGAACCGTTCACCGGGAGCGAGCCACGACAGCGGGTTGTCCTCGCCGTCCCCGAAGTACCGGCCGGCGGCGAACACCGGCATCGACGTGAGGACCGCGCCCGCCAGCCCGACCGGGACGCCGACGGCGACGCCGTACCCGTACCCGACGACGACCGCGACGAGCGTCGTCGGCCACGCGACCAGCGGCCGAAGCAGGTAGCACGCGACGAGCGCCACGCCGAGGACCACGGGGTCGTCCGCGACCGCGTCGAGCGTCGAGAACGCCGCGCTCGGCGACACCGCGAGCGACGCCACGACGACCGTGGCGACGAGTGCGACCCCGACCGCGGCGCGACGATGCATCACCACCGACTACCCCCCGGGTGCATGAACGTCTTTCCCTCGACGGCACCGAGACGCGACCGTCCCGACTGGGCGAGCGTCGCTGGACGGCGTCGGGGCGCGCAACGCTTTTGGCTCGCGGGCGTGCACTCGAACCCAATGGCTTCCGACGACCGACCCGACGACCCGGGTCGCGGGGCGGACCCGACCGACGCTGACGACGTGGCGGGTACGGGGCCGACCGGCGGGGTGGACGGCGACCCCGTCGAGGTCGGCGTCGAACTGCTCGCGAAGGCCGAGGACGCGGAGCTGTCGCTCGCCGACGCGATGGACCGCGTCGAGGCGGTCAGTACCGCGCCGACGGTCGTCCGCGAGATACTGGACACCGCCGAGATGCGTGGCGTCATCGAGCGCGAGGACGGCGTCGTCGCGGTCGCCGGCGGCGGCGGGTACGTCTCTCAGACGACGGACGTGGTCCGCCGTGACGGCGACTACGACTGCCGGCGCTGCGGGACCGGCCTCTCGACGGGGCACTTCGTGCAACTGGACGCGGGCGAACTCGGGCCGTTCGGCTCCGAGTGCGTCAGGAAGGTCACGGGCCGCGACGACTGACCGCGTCGCTCGCGACCGTCGCGGTCGAGCGCGCTACGGGCGCTCGCGGAGCTCCTCGATGAGCTGCTGGATGAGCGCGCCCTGCTGTTCGAGGAGCTCGTTCTGCGCTTCGACGCGGGATTCCAGGTCGTCGATGCGGTCGGCGAGGTCCGCGGGCGTCACGCCCGACTCGGTCGCGGGCTCGAACCCGGCGGCCGCGAACCCGTCGCCGTCGCTCTCGCTCCCCTCGGTCCCGGCGTCGTCGACGCCGTCGTCCGTCGCGCTCGCGTCGCCGGACGAGAGGAGCTTCGACGACTCCTCGGCGTCGCCCGCACTCGCGTCCGCGGCGCCGTCGGCGTCCGCCACGTCGGTCGCGGGCTCCGCGCGGCGTCGACCGGTCGACTCACCGCCCTCGGCCGCCTGCGGTCGGCGGTCGGTGGACTCGTCGAGGGGGTCAGTGCGTCGCTGGGACGCGTCCGCGTCGGGAGCGACGTCCGCGTCCGCCCCGCCGGACACCGGCCGACGCGGGTCCGCGTTCTCGTCCGCGGCGTCGGTCGCCGGGGGGCTCGCGTCCAGGGACTCGGTCTTCTCGTCGTCGAGGAACGGGTCGCCGCTCGTGTCCGCCGGCCGCGACCCCGAGTTCGACCCGAGCGGGTCGACGCCCTCGCCGAAGTCGACGCCGCCACTCCCGGACGGCGAACCGCCCGGGGACGCCGGCGTCTCCTCCGCCGGGTCGACGAGCGCGTTGAGCTCCGCGACCGAATCCACGTCGTAGTACGCGAACAACGCCTGCGTGAGGCGTTCGCGGACCACCGCGATGTGCTCGTTCGGCGTCTTGATGCGCTGCGGGCGTCCGTCGACCGCGATGACGATCTGGGTCGCGACGCTGCCCTCCTCGAAGTCGAGCGCCGTGACGTCCTCGAAGTGGTACTGCTCGTGGTCGTCGTCCCAGACCGCACTCCCGACGTGCTTCAGGAGCCGGTCGCTCGTGACGATGAGCGTCAGCTCGCTGAACCGGAACGTCTGCACGACCGTCTCCCCCGGGTCCGTGACGCCGGAGCCGTTGAGGACACCGGCGAGCACGGGATGGAGGACGTCGTCGGCGACACTCGAGGGGACGGTGAAGTCGCGTTCACCGTCGAGACTGTACGTGAGCGTGATGCGCGTCTTCCGACGACCGTCCTTGACGGTGACGCGCTCTGCGTCGTGCGGGTACGACTCGACGGACTCGTCGCTCAGGAGGCTCTCCGAGCGGTAGACGAGCGTCCGCGACGCGGTGACGAAGAGGCCGTCCTCGCCGCCGAGGGACACGCTCGCAGCGACCTCCTCGCCGTCGAGCTCTCCTTGCACGATACCCGGAACGTCCATGCGCCGTCCTTCACGAGAGGACGGCTTAAATCCGTGGGGACGTCGTGTCGCCAGGGCGATGAGAACGACTGGGACCCCCTCACGTACCGCGGTAACATGAGAAGGTTCAAGTCCCGGAGCGGACTACGAACTGGTGAGGCCGGGTGGCTTAGCTGGACATAGCGCCGCACTCATAGGGTTTCAGAGATTCGGTGCGGTACCACAGCCTTGGAAGGCGGTCGCGTGACCTCGGGGCCCGCCGAGCCTCGAACCTGGGTCATGCGGAGATCGCGGGTTCGGAGCCCGCCCCGGCCACTTCTCACACGGAAGAACGAACGATAGTGAGTGACCTCTCTCGCGGGAGGAGTACGATGAACGGTTCGGCGGACCCAGGCTCAGATGCCGTCGGGATGCGTGAGTTGCCCGTCGGCTTCCGCGACGAGTCCACGCTGTATCGCGGCGTCGAGTATCGCCTCGCACTCGTGGTCCGGGATGTCGTACGCGCTCCCCGCGATGGACTCGATTTCGGCGCGAGGCACCGGGAGGTCGCGGTTCTTCAGGAGCCGGACGACCTTGTTGTACGTCCGCGGATCGACGTCCGGCGTGTCGCTTTCGCTCGACGACCCGCTCCCGGTCGCGTCGGTGCTCGCGGACTGGTCCTCCTTCGTGGTCGCGTCGGTGCTCGCGGCCCGGTTCTCGCTCGTGGTCGCGTCCTCGCCCTGGTCGTCGAACGCGATCGGGTCGCCGTCGTCGTCCGAGTCCGCGTCCGGGAGGGTCGCCGTCGGCGCGTCGTTCGCGTCGGCGAACACGCTGCCAGAACCGGTGTCGTCGGCGTCGTCGAACACCGACGTGGTGTCGTCGACCTCGAACGGCGTCCCGTCGTCCGCGGTCGATGCTCTCCCGGTGGTGTCGGCGTCGTCCGCGGGCGCGTTGTCGCCCGGCGTCGTCGACGTGCCGTCGTCGGCGACGTCCGAGAGGACGCTCGACGGAGCGGTCGAGTCGGCGTCACCGCCCGGACCGGGTTCGTCGCTGCCCGCGGTCGAGTCGACGTCACCGCCCGCGTCGGTGTCACCGGCCGCGGACGTATCCGCCCCCGCGGTCGCCGGGGCGTTCGCCGCGGCGACGACCGGGTCGAGGACGCGCCCGAGCTTACGCTCGCAGGTCCCACAGAGGACGACGGTGGTCTGCTGTGCTGGCGTCGGCGCGAAGGCTTCGGGAACGACGGTCGACTCCCTGAGCGAGACGTCCATCGCCGCGCCACAGAAGTAACACGAGGAGAGGTCGGCCATGCCCGAGTTCGACGCCCGCAGCGCACCTAAAACTTCCCACGTCGCGCCACGCCGATGATTCCTCTCACGGTATCGGCGAAAAAATAATGCGCCTCGAGAGCGAGGGTCACGTCATGAGCGAACACGACGAGCAAGGCGCCGGTGGCGGGATGGTCGACCGGCCGACCGCGGCGGCGCTCGCCGCGATTCCGTCGAACGACCCGGTGAGCACGGCCGAGGTCGCCGACGAACTGGACGCCACGCGAGCGACCGCGCGGGAGGCCCTCCTCGAACTGGAAGCCGAGGACGAGCTCGCGCACCGAGAGGTCCACGGTCGCGTCGGCGTCGTCGACGTCTGGTACCGACCGCTCGAGACCGACGGGGCGACGCTCGACGAACGCGTCGACGACGCGCTCGCCGAGCTCGCCGTCCCCGGCGCGAGCGAACTCATGCAGGACTGGCGTCGCGACGCGGTCCGCGAAGCCTTCGAGCACCTCCGCGACGCCGAACGAGCGGACGCGTCCGCGGTCGTGGACGCGGTGTACTCGACCCACGAGGCCGGGTTCGAGAGCGAGGAGGCCTGGTGGGGGATGGTCGCACCGCGACTCTCGCGACTCCCCGGCGTCGAATCCGGTGACGACGGCGAGCCGTGGCGGTTCGTCGACGACGTCTAGGGAGACCGCAAGCGAGAAGGACCCCGTCGAACGCACGCGAACCGCCTCGGGCGACGCGTGTGAATCAGTAGATGAGCTCGTCGTCGTTCTCGACCATGTAGAGCGTGCGCGCCGCGATGTTCACGGCGTGGTCGCCGACGCGCTCCAGGTCCCGTATCGTCAGGAGGAGGCGGGAGACGTCGGCCATGAGCGTCTCGACGTTCGCGCCGTCCTCGAGCTCCGTCTCGATGAGGTCGCGGACGACCATCTCGCTCGCGTCCTGGCAGAGCTCGTCGAGGTCGTCGTCGCTCGCAGCGATCTCGCGACAGGATGCGGTGTCCTCGGTCTCGTAGGCGGCCATGGCGTCCCGGACCATCTCGGCGGTCACGTCGCCGATGGCCTGCACGTCGACCTCCGGGAACACGTCGCGGTCCGCTTCGAGCGTGTACTCCGCGAGGTTCACCGCGAGGTCGCCGACGCGCTCCAGGTCGGTGATGATCTTGAACGACGCGGCGATGAACCGGAGGTCGCTCGCGACCGGTTGCTGGAGCGCGATGAGGTCGATGCACTGCTGTTCGAGTTCGAGGTAGGTGTCGTTGACCTCGCCGTCGCCCTCGATGACGGCGCGAGCGCGCTCGTCGTCCTTGGACTCGAGGGCGACGAAGGCGTCCTGGAGGCGGTCGAGGACGAGTTCGCTCATGTAGAGGATGTCCTCCCGTAACTCCTCGAGTTGGTCCTGGTAGTTCTGCCGTGGCATACGCGAACCTGAGACCGTCCCCGTTCAAAAAGCTTCGTCACTCGACGCAGGATTTTCTATAGTGTGTATATCGATATGTTGGACTATATACTACACGTAGTTTTCGGGTGTGGGCGGTTGCTCTCCCGACCTGTTTCGACCGTGCTCGATACTGGTACTTCGACGATTGTGCCGGGGCTGTCCCGGTATTCCCGTGTGCGTGTGGGGAGCGACCACGAGCCGACGACGCCAATATATAGGAATAGTCGGATTTATGGTCGGCGGTCGGATATCGACTGGCATGGAGACGCGCAAGGTGCAGGTGACCGGTGGGTCGACGTTCACCGTGTCGCTCCCGAAGGACTGGGCGACGGAGAACGGCGTGTCGGCGGGGACGACGGTCGAGTTCTACCCGGAGGACGACTCGCTGCTGTTGACGCCGAAGAGCGAGACGGAGCGCACGCGCGGGAGCCTCGACGTCACGAACCTGGAAGGCGAGCAGCTGACGCGCGCGGTCATGACGATGTACGTCTCCGGGTTCGACATCATCGAACTGGAGGCCAACCGCATCACGACCGACCAGCGTCGCGCCATCCGCGAGGCGACCCAGGGCTTGGTCGGCGTCGAGGTCCTCGAGGAGACCGGCGACAGCGTCGTCATCCAGGACCTCCTCGACTCCTCCGAGCTGAGCATCACGAACGCGGTGACGCGGATGCGTCTCATCGCGCAGTCGATGCTCGAGGACGCCGTGTCGGCGCTCGTCGAGAACGACGCGGACGTGGCGCGGGACGTCGTCGAGCGCGACGAGGACGTCGACCGCCTCTGGTTCGTCGTCTCCCGCATCTTCCGCTCGACGCTCCGGTCGCCCCGGGCCGCCGAGGAACTCGGCGTGAGCCGCGAGGACTGCTTCGACTACCACTCGAGCGCCCGCCAGCTCGAACGGATCGCGGACCACGCGGCGAAGATCGGGAACCTCGCGCTCGACCTCGAAGGGATGGACGACGAGCTCGCTGGCGCGTTCGACGACCTCCACGAGGACGCGGCGAACGTCGTGGACCTGGCGATGGACGCGCTGTTCGAGGACGACGCGGACGAGGCGACGCGGCTCGCGAACCAGGCACGCAAGGACATCCTCGGGATCGACGAGCACACGCGACGCATCGACGAGTTGCTCCGGGAGCGCGACCCGCAGGTCGCGCAGAGCCTCGGGCTCGTCGTCGACTCGCTCTCGCGGAGCGCGGACTACGGCGGGAACATCGCCGAGACCGCGCTCCAGAAGGCCGCGCCCAGTCCCTGAGCCGTCGAGGGGGCGCGAGGACGGACCGAGGGATTTTCGACGCTGTGGCGCGGAGTGTGGGGGTATGACTGACGACCCTGCGGAGCGAATCGTGCCGGCGGTCCACGACACGGCCGAGGACATCGCGTCGATGGAGATACGCGGTGCGGCGACGATCGCGGACGCGGCCGCCGGTGCGCTCGCGACGCAGGCGGAGGCGTCGACGGCGGCGACGGCGGCCGCGTTCGAGGCGGAGCTGAAGGCGGCGGCGCGACGGCTCTACCGGACGCGGCCGACGGCGGTGTCGCTCCCGAACGCACTCCGGTTCGTGCTCTGGGACATGGAAGGCGGGAGCGTCGAGTCGCTCCGCGAGAGCGTCGTCGAGAGCGCGCAGGGATTCCAGACGGACCTCGCCGAAGCCCAGGACCGCCTGGGACGTATCGGCGCGAACCGGCTGCGGGACGGGGACGTGGTGATGACGCACTGTCACTCGACCGACGCTCTGTCGTGCGTGAAGGCGGCGCTCGACCAGGGCAAGGAGGTCTCCGCGGTCGTGAAGGAGACGCGACCGCGCAAGCAGGGCCACATCACCGCCGAGCAACTCCGCGAGTGGGGCGTTCCGGTGACGCTCGTCGTCGACAACGCCGCGCGCCGGTACCTGGAGCGCGTCGACCACGTCCTCGTGGGCGCGGACTCGATCGCGGCGGACGGGAGCGTCATCAACAAGATCGGGACGTCCGGGCTCGCGGTGAACGCGCGCGACCGCGGCGTCCCCATCATGGTCGCCGCACAGACGATCAAGCTCCATCCCGGAACGCTCACGGGCCACACCGTCGAGATCGAGAACCGCGCGGAGAGCGAGGTCCTGACCGACGACGAGCGCGACCGCATCACGGGCGGCGACCCGGGCGACGCGGACCTCGTCGTCGAGAACCCGGCGTTCGACGTGACGCCACCGCGGTACGTCGACGCCATCGTCACCGAACGCGGTCAGTTCCCCCCCGAGAGCATCGTCACGCTCATGCGCGAGCTGTTCGGGACCGACGTCGGCGAACCCTGGGAGTGACGCCTCGGTAGTTCGCGACCGCCCGGCAGCGAGCCGCCGCGAGCGGGACCGCGCCCCCGCCGGGGAACGCACCGGGGCCCCGACCGGAACCTTCTTTCCACTCCCCGTACCGAGGATATGACATGGTTGGTGGCGTCTACACGATTCCGTCGCTGGTGTACGTGGTGCCGCTCGTCCTCGCGTTCTTCGGGGTGGCGGCGCTCCTCTGGGCGATACAGCCCCCGACGACGGACTGGACGGTGGTGTCGTTCGCGCCGTGGATGGCCATCGGGTCGGTGCTCTTCCTGCTCGACGGCCTCGACGCGTACCCCGCCATCGTCGCGCCACTGTTCGGGCCGGTGACGGTGTACGTGACGACCGCCATCTTCGCGGGGTTCGTCTGGATTCTCATGACGTTCGTCGCCGGCATCCGGAAGGGGTTCGATATCTACTACGGCGTCGGCGTGTTCGGCGGCGGCGTCGCGCTGATGCTCGTCGTGTTCCTGTTCCTGGCGGGTATCAACGCGGACACGTTCAACCCCGTCTATCCGGTGTTCGGGACGATCGTCGCGGCGCTCGTGACGGCGCTCGCGTGGGTCGTCCTCTCGCTGACGTACACGGGCGTCGCGCGGTACACGGGACGGACGGGCGCGTTCGTCGTGTTCGCGCACTCGCTCGACGGCGTGTCGACCGCGCTCGGGTACGACCTCCTCGGGGCGGGTGAACGCACGCCGCTGTCGCGGCTCATCCTCGAGTTCTCGGCGAGCCTCCCGACCGAGCAGTACGTCGGCGCCGGGTGGCTGTTCGTGCTCGTGAAGGTGGTGCTCGCGCTCGTCATCGTCGCGGCGTTCCGCGAGTACTTAGAGGAGTCGCCGCGACGCGCCCGCCTGGTGCTGGCGTTCGTCGCAGCGGTCGGGTTCGGGCCGGGCGTGTACAACCTCCTCCAGTTCATGTTGACCGAACAAGAGGTGGTGTTCGGGGTCGTGCGCGCGCTCGGAGGTGCCTGACGTGCGGGTGCTCGTCGCCGGGCACGTGAACTGGGACGTGACGCTGCGCGTCGACAAGCTCCCGGAGCCGGACGGCGAATCACGGATCCACGATCAGCGCTCCTCGGGTGGTGGGTCGGCGGCGAACGTCGCGTACGACCTGACGCTCCTCGACGTCCCCGCGGGCATCGTCGGGAGCGTCGGCGACGACGAGTACGGGTTGCTCGCGACGCGCGAACTCGAGGAGTCGGGCGTCGACCTGTCGGGGATGGCGCGCGTCGAGGGCGAGGAGACGACGGTGAAGTACGTGCTCGTCGAGGAGGGCGGCGAGGTGTCGATGCTCGCGAACGACGGCGCGAACGAGGCGGTCGCGCCCGAAGACGTCGACGACGCGTTCGTCGCGAGCGCGGAGCACGTGCACCTGACGAGTCAGCGTCCGGACACGGCGGCGCACATCGCTCGCGTCGCGAGCGAGGCGGGGGCGACGGTGAGCGTCGACCCGGGGCGCCGACTCGCGCATCGCGACTACGGCGACGTGCTCTCGAACGCCGACGTCGTGTTCGTGAACGACAGGGAGGCGGAGGTGGTGCTCGACGCGCCGCCGAAGGAGGTGTTCGCGGGGCAGGTGCTCGTCGTCAAGCGCGGCGCTGCGGGCGCGGAGGTGCACGCGCCCGACGGGCACTTCGAGCACCCCGGGTTCGGTATCGACCCGGTGGATACGACGGGGGCGGGCGACGCGTTCGCGGCGGCGTTCGTCGCCACGCGGCTGGACGGCGGCGAGTACGACGCGGCGCTGGAGCGCGCGAACGCCGCCGGCGCGTACACCGCGAGCACGGACGGTGCGCGGCAGGCGCCGACGAGCGACGCGCTCGACGCGTTCATCGACGAGCGCACGTAGCACTCGACTGCCGCCACGCCGCGGGCGCGAAACCGCCGCTACGCGGCCTCGATCTCCTTGAGGTTCACGTCCTCGTAGCCGTCGGCCTGCGCGCGCTCGCTGGCCTTCTCGATCGCTTCCTGCGTGTCGAACACGCCGTCCTCGACGGCGACGGTGTACGTCACGACGTCGTCCTGGTCTCCCACCCAGAGGTGGACGTCCACGTCCTGCATGCCAGGGTGGTGTCGGGCCCGGTAGAAAAACGTTCGGCGGGACGACCTCGAGAATCGGGCGGTCGCGGTCAGCGGTGCTTCGCGAGCCGGCGCTTGAGGCGTTTGGCGGCGTCGCCGGCGGCGCGGAAGTACGCGTCCTCGCCGCTCGCGTTCTCGCCGGCGAAGATGATGCCCCGCGAGGAGTTCACGAGCCCGACGTCGCGGCCGTCCCGCTCCGCGAGCCCGTGCTCGACCGCGGCCTCGGCGTCCCCGCCCTGCGCGCCGACGCCCGGTACCAGGAAGGGGAGGTCCGGGACGAGGTCGCGCACCGCTTCGAGCTCGTCGGGCGTGGTCGCGCCGACGACGAGTCCGACGTTCCCGTGCTCGTTCCACGTGCTCGCGAGGCGCGCGACGTGCTCGTAGACTGTCCCACCGTCCGCGAGCTCGTGGTCCTGGAGGTGCTTCCCGCCCGCGTTCGAGGTGCGGCAGAGCACGAACACGCCCTTGTCGGCGCGGTCGAGGAACGGCTGGAGGCTGTCCCGCCCCATGTAGGGGTTGACGGTGATGGCGTCGACGTCGTCGAGCACCCCCGCGTACTGGCGGGTCGTGTTCCCGATGTCAGCGCGCTTCGCGTCCAGGAGCACGGGGACGCCCTTCCCGTGCGCGTACGCCACCGTTTCCTGGAGCGCGCGCCACCCGTCGGGGTCCTCGTAGAACGCCGCGTTCGGCTTGAAGCACGCCGCGTGCTCGTGGGTCGCGTCGATGATACGGCGGTTGAACGCCCACCGCGGGAGGTCCTCCTCGGCGAGGAACTCGGGGATGCGCTCCGGGTCGGGGTCCAGGCCGACGGAGACGACGCTGTCCGTCGACTCGATGCGGTCCGCGACGCGGTCGAAGAAACCAGCTGTCATACGAGCACGCGCTCGCCCGGCACAAATCGGTCTTTCCATTCCCCGCGCCACGGCCGGCGAACGTGCTCTCGCCGGATTCGCGAGGCTACTGACTCCCGCATCGGCACTCCTGAGTTGTATTCAATCTAGTCGATCGATGCGCCGTACTCTATCGAGCCTCCGTTTATGTCAATGCTTAAAGTAATTGGCCGCTCGGGAGCGATCTCCCACTCCCATGATTCTGTCCTTCCATCTGATTGTACCGTCGTTTGGAGACTTGACTCGGAAACCGAAATGTCGTACTTCGCCCGATCCTCTGATGGGATGTTAAAAGACTCAGACAGCACCGTGGAAGAGCCGGATGGGTCCATCAATTCGACGCTGCCAGAGATGGTGTCATTGGTATTATTATCTATAATAATGTGGGACTGGTCTGAACCAGTTAGACACCCAGACAGCAACGCTATCCCACCGACCGATGTAGCCACTATCCTTCTTCTGGTGATTGCCATACTGGCACACCAGGAGGCGGCGATATGTGTTTTGGGTCCTGGCTGGCTGGTGACGCGCTCGAGGCGTGCCTGGCAGTCGGCGCGGGAGGAGCCGAGTCGGTGGTCGCGGTTGGCGAACCGAGGTTCGTGGTAGCGGATGCTGAGTCTGGTGAGCGGGCAGATTGGCGCGAAGGAGGAGTCGATAGGAGCGCGACCGTGGGAATCTTCAATACTCCGGCGGTCGCGAGTCCGTACGTGACTGTCTACGAGACGGACGTGCCGGGCGTCGGCCGCAAGTTCGAGCTGGAACTTGGCGACGGCTCGCGGCTCGTGGTGCTCCTCCATCACGACGGCCGCCGGGAGCTGTTCGTGCGGCCCGACCCCGAGCGCGACAGCGAGCGCGTCGCGGACCTCTCGGGCGAGCAGGCCCGACAGCTCGGCGCGGTCCTCGGCGGCGCGTACTTCCAGCCCGTCGAGCTCTCGAACACGAGCGTCCCGCTGGGCGACGCCATCATCGAGTGGGTGACGATCCCCGAGGAGTCGCCGGTCGCCGGCGGGACGCTCGCGGACTCGAACCTCCGGGACGCCACCGGCGCGAGCGTCATCGCCGTGCAGCGCGGCCCGGACACCATCGCGAACCCCGACGCCGACACGACGCTCGAACCCGGTGACGTCCTCGTCGCGCTCGGCACGCGCGAGGAACACGCGGAGCTGGAGTCGTTCGTGACCGCCGCGTAGCCGTGGCGGACCTCCTGCTCCAGGCGGGTATCGCAATCACCGTCCTCGCCGTCGTCGGCCTGCTTGCCCACCGGTTCGGGCAGTCCGTCATCCCCGCGTACATCGTCGTCGGCATCGTCGTCGGGCCGAACGCGCCCGTCGTCCAGGGCGTGTCGTTCAACCTCCTGGAGCGCTACGAGTTCATCACGCTGTTCGCCGAACTCGGTATCGTCCTCCTGCTGTTCTTCATCGGCCTGGAGTTCAGCGTCGACCGACTGCTCGCGCGCCGCGGCGAGTTCGCGCGCGCCGGCACCGTCGACTTCGCCGCGAACGCCGGCGTCGGCCTCGCCATCGCGCTCGCGTTCGGGTTCTCGCCGCTCGAAGCCGCGTTCGTCGCCGGCATCGTCTACATCTCCTCGAGCGCCATCGTCACGAAGACGCTCGTCGACCTCGGCTGGGTCGCCGACCCCGAAGCCGAACCCGTCCTCGGCGTGCTCGTGTTCGAGGACCTCGTCATCGCGGTCTACCTCGCGATCGTCTCCGCGGTCGCCACCGGCGCCGGCGACCCCGTCACGTCCGTCGGTATCGCGCTCGCGTTCCTCGCCGTCCTGTTCGCCGTCGCGCGCTTCGGCGGGCCGGCCGCCGAGCGCGTCTACGCGCACGAGTCCGACGAACAGTTCCTCCTGGGCGTCCTCGGCACGCTCGTCCTCCTGGGGGCCGCGGGCCTCGCCGCGGGCGTGAGCGAGGCCGTCGCCGCGTTCTTCCTCGGGATGGCGTTCAGCGAGACGAGTCACGTCGAACGCATCGAACGCGTCCTCTCGCCCGCCAGGGACCTGTTCGCCGCGGTCTTCTTCCTCTCCATCGGGCTCCAGACCGACCTCGGGACCGTCCGAGGTGCACTCGCGCTGGTCGCCGCCGCGGTCGTCCTCTCGACCGCGAGCAAGCTCGCGTCCGGGTACTACGCGGGTCGGACGTACGGTCTCGACCAGCGACGGTCCGTCCGCGTCGCGGTCGCGCTCGTCGCCCGCGGCGAGTTCTCGCTCGTCCTCGCCGCCATCGCGACGAGCGTCGGCACGGGCGCGCTCGGCGAGGAGATCCCCGCGTTCGCCGTCGGGTACGTGCTCGCGATGAGTCTCCTCGGGACGACGCTCATGCGGTACAGCGACGTCGTCACAGACCGCCTCGTCCCGGCGAACTGACCGACGAAGCGCGCGCTCGCGGGGTCGAAAGCGACCGCGGCCGCGAGACCGCTCGCCGCCGCGTCAGGGACCCTGGTCGCCGGCCTCGATGCCGGCGTCCGTGATCTGTAACTGGACGCTCTCGCCCGCGGGCTTCGCCCGATGCTTCTCGAGGGTCGCCTTCCGGTTCCCGCCACGGAACCGGTCGATGCGGACGACCGTCCCCGTCCAGTGCTCGAGGGTGTGTCCGCCCAGAGCGCGCGTCCGGTCGCTGTCCGGGTCGCTGAACACCTGGTTCGTCACGACCACCGCGAGGTCGTGGCGGCGCGCGAGCCCGAGGAGGTGCGTGACCTGGTTCGCGACCTCGCGGAGCGAATCGCCGCCCTCGACGTCGTTCCCGCGCTCCAGCCGATAGAATCCCGTGACGGAGTCGACGACGACGAGGTCCGCCTGGTCGGCGAACTCCGCGACGTCCTGGACCGCCTCGGCCTGCTCGTCGAAGTCGAGCGCGTCCTTCACGACGACGTTCCCCGTCACGTCGTCGAGATCCACGTCCGCCGCGTCCGCGGCCGCGGACGCGACCGCCTCGAACCGGTCGAGCGACAACCCCTCGGTGTCGACGTACACGACGAGCCCGCCCGCGGCGGCGACCGCGACGCTCGCCGAGAGCGCGACGTTCGTCTTCCCAGCCGCCGGCGGCCCGTACACCTGCGTGACGGTCCCGCGTTCCAGTCCACCGCCGAGGAGGTCGTCGAGGGGGCCACAGCCCGTCGAGATGACGCCGTCGTTCACGAGGGTACTGGGGGCGGGACCCCACAAAAACGCACGGGAAGCGGCGCACCCGGAGCGCCGAGACGAACGGAGCCCGCGACCGGCGGCGCTCAGCAACTTGGCTTCTTCAGGAGCGTGTCCTCGCTCGTGTCCGAATCCGCGGTCCGGACGTACCGCTGGCCGTCCCGCTCCACGGCCGCCAGCTGGAAGCGCTCGCCGTGGTACGAGACGACGATGACCTTCCCGTCCCCGGCGATCATCTCGTGGACCTCAGCGGGCGTCCGCGTCGTGATGCTCCCCGACCGCGTCGTGAACCCGATCTCCTCGATGCACCGACAGTCGTCCACGTCGGCGTCGTAGTCCATGCTCACGCACGCGACCTCGTAACTCGCCATGTCAGTCCCTAGGGGGGCGAGCGGGAAGAGCGTTCGGCGTCGCCGTGCGCGTATCGGGGGATTGGGACCGACCGGCGGCCGCGGTGGCGGGACTTATCTCGCCGGCGCTCGAATCGACGGGGCGTGATAGTGGTCGCGACCGCGGACTTCGAGGTGTACCACGACGTCGTCGGCGAGCTCCGGGACCGCGGGGTGGCGTTCACGACCGTCGAACCCGAGGACGACCTTCCCGACGACACCGACGTGGTCGTCACCGGTCCAGGCGAGGGCGACGCCGTGGAGAGCCACGGCGTCGACGGCCCGAACGTCGTGGAGGCCGAACCCGACGCGCCACGGCGAGCGGTGGAGGCGGCGCTCGCGTACCTCCGCGGTGGCGACGGGCGGACGATAGTCGGCGTCGACCCGGGCCGCAAGCCCGGTATCGCGGTGCTCGCCGACGACGTCGTGGTGGCGGCGTTCCAGGTGCCGGCGAGCGACGCCGCCGACGTCGTCTGCGAGGAGGTCGCGGGCGAGGCCGACGCGGTGGTTCGCGTCGGCGACGGTGCGCGCCGCGAGGGCGCGAAGGTGATCGGTGGTCTGCAGGACGTCCGCGTGGAACTCGTCGACGAGACCGGGACGACGCCGTACCTCGGCACGGGCGCGCGCGGCATGGGCGACGTCCTCGCGGCCGCGAACATCGCACGCACCGAGGGCGAGCCCGTCGACTCCCGCGAGTTCGAACCGACCGACGGCGAGATACAGCGCGTCAAGAACCGCTCGCGCGAACTGTCGCCGGACAACCGCGCCATCGACACCGCGCTCGCGCGCCGCGTCGCCCGCGGCGAACTCGACGTGGAGACCGCGCTCGCCGAACACCGAGCGAACGCGGACGACGCATCCGACGAGACCGGCGACGCGGGCGATTCCGACAGTAGCGACCGACGCGACGACGCGACCGATTCCGGCGGCGACCGGAGCGAGGACGATGCAGCTGGCGACGGCGAGTAGCGAGAGAACGGTCGATAGCAGCGACGACAGCGAATATGCGAACGGTCGGTGGCAGCGACGCGGAGGGTCTGCGCCGTCGTCCCGTCGTGCGCGGACGGACGGAGGCGGCCGAGGTGGGCGGTGTCCGCGCGAGGCGACGGACGGCGTCGGTCGGGGCTCCGGGGGTGCCGTCGGTCAGCGTGCGTTCCAGGTGCAGTGCGTGCACGCCGGGACGCCCTGCACGTTCGCGAGGTCGCTCTCGCACGCCGGACAGGCGGTCGCCCCGGCGGGGCCACCGTCGGTGACGGGGGTCGGTTCGTCGGCGTCGGTCGGCGTGCCGCTGGCGTCCTCGAGCGTGACGTCGACGCCGCGGTAGCATCCGAACGTGAAGTCGTGGGTTTCGGTGGGGTCGGCCATCTCACCCATAACTGCCATCGCATCGAGTATAAGGCTATGTCTGGATGGATATATGTGCATCCCGTGTCCTAGAACTGTATAAGGGGTACTTTGGAGTGCGTGGCTGTCGGCACTAGAGTGGCGAGACAGCCCTTGATCCTGCGTCACACGCCCTCGTAGTACGCGCTCTCGGCGCGACGAACGACCGCTCGAACCGGCAGTCCGGTCTCGTCGGCGACGCGCGCAGCGTCGTCGTACTCGGCGCTCGCGTCGTAGACGACGCCCGCCTGATCGCTCGCGACCTTCACCGTGACCTCGTAGGTATCGCCGTCGACGTCGACGGCGACGGTCTCGAACTCGCGGTCGGCGACCCAGCGGTGGCTCGCGCTCGCGGCGCGCACGCCGAGGGTCCCTGTCTCCTCGGCGAGCCGGCGCGCGACCGCGTCCGCGTCCGCCGGCGAACACACGACCTTCACGAGATGCCCCGGCCGGGACTTCTTCATCGTCGTCGGCAGTATCGTCGTGTCGTACGCCCCGGCGTCCGCGAGCGCGTCCTGCAGGCCGCCGAGGACCTCCGGGGTCGCGTCGTCGAGGTTCGTCTCCAGCACCGCGACGTCCTCCCGCCGCAGGCCGCCCGTGGCGTCGCCGACCGACGCGCGCAGCACGTTCGGATGCGCGTCGAAGGCCTTCGAGCCCGCGCCGTACCCGGACGCGTCCACCGTCATCGACGGCAGCGAGTCGACGCCGTCGGCGTAGTACGCCAGGATGGCCGCGCCCGTCGGCGTCAGGAGCTCGGCGTCGACCGGGCCGCCACGGACCTGCCAGTCCGCGCGCTCGGCGAGCTCCACGACCGCCGGCGCCGGAACCGGGTACGTGCCGTGAGCCATCTCGACGCTCCCACCGCCGACCGCCACCGGCGTCGTCACCGCGCGCTCGACGTCGAGGTCGCGGTAGAGCGCACATGCGCCGACGACGTCCGCGATGGCGTCGTCCGTCCCGACCTCGTGGAAGTGCGTCTCCACCAGCTCGACGCCGTGCACGCTCGCCTCCGCCTCCCCCAGCAGCTCGAACACTGCGAGCGCGTCCTCGCGGACGCCCGACGGCACGTCCAGTGACTCGACGAACGCCACGACCTCGGCGTACGACCGACTCGCCCCGTGCCCCTCGCTCGAATCACCGTGACCGTGGTCGTGGGTGTGGTCGTGGTCGTGAGTGTGGTCGTGGTCGGCTTTGTGGTCGTGGTCGTGACTGTGAGCGTGGTCGTGGTCGTGCTCTTCTTCGGTGGCGTCGTCGTGGACGACGTCGACCTTCGTGGCGGTGATGCCGTTCCTGTCGACGTCGCGGACGCGGTACGTGACGGGGAGCTGCGCGGCGAGGTCGTCGAGGACGCCCGGGTCGGCGCCGGCGGCGACGAGTGCGCCCAGGAGCATGTCGCCGCTGGCGCCGGTCCGACCGTCGAGCGCGAGCGTTCGCATACCTCAACGAGCGGCGGCGAGCGCGAAAAGGCCCGCGGTCGGAAGCGGACGCACCGCGGCGAGGAACGCCCGTCTCTCCATGACTCCCGATTGATGGAACGGTCGTGTAACCGCTCTGGCACCGGGCAGGTGTCGACCACTAGCCCCGGCAGCGAGCCGTTAAGTGCGAGGGGATGGAAGAGGCTCCCGTGTTCGAGGGTCTCAGAGAGCGGTTGGCGGACTGGCGGGGGGACGGCGGGCCGGCGCACTCGCGGCCGCTCGGCGTCGTCCAGAAGCGCGGCCGCGAGGTGTTCGGCGTGAAACTGGGGGAGGCGAAGGGCTGGCAGCCCGACTGGCGGGACGTCGAGGACCTCCACGAGGAGGCGATGGAGCGCTTCGATATCCGGCCGACGCCGGTCGGGCACGAGGTCGCGATCGTGGACTTCGACGCGGACGGGAACGTCGTCGACGTCGACTGGTTCGACGAACCGCGAGCGCCGGCGACCGATTGACCGACGTCGCCGCTGCCGACAGCGTTATGCGCCCCCCGAACGACCTTGCTAGTGAGTGTCACAGTTGGGTGTTCGGGCCCGCGACGAGACGGTGACGTGACGCCGAAACCCCGTCTGAGCAAAAGACATATCGGGACCGGAGACCCACGTTCGACCATCCAGGAAGTCCCCAAATCATGAACGAAGTCCAACTGGAGGTGGCGAAGGCGTACCCGAACGACTCGGGGCGCGGTATCGCGCGACTCGACCCAGACACGCTGCTACATCTGAAGCTCAGCCCCGGCGACATCATCGAGATAGAGGGCGCAGACACGACCGCGGCGAAGGTCTGGCGCGCGGACCGACAGGACTGGAACACCGACACCGTCCGCATCGACGGGTTCACGCGACAGAACGCCGACGTGGGCATCGGCGAGCGCGTGACCATCCGGAAGGCGGAGGCGACGAAGGCGGACAAGCTCACCCTCGCCCCGCCCGAGGAGGCGAGCGTGCAGTTCGGCAGCGACGCGGCGGGCATGGTCAAACGACAGATACTGAAGCGTCCGGTCGTCGAGCGCGACATCGTCCCCGTGATGTCCTCGACGAACCACCCCTTCATGCGGTCGCCCGGGCAGGCTATTCCGCTCATCGCGGTCGAGACCCAGCCCGAGGGCGTCGTCCTCATCACCGAGGACACCGACGTGGAGCTCCGCGAGGAACCTATCAGCGGGTTCGAGAAGACCGGGGGCGGCATCACGTACGAGGACATCGGGGGCCTCCAGGGCGAGATACAGCGCGTCCGGGAGATGGTCGAACTCCCGATGAAGCACCCCCAGATCTTCAAGAAACTCGGCATCGAGCCGCCACAGGGCGTGCTCCTGCACGGCCCACCGGGGACGGGGAAGACGCTGCTGGCGAAGGCGGTCGCGAACGAGACGTCCGCGAGCTTCTTCTCCATCGCGGGCCCGGAGATCATCTCGAAGTACTACGGCGAGTCCGAACAGCAGTTACGCGAGATCTTCGAGGACGCGACCGAGGAGTCGCCCTCGATCATCTTCATCGACGAGCTCGACTCCATCGCGCCCAAGCGCGAGGACGTCACCGGGGAAGTGGAGCGTCGCGTCGTCGCGCAGCTCCTGACGATGATGGACGGCCTCGAGAGCAGGGGGCAGGTCATCGTCATCGCGGCGACGAACCGCGTCGACTCCGTCGACCCGGCGCTCCGTCGCCCCGGTCGCTTCGACCGCGAGATCGAGATCGGCGTGCCCGACGAGACCGGTCGGGAGGAGATCCTCCAGATTCACACGCGCGGGATGCCGCTCTCCGACGACGTGAACCTCCCGAGTCTCGCGAGCGAGACGCACGGGTTCGTCGGCGCGGACATCGAGAGCCTCACGAAGGAGGCGGCGATGAAGGCGCTGCGGCGGTACCTCCCCGAGATCGACCTGGACGAGGAGGACATCCCGCCGAGTCTCATCGACCGGATGATCGTCAAGCGCGACGACTTCCGCGGTGCGCTCAACGAGGTGGAGCCGTCGGCGATGCGGGAGGTGCTCGTCGAACTCCCGAAGATCACGTGGGACGACGTCGGCGGGCTCGACACCGCGAAGCAGAACATCGAGGAGTCCATCCAGTGGCCGCTCAACAACCCGGAGAAGTTCGAGCGGATGGGTATCGATCCGCCGGCTGGCGTCCTGCTGTACGGGCCGCCGGGGACGGGGAAGACGCTGATGGCGAAGGCGGTCGCGAACGAGACGAACGCGAACTTCATCAGCGTCCGCGGCCCGCAACTCCTCTCGAAGTGGGTCGGTGAGTCCGAGAAGGCGATCCGGCAGACGTTCCGGAAGGCCCGGCAGGTGTCGCCGACCGTGATCTTCTTCGACGAGCTGGACTCGCTCGCGCCCGCTCGCGGCGGCGAAGTTGGGTCGAACGTCAGCGAGCGCGTCGTCAACCAGCTCCTCACGGAACTCGACGGCCTGGAGGAGATGGGTGAGGTGATGGTGATCGGGGCGACGAACCGCCCGGACATGATCGACCCCGCGCTCATCCGGTCGGGGCGGTTCGACCGGCTCGTGATGGTCGGCCAGCCCGAACTCGAGGGCCGCGAGCAGATCCTCCGCATCCACACGGAGGACACGCCGCTCTCGCCCGACGTGAGCCTCCGCGAACTCGCGGAGATGACGGACGGGTACGTCGGGAGCGACCTGGAGTCCATCGCGCGCGAAGCCGCCATCGAGGCGTTGCGCGCGGACGACGAGGCGACCGCGGTCGACATGAAGCACTTCCGGACGGCGATGGAGTCGGTCCGCCCCACCATCACGGACGACCTCCTCGATTACTACGACGAGATCGAGGACGAGTTCCGTGGGGGCGGTGCGGACAAGCGCGACCGCCGCGGCGGCCGTATCGGGTTCCAGTAGTCCGGCCGGGAATCGACCGGTCGCCACCCGGTCGCCCCGGGAATCGTTCGTGTTCTCGTGGCGGTGTTCTGCGGAAACGATTTTACGCGCGCTCCGCATAGGACGCGCCAGTGTCTTCGGTTACCTCGACGCGTCGTACCGCAAACGGTCCGTATCGACCGACTCGCGACCCGCAGGTGCTGTTGCTCGTCGGCATCGTCGTCGCCGTCGTCGGCCTGTGGGTGGTGGGAGTGATGTCGCCGGCGACGCTCTCCGGTGGGGAGAGCGGGCCGGTGTTCCCGTTCCGCGACCAGAGCGAGGACGGGCAGGTGTCGGTGTCGGTGAACCGGTCGACGGTCGACTCGGGGGAGCCGGTGGCGGTGACGGTGTCCGTCGACGGGAATCCGGTGAGCGATGCGACGGTACGGGTCGCGGACGAGGTGTACGCGACGAGCGGTGACGGGACGGTCGTGGTGTCGGTCGACGACCCGGGGTCGTACGAGGTGACCGGTGTGCGTCCGGACGGGAACCGGTCGGCGACGACGGCGCTGCGCGTGCGGCGGTTCGAGAGCGCGCTCTCGGTGTCGGTCCCCGGGGACGTGGTGACGGGTGCGTCGGTACCGGTTCGGGTGACGCGTGCGAACGGCGACCCGGTCGATGCGGTCGTCGCCGCCGACGGGGAGACCGTTCGGACGGGCGCGGACGGCGTGGCGAACGTGACCTTCGCGGCCGCCGGCGAGTTCGAGGTGCGGGCGTCCAAGGAGCCCTCGACGGCGTACCGGTTCGTCGACGCGACCGGGACGGTGACGGTGGAGCGTCGAGCCGTGGCGCTGGTCGCGACCGCGAACCGGAGTGCGCCCCGGGTCGACGAGCCGGTCGCGGTGTCGGTGCGTCGACGGGATACGGGCGAGGCGGTGAACGCGACGCTGTCGCTCGGCGGGCGGACGCTGTCGACGGGGTCGGACGGGGTGGCGGACGTGCGTTTCGACGCGGCGGGCGAGGTGGTCGTCGTGGCGAGCGCGAACCGGACGCGGTCGGTTCGGTTCGTCGACGGGCGGGCGCGCGTCGACGTGCGGCGTCTCCCCGTCGACCTCTCGGTGTCGGTGACGCCGGAGCGGGTCTCCGAGGGCGAGCGCGCCCGGTTCGTCGTCCGTCGCGCCGATACCGGCGAGCGCGTCGGGGCGACCGTCGAACTCTACGGGAGCGCGTACTCGACGGGCGCGGACGGTCGCGTCTCGTTCCCGTTCTACGCGCCGGGGAACGCGACGGTCTCGGTGGCGAAGGCGTCGACGGCGCGGGAGCGATACGTGGGCGGGAACGCGTCGTTCGTCGTGGTCGGCCCGGAGGTCGTCGCGGATTCGGTCGCGGTGCCGGCGACGGCGCCGGCGGACGGGACGATGCGCGTGAACGCGACGCTCTCGAACGTCGGGAACGAGCGCGCGAGCGAGGACGCGGTCGTCGCGGTCGGGTCAGCGACGACGCGCGTCCGGACGACGGTCCCGGCGGGCGAGACGACGGACGCGAGCTGGGAGGTGGCGACCCCGGACGAGACCGGGAACGTCACGGTCGTCGTCAGCTACGAGGAGGTCCGCGTCGAGCGCACGGTGCGGCTCGTCGCGTCCGACGAGCGGGCCGCGGACGGTTCCTCGCCGAACGCGACGGCCGATCCGTCGACGGACGTGACAACCGACTCGTCGACGAACGCGACCGTCCGCGAGCGCGCCGCGCCGCCGACGGCTGCGGACTCGACTCGCGCGAGCGAGCGCTCCCGGACGAGCGAGACCCAGGCGAGGGACAGTCGGCTGCTGGAGGACGAGGTGAGGGGTGAGAGTCGGTCGGCTGCTGGAGGAGCGGATGCCTGGTCCGGTAGACCCCCGTGAACGCGCCGATGATGGTCGTCTGGCGGTGGCGTGTGGCCGCAGGGTCGCTGCGTGCCAGGGCCGTCTCGTGACGCGATGGCGCGTGCTACCACCCTGGTAGTTACCGACTACCACCCGAAACGTGGTGGGATCCTTCGACCGGTTCTGAACCGCTTGTAAAACGTCTCGGCGTCTCTCGACCGCTCATGAAAAGTTAATGTGTTGACTGGACACCGGTGAAAGGAGATGAAACCGGTCGAATAATCTCGTCATTATATGCGCCTGTCCGTCCATGGTGCAGATACGATGGCTTCCCCGCTCTCCGACTCCCGCGTCCTCCCTCGCTCGCGGCAGGTCACCGAATCGGTCGTCAAACCAGTGCGCTTCCTGGGGTTCTGGAGCGCGGTCGCCCTCCCGTTCCTCCACATCCCCCTGCTGCTGACCGGGCTCGAGGGCACCCCGGACACGCTCGCGTTCCTCGCGCTGTTCGCGCTGAACGTCCTCGCGCTCGTCGTCGGCCACGGACACGGCGACCACTGAACGGAAACGTCGCGTCGACCACCGCCCTCCTCCAATCCGTCGACAACCGCACGCGTCGCGTCGCCGTACTCGTTCTCAGGACGACAGCACGCGTCGGAGCGACGAGACCTCCTCGCGGAGCGCGTCGCGCTTCACGAGCGCGAACCCCGCGAAGATGACGAGGAAGCCGAGGACCGTGTACGCGGTCGGCACCTCGTCGCGGACCGCCCACCCTGCGAGCGCGGCGAAGATGGGTGCGACGTAACTCACCATGTTGATCTCGATCGGGCCGAGGCGCTCCAGGAGATGGAAGTACAGCAGGAACCCGACGGCGGAGGCCGCCAGCGAGAGGTAGAGCAGCGAGAGGACCGCGTTCGTCGTCCACGACACGGCGAACACCTGGCTCTCGCCGACGCCGAGCGAGATGACGTGCATGATGAGTGCACCGCCGGCCATCGACCAGGCCTCCATCGTCTCGATGGGGAGGTCGGCGTCGGGGACCTTCGTCAGGACGCTCCCGAGCGCGAACGACGCGGCCGCGAGGAAGACGAGCGTCTTCGCGACGACGCCGCCGGCGAGGAGGTTCGCGGGGTCGGGGCGGACGAGGACGGCGACGCCGACGAGCGCGAGGAGCGTGCCGCCGACGGTCGCCGGGGTCACGGGTTCGTCGGGGACGAACAGCCGCGAGAACACCGTCGTCAGGACCGGTGAGAGCGCGACGAGGACCGCGGCGACCGCGGACGTGACGGCGGGGTCGGTCTCGCCGACGAACAGGAACGCGTGGTACGCGGCGATCATGAGGGTCGCGCCGGCGGCGACCATCGTCCACTCGGCTCGGCCTCGCGGAATCCAGTGGTCGATGCGCCAGGCGGCGTACGCGAGCATGATGATGCCGGCGACGTCGTACCGGAGTGCCGCGAACAGTACCGGCGGGAGGCCCGCTTCGAGTCCGGTCTTGATGGCGAGGAACGCGCTGCCCCAGACGGCGGCGAGCGCGACGAACAGGGCGACGTCTCGATAGCGACTCACGTCGAAGTCGACGACGGGCCACCGCCTCAATGCTTCGATTCGAAGGGGCCTCTGCCGCTACCGAAACTCCGGAGCGCTCCAGTGTGCTATCTTCTCTCATGGGGGATGGATTTAAGTTCCGGAATCGCATCCTGTCAGCCATGGCCGCTCACGGCCGTCCCGCACTGCGGGACCTGTTCGATGAGTCGCCGACCCCCCACATCGCGCACCCGCCCCGGACCCACCATCGCGACTTCTACGTGGCGACGGACGGCTCGTTCCGCGCGAACGACGACGGGGGTATCGGCGCCGTCATCGAGACTCGAGACGGCGAGCGCGTCGCTCGCATCGCCGCGAGCGACGACGCCCCCGACAACAACGTCGCCGAGTACCGCGCACTCCACCTCGGCCTCGACGTCGTCGCCGAGCGCGCACCGGGCACGGCGAGCGTCGGCGTCCTCGTGGACCACGACGAGCTCGCGGCGAACGTGAACAACGCCGTCCTCGCCGGTCGCCACCCGGACTGGCAGCCGACCCAGCCCATCGCGGTACCGACCGCGAGCGAGCACCACTGGCGGGGCATCCGCGCTCGCGTCTCCGGGTTCGACGAGGTGCGCGCCGCGCGCATCCACTCGGAGGACAACCCCGCGCACCCGCTCGCGAACGCCCCGCGAGAGTACGCGCACGTCAACGAGGAGGCCGACCGGTGCGTGCTCCCGGAGTCACCGGGGTCCAGCCCGCAGTACCCGCCGCCGAGCCGCGCCGACCGCCACGCCTCCGACTGATCGGTCGCCTGGCGGGTCGGCCATCGCCCCGCGTCACGGGCCGGTCTCTCGCTCTCGATCCGCAGGATTCGGCCTCGGAGCCGGTCAGGCGACGACGGACACCGTCGTCTCGTCGAGCAACTCGAACACGGCGCGCTCGCCGGGCGCGACCGTCTCGCGGACGAGGACCGCGCCGTCGACCGCCAGCGTGAACACGTACGTCTCGCCGCGCTCGCAGAGTCCGGAGAGGTGCGCGCGCTCCCCGTATGTCATCTCGCGGACGTCGTCGTGCGCGACGGTCCCGTCGTCGCGGACCAGCCGGTATCGTACGGGCGTGCTCCCCGACGTCGTGGACACCACCTCCAGCGTCGACGGCTCCGCGAGGTCGCCCTCGCCGGACGCCGCCTCGTCGCTCTCGGGCGCGTCGCTCGCCGAGGACCCGACGCCGTCCAGCCGGTCCGGGCGCGACGTCGTCGCGGACGCGAACTCGCCGGCGTGAGACGCACCGACCACTCCAGCACACGTCACGCTGACAGCGCCCGCAACGAACTCGCGTCGCTTCACACGCACACCGACGACCGACACCGAGAAAAGCCGGCCGGAGAGACAAACGCGGATTTGACCAACCCGAACGGCGACGACTCGGCGGTCGCGGCCCGCAGAACGCGGGCGGAAAGCCGGTCGTGGGGCCTGACAAAAGCCGGCCGCGACGGCTCGCGTTACTCGTTCTCCTGTGCGTCGACGACGGCGACGCCGGCGAGGTTGACGATGTCCTTGACCTCGTCACCGCGCTGGAGGACGTGCACGGGCTTGTCCATGCCGACGAGCATCGGGCCGATGGCGTCCGCGCCGCCGAGGCGCTGGAGGAGCTTGTACCCGATGTTCCCGGCTTCGAGGTTCGGGAACACGAGGACGTTCGCCGGGCCTTCGAGGTCGCTGAAGTCGTACGTGCCCTCGAGGATGTCGTCGACGACCGCGGTGTCGGCCTGCATCTCGCCGTCGACGGGCGCGTCGAACTCCGGGTTCTCGCGGAGCATGCGCGCCGCGCGCCGCGGCTTCCGGGTGCCGGGGTTGTCGACGCTCCCGAAGTTCGAGTAGGAGAGCATCGCGACGCGCGGGTCGACGTTGAACTCGCGGGCGAGGTCCGCGGTGTGCTCGGCGACCTCCGCCAGCACCTTCGCGTCCGGGTCCTGGTTCACGGTCGCGTCCGCGCAGAAGATGACGCGGTTCTTGAACGTCAGCATGTAGACGCCCGCGGCGTAGTCCGCGTCCTCGGCGGTACCGATGACCTGCAGCGGCGGCCGGAGCGCGCTCGGGTAGTGATGGGTCAGCCCGGTCATCAGCGCGTCGGCGTCACCGGACTCGACCATCACGCTCCCGAAGTAGTTCGAGTCCCGCCGCACGAGGTCCTCCGCCTCGTTCCTCGTGAGGCCCTTGCGCTTGCGGATGTCGTGCAATCGCTCGGCGTACGCCTCGTACTCCTCGGCCTCGCGCGGGTTCGCGACCTCCGGCTCGAAGTCCAGCCCGAGACGCCCGGTCGTCTTCGCGATGCGGTCGGGGTTCCCGATGAGCACCGGTTCCGCGATGCCCTGCTCTTCGAGCTGGTACGCCGCCCGGATCATCTTCTCGTCCGTGCCTTCCGCGAGCGCGATGCGCTTCGGGTCGCTCTTGGCCTTGTTCAGGACGACGCGCATCATCTCGCGGGACTTCCCGAGCCTGGCTTCGAGGCGCTCCTCGTACGCGTCGAGCTCGACCTCGTGACGCGCGCACCCGGAGTCCATCGCGGCCTCCGCGACCGCGGGCGCGACCTCGAACAGGACGCGCGGGTCGAGCGGCTTCGGGATGATGTAGTCCGCGCCGAACTGGAGGGGCTGGTCGCCGTACGCCTTCACGACCGCGTCGGGGACGTCCTTCTGTGCGAGCTCCGCGAGCGCTCGCGCCGCGGCGACCTTCATCTCCTCGTTGATCTCGGTCGCGCGAACGTCGAGCGCGCCGCGGAAGATGAACGGGAACCCGAGGACGTTGTTCACCTGGTTCGGGTAATCGGAGCGCCCGGTCGCCATGATGACGGTGTCGTCTCGAGCCTCTTTCGCTTCCTCGTACCCGATCTCGGGGTCGGGGTTCGCCATCGCGAACACGATGGGGTCCTCGGCCATCGCTCGCACCATCTCCTGACTGACGAGGCCGCCGATGGAGAGGCCGACGAACACGTCCGCGCCGTCCATCGCGTCCGCGAGGTCGCCGCCGGGGACGTCCCGCGCGAACTGCTGCTTGTACTCGTTGACGTCGCCGCGCTCGGCGCGCTCGGTCGTGATGATGCCCGAGGAGTCGCACATCGTGATGTTCTCCTTCTTCGCGCCGAGCGAGACGTAGAACCGCGCGGTCGCGATGGCCGAGGCGCCGGCGCCGGAGAACACGATGTCGAGGTCCTCGAGGTCCTTGCCCGCTATCTCGGCGGCGTTGACGAGCGCGGCGCCGGAGATGATGGCGGTCCCGTGCTGGTCGTCGTGGAAGACGGGGACGTCCATCGACTCCTTGAGCGCCTCCTCGATCTGGAAGCACTCCGGCGCCTTGATGTCCTCCAGGTTGATGCCGCCGAACGTCGGGCCCATCGCGTCGACGGCCTCGATTATCTTCTCGGGGTCGTCCTGGTCGAGCTCGACGTCGAACACGTCGATGTCCGCGAAGCGCTTGAACAGCACGCCTTTCCCCTCCATGACCGGTTTCGAGGCCTGGGCGCCGATGTCGCCGAGGCCGAGGACGGCGCTCCCGTTGGAGACGACGCCCACGAGGTTCCCCTTCGCGGTGTACTTGTACGCGTCGTCCTCGTCCGCCGCGATGGCCTCGCAGGGTGCGGCGACGCCGGGCGAGTACGCGAGCGAGAGGTCCCGCTGGGTGTTCGTCGGTTTCGTGGTCGATATCTCGAGTTTCCCCGGGGGGTCCTCCGCGTGGTAGTCCAGTGAGTCCTCGTCGAGTCCCATGGTCGAACCCACCACCGGCGCGGACTAAAAGGTAATCGAAAGCGACGTTCGACGACTGTCGAAAACTGGGTGGCGCGGTCGGGGGCGTCCATGGTCGAACCGCGACGTTCGACGTCGTCCGCGACGAGCGCGACGGGTCACGGGGTCGTCACGTGACGTACGGCGCGAGGCGACCGCGTTCAGGCGTCGTACACCGCGGGACGCTCCAGGGTCACGTCGAAGCCGACGGCGTCGACCGCGACGGTCGGCCAGTCCTCGCCCGCCGTCAGCGGCTCGAACCCGTCGTCGTCCACGAGGACGGTGCCCTCGCTCTTGGCGCCCTCGACGGTCGGGTTCCACGCGTACCCCTGCGGGAGGTGAACGGGCTCCGTGCTGGTGGGGTTCGCGACCCATTCGCGGCCTGCGTACCCGGCGGCGCCGCCCTGGTGGTGCTCGCGCCACTCGTCGGGCCACCCGACGGCGTCGTAGGCGTCCTGAACGTGCTCGAAGACGTCCGCGGCGGTGCCGTCGTCGTGGCCGACCGCGCGCGTCGCGGCGAGCGCGGTCATCTCCACGCGCGCGGCGGCCTCGTGGCGGTCGGCGAGCCAGTCTGGCGCGTCGAACGCGACGGTGCGGGAACACGACGCGTAGAGGCCGTCGTCGTACGCGGTCACCGAGACGACGGCGTAGTCGCCGAGCTGGTTCTCGGTCGGCGTGCAGTGCCGGTAGGGCGCGGCGCGGTCGGCGCCGCCGACGAGCACGACCGGCGCGGTGAGCTCGCGCACCGAGAGCGCGACCGAGAGCGCGGACGCGACCTCGCCCTCGGTGTCCGTCGACTGCAGCTCCTCGCAGACCGCCTCGACGGCCGCGGCGGTGCGTCGCCCGACGTCCGCGTACCGCTCGCGGTCGCGCTCGGAGAGCGGCTGGCGGAGCGCGCTCGCGTCCACGTCACCGAACCCGGGCACGTCGACGTCCGCGACCGCGGGCTGGCTCCCGACGGCCGCGACCGCCGCGGGCAGGTCCCGTTCGTGCCACGGGTACTCGACGACGGTCGCGTCCTCGGCGAGCTCCTCGTCGCGCAACCGCTCGGTCTCGTTGTTCGGTGCGACGACGGTCACGTCCTCGCCGTCGTACCCCGCCGCCGCGACGCCGATACCGGCCTCGTGGTCGACGCGGTTGTCGCCCCCGGTCAGCCACGCGAAGCCCTCGGGGCGCGCGAACCACACGGATGCGAGGTCCTCGGCCGCGAGGTAGTCGTCGAGTCGCCGTCGTTCCATACCAGCGCGGTCGAGTGGACGCGCCGTAATCCCGTCGGTTCGTCCGCTCCGGCGCGGCCGTTCGAGCCCGCTCGCACCGACACGTTGGGACGCGAACACCTAGCCCCGGGATTATTACGAGGCCGTTCGGTACTGGATGTCGACATGTGTGCCCGTTCGACCTCCGACCACGACGCAGCGACCGGCGGTAGCACAGCCCGCAGCGGTATCGACGCGTCCACCGCCATCCGCGGTGCCGCCGGTGGCGCCGCGGCGTTCGTCGCGACGTACGTCGTGTCGTTCCTCCTCTGGACGTTCGTGAAGCTCCCCGAGCCCGATAGCATCGGCGAGGCACTGAACCAGGCCGTCATCGGTATCGTCCGCGACAGCGTCCCCGCGTGGAAGGCCGCCGGCTACGTGCTGTTCAACGCGCAGTTCGTCGAGGTGACCTACGAGGGGGCGCTCTCGGAGTCGACGTTCAGCCTCATCGCGCTCGCGGACAGCTCGCTGCTCGCGCTCGCGTACCTCGTCCCAGCCGTCGCGCTCGTCGCCGCCGGCTACGTCGTCGCGTCCTCGCCGAACATCCGCGGCACCGGCCAGTCCGCCGCCGCGGGCGCGCTCGTCGTCGTCGGCCAGCTCGTGCTCGTCGTCGTCGGCGCCGTCCTCTTCGGTGCCGAGGGCGACGCCGGCAGCCTCACCGTCCCGCTCGCGAACGCCATCATCCTCGCCGGCGTCGTCTACCCCGTCGTCCTCGGCGCCATCGGCGGCGTCCTCGCCGACGTCGCCTGAATCGACCGTACTCGAAGCGCGGCTCAGAATCGACCGTACTCGACGCGCGGCTTCGAACCGACCGTTCTCGACGCGTGGTTCCGAACCGACCGTTCTCGACGCGTGGTTCCGAACCGACCGTTCTCGACGTCGCTTACAGCTCTCTGGCGACCATCTCGCCCCAGTGCGCGAACCCGTGGCGGTCGTAGAACGCCTTCGCGCGGTCGTTCTCGCGGTCGACGTCGAGGACGAGGCGGTCGAGCGGGAGCGACTGGTCGCTGGCGAGTTCGACCGCGGCGTCCATGAGGTCGTCCGCGACTCCCGAGCCGCGCGCGTCGGGGACGACGTAGAGTTCGTTCAGGACGGCGGCGTCCCAGACGAACGCGAGGCGCTCCGGGAGCACGAACACGTATCCGAGGAGCGTCTCGCCGCCGTCGCCGTCGGGCGCGCTCGCGACGGTCACGCAGCGGCCGTCGTCCGCCACGCAGCGCTCGACCCAGTCGAGCCAGTCCGCGCGGTACGCGTCGTCGAGCTTCGCCGCGTACGTCGCCTGCTTGTCGTCGTCGCCGGTGCCCTCGCCGAGCCCGGTCTCGAACCCGGTCTTCAGTGCCCAGAGCGACTCGCGGTCGCGCTCCTCGTCGTACGGGCGGATGGTCGCGTCCATGCTCGACGATGCAGCCGGCACCGACAGTAACGTTCCGGTCCCGGCGAACGCACCGTCGGCGTCAGCGCTCGCGGACGTCCTCGACGACGCGCCCGGCGACGACGAGCGCGCCGGTCGCGACGAGCAGGAGCTGGGTGCCCGAGCCCGCGAGCGGGAAGACCCGCTCCTGCACCTCGGGTTCGCCCTGCCGGTCGGGGTTGGTGTCGGCGCCCGTGTGGTACTGGCGTTCGTTCGTCGACCCGAGGCTCGCGTCCTTCACGGGCTCCTCGTTCCCGAGGTCGACGAACGTCTGCACGAACCCCTTCCGGTCGCTGAGGTACGTCCGTCCGGTGACCTCGTAGAACTGGTCGTGGACCGGCCAGAGGACGTTCACGCCGTTGGTCACCATGTCCGGGCCGATGCCGGCGAGCGCGATCGCGACCACCGAGACGCCCGCGACCCGCGGCGCGTGCTCCCCGAAGCGCGCCCGGAGCCACGACCGCTCGCGGACGCGGACGTCCCAGACGACGAGCGCACCCAGGACGACGGGAAAGAGCACGGTGTGGAACGCGGACCGATGTGCGCCGACCACCACCCAGCCGAGGAACGTGTCGAGGTCGACCGCCGCGACCGACGCCAGCACCACGAGGATGGCGCGCGGCGAGAAGGCCCCGGCGAGGAGCGCACACCCCACCAATCCGCCGAGCGCCACGTGCACGAGCGTCGAAGGCATACCACGAGTCACGGACGCGGGTACCAAAACCCTATCCCGGCCGTCGTCTCACCGGGTGCTCGCACGCCGTGCGCTCGGCCGTCGCGTGCGAGCCCCGGCGTCAGTCCTCGCGGTGCTTGCGCGCGAGCCGGTCGACGTCCGCGTCCGCCTTCCACTCGCCGAGCTCCTTCGGGTCGACGTGCACGAACACGTCGTCGACCTCCGGGAGGTCGCGTATCGCGTCCATCACCTCGGTCTCGATGTCGTGCGCCTCGAACAGCGTCCGGTCCCCTTCGACCTCGATGTGCAGGGCGACGTCGACCTCGGGGCCGACGTAGTGCGCGACGACGTCGTGCGCGCCCTCGACGTCCGGATGCGCGAGCGCGCGGTCGACGATCTCGACGCGGAGTTCCTCGGGCGGGGCGTTCCCGACGAGGTACCCGACGTTGTCGCGGACGATTTCGACGCCCGTGTAGCAGACCGCGAGTGCGACGAGGCTCGCCGCGAGCGGGTCGAGGAGCGGGTAGCCGGCGCGCGCGCCGAGGACGCCGACGAGCGCTGCGCTCGCGGTGAGGACGTCGTTCCGGTTGTCGAGCGCGGCGGCCTTCAGCGCCGGCGAGTGCGTCGCCTCGCCGCGCGCGTACACGACCCGGTAGAGGACGTACTTCGCGACGCCGGAGGCCGCGAGGATACCGACCGCGGAGAACCCGGTCGTGACCGTCGCGTCGCCCGCGAGGAGCGTCGTCCCGGCCTGGTAGAGGATGGCTCCACCGGCGGCGAACACGCCCGTGGCGACGAACAGCGCGACGAACGGCTCGATGCGCTCGTGGCCGTGGGGATGTTCGAAGTCCGGTGGCTGGGTCGTGTAGTAGAGCCCGACGAGGACGAAGACGCTGTAGGCGGCGTCCGCGAAGCTGTTCGCGGCTTCCCCGCCGACGGCGAGACTCCCGCCGTCGAGGTAGACGAGGCTCTTCCCGACGGCGAGCGCGAGGTTCACCGCGAGGACAAGCGCGCCCATGCGCCGCATCGTCGTCGCGTCGCTCATCGCGTCAGGGTACGACGCCGGGTATCAAGGGCGTGTCGACTCCACCGACCGCACGAGCATACGGCCGCCGCCAGGCGGGCGTTTCTGGTGGAACCGACCGCACGAGCATACGGCCGCCACCAGGCGGGCGTTTCTGGTGGATTGGACAGCACGAGCATACGGCCGCCACCAGGCGGGCGTTTCTGGTGGATTGGACAGCACGAGCATACGGCCGCCGCCAGGCGGGCGTTTCTACCGTGAGTCACGTGGGTGCGAGAAGGGCATCAGACGGGACGAGGGTACGGCCGGTTCGAGGTGTCGTTCCGTGCGTCAGAACTCGACGACGCCGCTGTCGGCGACTGTCGCGTCGTCTTGGTCGCTGAAGGCGTCGTGGAGGCGGTCGTAGGTGTCGGTGACGGCTTCGACGATGACCGTCGTGTCCGAGAGGACGGGCATGAAGTTCGTGTCGCCGGTCCAGCGCGGGACGACGTGCGTGTGGAGGTGGTCGTCGATGCTGCCGCCGGCGGCGCTCCCGCCGAGGTTCTCGCCGGCGTTGTAGCCGTCGGGTGCGAACGCGGCGTCCATCGCGTCGATGGTGCGTTGCTTGAGGCGAGCGTGCGCGAGGAGCTGGTCGTCGTCGAGCGCGCGCCAGTCGCCGCCGTGCGCGTCCGGGATGACCATCGCGTGGCCGGGGTTGTAGGGGTAGTTGTTGAGCATGACGACGGCGTCGCCGTTCCGTGCGAGCACGAGGTTGCTGCGGGCGTCTTCGCGTTCGGGGAACTCGCAGAAGACGCAGTCGACGTCGGGGTTCTTGTCGTCGCGTTCTACCCATTCGATGCGCCACGGCGCGAACACCTGGTCCATACCGCTTCGAGGGGCGGCCCCGATTTGAAAGCATGGCTTCATACGTGTGTGATAACCGATAGTAACGCCGTGGGAATCCCCCGGCGAGCATTGACAACCGATTGAAATGCTATCCACAAGGACCGGAGAAACGCTCTAGAGGGCTTCTTAGGCGGTTTGGGGCTGTCTACGTCCTCCGAACGGCCTCGTTGGTCCCCCGTCGGGTATTTTTCGTCCCCGGGCATCGAAAACTGACGAATCGATTTATTACCAACCAGGGTAACATGTGGTCTGTAGATGGCAACGACTGACAACTCCTTCGACGGCCTGACGGAGCACTGCACCGACTGCGACACCGACACGCTGCACCAGGTGTCCGTGCAGATCCGGACGGAGAGTCTGAAGGAGGAAAATGCGGAGTTCTCGCGCGAACCCTACCGCGTGGCCGAATGCCAGCGCTGTGGGTCCCGCTCGAGCCAACGCATGAACAACGCTTAGACGCATAGGTGGGCACGGGGGTGTCCAAAAAACCAAGCTGCCGCCGGCACTGGGGTGACGGCGGCACGCGGATTCTTTCGGGACCACGGACCGACTAGGATACGCCGACCGCCAGGTCGGCGTTTCTGTTGCGGATAGCACGAGCGTACGCCGACCGCTAGGTCGGCGTTTCTGCTGTTGACGTCGGTTACCGCGAGCGCGTGGTGATCTCGCAGCCGTCCTCGGTCACGATGATCGTGTGTTCGCGCTGACTCACGAGACAGCCGTCGTCCTCCTTCAGGACGGGATAGCCGTGGACGACGTCGTTCATCTTCAGGCGCCGGAGCGCCATCTCCGGGCGCGGGACGTCCAGCCAGCGCGTGGCGAAGGGAAGCGTCTTGAACTCCTCGGTGATCTGCTCCAGTGCCTGCCGCGCGGATCGGTCGCGGACGGACGCTTCGCGTTCCAGCGAGTAGATCTCCTCCTGCTGGCCTTCCGAGACTTTCCCCGAGCCGTCCGTCGCGAACGGCTCGATGGCGACGACGTCACCGACCTCCAGGGTCGTTCCCTGCGAGACGCCGCGGTTCGGGATGTTCGGCGCGGTGTGTTGCTCCCAGTGCCCGAGCCCGTGCCCGGTGAGGTTCACGACCGGATTGTAGCCGTACGCGTCGATGACGTCCTCGATCTCCGCGCCGATCTCGCCGGTGTCGACGCCCGCCTCGACGACGTCCAGCGCCGCGTCGAGCGCTTCCTCCGCGGCTTCGACGAGGTCCTGGTTCCCGGAGAAGTCGACGGTGACGGCGGTGTCGGCGAGCCAGCCGTCGATGTGCACGCCGATGTCGAGCTTCACCATCTCCTCGCCGACGACGCGGTCGTCGTCGGGGCCGGCGGCGCCGTGGGCGGCCTCCTCGTCGACGCTGACGTTCACGGGGAACGCGGGCGTCCCACCGAGCTCGCGGATGCGGTCCTCGGCCCACTCCGATATCTCGAGGTAGCTCGTCCCGACCTCCAGACGGTCGGCGGCCTCGTCGCGGACTTGCGCGAGTATCTCGCCGGCCTCCCGGTGCTTCTCGTACTTCTCGGCGTCGAGGTCGACGTCGCTCATACCCCAGCGTAGACCCGTCCGCGAGAAAGAGGTTGCGTCTCCCCACGCGAATCCGCGACCACGACCGACGCCCCACGCAGCCACCGCGACCGCATCGCGTCCCGTGGCCGTCCCCGCGCATCGCCTTCCGGTCGCCATCGACCGTACGATGCTCGTTAGCGTACACATTCTACATAGCCGCATAGAGTCGTCATAGCAACGCTTTACGTGCGTTCCAGTTCATATAGGCCAAGTCCGTGACAGCCGACCGACTCGACTTCGACGACACCGACGGTGCCTGTCATCGACGCATCGACCTCGACGACTGGGACGACGTCTTCGTCGTCGGAGACGTCCACGGTTGCTTCGACGCACTGCAGCGACTGCTCGCGACGCTCGAGGTCACCGCGGACGACCTCGTCGTGTTCGTCGGCGACCTCGTCCGGAAGGGCCCGGACTCGCGGGCGGTCGTCCGGACCGTCAGCGAGGCCGAGAACATGCTCTCCGTCCGCGGGAACAACGAGGAGAAGCTCCTGCGCGGGGAGACGGAACTCCCCGAGCTCTCCGCCGTCGACGTGGAGTACGTCCGGTCGATGCCGGTCGTCGTCTCGTGGGACGACGGCGTCGTCGTCCACGGCGGTATCGACCCGCGGAAACCCCTCGGCGAGCACGACGTCGACGACGTCCAGAACACGCGTTCGCTCACCGACGACTCCTACGGCCGCCCGTTCTGGTGGGACGAGTACGCCGGCGACCGGCGCGCGTTCTTCGGGCACACCGTCCTCTCCAGTCCGGTCGTCCGCGAGCACGCCGTCGGGCTCGACACCGGCTGCGTGTACGGCGGCGACCTCACCGCGTACGACGTCCGGAACGAGGCGGTCGTCGCGGTCCCGCTGCGCCGCGAG
Organism: Halorubellus amylolyticus; assembly: GCF_034808145.1. Lineage (NCBI taxonomy): Archaea > Methanobacteriati > Methanobacteriota > Halobacteria > Halobacteriales > Halorubellaceae > Halorubellus > Halorubellus amylolyticus. The sequence goes on from NZ_JAXHGM010000002.1 coordinate 311,123, forward strand.
GGGCTCTCCCGGAGCGACGACGCCATCGTCGACACCCGCGAACGCCTCTCCGCCTGAGTGACCCGCTTCTCGATGTCCGATACCGACGACGCGGCGACCCACGGGAACGACTCGACCGACCGGGACGAACGCGCAGACGACGCACCCGAACCCGATGCCGACGACGCACCTAAACCGGATGCCGACGAACGCCGTCGTATGCCTGTTGACGAGGACTCGGACGCGCCCGCGGACGCCGACGTCGCGTCGCTCGACGCGCCAGCGAACGACGGTGCGAGCGCGTCCGGCGGTGCACGCGCGGACGGCGACGGGGCGGCCGCGCGACCGTCCGCGACGCCGGCCGTCGACCCGGACGACGTCGACCTGGACGACGACGCGCTCTACCTGAACCGCGAGCTGAGCGAGCTCGCGTTCCAACGCCGAGTCCTCCACGAGGCCGTCGACGACCGGAACCCCCTTCTGGAGCGCGCGAAGTTCCTGTCGCTGTTCACCTCGAACCTCGACGAGTTCTTCATGAAACGCATCGGCGGCCTGAAACAGCAGATGGACGCGGGCGTCACCGAACTCACGCCCGACGGCCGCACGCCGCGCGAGCAGTGGCGCGAATCCATCGAGACGGCCGAAGCGCTGTTCGAACGCCAGTCCCGCTGCTATCGGGAGAGCGTCGAGCCCGCGCTCGCCGACGCCGGCATCCACCTCCTCGACCACGACGACCTCACCGACGAGCAGTCCGAATCCCTCCGCGAGTACTTCGAGGCGCAGGTGCTCCCGACGCTCACGCCGCTCACGTTCGACCCCGCGCACCCGTTCCCGTTCATCTCGAACCTCAGCCTCTCGATGGCGATACTCACGCGGCAGTCGCCGGACGCGAACGTGAAGTTCTCGCGCGTGAAGATCCCACAGAACCGGCCGCGGCTCGTGCGCGTCGACGACAAGGACGCCGGCGACGCCCACGCCGAGTTCGTGCCCCTGGAGCAGGTCATCGGCGCGAACCTCGACCTCCTGTTCCCCGACACCGAGGTCGTCGACTGGTCGACGTTCCGCGTCACGCGCAACGCCGAGGTCCGACGGAACGAGGAGGTCGCGGAGGACCTCATCGACATGATCGAGGAGGTGCTGCGCGAACGCCGGTTCGCGACCGTTGTCCGCTTGGAACTCGCGACCGGGACGCCCGACCGCGTCCGCGACCTCCTCGTCGAGCACCTGGACGTCGACGAACGCGAGGTGTTCGTCCGCGACCCGCCGCTCGACTACCGGGACCTCATGCGACTGCACGGGCTCGACCGCCCGACCCTGAAGTACGACGACTGGACGCCGAAACCGCACCCGCGGTTCACGCGCGTCCAGGAGGACGAGGACCGGACGATATTCGACGAGGTCCGCGACGGCGACGTCCTCGTCCATCACCCCTATCACTCGTTCACGCAGACCGTTCACGGGTTCATCCACGAGGCCGCGCACGACCCGGACGTCCTCGCGATCAAGGCCGCGATCTACCGGACGGCGAAGGACTCGAACGTCATCCAGAGCCTCATCGAGGCGGCCCAGAACGGGAAGGAGGTCGCGGTGATGGTCGAACTGAAGGCGCGGTTCGACGAGGAGAACAACCTCCGGTGGGTGAACCGCCTGGAGGAGGAGGGCATCCACGTGGCGTACGGGACGCCCGGGTTGAAGACGCACACGAAGACGACGCTCGTCGTCCGCGAGGAGACCGACGACGTCCGGCTGTACAGTCACGTCGGGACGGGGAACTATCACTCGGAGACCGCGAAGACGTACGAGGACCTCGGGCTCTTCACCGCGGACCGGGACGTCGGCCAGGACCTCGTGAAGCTGTTCAACTTCTTCACGGGCCACTCGATGCACGACGACTACCGTCGGCTCCTCATCGCGCCGACGAACATGCGCGAGCAGTTCCTCGACCGCATCCGCCACGAGACCGAGGTCGCTCGCGAGGGCGGAGCGGCGCGCATCGTCGCGAAGATGAACCGCCTGGAGCACCCCGAGGTCATCAGGGCGCTCTACGAGGCGTCGATGGCGGGCGTCGAGTGCAAGCTCATCGTCCGGGACATCTGTCGGCTCCGCCCCGGCATCGAGGGCGTGAGCGACAACGTCGAGGTGCACAGTATCGTCGGGCGGTTCCTCGAGCACTCGCGCGTGTTCTACTTCGAGAACGACGACCCCGGCTTCTACATCGGGTCGGCGGACTGGATGGTCCGGAACCTCGACAACCGCGTGGAGGCGAACGCGCCCGTCGAGGACCCGCGGTTACAGCGCGAGCTGGCGCACGTGCTCGAACTGAACCTCGAGGACAATCGTCGTCGCTGGCGGATGCACGCGGACGGGTCCTACGAGCAGGTGCGGCCCGCGGACGGCGAGGGGGTCAGGGACCTCCACGAGCGCATGATGGCGCGTGCGGAGGGCGGCCTGGACGTGTGGGACGGACCGGTCGAGCTGTTCGAGGACTGACGGCGACGCGCTCGGTCGAGTCGGGCGCCGTCAGTCGTCGTCGGCGATCCACGCGCAGTCCGGGCACGCGTCGACGCCCTGGACGTTGATCGTCTTCGTCCCGCACTCGGGGCAGGCCGTGCGACGGTGCTGGGTCTGTTCGAGCATACGCCTCTAGTCGGCATCGACGATGATAAAGATAGGGTACGACACGCGTCGAAAATCGGGTGCGTGGCGTCGCTGTCGCGCGATTACTGACCTTCCGGTCGTTCGACGGCGACGGCGGTCTGCATGAGTTCGGAGTTGTACGCGCTACCGGCGTTCCCGGCCGCGTCGAGCACGATGACGCCAGCTTGGGCGCCCGTGAGCTCGCCGAACTCGCCGACGGCGAGGGCGGCAGCGTCGTCGGCGTCCCGGCCGGACTCGAGGTGGCGGACGGCGCGGCGCGCGAGCGTGACGCGAGCGATGTCCTCGCCGGCGCCGGTGGCGCTCGCCCCGCCGGCGGGCGCGCAGTAGAATCCGTTCCCGAGCTGGGGGACGTCGCCGACGCGCCCGGCGAGCGCGAACCACCGACCGCCGGTGGAGGTCGCGGCCGCGAGGCGGTCGCCGTCGCGCGCGACCGCACCGACGGTGTCGTGGTCGGTGTGGTCGCGCTCGGACTCGGGGTCGGCGTTCGCCCCGCCGTTCCGCCCGAAGCGGTCCGCGAGCCACGCGAGGTGCTCGCTGGGCGACCCGCTCGGCGGGTCCGCGGCCGCGTACTTCTCGCGCGTTCGCTCCGTGAAGAGGTCGCGGTCGGTGTCGACGCCGTAGTCGTCGGCGAGCGAGACGGCGTGGTCGCCGGAGACGAGGACGTGCGGCGTCTCTTCGAGGACGACGCGGGCCGCCGAGACGGCGTGCTCGACGTCGGGCATCGAGCACGCGGCGCCCGCGGCACGGTCGCTCGTCATGACGCCGGCGTCGGTGCGGACGACGCCGTCGGACTGGACGGCGCCGCCGACGCCCGCGTTGAACCGCGGGGACGATTCGAGGACGTGGATGGCCGCTTCGACCGCGTCGAGCGGTGTGGCTGCACCGGCGCCCTCGCTCGCCGCGTCGTCGAGAATCGCCTGTCGGCTCTCGGGCTCGTCGGGTGCGCTCCCCGCACCGCCGTGGACGATGACCTGCATGGATTGGCTCGCGGCCCCCCGGCGCTTAACGCTTGCCGACCGGGACGACGCGAGCCGCGGCCGGGAGGCCGTGTGTGGAACCTCCATGGCCATTGGCCCCAAAGTACTTGTTGTGTGCTAACTGTTGTCTATAACGTGATGCGGACAATACGCTTGCGACGACCGTGACGTCGTCCGCGCGACCACCGACGCAGCGGGCGGCACCCACGAACGCACCGGCGACCGCCGACCAACGGGCCTCCGACGCACGACGACCGCGGTGACGCACCTGCACCGCGGCCACCTGAACCGCACCCGAACCGGCACCCACGCAACCTCCGCGGCGAATCACCTGCGCCGCGGCCGCCCGAATCGAACGCGAACCAGCCGCCGTCGACGTCCGCGGTGAACTGCCTGCGCCGCGGCCGCTCGGACCGCTCGCACCGTCCGCAACCAACTTCGAACCGCTCGCAACCAACTTCGAACCGCCCGCGACCAGACTCCGAGACGACGCGACCCCCGCGGTGAACCACCCGCACCGCGGCCGACCGGCACCGGACATCGACCACCCCACGACGGAGACGCAGACGTCGTGGCCGACAACGCACGCATCGCGATGTCGCGGCGCAGGCCACGCCGCGACCGACCGGCACCGACCCACGACCACGTACCGCGAGTCAACCTGAACCGCCCGCACACCACCTTCCTGCTGCACCCGACAGACACGTCCCAGAGCCAGCACCGCGCAGAGTCCACCGTCGCCGCGCGCAGAGTCCATCCGTCGCTGCGTCGAGTTCGTCGCCGCGCAGAGTCCGTCGCTGGCGTGCCGAGTCTGCAGCCACCGTGTCGAGTCCGCCGCCGCCGCGCCGAATCCGTCGTCGCCGCGTCGACTCCGTCGCCGTCGACCGCACCGCGAATACTCCGGCAAAACTATCCTCCCGACCACGTCGGGAACGGCCGCGAACACGCCGACGCCGGAGGTCTCGCGGCCAAATGATAGGTCTTTTAGGCGGGTGTTCCGACCATCTAGCCGAGTATGAGCCACGAGTACGAGAAGGTCGACGTGCCGTCGGACGGCGAGGCGATCGAAGTTGTCGACGAGGACGCTGACGAGCTGGACATCCCCGAGAACCCCATCATCCCCATCATTCACGGGGACGGCATCGGGAAGGACGTCGGACCGGCCGCGCAGAAGGTCCTCACCGCCGCCGCCGAGGCGACCGGCCGAGACATCTCCTGGATGCGCGTCTACGCCGGCGAATCCGCTCGCGAGAAGTACGACGAGAACCTCCCCGAGGACACCGTTCGCGCGATCGACGAGTTCCGCGTCGCGATCAAGGGCCCGCTCACGACACCCGTCGGCGCCGGGTTCCGTAGCCTGAACGTCGCGCTCCGCCAGACGCTCGACTTCTACGCGAACGTCCGCCCGACGTACTACCTCGACGGCGTTCCCTCGCCCATGAAGAGCCCCGAGGAGATGAACATGGTGACGTTCCGGGAGAACACCGAGGACGTCTACGCCGGCATCGAGTGGGAGGCCGGCACCGACGACGTCGAGCAGGTCCGCGACTTCGTCGAGGAAGAGATGGGGAAGGACGACATCATGCACGACGGCCCGATCGGTATCGGCATCAAGCCGATCACCGAGTTCGGCTCGAAGCGCCTCGTCCGCAAGGCCATCGACTACGCCCTCGAGCACGACCGCGACAAGGTCACGCTCGTCGGCAAGGGGAACATCATGAAGTTCACCGAAGGCCAGTTCACCGAGTGGGGCATGGAAGTGGCCGACGAGGAGTACCCGGACGACGAAGTGTTCGCCGCACCGGACTCGCTCTGGGAGACCGAGGACGAGATCGACATCCCCGAGGACGCCGTCATGGTCGAATCCCGTCTCGCCGACGCGATGCTCCAGTGGATGCAGCTCCGCACCGACGAGTTCGGTGTCCTCGCGATGCCGAACCTGAACGGCGACTACCTCAGTGACGCCGCAGGCGCCCAGATCGGTGGCCTCGGCATCGCACCCGGTGCGAACTTCGGTGACGCGCGCGTCCTCGCCGAGCCCGTCCACGGCAGCGCGCCCAAGCGCGCCGGCCAGGACCAGGCGAACCCGAGCGCGCTCATCCTCTCCGGCGAACTCATGTTCGACTACATGGGCTGGAAGGACGCCGCCGACCTCGTCCGCGACGCCGTCGAGGAGACCATCTCCAGCGGCATCGTCACGTACGACTTCGCGCGCAACCTCGACGACGCCGAGAAGGTCTCCACGACCGAGTACGCCGAGGAAGTCGTCAACAACATCGAGAAGCTGTCGTAGATAGCGTTTCGTGCGCCCGGAAATCTCGGATTTCCGGGAATCTCGAACGGCTCTTGTAACCGAGCGGTCGCGGCCGCGGTTCTTCTCTCTCTTTCGTCGCGCTCGATAGCTGCCGATCCGTCAGACACGTCGTTCTCGCGCGGTTGCTCGTGTCGTGTGCGGAGTGACTGTCGGGTCGAGAGCGGGCGGAGTCCGGTAGCGGTTTGAGCGCGCGGCCGTTGTGTGTGGACGATGGACGACGCGGCCGACGCCGGTGGGTTCGAGTGGGAGTGCGAGCACTGCGGGGAGCGGACGCCGAAGCACAACCCGCCGTGCTCGAACTGCGGTGGGATGTCCTTGGAGAAGGTGCCGTTGGACGGCGAGCGCGAGGTGCGGGAGGCGGAGTCGCTCGCGGGGACGTCGCGGCGGACGGTCATCGGGTACGGCGTCGCCGGCGCGGCCGCGGTCGTCGGTGGCGGGTACTTCATCTGGGACGCCCTGACGCCGCCGACGATTCCGGACGCGCCGGGGAACGCCGAGCGCGCGGGCGGCATCTCGCTGGCGGCAGTCGAGGACGAGGTTCTCGCTGGCGTGAACGCCGAACGCGATACAGCGCTCGCCGCCGAGGGGCGCGTGGTCGAGGCGGCGCGGTACGCGACCGCGTACACGGTCGTCGAGGGCGAGTCCGGGAGTGCGCGCGAGCTGTACGGGCGACTCGACGAGTTCCGTATCGGCCGATACCAGTTCGTCCGCCGCATCCTCTCCGGCGGCGAGAGCGAGCGCGCCATCGAGGGGTTCGCGGACGCCGACGCGGTCGCGGACGCGTTCCTCCGGAACCTCCTCGGCGACGACGACGTGCGCGCGTTCCTCACGAACGAGCGCTTCGAGTACGGGAGCGCGGACGTCCACGTCGCGCCGAACGGCGACGCGTACGCGAGCGTCGTCGTCGCCAGCGGCGGTACGGGCGTGCTGTAGGAGCGAACTGACGACGGTGGACCGGTGGGTTCGACGTCGCGAACGAAACGCCTTCGGCGGTCGTCCGCGTCGGTCCGTCCATGACTGACGTACGCGTGCAGGTCGCCGACGGGGACGCGGAGCGCGAGGACGCGTTCGCGGTGCGGCGCGCGGTGTTCGTGGACGAGCAGGGCGTCGACGAGAGCCTGGAGTGGGACGACTGGGACGACGACCCGGCGACGACGCACGTCGTCGCGTACGACCGCGATCCGACGCGGGACGCGGCGGTGGAGGTCGCGGACGGCGTGCGGCCGGTGGGCGCGGCGCGACTCCGCCCGAAGGACCGGGTCGACGCCGTCGTCGGGAAGGTCGAGCGCGTCGCCGTCCTCGAGAGCTATCGCGGTACCGGTGTCGGGCGCGCGCTCATGGACGCGCTCGAGGACGCGGGCCGCGAACGCGGATTCGAGGGCTTCCTCCTGCACTCGCAGACGCGGGCCGCGGGGTTCTACGAGCGCCTCGGGTACGAGCGGTTCGGCGACGAGTTCGACGAGGCCGGCATCCCGCACGTGAAGATGCGCAAGGACGGCCCCGGGTGACCGCGCCCGGTCGCTCCCCCGCGAGCGAGGGAGGAGACTTACGCCGGTCGGGCGCGAACCCGAGCGCGTGCCGTCTCGACGCGCCCTCCTCCAGGCCGTGGCGGCGAGCGCGCCAGCGCTCGCCCAGCCGGGAACCGAGTCCGAGCCGAGCAGTGGCGACCACGCGACCGGTCCGTCCGCCGCGCCGGTAGCGAGCCCGTTGACCGTCGGTGTGGCGGTGCATCGCGTCCCGTCGATACCGGACCGCGTGTTCCGCCGGGTCGTCCGCGCGGTCGACCGCGGCGTCGAACAGGTCGCGCGGAACGCCGACCGAGAAACCGACCGGGCGATCGACCGCGACGTCGTCGCGGGCGGAACGACGTCGCAGCGGGCGATAGTGACGAACACGCGCGAGGCGGTCTACGAGTCGACGTCGGACTGGCTCGAGGAGACCGACCGCCGCGACCCGGACGCCCTCCACCTGATGCTCGTCGACGAGCCGTTCCAGCAGTCCATCGGCTACGGCGGGAACCGCTCGCACGTCAAGTACGACGCGCCGGTGTCGTACGCGAACGTCGGCGCGACCGAGCGGTGGGACGACGCCGCGGTCACGGACAACATGGCGATACACGAGGTCCTGCACGGGCTCGTGACGCCGTTCGACGCTCGCCCCGTCATCGGGCGTGGCTGCGAGCACGACCTCGGCGCGGTCGTCCCGGCGGGCGACGGCCGCGGTGCGCTCGTGACGCCGCTCGCGTCCGCGTACGCGGAGACGACCATCGGCGGCGAGACCCGGTGGCCGGGGTCGGGCTGCCTCGACCGGTTCTCGCGGGACGTCGGCTACGACCCCGAGTGGTGGGGACACACGTACGCGCTCTCGCAAGCGACGCTCGCCGCGACCGCGCGCTACCTCGGGCGAATCTGACCCGTCGCTGCGGAGCGACCGCGGCACGCGGCCGCGGCGGTCGACGCAAAACGAACCTCCGCCGTCTCGCTCCCGACACCAGCCCTCGCCGCCTCGCACGACACTAAGTACCACGCGTCCATAGCCCGAGGCATGTCCCTCCCGCGCAGGCGCGACGTGCTCGCGAGCGCCGGTGCGAGCGCGAGCGCGCTCGCCGGCTGTCTCGACCTCGGCCTCGGCGGTTCGACCGACGGCGACGCGGACGCGGTCGTCGCCCTGGAGACGGTCGCGGACGGGTTCGCGGCACCGGCTGCGGTCGCGTTCCGACCAGGCGACGACCGACCGTACGTCGTCGACCAGCCCGGCCGCGCGTACCGCGTCGACGACGACGCCCCCACGGCGGTCGCGGACCTCCGCGACCGCATGGTCTCGATAGGGAGCGGCTACACCGAGCAGGGGTTCCTCGGCCTCGCCTTCCACCCCGACGGCGACCGGGCGTACGTCCGGTACAGCGCCCCGCGTCGGCGCGGGACGCCCGAGGGCTACTCGCACACGTTCGTCCTCGACGAGGTGCCCGTCACCGGCGACGGCGCGCTCGCCGTCGACGACGAACGGACGCTCCTCGAGATACCGCAACCGCAGGGGAACCACAACGCCGGCGACCTCGCGTTCGGCCCCGACGGCCATCTCTACGTCGCGGTCGGCGACGGCGGCGGGGGCGGCGACACCGGGACCGGGCACGTCGAGGACTGGTACGACGGGAACGCCGGCGGGAACGGGCAGGACGTCACCGAGAACCTCCTCGGGAGCATCCTCCGCATCGACGTCGACGCGCGCAGTGACGGGAAGCCGTACGGAATCCCGGACGACAACCCGCTCGTCGACCGCGACGGCCGCCCGGAGCAGTACGCGTGGGGGCTCCGGAACCCGTGGCGTCTGAGCTTCGACGACGACCGCCTCGTCGTCGCGGACGTCGGCCAGAACCGCTGGGAGGAGGTGAACGTCGTCGAACGCGGCGGGAACTACGGGTGGAACGTCCGCGAGGGTCGGCACTGCTACGGCGCCGAGGACTGCCCGACGGCGACGCCCGACGGCGACCCGCTCCGCGACCCCGTCCTCGAGTACAGTCACGACGTCGGTATCGCGGTCGTCGGCGGGTACGTCTACCGCGGGACCGACGTCCCCGCACTCCAGGGACGGTACGTGTTCGCGGACTGGCGTCAGCGGCTCTTCGTCGCCGACCCCTCGGGCGACGCGTGGACGCGCGAGGACCTCGCGGTCGCCCCCGGCGGCGGGTTCGACCGGTTCGTGCTCGCGTTCGGCGAGGACCACGACGGCGAACTCTACGTCGCGACCGACGGCGACAGCGGCCCCGGCGGCGAGAGCGGGCGTCTCTCGAAGTTCGCGCCCGCCGACGCCGCCGACCGCGACCCGACCGGGACCACGGCGTCACTCACCGACGCCCTCACGAGCACCGTCGCGGACACGCCCACCCCACCGACCACCGACGACGAACCCGGCGACGACGCCGGCCAGGGCAGCGACGGCACGCCCGGGTTCGGCGCGCTCGCCGCAGTCGCCGCGCTCGCCGGCACCGCCGCTCGGCGACTCAACCGTCACTGAAAACTCACCGACGTCTCCCCCGCCGGAACGCACGCTCGCGGTCAGTCGTCGTCCGTGAACGCACCCAGCGGCGACTCGCTCGCCGACCCGTCATCGTCCGTCGCGAGCATCGCCGCCACCGCCGGCGGCATCCCGTCCACCTCGAACTCCGGGTCGAACAACTGGAGCGCGGTGTTGATAGTCGACCAGTCGTCGTCCGCGGCCGCGTCCCGGAGGCTCTTCGTCGGCGCCGACAGGAGCTGGGAGACCAGAGCGTCAGCCATCGACTCCACGACCGCCGCCTCGTCGTCGTCCAGATCGAGCTTCGACAACGCGGTCTCGACCTCCCGCGCCTTCATCCGCTCGGCGGACTCGTACATCGCCGCGATGACCTCGTCCGCGCGCTGGCGCTTGAACTGCTCGAGGAGGTTCTCCAACTCCGCGTCCACGATGCGTTCGACGGCCTCGGCGGCCTCCCGGCGGTTCTCGCGGGTCTCCTCGGTGACGTCCTCGAGCGCGTCCAGGTCGTACACCGTCACCGCGTCGATGTCGTCCGCCGCCGGATCGACGTCCCGGGGCTGCGCGAGGTCGACGACGGTCACGCCGCCGGAACCGGCGAGCACGCTCGCGTCCACGACCAGGTCGTCGCTCGACGTCGCCGACACCACCACGTCGACGCGCGAGACGACCGTGTCGACCGCCGACAACGGCACCGGCTCGGTCGGCACGTCGAGCTCGTCGACGACGTGCTCGGCGTTCGCGACGGTGCGGTTCGCGACGACGAGCCGGCCGACGCCGCGGTCCGCGAGCGCTCGCGCCGCCAGCAACCCCATCTCGCCGGCGCCGACGACGAGCGCCGTCGCGCCCTCGAGCTCGCGGTCCGCGGCGACGCGTTCGGCGGCCGCCGACCCGAGGGAGACGACGCCCTCGTTCACGTCCGTCTCCGTCCGCGCGCGCTCGCCGACGTGCACCGCCTTCAGGACCGCGTCCTCCAGGACGTCCGATATCGTCCCGACCTGCTGGGCGGTCTCCAGGGCGTCCCGGACCTGCCCGAGCACCTGGTCCTCGCCCAGGACGAGCGAATCCAGCCCCGACGCCACCCGGAGCAGGTGCGCGAGGCTCTCCTCGTGAGCCATCTCCACGCGAGCGTCGTCGCTCGCGTCCGCGCCGTACTCCGCGAGCGCCGCCCGCCCCGTGCCGGCGTCGCTCGCGCCGACGTACGCCTCCGCCCGGTTACACGTCTGGAGGACGAACGCCTCCTCGACGCCGTCGGTCGCCGCGAGCGTCCCGAGCACCGCGGCGGGGTCGCGAGTGCTCGCAGCAGCGACGTCGTCGACGCTCCCGGTGCTGTGAGTGACGCGAACGCCCGTGATGACGCCTGTGTCCTTCATTATTTGACGAGTTCGGGTGCGACGTCCGCGAGGACGTCGTCAATCAGTTGTCGTGGTTTGGCGTTACCGGTACGTAAAGTTGTCCAAACGTCCGGCGACCGCACGACGGCACGCACCACGTCACGGCGTCGCTCCGGGTCGACGCCGCGACGCTGCAGGTCCTCGCGGAGCGCGCCGGTGAGGTCGGCCATCGCGCCCGCACCGGCCACCTCGTCCTCGATACGCTCGCGGAGGTGCTTCGAGAGTGCGGGGCTGGCGCCACCGGTCGCGACCGACACGACGACGGGGTCGTCCCGCACCGTCGCGGGCACGACGACGCTCCCCGGGTCGCGCTCGCCGTGCGTGTCCGTCCGGTTCACGAGCACGCCTCGCGCTCGGGCCTCGCTCTCGACGCGCGCGTTCACGGCGCCGTCGTCGGTCGCCGCCACCGCCAGCGCGGGGTCGACGCGGTCGAACCACGCGGCGACGTCGTCGAGCGCGACCTCGCTCCGGACGCGCTCGGCGCCGCCGAAGTCCGCGTCCGCGAACGCCGGCGAGACGACGACGACGTCCGCCTCCGCCGCGAACCGACGCGCCTTCCGCGCACCGACCGCGCCGCCGCCGACGACGAGCACGCGCTCACCGGCGAAGTCGTGATAGAGCGGGAGCATCAGATTACCTCGACGCGTCCGTGTTCGCGTCCGCACGTTCGTCCAGCCGGATACCGGTCTTCTTCAGGATGCGCGTCGAGAACAGCGTGTCCCAGTCCTCGTCGGTCACGTCCCAGTACTCGCTCATGACCTCGCGGACCTGCTCGACGCGCTCGGCGCTCTCCGCCTCGCTGCGGCCGTGGGTCATCGCGAAGAAGTTGTACGGCCACACGCCCTCGTGACGCGGGCGCTCGTAGCAGTGCGTGACGAACTCCAGGCTCGCGACCTCCGGGCCGACCTCGTCGACGAGGTCGTCGGGGACGTTCCACACGGTCATCCCGTTCTCCGTGTACCCGAGCGCGTAGTGGTTCGGGACCACGCCCACGCGTCGGACCTTCCCCTCGACCTCGAACCGCCGGAGGGTCTCGAGTACCCACTGGACGTCGACGTCGAGCGTCTCGGCGACGTCCCGGTACGGCGACGACGTCACCGGCAGCCCGCCCTGGACCTCAAGCACGAGGTCGCGCTCCTCCGGCGTCAACGTCCCTCGCCCGGACGGCTCCGGGTTCGGCCCCAGACAGGAGAGGTCGATGTCGCCCTCCGGGACCGGCCCATCGACGAGGAACTTCGCCTCCACGCGGAACTCCGTCTGCTTCGGGAGGTTGTACGTCTCCTGGCCGGTCTCCGCCTCGATGTCCGCGAGTACCTCGTCGACGCGCTCCGGGTCCGCGACCGACACGACGAACCACACGTTCAGATGCGGGTGCTCGCGCTCGTAGTTGTGCGCGACCTCCCGATGCGAGTTCACCGCCTCGACGACCTCGTCGAACCGGTCGGCGGGCGCGTGCATCGCGACGAGCGTCGCCGCGCCCCCAATCTCCTGAGCGTTCACGAGCGGCCCGAACCGCGACAGCACGCCCTCCTCGTCGAGGGTCCGCACCCGCGCGAGCAACTCGTCGGCGTCGACGTCGATGGCGCGCTCGCGGAGCGCCGCCGCCGCCGACTCGAACGGCCGCTCCACGACGGGGAACCCGCCCTGGAACGCGTTCACGACCGTGCGATCCACGTCGTCCAGCTCGTAGTCGACGTCTCCCCGTCCCATTTGCTAGGCGCTCGGGTCCGCGAGCGTATAAGAGACCCGGGTCTTCCGAGCCCGTGAAAACCAGGCGCTCGCTGCGCCGTCGACGCCGAACCGCGCCGCGGCGGGACAAGATACGTAACCCTGCCTCGCGACGTTCCGGGCGATGCCCTCCAGCAGTTCGCTCCCCGCGACGCGGCGACGCGTCCTCCGGGCGCTCGCGGGCGCCACCACCGTCGCCGCGGGCGGCGCGACCGCCGGCTGTCTCGACGGCTTCCGGTCGCGGGTCGCGCGTCCCGGTATCGCCTGGCCCGGGTTCATGGGTGGCCCGGGTCGGACCGCGTGGCGCGACGCAGCCACCGGCCCGACGACCGCGCCCGGCGAAGCCGCTCGCTGGGAGTTCGACAACGGCGTCGTCTCGACGCACGTCCCCAATCCCGCCGTCGCCGACGGCGTCGCGTACGTCGCGACGCCCTGGAGCGACGCCGACGCCGAGGAGAACCGGCTCACGGTCGCCGCCGTCGACGTCGCGAGTGCGTCGGCGCGCTGGACGACGACCGTCCCCACCAGCGCGACCGCCATCGAACCGCCCGGCGCGACCGCGGTCACCGACGACCTCGTCCTCGCCGGGAGCGTCTACGCCGCCGTCGCGCTCGAGCGCGAGACCGGCGACGTCCGCTGGCGTACCGACCACGGCCTCCCGATGCCCGCCGTCCGCGGCGACGGCGTGCTCGCCCTCGGCCGCGCCGAAGCCGACGAGCACGCGTTCGCGTGGCTCGACCGCGACGACGGCAGCGTCCAGTGGACGATCCCGTTCGACCTCTTCGAGGACGGGCGACCGGTCGGCCGGACGCCGGTCGCGAGCGTCGACGCCGAGCGCGCGTACGTCCTGCAACGCGACCGCCTCGTCGCGTTCGAGCGCGGGACCGGCGACGAGACGTGGACGCACCGGTTCGACGCCACCGACGCGACGCCCAGTCACCGCGCCGCGGCCGTCAGGGACGGCCGGGCGTACGTCGCACTGAGTCGGCCGTCGACCGGTCGGGGCGACGACGAACGCGCCCCGAGCCGTGTCGTCGCGCTCGATACCACGACCGGCAACGCAGCGTGGACTCGCCGGGTCGGCACGACCGACGCGACGTACGCGGCGTCCAACCCCGCGGTCGGCCCCGGCGTCGTCCTCGTCGCCGGGAGCGACGGCCCCGAACCCGACGATTCGAGCGACGACGCCGATACCCCTCCCGAGAGCGTCGTCGTCGCGCTCGACGCTCGCTCGGGCGACGTCCGCTGGCGCCTCGACGTCGACGACCCGCTCGGCCGGACGCTCCTCGTCGACGGCACCCGCGCCTACGTCGCTCGAACGGGTCCGAGACAAGCCAGCGTCACCCAGTCCGCCGTTCACGCCATCTCCATTCCCGACCGGGCGACCGCGTGGCGGACCAGCCCCCGGACCGGCGACGTCCCGCTCGCGGCCATCGGGTCCGGCCACTCGCTGCTCGGCGCCGACCGCCGCGAAGCCGATCTCCGGACCTACCGCTGACCGCACGACGCTCGCAGCGGCCGCTGCCGAACCTGGTCGACGTCCTGGAACGAGAACCGACCGCTTATTCGTCGCCGCGGACGCCCGTCACGTCGAACCCGAGGTCCTCGATGCCAGCGACGATGGCGTCGTGGTCGGCCTCGGCGAGGTAGTACATGACGATGTCGAAGCTCCCCTGGCGGAGGAGCTGCTGGCACTCCCACACGAACGCCTCGTCGTCGATCGTCAATCCCTGATGCTGGTTCGAGGAGAAGTCCGTGTCGTCGTTCCCGCTCTCGACGTACACGTCCTCGGGGTCGTGCCCGCTGTGTTCGGCGATCACGTCCGCGGCGTCGAGCGTCGCCTGCATCATCTGGACGTCCGCCTGTCCGTCGTACTCGGTGTGGACGACGACACCGTTCAGTTCCACGTCGCCGGGTTCGAGCAGCGCCTTCGTCCGCCGATAGAGGTCGTCGTCGAGCGTCTCGCTCATGTCCCGGACGTTTCGCGGCCGCGAGTAAACGCTTCACGATTCCGCGCCGACGACCGGCGGCGGCACGACCGAACGCCGACGCCGTCGCTGTCGACCGTGAGGACCGGGACGCCCGGCGAGCGCGAGGCGCTCGGGGCGTCGAAAAATATCGCAGTCCGCTTCGCGAGAGGAGACGAGAGACCGCCGCCGCCCGGAACCGCTACCGCAACTGGTGGGGAACCGACTTAGAGGCGCTCGAGGTTCTCGGCGCGCGGGCCCTTGTCGGCCTGCACGATGTCGAACTCGACCTCCTGACCCTCTTCCAGGTCCGGACCGCCGATGTCCTCCATGTGGAAGAACACGTCCTCGTCGGATTCGTCAGTATCGATGAAACCGTAGCCACCAGTGTCGTTGAAGAAGTCAACCTCGCCTTTCGCCATTGCAATCGAACCGAATACGTCCTCGTACATAAAACTGTCCGATAGCGTGAGACCGTCGCGTTCGGGTTCGAGACGCCCGAAGCGGCGTGCTCGACGCGCGTCCGCGGTCCTCGATGAGGTGCGAGGACCGTCGTCCGGACGCCCGAGTCGACCACCTCCCGAGACGCTCGCCGGGACCGCGTCGTCGAGGTCGGCGTCGCCGTCAAGCAGAAGACACATATCCGCGGTCGAATAGGATGCTAACAGATGCGAGCGTGGCTTCGCGAACGCGTACGAGCGGGGTACGAGCACTTGCTCCGCCGGGAGATATCGGGCTCGCCGACGCACGTCGCCGTCATCATGGACGGGAACCGCCGGTACGCCCGAAAGCAGGGCGAGGACGCCCCCGACGGGCATCGAGCGGGTGCGCAGACGACCGAGGAGATACTGTCGTGGTGCCAGGACCTCGGCGTCGAGGAGTTGACGCTGTACGCGTTCTCGACGGAGAACTTCGACCGGCCGGCCGAGGAACGCGAGCCGTTGTTCGACCTGGTCTCGGAGAAGCTCCGGGAGTTCGGGAACGCGAAGGCAGTGCACGAGAACGAGGTGTGCGTGCGCGCGATAGGCGACCGCGGGATGCTCCCCGAGCGCGTACGGTCGTCGGCGCGGTACGCGGAGGAGCAGACGCGTGGCTACGACGGGTTCGTGTTGAACGTCGCGCTCGCGTACGGGGGTCGGAACGAGCTCCTGCACGCCGCGCGTGGCGTCGTCGACGACGTCGCCGCGGGCGAGTTGGACGCCGGCGACGTCGACGTCGCGACCGTCGAGGACCGGCTCTACGGTTGTCCGGTGCGGGACGTCGACCTCATCATCCGGACGGGCGGTGACGAGCGGACGTCGAACTTCCTGCCGTGGCACGCGAACGGGAACGAGGCGGCGGTGTTCTTCTGTGCGCCGTACTGGCCGGAGTTCTCGAAGATCGACTTCCTGCGCGCCATCCGCACGTACGAGAACCGCGAGCAGTCCTGGCGGCGGACGCGCGCTCGCCGGGCGCTGGCGCTCGTTCGCGCGTTCGGGAACGCCGAACTGGAGGAGGCCAGACGGGTCGTCGACCGGTTCCGGGACGCGCTCCCGAAGCGCGAGCGCGCGGACGCCGAGGAGGTCGCGGCGACCGAACCCGCGGACTGACTGTCGCGGCGACCGAACCCGCGACCGAGTTGGGCGACCGAACCCGCGGCCTGCTCGGTGTGCGTGGGCCGGCGCCGTCAGTCGCGGAGCGAGAGTGCGACGAGGACGCCACCGGCGAGCGCGAGCGCCGCACCGGTCGGTGACGCGGTCGTGGGGGCTCGTGCGAGGAGCGCCGCGGCGAGTGCGGCGACGGCGCAGACGGCGAGCGTCCACGCCGTCCGGCGTCCTTCGAGCGCCGCGGTGTCGGCGCCCGGGGCGTGCGCGTGCAGGGAGACGGTTCGCTCCCCGGCGTCGTACGCGACGACGACGAGGACGACCCCGGCGAGGACGGCGAGGTCCCCGAGACCCGTGAGGACGCCGGCGAGCGTCGCGGCCAGCAGCGCGAGCGAGCCGGCGCGCCGCGCTCGCGGTCGGTCCCGGAGGACGCCAGTGACGTGCGCGACCGCGCCGACGGCGGCGATGGCCGTCGTCCACGCGGCGGTGGCGGCGACCGCGACCGCGAGCGCGTCCGCACCGACCGCGAGCACCAGTCCCGGACGCGTCGCGTTCGCCCGGTTCGATTCGCTCTCGGCGCCGCTCGCGCTGGCGTCGGGTCGCCCGTCGCGGTCGGTCGAGTCGGTCCGGGTCACGTCGTCCACCCCGCGCGGTCGAGGGCGGTCTCGAGCGGTTCGTCCGCCCAGTCGACGACCGCGACCCCGCGTCGGCGGAGCGCCCGGAGGCGCGCGCGGCGTTCGAGCGCGGCGAGCCGGTCGCCGGCGGCCTCGGTCGACGTCGGGTCCGGACTGCAGACGCCGACGGCGTGGCCGGCGGCGGCGAGACGCGTCGCGGCGTCGGCGACCGCGTCGTCGCACGCGGGCGTGCAGAGACAGACCTGTGCGCCCCGCGGCAGGCGCGCTCGGACGGCGGCGGCGAGCGCGCGCCCGTCCGCCGCGAGCGGTTCGGGCGCGGTCGAGACTCCGGGAATGCCGTCGAGGAACGCACGGACGCGGTGGGCGTGCTCGCGGCCGACGCCGGGGTCGAGCGTCGGATAGCCCGGTGCGAGCGCGACGACGCCGACGTGCGCGAGGTCGGCTCCGCCGGCGACGCGGCGCGCGGCGTCGACCCCGCGGCGGATGGCGCTCTCGGCGTCGGCGTCGGGCGCGAGGTGCGCGCGTTCGCGGGCGTCGACGACGAGCACGACCGTCGGCGCGCGACGCTCACGGTACCTGACGGTCGCGAGGTCGCCGGTGCGCGCGTACCGCCGCCAGTCGACGCGCGCCGCCGGGTCGCCCCGCCGGTACTCGCGGACGGACTCGAACGCGAGGCCGTCGCCGGCGTCGTCGCTCGGCCGACGACCGGGGCGACCGCGGGCGGGCGGGGCGACGGTGACGGCGTCGCCGTCCGGGAGGGGTGCGGTCGGCGCCACCGTCGTCTCCTCGACGGCGACGCGGCCGGCGACCGCGACGCTCCCGGTCGCGTCGTGGACCGCGACGAACGGGTCGTCGAAGGCGTGCTCGCCGGCCGGAATCACGGCCTCGTACGCCGTCGTCGCGACCCCGCCCGGTTCGAGCGCGGTCGCGAGCGCCCGGCTGCCGTCGACGACCTCGACGCCGTCCGGTGGCGCGTCGACGACGCGGACGTCCGCGAGTCCGACGTCGCCCGCGTTCGTCGCCCGGAGCTCGACGGTCACCGTCTCGCCGGGGGCCGGGTCGGCCGGCCGAACGTTCCGGTCGACGACTATCGCCGGCTCGGGCGACGCGGCGGCGTGCCCGACCGCGGGCACGACGGCGACGACGACCGCCGCGAGGAGGAGGACGGGCGTCCCGGCGAGCGCGCCGACCGCGGCGACGACCGCTGCGACCGCGAGCGCACCGCGATACCGACCGGTCCGCGTCGTCTCGAACGCCGTCGCCTCCGCCGTCCTCGCGTCGTCCGGCGGACCGGTGCGGGCGTCCAGCGAGCCGGCGGTCATGCGTCGGCCTCCAGGCGGTCGAGTTCGGCGAGCGCACGGCGGACGCGTCGCGCGTACGGCGGGTCGCCCGAGCGCAGCGCGGCGAGCTGGTCGCGCGCTGACAGCGCGGGGACGGGCCCGTCGACGAAACAGGCCGCGGCCGTCGGGTCGTCGGTCCACGAACCGCTCGCGAGCCACTCGCGCGCGGTCGGCTCGTCGACGTCGCGTTTCGCGACGAGGACGTCCACCGCGAGCGCCTCCAGGCGGTCGTGGAGTTCGCGCCGGCCGTCGTCCTCGTCCGCGCGCCGTCCGACGACGCGGAGGTCGTCGAGCGCTCGCCGCGCGCCCGCACCGGGGCGTCGCGGCCGCGCCTGCTCTGGCGGCTCGGCGACGCCGCGTTCGCCGTCGACTCGCGCGTCGCGGGAGAGCGCGACGCCGGCGACGGCCGCGGCGAGCACGGCGACCGCGAGGAACGCGTACGCGCCACCCGGGAGGACCGGGCCGCCGACGCCGGCGAGACGTGCGACGCCGAGGGATAGACAGGTCGCGCCCGCCGCGAACAGCGCTCGGTTCACGCCCCGCCACCTCCGGACGCGCGACCGTCGGTCTCCCCATTGCTCCCGTCGCGCGCTGGTTCCTCGGTCCGGTCGTCGTCGACGTCTCCGCCGTCGTTGGCGACCGCTCGCGCCGCCAGCGACCGCGCGCGCTCGCCCTCGGGAGCCGGGTCGACGTCGCCGTACCGGACGCGCTCGAACAGCTCGGTCAGTCGCTCGAACGCGTTCGCGTCGACGCGCTCGGTCGCACGCAGGAACTCGCGGGGCGTCCGCGCGCCGGGCGCCGGCATCGACACCGACGCGACGGCGCGCTGCCAGGCGCGCGCCACCTCGTTCGACGCCCGGCGCGTCGCCGGATGCACGTCCACGGCCCGCGGTCCGGTCGCGTCCGCGTCGTCCCGTCCGGGGTCGCCATCGACCGACTCGGGCTCGCGTGGCGACTGCTCGTCGCGGCCGAACGCACGCCAGGCAGTCACCACCACCGCCAGCGCGAGGACGCCCGCGAGCCCGACCCCGAGCGGTCCGCCGACCACGGACGACGCCGCGTCCGCGACCGACGACAGCACGTCCACCGTCGCGGGGCGGAACCACGCGTAGCTCGCCGCCGCGACCGCGACGACGCCCGCCGCGACCGCGACGGTGCGACGCGCCGTCGGCACGAAGACGTACCCGACCGCGAGCGCGAGTGCGACGACCGCCACCAGCAACCGGTCGCGCGTCGCACCCGACACCGGGTTCTCGACACCCGGCTCGCCGCTGCCGTTACCGGCCGCGTCGCTCGGAGGCCGACCGTCGTCCGGCCCGTCACCGCCGCTCGCAGCGGGCGCACCGCCCGACGACGGCAGCGACCCCGCGGCGAGACCGAACGCCACCACGAGCAGCACCGCAGCGAGGACCGTCCGCGTCCGAAGCATACCTTCTGCTTCGCCCACCACCCACCTAAACCACCCCCGGCGTTTTCGGAGCGAGCAAACGCGACCGGGGTGGCGCGCCCCAATGATTATGCCGCCCGCACTCGATTGATGGCGCATGGCAGACGTCCTGGCAGACGACGAGGTCGAGGAGCGACTCCCGGAGGGCTGGTCGATGGACGAGGACGAGATCGTTCGGACGTTCGAGTTCGACGACTACATGAAGGGCGTGAACTTCGCGCAGCTGACCGGCGAGATCGCCGAAGCGCAGTACCACCACCCCGAGATCCGCATCCGCTACAAGGAGGTGGAGGTGCGCGTCACCAGTCACGAGGAGGGCGGTATCACGGAGAAGGACATCGAGATGGCGGAGATCCTCAACAACGAGACCGCCTGAGTACCGCGGGGAGCGACCGATGGACTGACAGAGCGATGGACGGCGCGTACGTGTTCCGGGTGCGGTTCCACGTCGAGACGAGCGACGCCGTGACCGTCGCTCCGGGTTCGTTCGAGACGACGCTCCGGTACCGCGCGCCGGACCCGGGCGCGGACGGCTGGCTGTTCTTCCGGGACAACCTGTGGCGTGGCGAGGTGAACGACCGCGAGCACGCGCGTCGGTTCGTCGAGGACGAACTCGGCGTGCCGGTGGACGACGTCGACTTCCGGAGTCTCCGCGCGGACCGCGAGTACGTCGACGCGCTCCGCGAGGCCGTCGCCGACGACCTGTCCGCGTTCAACGCCGCGTCCGTGGACGCGGCCGTCTCGAAGTACCTCGGGAGCAGTATCGACGTCGTCGACGACCCCTGGTCGTAGCGCCGCGGTGATGCCAACCCCTGGTCGTAGCCCTGCGACGACGCTGACCCCGAAGACACTTATTGGTCGGCGCACCTAGTTGTTCCCTCAGATGGTCGCCGAATCGTACGACTTCTGGCTGTTCGACCTCGACGGCACGCTCGTGGACGCCGAGTGGGCGTACACGCGCGACGTCTTCGACCGCGTCGGCGACCGCCTCGGTCGCGCGTTCAGCGACCGCGAGGCGTACGTGCTCTGGCACGGCCTCACGGGCGCACGCAACGAGCAACTGGCCGCGTGGGGCGTCGACCCCGAGGCGTTCTGGCCGGCGTTCCACGCCGAGGAGGACGCCCAGACTCGCGCCGAGCACACGTTCCTGCACGAGGACGCGCGATTCGTCGGCGACCTCGACCGTCCCGTCGGGCTCGTCACGCACTGCCAGCGGTTCCTCGCCGAGCCCGTCCTCGACCACCTCGACGTCGCGGACTGGTTCGACGTCGTCGTCTGCTGCGACGACGACACCGGCTGGAAGCCCGACCGTGCGCCCGTCGACCTCGCGCGCGCTGGCCTCGGCGTCGACGCGGACGACGGCGGCGTGCTCGCCGGTGACGGCAGCAACGACGTCGGCGCGGCGTGGAACGCCGGCCTGGACGCCATCCACGTCGAACGCCACGGCTACGAGCGTCGCGGGCACTGCGTGCGCGGCGACCACCGCGTCCCGCACTTCGGCGCGCTCGACGGCGTCGACGCCACCGGTTCTCCCGACGGCACCGGCGCTCCCGACGCCGACAGTCACCTCCCCGCGTTCGACGACTGACGGCCGACGCACCCGGGGGCCGCGTCGACTGACCGCCGACCCGCCGGTCCGCCCGCGTCCCCGGACCACGTCCGCGCCTCACGCGACGGGGTCGGCCATCGCGGACGCGCGAACGCGAGTCTCGCCGCACTCCGGGCAGTGCACGCTCGACATGTCCGCCTTCGTCGACTCGAACGTCGCCTCGCAGTTCGGACACCAGTACTCGTACGTGCGTTCCTCGCTCCCGAACAACCCCTTCAGTCGGTCCACGAGTGACATGCGTATCGTCCGCATCTACCACGGACCGCGACTTAACCTCCGACGACCGGTCACGCCAGTTCACTCCGGTACGCGTCGATTACGCGGGGGAAACCCGCGACTACGTCACCGACGCGCGGTCGTCGCAGCGTCGAACGGCACCGCGCGAGCGAACGCCGCGACGACGAGACGACCGCCGTCGTGCGAACCGTTGTCGAACCGCTACCCGTGGGTTTTTCGACCCCGAGCACCTACGGCCGTCCATGTCCGCGCTCCGAGAGGCGTTCGCCGACCTCCCCGACGCCGTGTTCGCAGACCTGCTCGAGAGCGACGACGGGTACCTGCTCGTCGTCGACCTCCCCGGCGTCACCGCCGACACGCTCGACGTCGTCGCACGCGACGGCCGCGTCTCCATCGAAGCGCGACGCGAGAAGGCGGTTCCCGGTGAGTACCGGTACGAGCGCGAGGACCGCTCGCTGTTCCTCGACGTCGACCTCCCGCTCCCGCCGGACGCCAACCCCGACGCGGCCGACGCCGAGCTCGCGCGGGGCGTCCTCGAACTCGCCATCCCGAAACGCACGGAGACCGACGAGACCCGCATCGAGATCCGGGACGCCTGACTCGAGGTGAGAAAGGCTGGTCAACCTACGGGCGTACTGGCGCTTCCTCGTCGTCGCACGCCAGTTCCTGCCACTCCTGTTCGCGTACGCTCGCGACCGCCGGCGCTTCCTCCTGTTCGGTAGCGGTCGACAGGTCGACGAAGCGACCCAGGTCGACCGTGCCGAGCACCTGCTGGACTCGCTCCTGAAGCTCGGCCCGACGTTCATCAAGCTCGGCCAGCTCCTGTCCACCCGGCCGGACGTCCTCCCGCCGGCGTACATCGAGGTGCTGGCGTCGCTCCAGGACGACGTCCCGCCCGCCGACTGGGCCGACGCGAAGCAGGTCCTCGAAGCCGAGGTCGGCCCCATCGACGAGGCGTTCGCCGACTTCGAGACCGACCCCATCAGCGGGGCGAGCCTCGGCCAGGTGTACCGCGCGACCGTGAACGGCGACGACGTCGCCGTGAAGATCCGGCGCCCGGGCGTCGAGGACCTCGTCGAAGCGGACCTCCGCGTCATCCGCTGGAGCCTCCCCATCCTCCTCTACTTCGTCAGCGACGCGCAGGCGTTCAGTCTGGAGAACCTCGCCGACGAGTTCGCGAAGACCATCCGCGAGGAGATGGACTACGAGCGCGAGGCGCGGATGCTCGAAGAGATCAAGCTGAACTTCCAGGAGAGCGACGAGATACGCATCCCGGCGGTCGTCGACAGCCACTCGGGGCCGCGCGTCCTCACAATGGAGTACCTCCCGGGTACGAAAATCAACGACGTCGACGAACTCGACGCGCGAGGGATCGACCGGCAGCAGGTCGCCGAGAACCTCGAGCGCGCGTACCTCCAGATGATCATCGACGACGGCGTGTTCCACGCGGACCCGCACCCGGGGAACCTCGCGGTGCTCGACGACGGCGCCATCGTCTTCTACGACTTCGGGATGAGCGGGCGCGTGGACGAGTTCGTCCAGGACCGCATCGTGGAGTTCTACGTCGCGATCGCGAACCAGGACATCGACGCGATCCTCGACTCGCTGATCGCGATGGGGACGCTCAGTCCGGAGGCGAACCGCGACGTCATGGGTGACGTGATGGAGCTCGCCATCGCGGACGCCCGCGGCGAGGCCATCGAGCAGTACCGCGTCCAGCAGATCATCGGCCAGATAGAGGACTCCATCTACGAGTTCCCGTTCCGGCTCCCGCCGAACCTCGCGCTCGTCCTCCGCGTCGCGACGGTCGTCGAGGGCGTCTGCGTGACGCTCGACTCGTCGTTCGACTTCATCGAGACGGCGACGACGTACCTCACCGAGCAAGGGTATCGCGAGGAGACCGTCCGCCAGTACCTCTCGGATGCCGGCGACCAGTTCCAGGACGCGGCGCAGTCGCTCGTGCGCGTCCCACCGAAGTTGGAGGACACGCTCGACACCGCCCAGCGCGGGAACCTCACGGTGCAGGTCGAGCTCGGCGACGAAAAGGGCGTCATCGACCAGCTCGCACGCCGCATCGTCTCCGGGCTCGTGTTCGGGTTCAGTCTGCTGTCGACGGCGTACCTCTACCAGGGCGGTGCGCTGTACGCGACCGCGGTCTCCGCCGTCATCGGGCTGGGCGGGGCTTTCCTCCTCTGGCGGTCGTTCCGCTCGAAGTCCGGTATCCGGGCGAGCCCGCAGTTCACGCGCCAGGAGATGAATAAACGACGCGGCGACGACTGATTCTCCGCGGAGAACGGCCGGGAACGACCGACTGCTTCGACGGACGGGTCGACGGCCGTCGCGGCGTTCCAAACCGTTTATAGCCACGTGGGAAGAACGGCCGTGCATGGCTACGCAGCAGCAGGAAGTTCGCGACCTTCAGGAGGGCTCGTACGTCATGCTGGACGACGCTCCCTGTAAGATCAACGCGTACTCGACCGCAAAGCCCGGCAAGCACGGTAGCGCGAAGGCGCGCGTCGAAGCCGTCGGCGTCTTCGACGGGAAGAAGCGCTCGATGAGCCAGCCCGTCGACCAGAAGTGCTGGGTGCCGATCATCGAACGGAAGCAGGGTCAGGTCGTGTCCGTGGAGTCGGAGACGGTCGTTCAGGTCATGGACCTGGAGACGTACGACACGTTCTCGATGAAGGTCCCCGAGGAGCAGGAGCTCGACCCCGACGACGAGATCGAGTTCCTCGAGTTCGAAGGCCAGCGGAAGATCCTCTGAGGGCGAGTCGAGGATGTTCCCGGGTGCGGGCGTCGACCGCGAGGACGCCGCGTTCGTCGTCGTCGGCGCGCCGCTGGACGCGTCGACGTCGTTCCAGCCCGGGACGCGATTCGGGCCCGACCGCGTCCGTCGGTACGCGCGCGGGTTCGACGATTACGACCACGCGACCGGCACGCACTTCTCGGATTGCGACGTCGCCGACCACGGTGACGTCCGCGCGTGGGACGACGCCGGCGAGTACCTCGAGTACCTCGAGGGCGTCTGTACGGATGTGGTGTGGGACGACGCCGTCCCGGTGGTCGTCGGTGGCGAGCACACGGTGAGCGTCGCGGGCGTTCGTGCGGTCGACCCGGACGTGTTCGTGTGCCTGGACGCGCACCTCGACCTCAAGGAGTCGTTCGACGGGAACGCGTTGAGTCACGCGACGGTGACGCGGCACGCGCTCGACGTGGCCGACCGTGCGGTCGTCCTCGGTGCGCGTGCGGGGAGCGAGGCGGAGTACGAGCGCGCGAGCGAGGGCGACGTCGAGGTCGTGCCGCCCGAGGCGGTCCCGGCGTGGGAGCCGTCGTTCGCCGCCGACGACTCGGTGTACCTGTCCGTGGACGTGGACGCCGCCGACCCGGCGTTCGCGCCGGGGACGGGGACGCCGGAGCCGTTCGGGTTGACGAGCCGCGAGTGCCGCGACGCGGTGCGTGCGGTCGCGGCGACCGGGCGCGTCGCGGGGTTCGACGTCGTCGAGGTGAACGACCGCGACGACGGGCAGGCGGCGACGCTCGGCGCGAAGCTCCTGCGGGCGTTCGTCCACGAGGCCGCCGCGGCGACCGGACCGGACTGATAGACGGTGCCGGTCGCCGACGGCCGACGTGTCTGCAGGTGGGAACGTCGGGCCCGTTCTCGGCGTGGTCCTAACCTGTTGTGTAAGTCAGTTATTTCCGAACAGCCCGCTAACCACTATACGGAGAGACGCCACCTGCGCGGGGTCCTCGCCGGAGAACACACGATGCACGACGAACACGTCAAGGAAGGGAAAGCCATCCAGCGAGAGACGGGGAAGACCTTCCATATCGCGACGCGATTGCTCCCCGAACGCATCAGGCACCCGACGTACGTCCTCTACGGGTTCTTCCGTATCGCGGACGAGGTCGTCGACGACCCGGACGGGTTGTCGCGCGAGGAGCAGTCCCGACGCCTCGAGGAGCTGCGCGCGCAAGCGCTCGGCGAGGAACCCGCGGACGACCCCGTGCTGGAGGCGTTCGCGGAACTGTGCGAGACGTACGAGATCGACGACGCGTGGGTGAACGAGTTCGTGGACGCGATGGCGACGGACATCGACACGGACCGCTACGAGACGTACGCCGACCTCGAGGACTACATGCGCGGGTCGGCGGCCGCGGTCGGCGTGATGATGACGGACATCATGCACCTCGACGAGGAGGCCTACGAGCAGGCGTTACCGCACGCCATCAAGCTCGGCGAGGCGTTCCAGCTGTCGAACTTCGTGCGGGACGTCCACGAGGACGTCGTGGAGCGCGACCGCGTGTACCTCCCGGAAGCGACGCTGGAACGGTGCGGTGCGGACGTCGCGGACGTGAAGGACCTCGAGTTCACGCCGGAGATCCAGGACGCCATCGCGGCGGAGACCGCTCGCGCCGACGAGCTGTACCGGGAGGGCGTCGCCGGCATCCGGTACCTCCCGGAGGACTGCCAGCTTGCGGTCCTCCTGGCGGCGGTCCTGTACGCGGAGCATCACCGCGTCGTCCGCAAGCGCGACTACGACACCGTCACCGTCGACGTGGACCTGCCGACGTGGCGGAAGCTCTGGTGCCTGGTGCGGACGCGCTGGCACTGGCAGTGGAACAAGGACCCGGAGGCGGTGTTCCGGCGCGTGTCCGCGGTGCCGTACGACGACCGGCACGCCGACGACCACCACGAGGAGGGCGCGAGCGGGTCGGACCACGACGGGCGCGGCGCGCTCGGGCGCGTTCGCGGTTGGCTGCCGTCCTGGTAGCGTCACGGACCGCCCCGTCGAGCTATACGGGCTTGTTCATGCGGACGACTGGAATAAATGAGTCCTCGGATTGCCCGGGGCGTCAGCGGCGGACGGCGCGGACGAGCGCGCTGTCACCGACGGCGAAGTCGAAGCGATCTGTAGTCAGTAAGCCGACGCCGAGCGCGGCGGCGACCGCGACGGGTACCCAGTTCCCGTAGAGGGCGTTGATGCCGCCCCAGAGCAGGACGAAGCTCACGAGGTCGTCGAGCATGAACTCGCACTCGCGCAACCTGTCCTTGAGCCCGGTGCGGTCCAGGCCCTGGTCGAACGCGAGGACGGCGACGGTCGCGGACAGCACCCAGCCGCCGTAGTTCGACCACGGGACGCCGTAGTACTCGCAGGAGGCGGTGGCGGCGCAGTCGTACGCCCAGAAGTTGACGGCGACGGCGCCGGGGTCGAGGACGAGGTCGGTCGCGAGGACGGCGGCGACGGTCGCGGCGAGCCGGACGGCGGTGTTGTCGGCGCGGTCGCCGAGCAGTAAGAGTGTGAGGAGGTAGGCGTTCAGGACGAGCGGGAAGAAGAACACGGGGAGGGCGACGGGGATGACGTCGGCGAGCATCGGGCCGAGCGGGACGGTGTACTCGAACGCGCCGTACGGCCAGCCCGTGGTCGTGCCGACGTACTCGATGCCGTACGCGTACGCGGTGAGGAGTGCGAGCGCGACGCCGGCCTTCCTGTCGACGAGCGGCGCGACGCCGGCGACGAGCGGGAGCCGCATCACGAGGACGCCGAACAGCACGAACAGGGGGTTGTACGCGAGGAACGAGAGGGGGTCGGGGTACCAGCCTTCGGCGCTCGCGACGAGCGATATCGCGCCGACGAGCGGGAAGACGACCGCGATGGTGAACCGGTGCTCGCGGACGAGTTCGTCGAGGCGCGCCTGCACGCGCTCGCGACCGGAGGGGACGGTCGTCGCATCGGCCACCGACTGCGACGCCGACGGCGAGTCCTCAGACGCCATTCGTGAGCCTCCAGAGCGCGCCGAGCGTCAGGACGATCCCGATCACGGTGTTCAGGTACGGGAACCACCAGTACGCGCGGTCGACCGCGATCTTCGACCGGGAGACCCACGCGACGAAGACCGGGTAGACGGCGAGGGCGACGCCGAGGCGGTAGTCGACGGCGGCGAACGCGACCGCGGCGGCGGTCCAGACCGCGAAGCAGTACGCGTACGTCTGGGACTCGCCCAGCCACGTCGCCGTGGTGTCGATGCCCGCCGCGCGGTCCGGTTCGATGTCCGGGATGGCGCTGAACGTGTGCATCGCCATCGTCCACAGCCATGCGCCGGCGAGCGCGAGCACCGGTGGGTGCTGCCCGGCGACGGCGGCGTACGCGGCCGCGCCCGGGAGGACGTAGAGGCCGTTCGAGAGCGAGTCCAGCAGCGGCGTCGTCTTGAACCGCAGCGGCGGGGCGCTGTACTCGGTCGCGAGCGCGGCGTACGCCCCGAGGTACGGCCACGCGAGTGCGGGCGTCGTCGCGGCGACCGGGACGAGCGCCAGTCCCGAGGCGGTGACGACCGCGACCACCCACGCGTCGCCCGAGAACCGCGCTTCGCGGCCCTCCTTCTTCGGGTTCGACGCGTCGACGTCCCGGTCGAAGACGTCGTTGATCCCGTAGAGGTAGACGTTCGCGGGGACGAGGAAGTACGCGAACAGCACGAGCGCGACCGGCGCGAACAGCTCGGGGACCGAGCGGGCACCGTACGCGACGCCGACGACGACCGGGCCGGCGAGGTAGAACCAGAACCGCGGTCGCGAGAGCGTCAGGAGGTACGCGAGCCCCTCGAAGACGGCGGTCGTCGTCGACTCGTGGGTCCCCTCGGTCGTCATTCCTGGCGTACGCGTTCGAGGCCGGCGTCCTCGCGGACGGCGTCCGCGGTCAGTTCCCCGCTGATGAGGCACATCGGGACGCCGATACCGGGCGTCGTGTACCCGCCGGTGTAGTAGAGGCCGTCGACCGACTCGGAGCGACGCGACGGCCGGAAGAGCGCGGTCTGCTTGAGGGTGTGCGCGAGCCCGAGCGCCGACCCCTCGTAGGCGTTGTACCGCTCGGCGAAGTCGCTCACGGTGAACGTCTCCTCGACGACCATGCGGTCCCGGAGGTCCGTGCCGGTGTGCTCGGCGATGTCGTCGAGCACGACCTCGCGGTACTGCTCGCGCATCTCATCGGTGTCGTCGAGCCCGGGCGCGATGGGGACGAGCACGAACAGGTTCGAGTGGCCCTCGGGGGCCACCGAGTCGTCCGTCTCGCTGGGGACGCAGAGGTAGTACGCCGGGTTCTCGGGCCACGCCGGGTCCTCGAATATCTCGTCGAAGTGCTCCTCCCAGTCCGTCGGCAGTACGAGCGTGTGATGCTCGAGCTCGTCCACGTCGCCCTCGACGCCCATGTACATGAGGAACGCCGACGGCGCGTACGTCCGCGAGTCCCAGTAGTCGGCGTCGTAGTGGCGCTTCCCCTCGTCGAGCAGTTCGAGTTCGGTGTGCGCGTAGTCCGCGTCGCTCACGACGACGTCCGGGAAGAACGTCTCGCCGGGCTCGGTCGTGACCTTGAACCCGCCGCGCCGACCCATGATCTCCTCGACGGGCGTCCCGGTGACGTACTCGACGCCGAGCTCCTCGCCGAGCGCGGCCATCCCGTCGACGACGCCGCCGACGCCGTTCTCCGGGTACCAGACGCCGAGGTTGAAGTCGACGTGACTCATCAGGTTGTACAGCGCGGGCGTGTTCTTCGGGGAGCCGCCGAGGAACACGAGCGTGTACTGCATGATCTGCTGGAGCTTCGGGTGGTCGAAGTACTTCTCGACGTGGTCCTGCATCGACCCGAGCATCGTCAGCCCGCGCGCCTGCTTCGCGACGTCGGGGTCGAGGAAGTCCCCGATGGTCGCGCGGTCCTCGTACACGAAGTGCTCCATGCCGACCTCGTAGTTCTCCTCGCTCTGTTCGAGGTAGCGTTCGAGCGCCTCGCCGGCGCCTTCCTCGTAGGACTCGAACACCTCCTTCGACCGTTCGAGGTCGGGGGTAATGTCGACGCGGTCGCCGTCCTTGAAGAAGACCCGGTAGTGCGGGTCGAGGTGTTCGAGGCCGTAGTAGTCGGTGGGCGTGCGGTCGAAGTGCCCGAAGAACCGCTCGAAGACGTCCGGCATCAGGTACCACGACGGTCCCATGTCGAACCGGAAGCCGTCGCGTTCGAGGACCGACGCGCGGCCACCGAGGCCGTCGTTCTTCTCGACGACGGTGACGTCCGCGCCGGCGTCGGCGAGGTAGCACGCTGTCGACAAGCCACCGAATCCGCCGCCGACGGCGAGGACCGAGGTTCCGGAGAGTCCGTTCATGACTGGACGTAGTAGCGAGACGACCTTAAATAGCGGCCACGACTCGGTAGGTGTGCGAACCGCGAGCACGCGATGGCACGCGGTAGCCGTGGGTCGACGACACGGTGGCTGCGGACTCGGCGGTCGGGTACCGGGCGCAATCGGGTGGCGAACTCGGCGGTCAGGTGCCGGACGCGACCCGTGGCGTGGGGTCGTCCTCGTCGACGGAGTCCGGCCCTGGTCGCTCGCGTTCGTCGGGAGCGTCGACGTCCGCCGCTGTTGTCGCCGTCCGGAACTCGAAGCGCGCGCCGCCGTCGACGGCCTCGACGACGTCGACCGTCCAATCGTACGTGTCCGCGACCTCGGCGACGATGGCGAGCCCGAGGCCGGTGCCGTCGTCGTTCGAGTACCCGCGTTCGAACACCGCGTCGCGTTCGCAGCCGGGGATGCCGGGGCCGTCGTCCGCGATGGCGAACCCTGGGTCGTCGTCGAGACAGGTGACGCGGATCGTCGGGTCGGGGCCGGCGTGCTCGGCGGCGTTCCGATAGCAGTTCTCGAACACCTGTCGGAGGTCGCTGCGTTCCGCTTCGACGGTGCAGTCGACGTCGACGACGACCTCGCCGTCGCCGATGTCGACTGTCTCGTGGGCGTCGGTGGCGACGCCGGCGACGTCGAGCTCGGTGACGGCGTCGGGGTCGCGTTCCATGCGGGCGAGCGCGAGCACCTGGTCGACGAGCGTCTCGATCCGGGCGTGACACGCGTTCACGTTGTCGAGGTGGTCGAGGTTCCCCGTCTCGGCGGCGAGTTCGACGTAGCCGCGGGCGACCGCGAGCGGGTTCCGGAGGTCGTGGCCGAGGATGCTCGCGAACTCGTCGAGGCGCTCGTTCTGCTCGCGGAGTTCGGCGTTCGTCTCGCGGAGTTCGGCGTTGAGTTCGCGGAGGCGTTCGGTCTGTCGGCGCTGCCGGAGGTAGAAGTGCGTCGGGACGACGCCGAACCAGGCGCCGATGGCGGCGATGCCGTAGCCGACGTGGAACGCGTCAGCGACCCCGCCGAACGGTTGGTCGATGCCGGCGTAGAAGGCGGCGACGAGGGCGAGGTAGCTGACGGCGGTGACGACGCCGACGGCGGCGACGCGACGACAGTGCGTCGGCGTCTCGGTTCGGGCGAGGTGGACGCCGAACGCGGTGAGGGCGACGAACGCGAGGACGGAGACGACGAACGTCGACGCGAAGAGGTCCGCGACGACGCTGGCGAGGTGAGCGGTGCTGGTCGCGGCGTGGACGACGACGGCGGCCAGCCCGGCGAGTCCGAGCGCGACGACGCCGTATCTCTCCCCCTTCGCCTGCTCCCCCCGGGACACGAACATCAATTGAATACATATCGGTAAATCACCGTGGCATGATAAAACAGGCCAC
Source organism: Halorubellus amylolyticus (assembly GCF_034808145.1). Classification (NCBI taxonomy): domain Archaea; kingdom Methanobacteriati; phylum Methanobacteriota; class Halobacteria; order Halobacteriales; family Halorubellaceae; genus Halorubellus; species Halorubellus amylolyticus. The sequence goes on from NZ_JAXHGM010000002.1 coordinate 342,541, forward strand.
TAGCCGGGGCGCGAACGGGAATCGGGCCGTCGACGGTCGGGCGAGAAGCGCCGCGTCGACCGCCCGGTTCCGGGTCGGTACCGCGACCGGTGGTTTCCTATCGACCGTCCCCGTAGGCGGTGGTATGCACGGGACGACGGCGGTCGTGACGGGTGCGACGAGCGGTATCGGACGAGCGGTCGCCACGGCGTTCGCCGAGGCGGGCGCGTCGGTCGCCATCTGCGGTCGGGACGCGTCGGCGGTCGGCGAACTCGTGAACGACCTGGAGGCGGCCGGTGACGGCGAGGTCACCGGGTTGCGCGCGGACGTCCGCGACGAGTTCGACGTGGAGCGGCTCGTCGAGACGGCGTCGCGGACCGGGCCGGCGGGCATCGACGTCGTGGTCGCGAACGCGGGGGTCTTCCACGGGACTCCCGGGGAGGCGTCCATCGCGGAGACGTCCTACACGGCGTTCGACGAGGCGTTCCGGACGAACGTCCGCGGGGCGTTCGCGACGTTCAAGGAGTCGCTCCCGCACCTGAACGAGGGTGCGCGCCTCCTGCTGCCCACGGGGTCCGTGGCGCGGGACGCGAAGCCCGGCCTGGGCGGGTACGCGCCGTCGAAGGCCGGCGCGGAGGCGGTCGTCCGCCAGTTCGCCGCGGACACCGGGTTCGTCGCGGGCTGCGTCGACCCGGGGAAGGTCGACACCGACCTGTCCGGCCCGGGCGGTCGCGAGCCGGGCGACGTGGCGGGGATGTTCGTGTGGGCGGCGACCGAGTGCGACGCCGACGACCTCGACGGCGAGGTCGTCGACCTGAAGGCCTGGAAGCGCGCGACGCGCTGAGTTCGACGCGCGGGAACGAGCTCGCTTGGGGCGGATGCGCGACCGATGGGGTTATTAACGAACGTCTTCGTGTTGTTAACACGAATGGTTACTAACTCGGATTCTCGGATTAACAACCTCGCTGGCGTGCCGACGGTCGGCGTCCTCGCCGTCGTCGCGTTCCTCGCACTCACCGCGTGGGCCGGGACCGTCGCACTCGACGGCCGCGAGGAGCTCTGGAAGGTCGTCGGCATCGCCTGGACCGCGTTCGCCGCCATGGCCGTCGCCATCCCGCTCGGCGCACGCGCCGACGGCAGCCACGCCCACGGCCTCGTCTGGGCGTACGGCCTCGCCGCCGGCGCCATGGTCACCAGCGCCGCCGTCTTCCTCCTCCCGCAGGCCTTCGGCCTCCACCCGCGCTGGGGCGGGTTCGGCGTCGCCAGCGGCATCGTCCTCGGATTCGGCGCCCACACCGTCGGCCACCGCCTCACCCACGAGACCAGCTTCGACCACACCAGCCTCGAGATATCCGCGCACGCCCTCGCCGCCGGCACCATCATCGGTATCGTCTACGGGAACATGCCCACGCTCGGCGCGTTCCTCGGCGTCGCCATCGTCTCACACAAGGGCCCAGCCGGCTACGCCGCCGCACGCCGACTCGCGAGCGACGGCGGCAACCCCTGGGTGCTCCTGCTCCCCGCCGCCGGCGTCGGCCTCACCGCCATCCCCGCGTCCATCGTCGCCCTCCCACCCGACCCCGTCCTGAACGCGCTCGTGTTCGGGTTCGCCGCCGGCGTCTTCCTCCACGTCGCCATGGACTTCCTCCCCACCTGCGAAATCGGCGGAGACGTCTACGACGTCGCACACACCACCGACCACGCACACGAACTCCTCGACGCCCTCCGCCTCCACGCCGTCGCATCGACGCTCCTCGGCGGCGGCGTCGTCTTCGTCGCCTGGTCCCTCGTCGCCTGACGCGGCCCCGCGGAGAGTTCGCTTACAGCTCGCGGTCGCTCGACGGATCGTCGAGCTCCCAGAGGACCTCCGGGAGGAACGCGTCCAGGTTGTCGACGACCTTCCGCTCGCTCACGTTCATGCCCTCGCAGTGTTCCCACGCCGACTCGCGGACGTCCACGTGGATGTCGCCGTCCTCGACGCTCACCGCGAGCGGATACACCGAGCACCGCGTCGGCTTCCAGTCGTGCTCGGCGTGCAGCTCGCAGAGGCCGTCGTCGCGCAGGAACACGCACGCCTCGCCGTCGTCGCCGACGTGCTCGTCGCGGTCCTTCGACTCCTTCTTCACGAAGTCCTCGCCGCGGAACTGCGTCGTGTTGTCGAGGCTCGCTCGCTCCGCGAGCTCGTAGAAATCCCGCTCGTAGAGGAGGACGCCGTGCGTACAGCACCACGTGCACTCGTCGACGCACTCGAAGGTCAACTCGGGGTCGAACTCCACGACCGCCTCCCGACCGGGATGCACTTCGACGCGACGAGAGCCCGTACTCATCGCCTCTACCGACGCCGCGCGCGCCCAAGTGTCCTTCCCTTCCGGGCGCACCAAACAAATTAGGACGCAGGCATGAGAGGCCGGAGCTAGACAGCTAGCACAAGCGCACGCTGCGCCGCCACCATGTCTCGAACACACTCCCTCCCGATGGACGCGACCGTCGACCTCGCGTCGACGGACGCAACCGTCCTCGTCGTCGACGACGACGAGGCCCTCGCGGACACGTACGCGCTCTGGCTCCGCGAGCACGTCGACGTCCACGTCGCGTACTCGGGGAGCGACGCGCTCGACGTCCTCGCCGCCGAACCGGTCGACGTCGTCCTCCTCGACCGCCGGATGCCGTCGATGTCCGGCGACGCCGTGCTCGCCGAGATGCGGTCTCGCGGCCACGACCAGCGCGTGTCGATGGTCACCGCCGTCGAACCGACGCTCGACGTCGTCGAGATGGCGTTCGACGACTACCTCGTGAAACCGGTCGGCCGCGACCCACTCGAATCGACCGTCGAATCACTGCTCGCGCTCGCCGAACACGAACCCGCGTTCCGCGAGCACTTCTCGCTCCAGTCCAAGCTCGCGGTCCTCCAGGCCGGCCCCGAGTACCGCGCGCAGGACGACCCCGAGGACCTCGACGCCCTCCGCGAGCGCGTCGCAACGGCCCGCGAGCGCGCGCTCGGCTCCCTCGACGACGTCCGCTGCGACGACCACGTCGACGGTACCGGCTGCGTCACCGACATCGGGTGAGGACCCGCACCCGACCGCGCTCTCCCGTCACTCCGTCCACTCTCCGAGCGGGCCTCACCTGCCTTCGGAGCGCCCTTCGCCATCCTCCCAGAGACCCTCACCTAACTTCTGAGGGTTCACCACTACCTTTGGTCGTGCCCAAGCAGGCGATGGCTCGCGGGGCGACGTCGAACCGGCCCGCGGCCGATTCCCCCCCTTGGCGCCGGTGGCCGCTCCCGACTCTCCCCCCCACGCACGGGCCACCGACGTCCTCTCCCGTTCCACCCCCACCTTCGCACCGTCGGGTTCGCAAGCGACCGCGTTCGGTCGCTACCCCGTGTTCTTCATGCCGGCGGCGATCCCTTTCACCGTCAACCGGAGCGTGCGCTCCTCGGCGGGCGTCCGATGCGTCTGGTCGAGCAGGTCGACCTGCAGCAGGTGCAGCGGGTCGACGTAGGGGTTCCGCCGCGAGAGGCTCTCCCCGAACCACTCGCGAGCGTACACCGTGTCCCGGCCCGTGATCTCCTTCACGAGATCGCACGCTCGGTCGTACTCGCCCTCCAGGCGCGGGAAGAACCGCTCGCGGAGCTCGGGCGTCGCCAGGTCCGCGTAGTGGCTCGCGATCTCCATGTCGGTGCGTGCGAGCGCGACCGCCGCGTTGTCCAGGAGCGTCGTGAACACTGGCCACGAGTCGTACATCTCCCGGAGGGTCTCCAGGTCACCGCCGTCCTCGGCGCTCGCGGTTTCACCGCTCGCGCGTTCGGCGGGCTGTGAGCCAGCCAGATACTCGTCGAGTGCGGTGGCGAGCCCGTACCAGCCCGGGAGCACGCACCGCGACTGCGTCCACGAGAACACCCACGGAATTGCGCGGAGGTCCTCGACCTTCCGCTCGCCGGTCCGCGAGGCGGGCCGCGACCCGAGGTTGAGGTTCTCGATGACCGTGATGGGCGTCGCCTGCTCGAAGTACGACACGAACCCGTCGGTCTCGAGGAGGTCGCGGTACTCGTCGCGCGCGACGTCCGCCATCCCCGCCATCGCGGCCTCCCAATCGTCCGCCGCCTGCGGTTCGGGTTGCTCGATGGCGCGCTTTCGCGACCGGAGCTGCGCCGACAGGAGCTGTTCGAGCGAGCGCTCGGCGACCTGCGGGTTCGCGTACCGCTCCGCGAGCACCTCGCCCTGCTCGGTGAACTTCACCATCCCCGACACCGCGTCGCTCGGCCGGGCGAGCAACGCCGCACCGATGGGGCCACCGCCCCTGGAGATGGAGCCGCCGCGGCCGTGGAACAGTCGGAGCGTAACGTCGTGGTCGTCGCAGACGTGCGCGATTCGGCGCTGGTTCTCGTGGAGCCGCCAGTTCGCCGCCAGGAACCCGTTCTCCTTGTTCGAGTCCGAGTACCCGAGCATCACCTCCTGGACGTCCCCGCGCGCCGCGATGGCCGCCCCGTAGGCGTCGTTCTCGAAGAGCGTCCCCATGATGTCCCGCGCGTTCTCCAGCGCGCTCTCGGTCTCCAGCAGCGGCACGACGTCCACGCCCGAGTACTCGGGGAGCGAGACGACGCCCGCCTGGTCCGCGAGGAACAGGACCTCGAGGACGTGACTCGGGCGTTCGGTCATCGAGATGGCGTACGTGTCGATGGCGTCCGCGCCGTACTCGCGCTGCCAGTCCGCGAACGCGTCGAAGCGCTTCAGGACGCGTTCGGTCGTCTCGGAGACGCCGTCGGTGTCGGTGACGTCCACGACCGGCTGGTCTTGGAGGATGGCGTCCGTGAGGACGTCGACGCGCTCGTCCTCGGTCATCGCGTCGTAGTCGATGCCCGCCCGCGCGAGCGCCTCGCCGACCGCCTCCGTGTGGTTCTCCTGGTGGTCGCGGAGGTCGAGGCCGGCGAGCGTCAACCCGAACGTCTCCACCTCGCGAACGAGCGGTTTCACGTGCGCGTCGACGATGGCTTCCGCGCCGTTCGCGCGGAGGCTCTCCGCGAGCACGTTCAGGTCCTCGATGAGCTCCGACGCGTCCTCGTACCCGCCGGGGCGGACGTCGCCGACGCGGTCGACGCGCTCGCGCATCAGCTTCAGCTTCTTCCGGTACGGCTCGCCCGGGTAGCGCTCCTCGGTCTCGGTCGCGACGCCCGGGAGGCGCTCGCGGTCCGCGGCGAGACTCGCCTCGAACGCGTCGGTCGGCGGACACCGCTTCCCGTCCTGACTCACGACCCCCGAGAGCGCCTTCAACCGACCCCGGTAGCGCTCCAGGGCCACCGAGCGCTGGCGTTCGAGCGTGCGCTCGGTGACCTCGGGCGTCACGTATGGGTTGCCGTCGCGGTCGCTGCCCGCCCACGACCGGAACTCGAGGAGCTTCGGGACGTCGAGGTCCTCGACCACCGCGTCGTCCAGTTCCCGCTCCAGGGTGTCGTAGACGTCGCCGACGACGTCGAACAGCGTGTTCTGGAGGTACCACTGGACGTTCCGCGCCTCGTCGTCCGGCGTCGGCGGCCCCTCCCGTACCTGCGGGGTCTGCCAGAGCGACGTCACCTCCGCCTCGATGTCGCGCCAGACGCGCGCGTCCTCCAGGTCGGTGAGCGAGCGCTCGTCGAGCGTCTGGACGTGCTCGGCGATCGACCGGAGCTTCGCCTTCACGGTCTTCCGGCGCGCCTCCGTCGGGTGCGCGGTGAACGTCGGTTCGACGAGGACGTCCGCGAGCGTCCGCTCGACGACGTCGACGTCCGCGTTCCCGAGCTCGTCCGCGGCCGCGGGCAGCGAGTCCTCGAGTTCGTCGGTCTGCCGGCTCCGTCGGACGGTCCGAACGCGCTCGCGTTCCTCCGCGAGGTTCACGAGTTCGAAGTACGTCGTGAACGCACGAGCGACGTCGCTCGCGCGCTCGGGGTCGAGCGCCTTGATCGTCTCGACGAGTCGTTCGCGCGAGTCGACGTCCCCGCGCCGGTACCCGATGGCGCGCTCGCGGACGTCCTCGACGGTCTCGAACGCCGCGGTCGACGCCTGGGCCTCCAGGACGTCGCCGACGAGTTCGCCGAGTTCGCGGACGTCCTGCCGGACGTCCCGTTCGTGCAATGCCATACCACAACGCACGCGCTCCGGTTCCATCAAACCCGACGCCACGCCGAAAAATTGCCACTCGGACCGTAGTAATTAATCGTGCACGTTCGGGTGGTGGCCGCGACCCGCCGCTCAGTTGTACCCGCGCCACTTCTTCCCGCATTCCGTGCACTTGAAGAACCGCGTCGGCGGTTCGTCCGCACTCGCCGTCTGCTGGATGTAGTACCACGCCTCCTCGGTCCCGCACTCGTCGCAGCGCACGTCCGTCGCCGTCGGCTTCCCCTCGAAGTCCGCGTTCTCCTCCGTCTCGATGACCGCCGCGTCGGCCTGCGCGTCCGTCGACACGTACTCGCTCTCGTCACCACCGCGGGACTCGGTCGCGCCACACGACGAGCACACCCACTCGTCGCCGTCGGTCTTCATCATCGAACCGCAGTCGTCGCAGAATTGCATACGTCCAATCGCGGTTCGAGGTACTCGACTGTAACGCCTTCGCGACGACACCCTCGGTCGTCTCCCGACAGCCTACTCGGTCGTCACGTCCTCGAGTCGCTCGTCCTCCAGGATGACCGGACAGTCCGCGACCTTGAAGTGCTCCATGTCGACCTGCTCCAGGATGTCCGTGCCCTCGTGCGAGCACCCGACCTCCGGCGGGTCGGCGAAGTACGGACACTGCGAGCAGTACTTGCGCTTCTGGACCTCCCGGACCTCGCGCTCCCCGCGGGGTTCCACGGTCGGCTCGTCGGTCTCCACCTGCGCCCAGAGCTCGTCCGCGTCCAACTCGCCGACGTCCACCTCGTCGAACAGCTCCTCGTCCGCCTTCGTGTTCCGCTCCCGCCGCCCCTCGACGCCGGCCGCGAGGTCTCCGAGCGGCCCCTCGTGGCCGTCCGCCGGCACCCGCGGACCGTCCTCGGGCGCGGACCCGTCGCCGCCAGCATCGGCGCCAACCGGAGCCCCATCGCCGCTCGCATCGTCGCCCATCGGAGCCTCGTCACCGCTCGCGTCACCGTCTCCCGCAGCGGCCGCGGGCGACTCGTCGGGGAACAGCGTCGGCGGGGCCGCCTCGTCCTCGCCGCTCACGCGGTCGCGCAACCCACCGAGTGGCTCCTGGCCCGACTCCTCGGACGCCTCGTTCCCCTCGCCGACCGGAGCCGACTCCGCCGACGCGTCGTCACCCTCGTCGAACGTCCACCCGTCCTCGGCGTCGACGTCCGGTGGGTCGGACCGCTCGTCCTCCCTCGTCATTCGGACACCTCCTCGGCCTGCTCGGCGAGCTCCTCGGCGAGCTCGGCGTTCAGGTCGTCGTCGTGGCCCTCGGGGAGCGCCGGCGGGTCACCCGTCACCAGCCGGTTCGAGGAGAACAGGCCCGAGCGCTTCTCGACGTCGTTGAACGTACTCGCGCAGTGCGGGCACTCCGGCATCGACAACAACGAGACGTCCACGGGCGACTCGCACTCCTCGCACTTCGCCGTCCTGATGCTCTCGCGGTTCGCGGCCAACTTGAGCGTCTCGGCCTCCGCACGCCGCGACTCCTGGAGACTCAACCGCTTGACCTCCGAGCGAACGTCCACGAGCACGCGAGCGAGCGTCCCCGTCTTCGCCTCCAGTTCGTCCGTCGTCTCCGTCAGGTACTCGAGGACGTCCTCGAAGTTATCGAATCCCGCGTCGAGGTCGTCCTCGACCCGGTCGACCGTCTCCGAGAGCGCGGCCACGTCCGCGGCCATCGCGTCCACGCGCTCCGTCAACGCCTCGTGCTCGTGCTCCGCTGGTGCCTTCGCGTCCGCCTCGCGCTTGACCTGCACCACGCGCCTGCGGACGTCGTTCAGGAGGTCTTGGAACTCCTCGCGTTGCTCGTCGAGCGCGTCCTCGAACGCCGTCGTCTCGACGTACGCTTCGAGCGCCTCCTCGTCGACGACACCGTCGACGTCGTCGACCGTCACGACGCCGTCTCCGGCGTCGTTCTCGGTCATCGAGCGGTACGCGGCGACGAGCTCTCGGATGACGTCCTCCCGACTCCGATCCATCTCGACGGCTTGCTGGTCGAGCCACTCCTCGAGGTCTGGCGGGAGTCGAACCGAGACGTCGACGTGCTCCTCGCTCGCCATTCGGCTGGATTTCGGTCTTAAGGTGCTTAAGGGTTGTTGCAAAAACAACTGGTGTGGAGCGATGGACGCGGCCGGTTCCGCCGGTTCCGGGTCAGCGGATCTTCCGGACGTCGCTGATGTCGAACCCGGCGTCGCTGATGTCGGTCTCGAACTGGATGATGTTCTCCTCCTCGAGCCGCGACAGCACGCCGCGGAACTGCTTGACGACGAGCGTGCGAGCGCGCTCGGAGCCGCCGGACTCCCACTCGAACAGAAGCGAGCCGTCCGTCGATTCCATGAGGCCGCCGAGTTCGTGCTCGGAGAGCGCTTCGGTGTTCACGAGCAGGAGGACGAGTCCGCCCCACTCGTAGCTCGCCTTCTTCAGGCCCTTCATGAGGAGCGTGATCTCGTTCCAGTCCATGTCGCCGCTCGCCGCTGACACCAGGTCGGTGACGGAGTCGAGGACGACGAGACTCCCGCTCGCGTTGTCGTTCATGTACTCGCCGACCGCGTCCAGCGTCCCACGGCGGTCGTTCCGGTCGCCGAGATCCGTTATCTCCCGGGTCTCCGTCGCGTACCACTCGCGGGGAACCTGCGATAGCTGGAAGTACTCCGTGGAGAAGTCGGCGAACGAGATCGCTTCGGCGGCCGCGTCGACGATGTCGTCGTCCATCGCGTACTGCATCTCGGAGACGATGGCTTCGCGCTCCTCGGTGAACGACAGGTAGTGGATGTCGTCGGGGACCGCGGCGTTCCCGTGCAGGCCGCCGTAGTAGAGGTCGAACAGCTCCGCGTCGGCGTGCGCGAGCGCGTTCATCGCGACGCTCGTGTACACGAACTCGCGAGCGCCAGCGCCGACCTCTCCAGCGAGGAGGACGACGCTCCCCGGCGGCGCACCGCCGTCTATCATCGAATCGAGTCGCGAGATACCGAACGGGAGCCGCTCCATGCACGCACTGTCGGGAGGCGCGGATAACTGTCTTACGGCGCTCCCCCTGCAAGCACGAGCGTACGGCCGCCACCAGGCGGCCGTTTCTGGGTTGACTGCAAGCACGAGCGTACGACCGTCACCAGCCGGTCGTTTCTGGTGTGGTCGTGGGTTCGTTCTCAGTCGGTGATGCGTGCGCCGCTGGTGGCGGGTGCGACCGCGAGCGCGTCGCCGTCGACGTCGGCGGCGTCGAGGGCGTTCCGGGCGGCGTCGAGTGCGCTGTCGACGTGCGTGGTGTCGGTGAGTGCGTACACGGCGGGTCCCCACGAGCTCTGGCCGACGCCGCCGACGGCGTCGCTCCGCGAGAGCGATTCGACGATCTCGCCGACGGGTGGACGGAAGACGCCGCCCTGTTCGTCCGCGTACCACGCGCCGTTGCGGTGGCCGAGTTCGCTCATGCCGTCGGCGAACCGCTTCCGGTCGTCGGTCGCGGCGGCGGGGAGGAGGGTGCGGGTGAGTGCGCCGGCGACGGCGTCGGCGACGGTGCCGTCGGCGCGTTCGACGACGCTCCGCATGCTCGCGGCCTCCGCGTCGCCGTTCCGGCCGGCGTCCGCGTCCGGGAGCCCGAGGACGAACCGCCAGTCGTCGGGGAGCGCGTGGCGGGCGACGACGGGTGGGGTCTCCCACTCGCCGCGCGCTGGTTCGTCGGTGGTGAAGCGCGCGGTCGGGTGGCCGGCGTCGACGACGAACCCACCCGACTCGAACGTGGCGACGCCGACGCCGCTTCGGCCGCCGCGACCGAGCGCCGGAGCGTGCTCGCGCGGGCGGGGGTCGACGTCGTTCGCGCGGGCGACCGCGGTGTACGTCGCGAGCGCGAGCTGCGTGCCGCTGCCGAGGCCGACGTGCCGGGGGAGCGTGCGTTCGACGGTGACGTGCGCGCCGTCGACGCCGAGTATCTCGACGGCGCGCTCGGCGTACCGTCGGGCGGCGTCGAGGTCCGCGCGCTCGTCGGTCCCGACCGCGGGCGTCGCGTCCGCCGCCGCGTCTACCGCGACCGCGTCCGCGGCGACCGCGCTGACCGCGACGCGGGGCTCGGCGAGCCCGACGCCCACGCCGCCGTAGAGGCGGTCGTGCGCGAGCGAGAGGTTCTGGAACCCGAAGTGCAGGCGCGCGCCCGACGAGACCGTGACCATACCCGTCAGTCGTGGCCATAGGTGCAAGGGGTTTCGACGGTGGCAACCTCGTCCGGTGACGGAAGCCGAGCGCCAGTCGACGCGAGGACGACCCGCCGGCCCGCTCCGCCAGCAACGTCTGTCGTGGTACCCGAACTTAAGACCGCCCGCGGCCACGTCTCCGTATGACCGATAGCGAGAAACCCGACGGCCTCCGGTCGCGCGAGGTCACCGAGGGTACCGAGCGCGCCCCGCATCGCGCGATGTTCCGCGCGATGGGGTTCGACGACGACGACCTCTCCGCGCCGATGGTCGGCGTCGCCAACCCCGCCGCAGACATCACGCCGTGTAACGTCCACCTCGACGACGTCGCCGACGCCGCCATCGACGGCATCGACGACGCCGACGGGATGCCCATCGAGTTCGGCACCATCACCATCAGCGACGCCATCTCGATGGGAACCGAGGGCATGAAGGCCTCCCTCATCTCGCGGGAGGTCATCGCGGACAGCGTCGAACTCGTCGCGTTCGGCGAGCGCGTCGACGCGCTCGTCACCGTCGCGGGCTGCGACAAGAACCTCCCCGGGATGCTCATGGCGAGCATCCGCACCGACCTCCCCAGCGTCTTCCTCTACGGCGGCTCGATCATGCCCGGCGAGCACGACGGCCGCGAGGTCACCATCCAGAACGTCTTCGAGGGGGTCGGCGCGGTCGCGGAAGGCTCGATGAGCGAGGACGAACTCGACGACCTCGAACGGCACGCGTGCCCGGGCGCCGGCTCCTGCGGCGGGATGTTCACCGCGAACACGATGGCGTCCATCTCGGAGGCGCTCGGCATGGCGCCCCTGGGGTCTGCGAGCGCGCCGGCCGAGTCTGACGGCCGGTACGACGTCGCCGCACGCGCCGGGGAACTCGCGCTCGACGCCGTGCACGCCGACCGCCGCCCCAGCGACATCCTCTCGCGCGAATCGTTCGAGAACGCGATCGCGCTCCAGGTCGCCATCGGCGGCTCCACGAACGCCGTCCTCCACCTGCTCGCGCTCGCCGCCGAAGCCGGCGTCGACCTCGACCTCGACGACTTCGACGAGATAAGCGAGCGGACCCCGAAGATCGCGAACCTCCAGCCCGGCGGCACGCGCGTCATGAACGACCTCCACGAGCTCGGTGGCGTCCCCGTCGTCCTCCGCCGGCTCCACGACGCCGACCTGATCCACGGCGACGCCGACACCATCACGGGCCGCACCGTCGCCGAGGAGCTCGCGCACCTCGAAGCTGAGGGGGACCTGCCGTCGCGAGACGCGGTCGAGGCGGCGGACGCGGACTTCCTCTACCCGGTCGACGACCCCTACCAGGAAGAGGGCGCCATCCGCATCCTCCGCGGGAACCTCGCACCCGACGGCAGCGTCCTGAAGGTCACGGGCGACGACGCCTTCCACCACGAAGGCCCCGCTCGCGTGTTCGAGAACGAGGAGGACGCAATGCGGTACGTCCAGGAGGGCGAGATCGAGAGCGGCGACGTCATCGTCATCCGGAGCGAGGGCCCGCAGGGCGGTCCGGGGATGCGCGAGATGCTCGGCGTCACCGCCGCCGTCGTCGGCGCCGGCCACGAGGACGACGTCGCGCTTCTGACTGATGGCCGTTTCTCGGGAGGTACGCGCGGTCCGATGATCGGGCACGTCGCGCCCGAATCGTACGCCGGCGGCCCCATCGGCGCCATCGAAGACGGCGACGTCGTCACCGTCGACGTCCCCGACCGCACCCTCGACGTCGACCTCACCGACTCCGAGATAGCCGAACGCCTCGACGCGCGCGACGACCCCGACCCCGCGTACACGAGCGGCGTCCTCGCGAAGTACGGCCGCGACATGGGCTCCGCCGCCAACGGCGCGGTCACGAACCCGGCCGCGAAACGCGACGACTGACCGCGAGCTCGCGCTCGAACGCGTCGACACCGCTATCGATTCCGCGCAGGCTAAACCCCGCGAGCACCAAGGGCGACCAATGAGCCTGGAGGGGGACTGGCGCGACCGCATCGACGACGTGGACGCTCGCCTCATCGACGAGTTCCAGAGCGACTTCCCCGTCGAAAGACGACCGTTCCGCACGGTCGCCGACGCCATCGGGACGGACGAGACCGACGCGTTCGAGCGGATGACGGCCCTGCTCGACGCGGGCGTGTTCCGGCGGTTCGGCGCCGTCCTGAACCCGCCCGTCATCGGGTCGTCGACGCTCGCCGCCGTCTCCGCGCCCGACGACGAGTTCGACGAGATCGCGGACGTCATCAACGGCTACCGGCAGGTGAACCACAACTACCGGCGGGACCACGAGTGGAACATGTGGTTCGTCGTCACCGCCGGGTCGCGCGAGCGACGCGACGAGATCCTCGCCGACATCGAAGCTCGGACCGGCTGTACGGTGCTCGACCTCCCGATGCTCACGGACTACTACATCGACCTCGAGTTCCCCGTCGTCAACGACGACCGGTTCGCGCGCGAGAGCCTCGAAGCCACTGACGTGTCCGCGACGCGCATCAGCGAGAGCGCGACCGGCGACCTCTCCGCGTTCGACGCCGACCTCCTGCTCGCCATCCAGGACGGCTTCCCCGTCTCGCGAACGCCGTACTGCGACCTCGCCGACGCCCTCACCGAGACCGACGACCACGGCGCCGTCGCCGTCGACGACGTCCTCGCCGCCGTCGACGACCTCCGCGCGAAGAACTGCATCAAACGCATCGGCTGTGTCGTCAACCACGTCGTCACCGGCTTCCGGAACAACTGCATGGTCGTCTGGTCGGTTCCCGACGACGAACTCGACGCTCGCGGCGAACACGTCGGCGCCCTCCCCTACGTCACGCTCTGCTATCACCGCCCGCGGCGCCCCGACGTCGACTGGGAGTACAACCTCTTCACGATGATCCACGGCCGCGACGCCGACGTCGTCGACGCGAAGATCGACGAACTCGCCACCGACCACCTCCCCTACGAGCACGAACGGCTCTACTCCACGGAGACGCTCAAACAGACGGGCGCGCAGTACGAAGACCTCATGAACTAGCCCGCGAGCGGTCCCGGCGCCGACGCCCACGACCGCCGCGACACCGTCCGACCGTTCCGACTCGCGCTCGGCGACAGCACCGAGTTACTTCCGGGACGCGACGAGGATCATCGGGCCGACGAAGATGAGGCCCACGCCGAGGAACTTGTAGTGGATCGGTGCCATCGACGACGGCGTCAGCACGAATATCGCGCCGAACGTCAGGAGCGTCAACCCGACGAGCTTCATCGACTTCAGCGGCAGTGCGCCGAGGACGGACACGATCAACAGCAAGAGTAGCGCCTGCCCAACGTTGTACTGGAGCAGGAAGTTGTCGACGATCTGGAGCGCGATGTCCATCATTCCTAGGTCGTAACTCGCCACGAAGCGGTCTTAATCGTAACGATACCGCGGTCGCGTCCGTCGGTCGCGGTCGGGCGACTCACGCGGTCGGCCCGGTCAGGTCGAGCGACCGGATCCAGCGGTGCCAGAACAGGGTGACGATGGCGGAGAACCCCCACGTCCACGCGACCGTCCCCAGGAGCGAGTAGCCCGCGGCGGTGAGCGCGTACTTCGCGAGCCCCGGGACGACGATCCCCGCGAGGACGGTGAGGCCGACCTGTACGCGCTCGTCCGCGAGCGTCGCTGTGTCCATACTCGACCGTTGGAGTGGACGTGCCTGAACCCATCGGTCTCGGGTTCACGGTCACCGAGGCGAGTCACTCGACGCCCTCGACGGTCGTCGCACAAAGGGGTGGACGCACGGGACGTACGAACCATGGAGCGTGCACGTGCGTCCACGGTAACGTACTGCTTCCATACCCTTAATTCGCTCGGAGGGCTGTATGGCGGGTGCACAGGCGCGAACGCGGCCGAATCAGCTCGCCGACCTGATGGGCGAACCGGGGGACGGCGGTCGAGATTCGGGGGGTCGAGTTCCGGCGGTCGATCGTCCCTCACTCGTCGGTGGGAGACGCGTCCGGGAGGGCGACGGCGAGCGCCTCGATGGGCGTCGGCGGGTACGCGTCGGCGTCCTCGCGCGCCGCGAGCTGCGTCCGGCAGGACGCACCCGGTGCGACGACGGTGTCGGCGTCGCTCGCGTCCACCTGCTCGTAGAGGATGTCCGCGATGGCGGAGCTCATCGCCTCGTGCTCGCGCTCGTACCCGAAGCTCCCCGCCATCCCACAGCACCCGGAGTCGAGCGCGTCCACGCGGTAGCCCGCGCGCCGGAGCACGCCGACGGCGTGGTGGTCCTTCTTCGTCGCCTGCTGGTGGCAGTGCCCGTGGTACGCGACGTGCTCGCCGCGTTCCCGCCACTCGACGCGGTCGTCGAGCGAGAACGCGTCCAGGTACTCGCAGACGCCGTACGTCGCCGTACTGACCGCCTCCAGCGTCGCCGCGTCCACGCCCCGCCCGCCGCTCCCGCCGTCGCCCGCGGCAGCGTCCGCGCTCAGGAGGTCGTGGTAGTCCGACTGGAGCATCACCGCGTCCGACGGTTCGACGACTACGACCTCGCGGCCGCTTCGGACGTACGGCGCGAGGGCGTCGACGACCTCGCTCGCGGTCTCGCGAGCCCGGTCGAGGAACCCCATCGAGTGCGCGGGCCGTCCCGTGTCCGTCACGTCCCCCGGGACGACGACGTGGACGCCCGCGGCCTCCAGGACGCGGACCGCCGCCTTCCCCGCGTCCGGGTTCGTGTAGTTCGTGTACGTGTCCGGGAACAGCACCACCGACCGGGTCGCGTCGCTCGACCGCACCGCGCTCCCACCTCTGGCCTCGAACCAGTCGCGGAACGTCGTCCGCGCGAACGACGGGAGCGGCCGGCCGGTCCCGATGCCGACGGTTCGCTCCAGGAGCGCTCGCGCGCCCGGCGCCGCCGCGAGCCAGTTCGACACCGGCGCGAGCGCGCTCCCGACCCTCGCGAGCGCGTCGACGTTCGCGAACGCCCGCTCGCGGAGCGACGCCCCCTCGCGCTCGTGGTGGGCGTGCGTCACCTCCGCCTTCAGTTTCGCCATGTCCACGCCGCTCGGACAGTCGCGCTTGCAGCCCTTGCACCCGATACAGAGGTCCAGGACCTCCTCGCGGAACTCCGCCGAGAGGTGCGCGTCGTCGGGCAGGTCGCCCTGCATCGCCTCCCGGAGGAGGTTCGCACGACCACGCGTGCTCGCGACCTCCTCGTCGGCCGCGCGGTACGTCGGACACATCGCGCCACCGGTCGTCTCCTGCGGGCCGCGACACCCGCCGCAGCCGTGACAGAGTTCGACCATCCCCTGCAGGCCGTTCTCGTTCTCCCACGCGAGCGACGGCTCGAACCCGACGTCGAACGCGTCGGCGGGGCCGCTGCGGAGGTGCTCGGTCATGTCCACGTCCCCGCAGACCTGCCCGGGATTCAAGCGCCACTCGGGGTCGAACGCCGACTTCAGCTCCCGGAAGCGCTCCCAGACGTCGTCCCCGAACAGCTTGTGGTTCCACTCCGTGCGCGCCCGCCCGTCGCCGTGCTCGCCGCTGACGGAGCCGCCGTACTCGACGACGAGGTCCGTCACGTCGTCCGCGATGGACCGCATCGTCTCGACGCCGTCGACCGTCTTCGTGTCCACGAGCGGCCGGACGTGAAGGACGCCCGGGCCGGCGTGCGCGTAGAACGACGCGAACGTGTCGTGCTCGTCGAGCACCGCCTGGAACGCCTCGACGTACTCCGCGAGGTGCTCGGGCGGGATGGCGACGTCCTCGATGAACGACGCGTGCTTCGCGTCCGACGTCCGCGACAGCAG
The DNA here is from genome assembly GCF_034808145.1 of Halorubellus amylolyticus. NCBI lineage: Archaea > Methanobacteriati > Methanobacteriota > Halobacteria > Halobacteriales > Halorubellaceae > Halorubellus > Halorubellus amylolyticus. The sequence continues at coordinate 358,603 of NZ_JAXHGM010000002.1, forward strand.
TATCGGGAGCCCGCTCTTGCGGAGCTTCCAGAACCGCTCGCGCTCCCCGGCCTCGTGCGCCTCCAGGCCCGCGACCGCACGCGTCTCGGCCGCCGTCGTCACCGCGTCCGCGCCCGGGTCGCCAGCGGTCGACGCCGCCGGCACGCGGTCAGCGAGCAGTTCCGCGACCGCGCGCTCGCCCGCCGCGTCGCTCTCGGCGTAGAACTCCACGAGGAGCACGTCGCTCGCGCCCGCGGGGAGCAGCTCGACGACGTCCGCGAACTCCGGCGTGTCCCGCGCCAACCCCAGGAGGACGTCGTCGACGAGCTCGACCGCAGCCGGGTCGTGCTCGAGGATGGGCGCGACGTCCCGCATCGCCTCGACGAGGTCGTCGTAACAGAGGAGCGCGACCGCCTTCGTCTCCGGGACCGGCTCCAGGCGCACCTCGACCTCGGTGACGACCGCGAGCGTCCCCTCGCTCCCGCACAGCAGCTTCGCGAGGTTCACGGCGTCGCCCGCGCCGTCCGGCTCGCCGACGCCGCGCTCGCCGCCCGCGTAGTCCTCGACGAGCCAGTCGAGGTTGTACCCCGACACCGACCGCTTCAGGTCCGGGTAGCGCTCCCGGAGGAGGTCGCCGTCCGACTCGAGCATCTCCAGTACCGTCGCGTAGACCTCGGCTTCGAGGTCGTCGCCCGCCGCCTTCTCGCGTGCCGCTTCGACCGACACCTCCCCGAACTCCGTGACGGTGCCGTCCGCGAGCACGACCTCGCAGCGCTCGACGTACGCGTCCGTCTTCCCGTAGCGCAGCGAGTGCGCGCCCGTCGAGTTGTTCCCGACCGCGCCGCCGAGCGCGGACTTGTCGCCCCACGCCGGGTCCGGCGCGAACTTCAGGTCGTGCTCGGCGAGCCGCCGGTCGAGGTCCCCGAGCAGGACGCCGGGCTGGGCGACCGCACGCCGCCCCTCCGGGTCGACCTCGCGGACCGCGTCCATGTGCATCGTGAAGTCGAGTACCACCGCCTCGTTCACCGTCTGCCCGGCGAGACTCGTCCCGCCACCGCGCGGCAGCACCGCGATACCCTCCTCGGCACAGAACGACAGCACCGCGGCCACGTCCGCCGTCCCCGTCGGGAACACGACACCGACGGGCGTCACCGAGTACAGGCTCGCGTCCGTCGCGTACAGCTCGCGCGAGTAGTCGTCGAACCGCACCTCGCCGTCGACGCGCTCGCGTAACGCCGCCGCCAGCTCGGGGCGCTCGACGCGGTCGCTCGCGTAATCGTAGTCCGACGCCTCGTCGCGCGCTCGCCCAGCGGCGTTCGGCTCCGTCGCCATGACAGACGCGTCGACTCACGACGCCTTAACCGCCACGCCGCACCGGCGCGCGGTCGACTCGACGGCGGGCTCCCCTCAGTCGTCCTCGTGTCGACGTCGACGCGCCAGGCCGACGAGCTCCAGGCCCGCCTTCTCCAGCGAGTCGTAGTCGTCGGCCGCCACCGCGAGCTGCGCCGCCTCCAACGCCTCACGAACGTCGTCCTGCGCACTCATACCCGACCGATACGCACAGAACGACCCTAAACCCACGCCATGCACGGTGAAAGTGAAAACCGCCCGACTGCGCCCGCTCGAACCGTCGTCTCACCACCAGGAGACCACTCCGAACCGACCAGCAAGGTAGACAGAAGCATTATGCCACCACGAGACGTCAGACGTTCCCAGATGGGAACACTCGACCGCGTGCTGGAGGCCTTCGGCGAGGACGAGACACGCCCCGAGTACGCGTGCCTCGCGTGCGAAAGCGGCTACGAGGTCCAACACCACGTCTGCCCCGACTGCGGCGGGTACAGCGTCGAACGCATCGACTGGTAGACGCCACCGATGCGGCCGCGACCCGACGGCCGACCGCGCGCCGACCCGGCACGGCAACCCCCGGATGACGAGCGACGGCGGTGGTCACTCCAGCGCGTACACGCTATCGTTGTCCGCCCCGACGTAGACCGTTCCGTCAGCGACCGCCGGCGATGACAGCACGACGCCAACGTCACCGAACGACCAGTCTTGACTCCCCGTCGCCGCGTCGACCGCGTACACCCGGTTCGCGTCCACGCCGAAGTACACCGTTCCGTCCGCGAGAACGGGCGGGGCGACGATGGCTCCCTGCCGCCCACCGTACGACCCGTCCGTCTCGAACCGCCACCGGGGGGCCCCGTCCGACCGACCCAGTGCGTACAGCGCGCCCGGCGTCTCGAACAGCGCACCGTCGCCGACGTACACCGTCTCGTCGGCCACGACCGGCGACGCCCGCACCGGATGGTCCGTCTCGAACGACCACGCGACGGCCCCGTCGGAAGCGGACAGCGCAACGACCTGCCCTGACTTCACCCCGACGTACACGCGGCCGTCCACGACCGCCGGAACCGCGCCGACCTCGCCCCTCGTCTCGTACCGCCACGCCTCACTCCCAGCGTCCGCGTCCACGGCGTACACGTTGCCGTCCGCACTCCCCACGAACACCGTCCCGTCGGCGTACGCCGGTGCCGTGACCGCCCCACCGGCCTCGAACCGCCAGCGGACCGACCCGTCGCTCACCGAGATCGCCGACAGCACGCCCTCGGCGTCCCCGACGAACACCGTCCCGTCGACGACCACGGGCGGCCGACCGGTGACGGCGCCGCCGGTTCGAGCACGCCATCGTTCCTCGCCCGTCGCCGCGTCCAACGCGAACACGCGCCCGCCCTTGCTCCCGACGAACACCGTCCCGTCGTCGACAACGAGCGCGTCCTGTAACCGGGTCTCGGTCTGGAACCGCCAGCGTTCGGTGCCGTCGCTGGCGACTATCGCGTACACGTACCGGTCGGCGTCGACGTACACCGTCCCGTCGACGACCGCCGGCGTCGAGTGCGTGTTGTTCCCCGTTCCGAACACCCACCGCGGTTCGACCGACCCCGTGGGCCCGACGTTCCCCGCGGCCGCCCCGGAGTTCCCGGCGTCGAACTGGAACCGCGGGAACGCTCCCGCCGGACTCGGGTCTGCGTCGTCGTCCTCCTCGGTGGTCTCCTCACCCTCGCCGTCGGTCGGTTCGCTCCCGTCCGGCGAGGTGTCCGTACTCGTCGCAGTCCCGTCGCGGACCTGCCGGTGGCGCGCGAGCGTCACCGGCGACCCCGCTTCGTCCCGATACACCACGCGAACGACGTCCGTCGGCGACACCTCGCTCGGCCAATTGAGGATCGACGCGCCGATGCGCGCGCTCGCACCCTCCGAGAGCGACTCGTCCGACCCGGCACTCGTCGTCCCGAGCGCGTTCCACACCGCCGTATCGCCGTCGCTCGACTCGATGTGGACCTTCCCCGCCGTCAGACTCCCGCCACCGGCGTACGAGATGGTCAACGACCGCCTCGCCTCGTCGTACGAGAACTCGAACGTCGCGTCCGACGGATTCCCCCCGCTCTGCGTCACGAACCTGAGACAGCCAGAGAGCGCGCCCGTGAGCGCCAATCCCCCACCCGCCAACAGCGGACGACGTGACCACCCATCAACCATGCCAGTACAGAACGGAACGACTTACTTAAAAGTTTGACACGAACGCCGCCGGCTCACCACACACGGAACATCCCAAAACAACACCACCCAGGACACCACCAGCTACCCACCGCCATCACTCCCGTTCTCACCACCCGCGCGAACGAACAAACGACTCGCTACGCTCGTCGTTTTGTGTCCGCGGAAGGAGTGGGCAGACTCGGATTTGAACCGAGAACCTCCACCTTATCAGAGTGGCGCTCAACCTAATTGAGCTATCCGCCCGAACGCACTCCGAGATAGATGGGTGATGAATAAAAGGGTTTCCTTCTTGCAGTTCGAGTGTGAGTCAGTCCCGGTCCTCGTCGTCGTCGCGGACGTCCTCGACGTCCACCTCGAACGACTCCTCGTCGAGGTCGATGGTGTCGTCGTCGCGGTCGTCATCGTCGCGCGCGCCACCGCCGAACGGGCCGCCGCGGCCGTCGCCGTCACCGCCGAAGCTCCCGCCGAAGCTACCGCCAACGGAGAACCCGCCCGCGGCACCGCCACCGCTCGCGTCCTCCGGGTTCGGGAACCCGAACGTCCACGCCTTCCCCGAGGCCATCCCGCCAGTTCGCTTGTCGAGCTGCGGGACCACCACGAACTTCTTCAGCGCCATCCGGATCGGGACGCGCGTCAGCGGGAGCGTCAGCGCGATGCCGATGGCGTCCGTGACGAGCCCGGGCGTCAGGAGGAACGCGCCCGCCGCGATCAGGAGCCCGGCGTCCATGAGCTCGTTCGTCGGCGGGTTCCCCTTGGCGAGCGACCGCTGTATCTTCGCGAGCGTCCGCCGACCCTCCATCCGCACGAGGAGCATCCCGATCAGGGCAGTCAGGACGACGAGCGCCACCGCCTGCAGGCCACCGAGCGTCCCCGACGCCACCAGTCCGACGAGGACGATGGAGTCCAGGAGTGGGATGACGAGCAGTGCGGCGATGTACCGGAGCATACCTCCGTCTAGCGCGTCCGGCTTCAAAGCCCTTTATCCACGTCCGGCCGAACCGCTCGTATGGACGAGTCCGCCGAGCAGACGAAGGTCGAGTGGCGCGAGTGGGGCGAGGAGGCGTTCGCGGTCGCCGACCGCGCCGGGAAACCCGTGCTCCTGTCGCTCTCGGCGACGTGGTGCGCGCACTGCCACGAGATGGACCGGGAGACGTACGACGAACCGCGTATCGCCGCGAACGTCAACGACGGGTTCGTGCCCGTTCGCGTGGACGCCGACCGCCACCCGCGCGTCCGGGAGCGCTACAACATGGGTGGGTTCCCCTCGACGGTGTTCCTCGCGCCGGACGGGAGCGTGCTCTCGGGCGCGGGCTACCTCGGCCCGGACGGGTTCCGGCAGGTACTGACGAGCGTCCGGAAGGCCTGGAACGCGAAGGGCGTCGACGCCGGGACGGTGCCGCGCGCGCTCCGCGAGGGCCTGCCGCCCGCGGGCGAGTTGACACCGGAGGTCGAGCAGCAGATGCTCGGCCAGCTCGTGGACTCGTTCGACGACGAGCACGGCGGGTGGGCCGAGAACGCGAAGTTCCCGCTGCCGCGCACCATCGAGTTCGCGCTGAAGCGCCAGCGCGACCAGGCGGTGCGGACGCTCGACGCGGTCGACGCGAACCTCCGGGACGACTACGACGGCGGGTTCTATCGGTTCGCGGAGAACGCGAACTGGTCGACGGTCCACCACGAGAAGCTGCTCGACTCGAACGCGGCGCTGGTGCGGGCGTTCGCGAACGCGTACCTCTACACGGGCACCGAGACGTACCGGGAGGCTGCGAGCGCGGGCGTGAATTACCTCTCGTCGACGCTCTGGACGGGGTCGGCGTTCGCGGGGAGTCAGGCGGCCGACGAATCGTACTACGGGCTCGCGCCGAGCGACCGCGAGGACGCCGACGCGCCGGCCGTGGACCCGACCGCGTTCGCGGACCGGAACGCGCTCGCGGCCGACGCGCTCCTCGCGTTCGCGGCGTACACGGACGACGAGCGGGCGCGCTCGTACGGGACGCGAGCGCTCGAGTTCGTCCGCGAGGAACTCGTCGACGACGGCGCGGTCACGCACTACGTCGCGTCCCCCGAGGAGACGGATGCCGTGGACGGCGAGGACGCTGGGGCGGCCGAGCGCGGGGAGGTCGGCGTGCTCGCGGACCAGGCGCGGGTGCTCTCGGCGCTCCTCCGCGCGCGCCAGGTGACGGGCGCCGACGTCGTCGACGAGGCGCGTCGGGTCGCGGACTGGACCATCGAGGAACTCGGGGACGACGATGCGTTCCGCGACGGGCCCGCGTCCGGCGCCGGGTTGCTCGACGAGTCGCTGTACCCGCTCGACGGGAACGTCGAGTTCGCGGACGCGCTCCTCGACCTCGCGGCCGTCACGGGCGACGACGAGTACCGCGCGGTCGGCCGGCGCGCGCTCGAGGCGTACGGCGGTGCCGCCGACCGGTTCGGGGTGCGCGTCGCCGCGTACGCCGCGACCGCCTCTCGGTACCTGGAGTCGCCGCTCGTCGTTCGCGTCGGCGACGACGCCGGCAGCGACCTGCATCGCGCCGCCCTCCGGATGGCGGACCACGAGAAGGTCGTCGTCCCCGCGGCCGACGACGTCGCTTCCGGCGAGGCGTCGGTCGCGCGCGGCGACGACGTCGCGGGCACGGCGAGCACGCCCGCCGACCTCGCGGACCTGGTCGCGGAGACCGTTTAAACGCCGGCTCCGGGGTCGCTGACGCCTCTCGACCCCGTCCCGTTCCGGCGCCCGGACCGACCTCGCGCCCTACAACTACCGATGTGTTTATGGTTCTCCACTCTGTTTGGGTTTACTATGGCCAGCCTGCGAGACCTCGGGTTGTCGGAGTACGAGGCACGAGCGTACCGTGCACTCCTCAACACCGGACCGACAACCGCAAAGGAGTTGTCCCGGGCGAGCGACGTCCCGATGGGCCGCATCTACGACGTCCTGAACAGCATCGAGCAGTACAACCTCGTCCGCAGTCAGACCGCCTCGCGCCCGAAGAAGTACGTCGCGGTCGAACCCGCGACCGCGCTCGACCGCCTGCTGGAGGACAAGAAGCGCGAGCTCGAGGAGAAGGCCGAGCAGTACCAGAACATCGTCGACGAACTCAGCGACGAACTCGACGCCGCCGAACCCGTCGAGGAACAGTTCTGGACGGCCGCCGTCGGCCAGGACGAGACCACCGACCTCCTCCTGGAACGGCTCACCGCCGCCGACGACCGCATCGTGATGGTCGCCAGCGACCCGAGCCCGCAGTTCAACGTCGCGGAGATCGGCGAATCGATCGTCGAGGAGATGGAGAACGCCCTCGAACGCGGCGTCGACGTGGACGTCCTCATGACCCGCGAGATGGTCGCCTCGCTCAGCGAGGAGGTCGGTCGCCGCTACCGCGACCGACTCACGGACGACCCGAACTTCAACGTCCGCACGAGCGAGAACGTCACCGGGACGTTCAACCTCATCGACGACATCGAGGTCGTCATTCAGGTCCCCAACCCCCTCGGCGGGACCGAGGCGTTCGCGATGATCGACCTCAAGGACCCCGAGTTCGCCGCGGACGTCTTCGAGGAGTTCGACCCGACGTGGGACGGCGCGGAACCGCTCTCGTTCTGAACGGACTCGCCGACGCCGGACCGACCTCGTCCTGGGTCGGGAACGGAACGCCGTATGCGGCCGGGAGCGGGACGCCGTCCGCCCCCGCGTCGAGCGCGGAGCGGTCGTCCATCGCGTCGAACTGGTCAGTGAGGGATACAGTTTTGTCCGTGGCTCCTCTCAGGTAGCCGTATGCCAGCGACAACGGGTGCCTCGCACGGGTTCGCGGCGTTCGCGACGCTCCTCATCGGCACGATGTTCTCGAAGTTCGTCTGGGAGATACTGCCACCGCTCGGAGAGCTCTCGCTGCTCGTCGTCGAGACGGTCCGACAGTTCGGGGTTGGGGTCCCGGCGAGCAGACAGTTCGCGGGAACGCTCGTGGTGATGGTCGGGCTGTCGTTCCTCTGGGGCGTCGTGTACCACGTCGGGCGGCACTGAGACCGTCGGGCCTCGCCGGCCGTACTCAGTCCTCAAGTTCGTCGCGGAGCGTCCCGACGTCCACGACGCGCTCGGCGTGCGCGTTGTGCTGGTGGATGCTCTCGTCGTTGCTCTGCTTCATCGTCACGACCGCGTCGTCCGCGAGGTCCGGGAACTCCTTCGCGACGCCCTCGGCCATCGACCGCACGCAGTCCTCGACGAACTTCGCGTCCGCGTGACTCTGGTAGGTCATGTGGTCCTCGTCCGGGCGCTTCGCGAGGTTGTAGATGCGCGCGCTCATCGAGTCGCGAGCGACCTCGACGAGCTCCATGAGGTCGACCTCGGGCGCGCCGTCGGTCTCGACGGTGAGCGTCGCGTGCCCGCGCTGGCTGTGGCCCGGCTGGGGGACCTCGTCGAGGAACGCTTCCGCGGTGTCGTCGTCCACGCCGAGGTCGTCCAGTACCGACCGGGCGCGGGCCGCGCTCATGCCCTGCGAGCACGGACACACCGTCATCCCGACGACGCGCGCACCGATCTCCTCGCGCGTGCCGTCCTCGGTCGCGGTCGCGCCCGCGATGACGTCCACGGTGCTCTGGGTCTCGCGGTCGCTCGCCGGCGTCTGCTCGCGCGTAATCAGCTCCGCCTCCATCCGGACCTCCGCCTTGCTCGTGTAGTCGTGCTTGTCCAGCAGGCGCTCGGCGGCGTCACCGCAGACGTCCTCGACGCGGTACGCCTCGTCCCGGGTCGCCGCTTCGAGCGTCTCGTCGATGACCTCCATGTTCCGACTCATGTCCGCGCCCTTCCGCCACGACGGCAGGTCGACGAACACCTCGAACTCCGCCATCAGCACGATCGGTCGCTTCTCGGGGCGGGCGAGCTTCACGAGCTTCTCGACGCCCGTCACCCCGACCTGGTTGAGGCCGACGGTGACGTCCGGGCTCGACGCCTGGACGTCCGGCAGTTCCTGACTCATTGCTCCAAAGAAGGGTAGACGGCCGTTTGTACCTAACGAAGGGGGAACCGACAGCTAGACGCCCGATATCGGCGTCGAGAACGCGTCACGGTGGCGTTCTCGACTCGTCTAGTCGAGCTTGTTGAGGGCTTCGAAGAAGTTCACGGGCGGGCCCGCGACCCGCACCGGGTCGGGCGCGGTCCCGACCTCCACGGCGGCGGGCAGGTCGAGTTCGCGGGTCTCCCGTCCGTCGCTGATGACGTGCGCACGGTCGGCGTCGTCGACGCGGACGGTGACGGTCTGGTCGCGGGAGAGGACGAGCGACGGCATCGCCTCGCTCGCGCACATCTCGGTGACGACGTAGTCGCCGGCGGCGGGCGCGACGAGCGGACCGCCCTCGCTGAGGTTGTACGCCGTGGACCCGGTCGCGGTGGCGACGAGGACGCCGTCGGCGTGCCCGCCTGAGTACAGTTCGCCGTCGACGCGCACCTCGAACCCCGCGCCGGCGCCGTGCCCGCGCTGGGGGCCCTGGACGACGATCTCGTTCACCGCGGGGGCGAGCGACCAGTCGTCGCCGTGCTGGCCGGTGCCGGTCGCGGTGAGTCGCGGAAGTGCGCGCGAGCGCACCGTCCCGGTCTCGCGGAACCGTTCGACCTCCGCGACGAGCGCGTCGTGCGCGTCCTCGGGCGACACGGCGTTCAGGAACCCGACCTCGCCGAGGTTCACGCCGAGGATGGGGACGGAGTTCGCGCCACGGGCCGCGTAGAGGAAGGTGCCGTCGCCGCCGATACTGCAGACGAGGTCGCAGGCCCGCATCTCGCCGGCTGGGACGCCGTCGACGTCGAGTTCGGCCGCGGTCGCCTCGTCGACGGCGACGGCGACGTCGCGCGACCGGAGCTCGTCGCAGAGCTCTCCGGCGAGACCCGCGGCGCGCACGTTCCCTTTCTGGGCGACGACACCTACGTGCATGTTCCCGCCTACCACCCGCCCGGTGAAAAACCCCGCGTCGTGACGCGACCCGTCGTGACGGTCACTGGTTGCGATATCGCGGTGGACGTCGACAGCAACAAGGTTGATACGTTTCGGTCCCGTCGCTCGGCACACACACGCTCGCGCGGTCGCCGATGGTTGGGTCGCGCGAGCCCTTTCGACGATGAGCGAGGACGACGACGAGGACTGGTTCGAGCGCGCACTCGACGAGACGCCGCCCGAGGACGACCCCGGTGACTGGGACGAGTGGGCCGGGGAAGGCGGCGATAGCGACGACGCCGAAGGCGATAGCGACGACGCCGGTGCTCCCGGCGATGGGGACGCGGCCGGCGACGGGATGTCGGGCGAGACGACCGTCGACGCGGACCTCGTTGACCGGAGCGACGGCGACGACCACGACGGCACCCACGGCGGCGCCGGCCAGGAGGACGACGACGGCGGTGGCGACCGCGAGGACGACGGCGGCGGCCTGTTCGACGACGACTTCGCGGCCGCGATGGGTGACGCACCGGACGTCGCCGGTCCCGCTGGCGGTCCGTCGGGCGGCTCCGGCGGTGCGTCGGGAGGGCCTGGTGGACCGGGCGCGGAGAGCGACTTCCCGGGCGGCGGCGAGTTCGATATGGACAGCGATCTGGACGTCGACGCCGACTTCGGGACGAGCGGCGGCGACGACTTCGGGATGGGCGGCGGCGACGACTTCGGGATGGGCGGCGGCGACGACTTCGGCATGGGTGGTGGCGGGGACTTCGGCATGGGCGGTGGCGGCGGGTTCGAGGCCGAAGATGAGTACGAGACGGACCTGCCCCGCATCGACCTCGGCATCGACGGCCTCGACGAGATGATCCAGGGCGGCGTCCCCGAACGCTCGCTGATGGTCACCATCGGGTCCGCCGGGACCGGGAAGACGACGTTCGCGCTCCAGTTCCTCCACGAGGCGCTCCGGAACGGCGAACGCGGCATCTACATCACGCTCGAGGAGTCCCGCGAACGCGTCATCAACTCAGCGACCGAGAAGGGACTCGACTTCGACGAGTACGCCGACAACGGGCAGCTCGCCGTCGTCGACCTCGACCCGGTGGAGATGGCGAACTCGCTGCGGTCCATCCGCTCGGAGCTCCCGCGACTCATCGAGTCCTTCGACGCGACGCGGCTCGTCCTCGACTCCGTGTCGCTCCTCGAGATGATGTACGACGACCGCGCGAGACGCCGGAACGAGATCTACGACTTCACGCAGTCACTGAAGAACGCGGGCGTGACGACGATGCTGACGAGCGAGGCGAGCGACGAGCACTCCTACACGAGCCGGCACGGCATCGTCGAGTACCTCACGGACGCGGTGTTCGTCCTCCAGTACGTCCGCCCGGACGACTTCCGCGAGACCCGGCTGGCCATCGAGATACAGAAGATACGGGACGCGAACCACTCCCGGGAGACCAAGCCCTACGAGATCACGAACGAGGGCATCTCGGTGTACCGGCAGGCGAACATCTTCTAGACGCCGTCGCTGGCCGACGCCTCATCGTCGTCGTCATCGTCGTTGCGGCCAGCGCGGTCCTCGGCTTGGCGTTCGTCTTCGAGCGCGGCGACGATACCGTCGAGCTCCGCGGGGTCGGCGTCGGCGATCTGTTCGAGGAGCGCCTCGGTTCGCTCGCGGTCCTCGACGTCGAGGATGCCGGCGAGTTCGCCGAGTGCGCCGTCGACGTCGCTGGGCGCGGGCTCGGGGTCCGGTATCTCGTCGGGGTCGACGGCGGTCGCGTCCGTCGTCGGGTCGGGGGCGAGCGCGTCCGGCACCACCGGGTCGTCGGGGAGGGGCGTGGAGAGGTCGTCCGCCCCGAGCGTCGCGGGGTCGGGGCTGAGGCCGAGGAGTCGTTCGAGCGTCTCGCTCGCGGATTCGTCGGGCATCCCCATCGACTGGACGTGCTCGTGGACGCGTTCGCTGACCGCGATGGTGCGTGGCTCGCGGTCGGTGGACTCGTCGGCGGGCATACGTGGACGGTGGGACGCGAGAGGGAAGAAGGTGAGCTACTCTCGCGTCTGCTCGGGCGGACGCCGGGGTTCGTGTTCGTGTTCGGTGCCGCAGTCCGCGCAGACGCTGGCGCGACCGGGGCGCGTGCGTTGGGCGGCGACGGCGCCGCAGTCGTCGCACACCATGAACAGGCGTTTCTCGGGGTCGACGCCGGCCTCGAACGTGACCTCGATCCAGGCGTCGTCGTTCTCGGGGTCGAAGAGGCGGACGCCGTCGTCGGTGCGCCGCCAGTCGACCGGGTCCTCGCTGCCGCGCTCGGGGGTCGCGGGGTCGCTCATCTACCCGACGATGACGCCCGGAGAAACATAAACTCGGTGATAGAAATTAGTTCGGAGTCGAGTAAATCAGGCGTCGACGGGTCGCTCGAACCGACGAGCACCACGAATCGTCCGCGCCGCGAGCGCGAACACGCCCACGAGGTACGCGCCCCAGTGCCAGCCGACCCCGTCGACGACATCCACGTACTCGACGACGCCGACGACCACGGTCAACGCCGCCACGTACAGTACGTTCGACCCCACGAACCGCGCCAATCCCTCGTCGTCCTCGACGCGCTCGGGGTCGTACCCCGCGACGAGTTCGACCATCCCACCGAAGCGGATGAGCACGCCGAGCAAGCCCACGAAGACGCCGGTCGCGAGTAGTCCGAGCCCCTCGTTCATCGTGTCCGGAACTGACGCCGGAACGATATAAGTCCTGTCGCACCGCGTCGTCGACAACCGCTCGCGAGGGGGTCTCCGACCCGACCACCGTGCTTAAGCGAATCCCCCACGGTGTCGCAGACGTGACGCTCGACCCCGTGCACTACGAGGGCATCGCGCGCCTCGCACGCCGCATCCAGTACGACGTCGACGAGTCCGACCATCGCGACGTCGCCGAGACCGTCTGGAACGAGTACCTCGACCCGCTCGTGTCCGACGGCGACCGCGTCCTCGAACCCATCGAGGACCAGCGCCGGCTCGTCGCCGACGTCGAGGTCGTCGCGCTCGCCGACACCGCGTTCGAGTCCGTGCACGGGCTCGACGCCGGTACAATCAACCCGACGACGTTCTCGAACGGCCTCGTCCTCGACATCGCGCAGGCCGCGATGAGCGCGACGCCGAGCGACCTCGACCTCCACCGCGGCCGGACGATGGTGATGACCGTGCACTCCGCGGACGCCACCGTCGCGTTCGACGAGGACGACTGGACGATGAACGACAGCGGCTACGTCCGCACGCAGATCCGGCAAGCCCCGAGAGTGAACCGCTTCGAGGAAGGGGTCGTGCACGCCCTCTCGCTGTACCGCGCCGAATCCGAGCACGCCCGCACGAACGCGGACGTCGTCGACGACCTCCTCGTCCTCGACGGCCCCATCTACCCGACCGGTCTCCTGCGGTGGGCCGACCAGCACCCCGAACTCAAGACCGTCCTCGAGGAGGAGGACCAGCCGGAGGAGGTCGTCGAGAACTACGTCCGGCTCGTCGAGCGCTTCGTCGAGAAGGACGTGCCGCTCGTCGGGTTCGTGAAGAACCCCGCGGGGAACGCCATCACGCGCGTCGTCCGCGACTCGCTCGGACAGGCGCCGTGGGTCGACGACGCCGCGATGTTCAAACGCCTCCTGGAACGCGGCGAGATGGTCGCCGACGAGGAGCGTCGCGACGCCGACGACGACGGCCCGGCGCCGCGGCGGTTCGAGCGCGACACGAGCGCGCTCACCGCGACGTCGTGGTTCGTCTCCAGGGGCGGCACCGACCGCGTGCTCTCCCGGCACGGCGACGCCCTCGGCGTCGACCGCCGTCTCGACGACGAGGCCTACGAGGTCACGTTCTGCGCGATATACGACCCGCGGACGGACGTCCTCTACCGGCTCGAAGCGCCGTACGCGGTGACGCGCCGCGAGAGCCGACGCGAGGCCCTCCGGCAGTGGGCGCTCGCGTCCGTCGCCGCCGAACGCGGCCCGCCGCTGGCGGTCGGGAAGGCCGACGAACTCGCGAAGATAGGCGGCCGCGAGAAGCGCTCGCTCCGCGAGACCCTCGAGGAGACGTTCCAGTCCCGGCGCGCCCGCCAGTACGACGACGTCAGGTGGGGCGACGAGTAGCGAGCGCGGTCGCCGGCCCCGCCGTCACTCACGCGTGCTCGACCTTCTCGACGCTGACCTCGACCTCGTCGGCGTCGACGCCGATGCGCGCGAACTGCGTGCGGACGTGTTCGTGCGCCGCCTCGACGGCCTGGTCGCGCGTGTCGAACCCGCGCGGCATCGGCGAGTCGAACGCCACGTGGACCTCGCGCCCGTCGACCTCCTGAATGCTCCCGCCGCTCTCGACCTCGTAGAACTCGTCGCAGACCCACACGTACGGCGCGTCCTCGTCGGGCGCACCCTGGAACTGCGGAGCGCGCTCCCCGCGCTCGTAGACGGTGCCGGTCAGCTCGGTCCCGCCGGCAGCGCCGCGGACTAGTAACATGATTTCACTGACGGCCTGCAGCCGAATAAGGGGAGTGGGTCCCACCGACCGAACGAGCATACGACGCCCGCCAGGGCGTCGTTTCTGGCCGTTGGAGGCAGCGACCGGACGAGTGTACGGCACCCGCAAGGGCGTCGTTTCTGGCCGTTCGACGCGTTCCTGGGCGTGCGACGATGGTGTTCGCGTTGCGGGTGGGCGCGCGGTCGTGGGTGCGTGAAAAGGGGTATGGTGCTCGCGGTGTGAGGGTGTGCTATGACTGACCTCGGTGACTTCGGGGACTTCGCTGGTGACGACGAGGACGATGGAGCGGGTGATGAGCCGGAGCCCGCCGCGAGCGCTTCGTCCGACGGTGGTGGGGAGGCGGCGGTCGGTGACGACTTCGAGCGCGTCGACGTGTCGCCGGCGGGGAGCGACGACGGTATCGGGACGGTGGCGGTGTCGGCCGGCCTCCAGATCGCGGAGCGCGAGGAGGACACGCAGCTGCGGGCGTACGTGACGACCGGGAACCGACCGCAGGTCCGCATCGGGAAGTACCTGCTCGTGCCGTATCCGGACGGCGAGAAGCTGTTCTGTCGCATCACGGGCCTGGAGTACGAGCAGGCGTTCGTGAGCGACGACGCGAACGAGATTCACGCGCGTCGCGCGATGCGTCGCGACGGTATCGACGAGGCGGACTACAAGTTCATGGCGACGCTCGAACCGATGAGCGTCATCTTTCGCGACGACAGCGACGACGAGCTGAAGCGCCGGATGGTCGACCGCGTCCCGAAACCGGAGACGGTGGTGCGGGTGGCGAGCGACACCGCGGAGATAAAGACCGGGTTGAAGATGCCGGACGACGGCGTGTTCCTCGGGCATCTCTCCGTCGGCGGGGAGAAGGTTCGGACGGCGGCGGAGCCGCCGACGATCGACTATCGGTTGAAGGACGACTACAGCGAGGGCGACCCGCTCCTGTTCCGGCACACGCTCGTCGCGGGCGGGACCGGGAGCGGGAAGACCCACGGCGCGAAGAACGTCCTCCGGCAGTTCCTCGCGGCCGACCGGACGTACCCGATGGAGGGCGGGCGTGAGAGCCGGCCGGCGGTCGTGATGTTCGACCCGCAGGACGAGTACGCGCAGATGCACGACGACAACCCCGCGGTCGCCGCGGACGACGACTTCCGTCGGCGACTGGAGCGCGAGGGCGTCGCGTACGGCGGCGTCGACGACACGACCGCGTTCGTGCCGAAGGTCGGGTCGGCGACGTACAGCGCCGACCATCATCGCGCGGAGCAGGTCGAGTTCACCATCCCCTTCAGTATGGTGCGGTCGCGGCCGTGGCTCGTCGCGAGCGCCGGCCTGAACGACAACCAGTACCCGGCCTTGAAGTTGCTCCTCGGTCGGTTCTTCGACGATTACGGGTCGTCGGGGACCTACCAGCAGTTCCGGTCGTTCCTCGACGACCCGGCGCTCAAGGAGGAGCTCGACGAGAGCGGGCGCGTGCACGAGGCGACGTTCGACGCCATCAAGCGCCGGACGTACGGGTTCGGGGACGTCTTCGATCAGAGCGCGCGCGCCATCACGGACATGGTGAACGAGTTCGTGCGCCCCGGTGGGTTGAGCGTCGTGCCGACGTACCACGTCACGGATTCGCGGCAGACGACGACGGTCGTGCTCGCGCTGGCGAGCCTGCTCGTCGACCAGAAGCTCTCGAACGACCCGCACTACGAGCGCATCAAGGAGACGCCGCTCGTCCTCGGGATGGACGAGGCGCACAACTTCCTGACGGACGCGGAGGACGTGCAGGCGCGGAAGGTCATCTCGAAGTTCACGGACGCCGCCAAGCAGGGGCGCAAGGAGCGCCTCGGGCTGTTCCTCATCACGCAGGACCCGCAGGACGTCGCCGACCCCGTGTTCAAGCAGGTGAACACGACGGTCGTCTTGAACCTCGGCGACGAGGACGCCATCTCCGCGGTGAACATCCCGAGCAACCTCGAGGACAAGGTGCCGTACATGGAGAAGGGCCAGATGGTGGTGTACTCGCCGGACAACTCCGAGCCCGTCGAGATCGTCGGGCTTCCGAAATGCGTCACGAAGCACGGGCGCTGAGGACCTCGCGCGCCTCGAAGCCCGTGGTAGTCGGTGGGTTCGGTCGCGGTGAACCGTCCTGAACGGTCGAATTACTTATCCCATTCACTGTGCTATCTGTTACCATGTCTGTGCACGTGCTCGTGGCGTACGACGACTCCACGCAGGCCGACCGCGCGCTGGAGTTCGCGCTGGAAGCGTTCCCGGACGCCACCGTCACGCTGCTCACAGTCATCGACCCCGCCGACGCCGGCTCGCGCCGCCGCCTCTCGCTCCCGCCCCTCGGCGACCAGTGGCTCGACCGCGCCCGCGAGGACGCCAGCGACACCCTCGACGACACCGCCGCCCGCGTCCGCGACGCCGACGTCGACGTCGACACCACGATCGAGGTCGGCCGGCCCGCGAACACCATCGTCGGGTACGCCGAGGAGCACGACGTCGACCACGTCGTCATGGGCAGCCACGGCCGGTCGGGCGTCACGCGCATCCTCCTCGGGAGCGTCGCCGAGACCGTCATCCGCCGGTCGTCCGTCCCCGTCACCGTCGCCCGCGACCACCACACGCACGGCGAGGACGTCGCCGAGAACGGGTCGGCATCCGGCGCGTCCGAGGACTCCACGAACGAGGTCTCGGAGGAAGGCTCGGCGTGAACTCGACCGCGTGTCCGTGAGCTCGGCCGCGTGAGCCGTGATTCCGGCCGCGTGAGCCGTGATTCCACTCGTGGAGTCACCAGAACCGACCGAACCCAGCACTTTTGCAGTAATCTTCCGAACAGCTACGGCATGAAAACGAATGAGGGGGACGCCGTGTCCTGGGAGGTGGCGCCCACGGACACGCGATTCGGGCGTCTCTGTGGGTACGCGCTCGTCGGCGTCCTCGGCGCGTTCGCGTTCCTCGCGCTCGCGCTCGTCGCGATCGCCGTCGGTGCCGCCGTTGCAAGCGGCGACGGCGGGACGCTGTTCGTCGTCGTCGTCCTCGTGCTGGTCGGCGGCCCGTTCTCCGTCCTCGGACTCGTCGCGTTCCTCGACGCCGACCAGCGCCCGGACGACTGGTGGCCCACCGAGGCGTTCGACCTCGGCGCACTCCATCCGCTCGGCGTCGCCGTCAGCGTCGCGCTCGCCGCCACGGGACTCGTCGCGACGTTCACCGTCGAGACGGTCCTCGCGCTCGCGGCATATCCGCTCGTCGCCGTCCTCTTCCTCGCGTCGATGGGACTCGCCATCGGCGGCCCGTCGGGGCGCGTCGACCGCGACGCCGACACGCTCACCGTCCACGGGAACACGCATCCGCTCGCCGACCTCTCGTCGGTCCGCGCGCTCGACGTCGGCGGCCTCGTCCTCGTCCACCCGCGGTTCGTCGCCCGCCCCGGCGGCCGCGACGCACCCGCCCTGTTCACGATACCGAGCGACGCCTACGACCGGGTTCGCGACGACCTCGACGCCGGCGTCGCCGCCGACAGCACCGTCGACGCCACGCGCTCGCGCAGCGACCGCGTCGCAACCGGCGCCGCCGGCGTCGGTTCGCTCGTGCTCGCCGTCGCGCTCGTCGCACTCGGTGCGACCAGCAGCGTCGACGGCGCCGAAATCCTCTACTTCGTCGCGAGCTTCCCCACCTTCTTCGGCGTCCTCTTCCTCGCGCTCGCCGCACGACGCCGAGCGTGAGCGACCGCTCGCGGCCGCCGGGTCACGCCCGACGCGCCGACCGCGCCACGCCGTCCGATGCCGGTCGCGCTACGCGACCCGATACCGGCCGCCGTCGGTCGCTTCGAGTTCGCCCAGGAGCGCGAGCCAGTCGAGCTCGCGCCCGACCGTGTCGCCCCAGACCTCGCGCCAGTTCGTCGGGTACTTGTTGCGCTCGTACTGCGGGACGCCCTCGGCGACCGACTCGAACACCGCGTCCGCCGACAGCGGCTCGTCCGCACTCGCGACCGCCTCGCGGACCGCGGGCGCGAGGTAGACGCCGTCGAGGAACCGGTCCGCGAGCGCGTCCGCGGTCACGTCCTCGCGAGTGCGGGCGTACCCGCGCTCGTGCTCCGCGACGAGCCCGAGCGCGCGCAGGAACGTCAACCACTTCGCGGCCTCGTCCCGGTCCGGGAACCCGACGCGCTCCATCAGCCGCGCACAGCAGTCGTCCTGCGTATCCGGCACCAGCGGGACCGCCCGCCGACACTCGAACACGCGCTCGACCGACGTCGGCGCACGCGGCACGTGCTTGAAACGCATCCCGACCTACCCCTGGAGGTCGAAGCTCTCCGCGAGCAGTTCCTCGTCCGTCTCGCCGAACACGTGCGTCGGGCCGCCGCGGACGTCGACCGTGACCTTCGCCGGCGCGAACACGTCCTTCGGAATCTGCTGGAAGTTCCAGCCCTGCTCGTCGAACACCTCCATGAACGGCTTCCCGTACGTCTCGCTCGCCGTGCTCGCCACCTCGTCGAACCGGTCGAATCCCTGGTCGACCACGAGATGCACCTCGCCGCCGTACGCGAGCGCGTCGTTCGTGCGCGCCATCGCCTCGTCCTCCGTCGGCGCGACCGGCGCGACCGGTGCGCGAGCGTTCACCGACAGGACAGAGAGCGGGTCGTACCCGAGCTCCGCGAGGCGGAAGGTCGCGAGCTCGCCCGCGCGCGCCGCCATGCTCACGCTCCCCGCCATGCTCGCCGTCGGGAACGCCAGCAGGAACACGCTCTCGACGTTCGTCTCCGTCAGCTCCGCGACGTGCTCCGCCACCGCCTCCTCGGGCAGCGTCTCCGTCTCCACCGCGAGCGCCGTCAGGTCGAACGCGTCGTGGTACCCGATCGTCCGGAAGACGTCCTCCTCGCCGACGAGCGCGCGCGCCGGCCCGCTCCCGAGCCCCTCGAAGTCGTCGATGCTGACCTCCCAGCCCGCCTTCTGCGAGCACAGGAGGGCGTACGCCGGATGATCCGTCGTCAACTCGACGTGACTCAACGGCGCTCCAGCCACGTCACCGAGCTCCGACTGGACGGTCGCCAGCCCCGCGGTCTGTATCTCCGAGAGGAGAAGTCCCGCCTCCAGCCCGCCGTCGAAGTCGACGCCGAAGTCGAGGACCGTCGCCTCGTTGTCCAGTTCGAACGCCCCAACGTGCAACTGCTCCGCGAAGTCGATGGCCTCGTCGACGAGCTCGATGGCCATCCGATTCAGGCTCTGCATACCCCCGCTAGCGCGCGCTCACGAATAAAAGACGTCAGTCTGGCGCAGGCGACGACCGCAGGGAGTCGCCGAACGAGCGCCGCGGCGACCGGAGGGAGCCGCGGTGCTCGCGGGCAGGCGGAATCGCTCGCAAGTCAGTCCTGGGTCGAGCGCGCGTCGCGACCGAGCTCCGTCTCGACGCGGTCGACCTTCGCCCGAGCGGTCGTCTCGACCGTCCGCTTGTCGTCCAGCTTCAGGAACGTGGACACGCGGTCGCCGTCGACGGCGGCGTGCGCGGCGTTCGCGGCCGCGAACACCGTCTCCGCGTCGTCGGCCTCGATGGTCGTTCCCATCGGCGTCGTCTCGTACGCCACGTCGAAGTCCTCGAGCGCGGCGACGGCCTTCGCGACCTCGCCAGCCATGCTGTCCTCCGTGACCGGTGCGACCGACAGGAACGCGACGCAGGTCATACCCGAGGGTACGTCGAGCGCGACCGAAAGCCCGTCGACTGCCGCGGCCCCCGTGGTCGGCGGGGCGTCACTCGTCGTAGAGCGACACCGTCACCATCCCGTCGAAGTTCAGGAGGATGCGCTGCGTGGCGTCGCCGAAGAACGCCTTCCCGCTCGGTGACCGGCGGCGACCGGCGACGAAGACGTGATCGCAGTCCTCGTCCTCCGCGACCTCGATGGCGTCCTGTTCGAGGTGGCCGACGATGCCGCGGTACTCGACGTCGACGTCGTGCTCCTCGACGACTCGACGGCCCGCCTCCTTCGCGATGTGGGTCGCCTCGCGCTCGGCCTCGTTGATGGAGAACGCCCCGCCGCCGCTCCCGGTCTCCATCCGCGTCGCCATCCGCTCCTCGTACTCGTCCTCGGGCATCACGTGCAGGAGCACGAGCTCCGCATCGACGCCCTCGCACAGCTCGACCGCCTCCTCGACGAGTTCCTCCGTCGCACCTGTATCCACTCGAACTACTGCCAGCGCTTTCTCCATATCCCGACTTGTCACGGGGTTTCCGGAAAAGCGTTTCCAGTACACGTCAACGTCCCACGAGCCACCACGGACCACGGTCTCGACGGTCGAACGCGACCGCTCCCAGGGGCGAACCCGACGGGACGCGACGGGACGCCGACCGCTACGCGACCGACGCATCCGGCCCTGTACGCGAGTAGGTGCGAGATTCCTCGAGAAAGGTCGCTGTATCGCGAACCGCGGTGGCCTCCCCGGTTCGAGCGCGCGCTCGAAGTAACCCGGCGTAGCTCCAGGTAATCCGGCGTAACTCGACACGGACGTGCGAGAACCGGCATATAACAAGCAGTTCTCGCGTCGTAGGACGCCACTGGGATGTCACGAGACCGACTCACACGACCGATCGGTACCGCACGACGGAACGTCATGAAGGCGCTCGGTGCCGGCGCGGCTCTCGGCGCACTCGGCTGGTCGACGCTCGGCGCCGGCGGGGGAGACACCGGGGGGACGTCGACGGTGACCGACCTCGACGAACACACCGGGACCGTCCACGACGTCCAGACGCTCATCAGCGGCCCACCGTCGAACCCGGACCGTCCCGCGGACTTCTTCTACGAACCCACCGGCCTCCACGTCGCCCCCGGAGACGTCGTCAGGTGGACGTTCACGACGCCCGACCACAACGTCGTCGGCATACATCCCGCGTTCGGGATGCGGCGACGCGTCCCGCTCGGCGTCGACGCGTTCTCCTCGCCACTCATGGGCTTCCGACCGGACACGATCCCCGGCGACATGGTCGAACCGCCAGCGCCACCCGCCGAGGAAGGTGGCAGCGACGGGAACGAGACGACCGGGACCGTGACCGGGACGATGACCGAGACGACTGGGACCGGGACGACTGGGACCGAGACCGGGACGACGATGACGGGAACCACCGACGGCGGCGACGGTGGTGCGATGCCAGCCGGGCCCGTTCCGGACACGTGGCTGCTCTCCTTGCAAACCCCCGGCGTCTACGACATCATCTGCTCGCCGCACGAAGGGTTCGGGATGGCGATGCGGATCGTCGTCGGCGACGAGACCACCGCGCCGTTCGAGACGAGCGACCCCGAAGCCCTCCCCGAGCCGCGAGCCGGTCCCGTCGGACTCTCCCGCGTCACCCTCACCGACCCCGCACTCCAGCCGGAGACCGTCGTCGAACGGGGTACCGTCTCCTGGTCCGACCTCGAATCGGTCGGCGGCGAGGACGAGGGAGACGACGACGGTGACGACGAAGGCGATGGCACCGAGGCGGGGACCGGAACCACCGGAACGGAGGCCGGCGGAACCACGTATTGAACGGGCCACTGGCCGCGCGTCGCCCGGTACGGACCGAGGCGTCGATGGCGCGGCCGGCGCGAGCCCTTCCATCGCGTCGCCCCTAGCAACGAGGTCACGTTCTGGGCAACAGCCCTTTGGCGGATACTACGTAACTCCCGTACAGACGGGGGATGCAATCCGAACAAGACGACTCAGGCGGGGGACGGACAGTGCCGAAAGCGATCGTTCACAAGCAGATACTCGACGTCGCCGAAGACCGCCCGGACGACTCCATCGAGGAACTCGCCGAGAACGTGACGGGGGCGTCACCGTCGCTCGTCGAACGCGTCCTCGAGGACTACGGCGACCCGTCGGCGAGTCCCGATGAGACGGTGGGGAGCAGCGGTGACGCGTCCGCGGCCGCCTCCGACGGAAGCGGACTGACCATGCCTCCGGCGAGCGACGCGGACGAGGACGCGACCACGGCGACGCCCGCCGGCTGGAACGACGACGGACTCGACGTGGACGACGACGATGACGGACCGGACGCGAACGCGGCCAACGGTGGAGCCGACGCGGACGTCCCTGAGGCCGAAACGGACGTGGACGCGACCGCTGACGATGGTAAAGTCGGTGAGACGAACGCGGACGACACGGCGCCCGACCGGGTCGAGGCACTGACCGACCGCCAGCGCGAGTACCTCGCGGCGATCCGAGCCCGACCCGACGCGACCCAGAGCGAGATCGCGGCATCGTTCGACGTGAGTCAGGCGACGGTCAGCACGCAACTCAATGCCATCGACGACTTCGACTGGGCGAACCGCGAGTCGTACGTCGCGGAACTCGCGCTCGACGAACCCGCCCCGAGCGAGGACCAGGTCACCACCGACAACGCCGAGAGCACGCCCGAGACTCGGGAGAGTGCGCCAGACGAGGACGCGACGGTGAGCGAATCGGCCGAAAGCACACCATCATCGCCGGCGACGAGCGACGTCGTTGCGAGCGACCCCGACAGAGCCGACGCCGACGTGGAGCGCCCCGGCGCGCTCGCCGCGAGCGAGACGGTGACCGAGGGGGTCAACGACGGGGCCGCGGAGACGTCAGCCGAACCTGATGTCGAACCGGCCGAGGAACCATCGACCAGCGAGTCGACCGACGTCGACCGAGCGGTCGCGACCGCACTCGCGGAGACGCAGCCCACGCGGTCACCGGACGACGACCGCACGGACGTCGGCGCCCTCGCCGACGCCGTCGACGACCTCGCTGCCACCGTCGGCGGACTCGAACAATGCGTCGAGGACACGGCGAGGGAAGGACCCACAACGGACTCACCACTCCAGGACACCGAACTCGCGGCCAAGGTCATCCACGCCACCGTCCGCTCGGACACCATCGACGAGACGGACACCCTCGCCGCCATCGAACGCCTTACCACACACGACGAGGAGTGACCGCGACCGCGGAACGTCCGCGTCGCTCAACCACTCGTTCTCCGCACGAACCCCACGGCCGACTCGCCCACCGACCAACCCGACCGAACCGCTAAGCGACGCTTGTCGGCGTCGGCATGGAGAGAACTGCGCAGACGGGATTTGAACCCTGAGAGTCGCAGCGACCGAGCGAAGCGAGGTCGACCGTCTCACAACGGTTCAAATTCAGAATCCCGACCTTCGCGCTTTCAGACTCTCGCACCGCTCGTCGTTTCGAAAGTACGAGAATGCGCAGACGGGGATTTGAACCCCGGTTGTGACCATGGCAAGGTCACGTGATACCACTACACTACCTGCGCGCGGTATCGCTTTCGCGTACCTAATCGTAGTGGCCGGGTTACAGATAAGGGTTCCGAATCGACGCGACATCGTGACGGGAAACCAGCACACGGCGCCGGGGTCGAGAAGAGGGAGTAATATTTCACTTCGTACGCGAGCGCTCGCGCGACGCACGGCCACTCGAACTGTGATCGCGACGGCGTCTCGCTCGAGCCGGAAGCGCGACGCCGCAACGGCACTCGACGCCCCGCACGTATATCGGTCGTTCTGACACTTCGCCCCGTGGCCGTGGAACACCAACCCACGGCAAGCCGTCTCCTTGTGAACGCGAAACACGCGGCTAGTGGGCTGAGAGCGGCTCACAACACCGAAAACAATCCGGCACCCTTTTATGCCGCGTTCGAATACAATCGGCACAGTCTAGTGACGAGGCGAGAAAGCGTCACGGCATGACCACCAGCGTACTCGTGCCGTCCTCACTCACCCGGGAAGCCGAGGACAAACGCGAGGCAACTCGCAAACTCGGTTACGTCGCCCGCGCGGCGACGATCTTCCGGGCGGACCGACTCGTCGTCTTCCCCGACGAAGACGGCGAACGGAAACGAGGCGGCGACTTCGTACGCACCGTACTCGAATACGCCGCAACGCCCCCCTACCTCAAACGCGAGGCCTGGGGAAAACGGCCCGAACTCGAGTACGTCGGTGTCCTGCCGCCGCTTCTCCCGGCGTCACAGACCGGCTCCGAATCGAACGATTCGGAGTCGTTAAGACAGGGAATCGTGACCGAGGTCGGACCTGAAGGGCGCGTCCGGGTCAATTGCGGACTGCAACACCCGATCTCCCTCAACGTCCCTCCGGAGATGGAGGTGGCTGAGGGAGAGCGCGTGACCGTCAGGGTCTCTTCGAGACGACCGGTTCGTGCGCGACTCGTCGACGCCCCGCTTCCGGGGTTCGAGGTGTCGCAATCGACCATATCGGCAGCACTCGGCCGTGAGGACGCAGGCGTGACCATCGCCGCTTCGCGACACGGGGAGGAGCTCTCCGTGTCCAGGCTGGACACGCTCGCCGGGCGCATCCAGGAGGACGGAACGACCGTCGTCTTCGGGGCGCCCGACAGAGGGCTGCCGCCGATCCTCGGCGTCGACGCCGACGCCGTGGACTCGAACACCGTCGAATCCGGTGACCTACCCGGGTTCGACCTCTGGGTGAATTCGATTCCGAACCAGGGCAGCGAGGTCGTGCGAACCGAAGAAGCGTTGTTCGCGACACTCGGCTGCCTCACCCTAACGAGGTAACAGCATGCCACAACCAAGCAGACCACGCAAAGGCTCGCTCGGATTCGGCCCACGAGTGCGCGCGTCTAGCGAGACGCCGCGATTCAACTCGTGGCCCGAGGACGATGGACAGCCGACGCTGCAGGCTTTCGCCGGCTACAAGGCCGGCATGACGCACGTGGTGATGATCAACGACGAGTCCGACTCCCCCCGCGAAGGGATGGAGGAGACCGTCCCCGTGACCATCATCGAGACCCCGCCGATGAAGGCGGTCGCCCTGCGAGCGTACGAGAACACACCTTACGGCAAGCAGCCGCTCACCGAAGTCTGGGCGCCCGAGGTCGACGACGACCTCGACCGCGTCCTCGACGTCCCGGAGGACGTCGACTTCGAGACGAAGGCCGACGCGTTCCGCGCGACCGTCGACGAGGCGGACATCGCGGACGTCCGTGCCATCACGCACACGACGCCGCGGAGCGTCCCGTCGGTCCCGAAGAAGAAGCCGGACGTCATGGAGACCCGCATCGGCGGTGGCTCCATCGACGACCGCGTCGACTACGGCCTCGAACTCCTCGAGGACGGCGGCGCGCACGACACCACGGACGTCTTCCGCGAGGGCGAACTCGCCGACGTCGCCGGTGTCACGAAAGGCAAGGGCACCCAGGGTCCCGTCAAGCGCTGGGGCGTCCAGAAGCGGAAGGGCAAGCACGCCCGCCAGGGATGGCGGCGCCGCATCGGGAACCTCGGTCCGTGGAACCCGAGCCGCGTCCGCTCGACGGTCCCCCAGCAGGGGCAGACGGGTTACCACCAGCGCACCGAGCTCAACAAGCGTATCCTCGGGCTCGGTGACGGTGACGACGCGAACGTGGACGGCGGCTTCGTCAACTACGGCGAGGTCGACGGTCCGTACACGCTCGTCAAGGGGAGCGTGCCTGGTCCCGACCAGCGCCTGCTCCGACTTCGTCCGGCCATCCGACCGAACGAGCAACCGCGCCTCGACCCCGAGGTCCGGTACGTCTCCACAGCATCGAACCAGGGCTAAATCATGAACGCGACAATCTACGACCTGGACGGCGACGAGTCCGACTCGCTCGAGCTGCCGGAGGTCTTCGGGACGCAGTACCGCCCGGACCTCATCAAGCGAGCGGTCGGCGTCGCACAGGCAAACGCGAAGCAGGACTACGGAGCTGACCCGAACGCGGGTCTCCGGACGTCCGCGGAATCGCCCGGCTCCGGGCGTGGCATGGCGCACGTGCCGCGCACGAACGGTCAGGCTGCGCGCGTCCCCCAGACTGTCGGGGGTCGCAAGGCGCATCCGCCGAAGGCCGAGAAAGACCAGGGGAAGTCGATCAACGACAAGGAACGCAAGCTCGCGTTCCGGTCGGCGGTCGCGGCGACCGTGGACGAAGCGCGCGTGGCCGAGCGCGGTCACGCGTTCGACGACGACCTCGACCTGCCCGTCGTCGTGTCCGACGAGTTCGAGGATCTCGCGAAGACCAAGGAGGTCGTCGCGCTCCTCGAAGCGCTCGGTCTCGACGCGGACGTCGAGCGGGCCGACGAGGGTCGGTCGGTTCGTGCAGGCCAGGGGAAGGCCCGTGGCCGGAAGTACACGGAGCCGAAGTCCGTGCTGTTCGTCACGTCCAGTGACGCTGGCCCGTCGAAGGCCGCACGGAACCTCGCGGGCGCCGACGTCGCCACCGCGGCGAACGTCGACGTCTCCGACCTCGCGCCCGGCACGCACGCCGGTCGTCTCACCGTCTGGACCGAGTCCGCGGTCGAGGAGGTGAACGAGCGATGAGCGCCGACATCATTCGGTTCCCGCTCGTCACCGAGAAGGCGATGAACGCGATGGACTTCGAGAACAAGCTCCAGTTCGTCGTGCACGACGAAGCCTCGAAGATCGACGTCCGCGACGCCGTCGAGTCGCAGTTCGAGGTCGACGTGAACGACGTGAACACGATGATCACGATGAAGGGCCAGAAGAAGGCGATCGTTCGTCTGAGCGAGGACGACGACGCGCAGGAAGTGGCCTCCCGCATCGGGGTGTTCTAAGAATGGGACGCAGAATCCAGGGTCAGCGACGCGGTCGTGGTGGCTCGACGTTCCGAGCCCCCAGTCACCGCTACAAGGCTGACCTCTCGCACAAGAAGCTCGAGGAATCGGACGTCGTCGCGGGCGAGGTCGTCGACATCGAGCACGACCCCGCTCGCTCCGCGCCCGTCGCGGCCGTCGAGTTCGAGGACGGCGACCGCCGCCTCGTGCTCGCGCCCGAAGGGATCGCGGTCGGCGACGAACTGCAGGTCGGTATCTCCTCGGAGATCAAGCCCGGTAACACGATGCCGCTGGCGGAGATCCCCGAGGGCGTTCCCGTGTGTAACGTGGAGCGCCAGCCGGGTGACGGTGGGAAG
Source organism: Halorubellus amylolyticus (assembly GCF_034808145.1). Lineage (NCBI taxonomy): Archaea > Methanobacteriati > Methanobacteriota > Halobacteria > Halobacteriales > Halorubellaceae > Halorubellus > Halorubellus amylolyticus. Next base: position 385,481 of record NZ_JAXHGM010000002.1, read on the forward strand.
TTCGCGCGTGCGTCGGGTACGAGCGCGGACCTCATCACGCACGACCGCGACGCCGCGGTCGTGCAGTTGCCCAGTGGCGAGATGAAGCGCCTGTCGCCGGACTGCCGCGCCACGGTCGGCGTGGTCGCCGGTGGCGGTCGGACGGAGAAGCCGTTCGTGAAGGCCGGGAACAAGTACCACAAGATGCGTGCTCGCGGTGGCAAGTGGCCGACCGTGCGTGGTGTCGCGATGAACGCCGTCGACCACCCGTTCGGTGGCGGTGGCCGCCAGCACCCGGGTCAGCCCAAGTCCGTGTCGCGGAACGCGCCGCCGGGCCGGAAGGTCGGCGACATCTCCTCCCGACGGACGGGACGGGGTGGTAACAAATGACGAATCAGGAATACCGAACCGGCCGGGACGAGGACGAGGAGTTCACGTACCGCGGCCACACGCTCGACGAACTCCAGGCACTCGACCTGGATGACGTCGCGGAACTGCTGCCCGCTCGACAGCGGCGAAGTATCGAACGCGGCCTCTCCGTGGAGAAGCAGAAGCTCCTCGAAGCGGCTCGCGACGCGACCGAAGAGGAAACCGCGAACGACCCGCTCCGCACGCACCTGCGCGACATGGTCGTGCTGCCGGAGTTCGTCGGCCTCACGTTCGCCGTGTACAACGGCCAGGAGTTCGAGCGCGTTCGAGTGGAGCCCGAGATGATCGGGCACTACCTCGGCGAGTTCCAGCTCACGCGGACGTCCGTCGAGCACGGACAGGCCGGTATCGGGGCGACGCGGTCCTCGAAGTTCGTGCCACTCAAGTAAACCATGGGAATCAGTTACAGCGTCGACGCGGATCCGGATTCGACGGCGAAAGCCATGCTCCGGGAGCGTCACATGAGCAACAAGCACAGCAAGGCCATCGCGCGAGAGATCAAGGGGATGACCGTCGCGGACGCGCAAGCGTACCTCGACGACGTCATCGCCGGCGACCGCTCGGTGCCGTTCAAGCAGCACAACAGCGGTGTCGGTCATCGGAGCGACATCGACGGCTGGGACGCCGGTCGCTTCCCCGAGAAGGCCAGCAAGGCGTTCAAGGAACTGCTCACGAACGTCGCCGCGAACGCGGACCATCAGGGGTTCGACGGCGAGGCGATGGAGATCGCGCACTGTGCGGCACACAAGGTCGGTGAGTCCCAGGGCCGCAAGCCCCGTGCGATGGGGCGTGCGTCGCCGTGGAACACGCCGGAGGTCGACGTCGAGATCGTCGTCGAGGAGGTCGAAGCATAATGGCTGACGAACACCAATTCATCCAGGACGGGATGCAGCGCTCCCAGATCGACGAGTTCTTCGCTGAAGAGCTCGGTCGCGCCGGCTACGGCGGCATGGAGATGGCGCCGACGCCGATGGGGATGCAAATCGTCCTCAAGGCGGAGAAGCCCGGGATGGTCATCGGGAAGGGTGGGAAGAACATCCGGAAGGTCACCACCCAGCTCGAGGAGCGATTCAACCTCGAGGACCCCCAGATCGACGTGCAGGAGGTCGACGAACCCGACCTGAACGCGCGCATCGTCGCGGACCGTCTCGCGAACGCGCTCGAGCGTGGCTGGTACTTCCGGAAGGCCGGTCACACGACGCTCGAACGCATCATGGACGCCGGCGCGCTCGGCGCCGAGATCGTCCTGAGCGGGAAGGTCACTGGCGCGCGTTCGCGCGTCGAGAAGTTCAACGACGGGTATATCAAGCACAACGGCGAGCCCGCAGAGGAGGTCGTCGACCACGGCCAGGGCGTCGCGGTGATGAAGCTCGGCACCATCGGTGTCGACGTGAAGATCATCCCGCCGGGCGCGGAACTCCCGGACGACTTCGGTGTCCACGAGGACATGGACGTGAACGAGGTCGCGCCGGAGGCCGTCGAGGTCAACGAAGCGGCGGACCTCATCGAGGAGCCCGACGACGAAGAGCTCGCTGAGATCCAGGAGGACGTCCAAGAGGCCGAGGACGACGTGTCCGCGGACGCCGACGACGAAGACGTCGACGCGGTCGACGAGGACGTCGTCGAGGAGGTCATCGAAGAGGACCTCGACGAGGAGGTCGTCGACGAGGACGTCGACGTCCCGACCGACGACGACATCGAGGAGGACTTCGAGGATCTCGACGAGGCCGTCGAAGCCGAAGCCGAAGAGCTCATGGACGAGATGGACGACGAAGCAGAGGATACGGAGGAGTAAGTCATGGCGATTCTCCACACCGAAGAGATCCGCGACATGACGACCACCGAACGCGAAGAGGAACTCGAGGAGCTCGAGACCGAGCTCCTGAACACCAAGGCCGTGCAGGCTGCTGGTGGAGCGCCCGACAACCCCGGGCGCGTGAGCGAGCTGAAGAAGACGATCGCTCGCATCAAGACGATTCAGACGGAAGAAGGCGACCACGAATAAGCGACCATGGCACTGACACCCGAGACACTCCCACGACACGAACTCAACGGCCTCCTCGTCGAGGTGGTCGACGCCGCGAACCCCGACCTCGTCGGGATAGCGGGTCGTGTCGTCCTCGAGTCGAGGAACACGCTGCACGTCGAGGACGTGCGCGAGGAGGGGTCTCGGGTGCGGCAGGTGCCGAAGGAGTCCGCGGTGTTCGAGTTCCAGGTCACAGATGAAGCCGCCGACCGCGAGAAGCGGTCGGGGACCACGTCGAAACTCGGCCGGGATACTGCTGGCGTCCGCGCCGGTCAGTCCGGGTCGGGCGACGGCGTGGCCTACGTTACGGTGGATGGCGACCGGTTGCTCTCACGACCCGCACTCCGATCGGAAACTGCAGGTGATTCGAAATGGCGATAGGACTGAACGTACCAGAACCGGAGGACTCCTGTGCTGACGAGGACTGTCCGTTCCACGGCTCGCTTGCCGTGCGCGGCCAGACCCTCGAAGGCACGGTAGCCTCCACCGACATGGACAAGACCGTCGTCGTCGAGCGAGAGTACGACGTGCGAGTCCCCAAGTACGACCGCTACATGAAGCGGCGTTCGCGGGTACCCGCCCATGCACCGACGTGCATGGAACTCTCGGAAGGCGACACGGTCCGCATCGCAGAGACACGACCGCTCTCGAAAACGAAATCTCACGTCGTCGTCGAAGTGCTCGACGACGAGGGAGGTGACGACTGATGGAAGCCCTGAAGGCCGACGTCACGCAGGGCCTGGAGAAGGGCTCGCTCGTGACGTGTTCGGACAACACGGGCGCTCGTGAAGTGAAGATCATCAGCGTCGCCGGCTATCACGGCACCAAGAACCGACACCCGAAGGCGGGCGTCGGTGACAAGGTGACGGTCTCGGTGACCAAGGGGACGCCCGAAGAGCGTCGTCAGGTCAAGGAGGCCGTCATCGTCCGCCAGCGCAAGCCCATCCGTCGTCCCGACGGCACTCGCGTCAAGTTCGAGGACAACGCAGCCGTCCTCGTGAACGAGAACGAGGAGCCGCAGGGGACGGAGATCAAGGGTCCGATTGCGCGCGAGGTGGCCGAACGATTCGGTTCGATTGCGTCCACTGCGACGATGATAGTATGACACGACAACCAACCAAACAGCGAAATCAGACCGAGCGTGCTTCGCTTCACGAGAAGCAGAAGCAGGTTCGTTCGACGCTCTCCGACGAGCTCCGCGAGGAGTTCGACCGTCGTCGCGCTCGCGTGAACGCGGGCGACACGGTCGAGGTGCTCCGCGGCGACTTCGCCGGCACCGAGGGCGAAGTGCTCGACGTCGACCTCCGCGAGGCGGTCGTGCACGTCGAGGACGTCACGCTCGAGAAGGCCGACGGCGAGGACGTCCCGCGCGCTCTCGACGCGTCGAACCTCCGCATCACGGACCTCGATCTCGAGGACGACGTGCGCGAGGCACGCCTCAGAGGTGATGACGAATGACGAAACACCAGAAGCGACTCTCGGTTCCGAAGTCTTGGCCCGTCGAGCGCAAGACCGAGACGTTCACCGTGAAGGCCGACGCCGGCCCGCACGGCGAGGAGGGTGTCCCGCTGGTCATCCTGCTCCGTGACGTTCTCGGGTACGTCGACTCGAAGAAGGAAGCGCGCTACGCTCTCAATCAGGGGTCCGTGCTCGTGAACGGCGACGCCGTCAGCGACGAGCAGCGCCCGATTGGGATGTTCGACATCATCGCGTTCACGGAACGCGGCGAGCATTACCGTGTGTTCCCCGACGAGGGCGGTCGACTCGCGCTCACGTCCATCGACGCGGATGCGGCGGACGCGAAGCTCGGGAAGATCGCGGACAAGCAGCAGGTCACTGGTGGTGACACGCAGCTCTCGCTCCACGACGGGCAGACGCTCCAGCTCGAGGATGCGAGCGAGTACGCCGCGAAGGACTCGATAGTCGTCGACTTCGAGAACGACGAGATCGTCGCGCACTTCCCCTACGAGGAGGGTGCGCTCGTCACGGCCGTCCGCGGCGGTCACGCCGGCGAGATCGGCGAGGTCGCGGACATCGCTGTCACGCACGGCAGCGGTTCGAACACGGTGACTGTCGAGCAGGAGGATGGCTCCTACGAGACGGTCGAGGAGTACGTCGTCGTGATCGACGAGAACTTCACCGCCTCGACGGGGGGTGAGGACTGATGAGCGAGAGCGAGTCCGTCGAGTTCCACGAGATGCGCGAACCCACGATCGAGAAGGTCGTCGTCCACATGGGCGTCGGCGAAGGTGGGCGTGCGCTCGCGGACGCGGAAGACATCATCGAGAGCGTCACCGGCCAGCAGTCCGTTCGGACGAAGGCCAAGTCGACGATGCCGGACTTCGGCATCCGTCAGGGTGACCCGATCGGTGCGAAGGTCACGCTCCGCGGTGACGACGCCGTGGAGTTCCTCGAGACGGCGCTGCCGCTCGCGGAACTCTCGACGACGCAGTTCGACGACACCGGGAACTTCAGTTTCGGTGTCGACGAGCACACGGACTTCCCGAGCCAGGAGTACGACCCGAACGTCGGGATCTACGGCTTGGACGTGACGGTGAACCTCGTGCGGCCGGGCTACCGCGTCGCGAAGCGCGACAAGCGCACGCAGAGCCTGCCGTCGAAGCATCGCCTGAACCCGGAGGACGCGGTTCGGTTCATCGATTCGACGTTCGACGTGGAGGTCAACGATGAGTGAAAGTGAACAAGAGCGCGAGCAGACCGGAGAGCACGCCGCGAAGCGGACCGGCCAGCTGGAGGAATGCCAGCGTTGCGGCCGAGAGCAGGGCCTCGTCGGGAAGTACGACATCTGGCTCTGCCGACAGTGCTTCCGAGAGATCGCTCGCGACATGGGCTTCAAGAAGTACCGATAACAATGACAGCAAGCGACCCGTTCAGCAACGCGCTCTCAGGCCTCGATAACGCCGAGAGCGTTGGGCATCTCACGCACAAGGTATCGCCCGCTTCGAACGAGATCGGTAGCGTACTCGAGGTCTTCTACGACCGCGGGTACATCGACGGCTTCGAGTACGTCGACGACGGCAAATCCGGCGAGTTCGAAATCGAATTGAAAGGCCAGATCAACGAGTGTGGCCCCGTCAAGCCCCGGTATTCGGTTGGCGCGGACGAGTTCGAGCGCTGGGAGAAGCGGTTCCTTCCGGCGCGGGACTACGGCGCGCTCATCGTGACGACGAGTCACGGCGTCATGAGTCACTACGAGGCTCGTGACAAGGGCATCGGCGGTCAGGTCATCGCGTACGTGTACTGAATCATGCGAGTAGAACTACAGATTCCGGACGACGTAACCGCCGACGTGGACCATCTCGACCTGACGGTCGAGGGTCCGAACGGATCCGTCACACGACGGCTCTGGTACCCGGACGTCTCCGTCGACGTGGCGGACGAGCAGATCGTTATCTCGTCCGATGCGGACGACGCGAAGACGACGGCGACGGTCGGAACGTTCGAGAGTCACGTCCAGAACATGTTCCACGGCGTCACCGAGGGCTGGGAGTACGAGATGGAGGTCTTCTACTCTCACTTCCCGATGCAGGTGGACGTCGAGAACGACGAGGTCGTGATCGAGAACTTCCTCGGCGAGAAGGCACCGCGGCGTACGACTATCCACGGCGACACCGACGTCTCCGTCGACGGTGAGGAGCTCACCATCAGCGGTGCGGACAAGGAGGCGGTCGGGCAGACTGCCGCGGACATCGAACAGCTCACGAAGGTCTCCGGGAAGGACACGCGCGTCTTTCAGGACGGCGTGTACATCACGCAAAAGCCCGGGAAAGGAGGTGCCTGATAGATGGCTGATCAACCCGAGAATCTCGAAGATATAAGCGGTGTCGGGCCGTCGAAGGCCGACGCGCTCGCGGACGCCGGCTACGAGTCCGTCGAGGACATCAAGGCCGCGTCCCAGTCCGAGCTTGCGGAGGTCGACGGTGTCGGGAACGCGCTCGCTGCGCGTATCAAGGCCGACGTCGGTGACCTCGAGGTCAGTGAGGACACCGAGGCGGAGATCGAGGACGACGAGCCCGAGGCCGAGGCGGCCGACGAGGACGTCGAGACCGAGCTCCAGCCGCGTGGCTTGACCGAGAAGACGCCGGAGCTGGGCGAGGAGGAGGAGCGGCTCCTCGAGCAGCGCCGTCGTGTCGGCAAACCCCAGTTCAACCGTCAGGACTACCACAAGAAGAAGCGCACGCCGACCTCGTGGCGGAAGCCGCGCGGTCAGCTGTCCAAGCAGCGACGTGGTATCAAGGGGAAGGGCGATACGGTTCAGGCTGGCTTCCGGACGCCGAAGGCGGTGCGCGGCAAGCACCCGTCGGGCTTCGAGGAGGTTCACGTGCACAACGTGGACGACCTCGAAGGCGTCGACGGTGACACGGAAGCGGTCCGTATCGCGTCCGGCGTCGGTGCTCGCAAACGCGAGCGCATCGAGGAGCACGCCGAGGACGCCGAGATCCGCGTCCTGAACCCGACCTACGTGGAAGTGGAGGTCGATTCCGATGAGTGACCTGTCCGCACAAAAGCGACTGGCTGCGGACGTCCTCGACGTCGGGAAGAGCCGCGTCTGGTTCGACCCCGACCAGCAGGGCGAGATCGCGGAAGCGATCACGCGCGAGGACATCCGCGAGCTCGTCGACGACGGGACGATTCGAGCAGAGGAGAAGAAAGGTATCTCGAAAGGGCGGTCGCGCGAGCGCAAAGCGAAGCGCGCGTACGGCCACCAGAAGGGCCCGGGCTCCCGGAAAGGGAAGGCCGGTGCTCGCGAGGACTCGAAGGATGCGTGGGAGAAGCGCATTCGCGCGCAGCGAAAGAAGCTCAACGAACTCCGCGGGAACGGCGACATCGACCGTTCGCAGTACCGCGAGCTCTACAACAAGGCTCGTGGTGGGGAGTTCCGGAGCGTCCAGTACCTGTTGAACTACATCGACAACAACTACGGTGACGAATAATGGCGACAGGACCACGATACAAGGTTCCGATGCGACGTCGCCGCGAGGTCCGTACGGACTACCATCAGAGGTTGCGCCTCCTGAAATCCGGGAAGCCGCGCCTGGTCGCTCGAAAGAGCAACCGGCACGTCACGGCGCAGCTGGTGCTCCCTGGTCCGGACGGTGACGACACGCTCGCGGCTGCACACTCGAGCGATCTCGACGAATTTGGATGGGAGGCTCCGACGGGGAACCTTCCGGCTGCGTACCTGACCGGCCTTCTGGCGGGTCAGCGCGCGGTCGAGGCTGGTCTCGAGGAGGCGGTCCTCGACATCGGTCTGAACACGGCGACGCCCGGCAGTAAGGTGTTCGCCATCCAGGAGGGCGCGATCGACGCGGGCCTGGAGATCCCTCACAACGACGCGGTGCTCGCGGAGTGGCCGCGCAACCGCGGTGAACACATCGCCGAGTATGCAGAACAGCTCGACGAACCGCTCTACACGGGCGAGTTCGACGCAACAGATCTTCCCGAGCACTTCGACGAAGTGCGGGAAACCCTCATGGAACAATGAGTAACAACAACTACAACGACGGCTGGGAACCCGTCACTCGGCTCGGTAAGAAGGTGCAGGAGGGCGACATCGAGACGATGGAGCAGGCCCTCAACTCGGGGCTTCCGCTGAAGGAGGCCGAGGTCGTCGATCAGCTCCTGCCGGGGCTGGACGACGAGGTGCTGGACATCAACATGGTCCAGCGCATGACCGACTCCGGGCGACGGGTGAAGTTCCGCTGTGTGGTCGCGATCGGTAACCGCGACGGCTACGTCGGGTACGCCGAGGGTCGCGACGACCAGGTCGGTGCTGCCATCCAGAAGGCCATCGATATCGCGAAACTGAACATCATCGACGTGCCCCGCGGGTCGGGGTCGTGGGAGGACCGTTCGACGAAGCCGCACTCGCTCACGCACAAGACGAGCGGGAAGGCGGGTTCGGTCGAGGTCGAACTCATTCCGGCGCCGCTCGGGCTCGGGCTCGCGGCGAGCGAGACGGTCCGGAACGTCCTGGAGCTCGCTGGCGTGGAGGACGCGTGGACGAAGTCCTACGGGAACACGCGGACGACCGTGAACCTGGCGAAGGCGACGTTCAACGCGCTCCAGAACGCGTCGCAGTCTCGTGGTGCTCGCACGCGCGGGCAGTCCGAGGGTGCAGGGGAGGTAGAACAATGAAGGCTGTCGTTCAGTTGCGCGGTGAGGTCGACATGGCTGGCGACATCAAGGACACGCTGGAGATGCTGAACGTCCACGAGGTCAATCACTGTGCGCTGGTTCCGGAGACGGACAGCTACACGGGGATGTTGACGAAGGTCAACGACTACGTGGCGATGGGTGAACCCAGCGAGGACGTCCTCGCGACTATCCTCGAGACGCGCGCGGAGCCGCTCGAGGGGAGTGCGGACGTGGACGCCGAGTACCTCGGCGAGCACACGGACTTCGAGGACTTCGAGGGTCTTGCGGCGGCGTTGATCGCGGAGGAGACGACGCTCCGCGAGCAGGGTCTGGCACCGTGCCTGCGCCTGCACCCGCCCCGGAAGGGTCACGATGGTATCAAGCACCCCACCCAGGAGAGCGGCGACATCGGGAAGCACTCCACGGGTGAGATCGACGGGCTCCTCAAGGCGATGCGATAACCATGACGAGCAAGAAACGTAGACAGCGCGGGTCGCGCACGCACAGCGGTGGTAGTCACAAGAACCGGCGTGGTGCCGGGCACCGCGGTGGGCGTGGTCGCGCAGGACGGACGAAGCACGAGTTCCACAACTACGAGCCGATCGGTAAACACGGCTTCAAGCGCCCGCAGGACGCGCAGGACGACGTCGTCGAGATCTCGGTGCAGAAGCTCGACGAGGACGCGGTCCTGTTCGCTGCCGAGGGTGACGCTGAGAAGGACGGCGACGCGTACGTCATCGACGCGCGCGACGTCGTCGAGGATGCCTGGGAGGCTGACGCGGTGAAGGTCCTCGGGAACGGGCAGGTTCGGAACGAACTGCACGTTGTCGCGGACGCGTTCACGGCGAGCGCTCGTGGCCTCATCGAGGAAGCCGGTGGCAGTGCGGAGCTCTCCGAGCGCGGCGAAGCGCTCGCCGAATCGGAAGACACTCAGGGAACGGACGACGACGAGGAGTAATTCATGGGATGGAAGGAGGCTGCGGAACCGGTACTCACGCGGATGCCCTCGGTCACACGACCGGAGGGTCACGTGCCGTTCAAGCGCAAACTGATGTGGACCGGTGGCGTGCTCGTGTTGTACTTCTTCCTCACGAGCGTCCCCCTCTGGGGGCTGCCGGCTGGCGGTGGCCAGGACCTGTTCGGGCAGTTCCGCGCGATCCTCGCGGGCGGCCAGTTCACGATCCTGCATCTCGGTATCGGACCGATCGTCACGGCGAGCATCGTCCTGCAGTTGCTCGGGGGCGCGAACCTCCTCGGGTTGGACACGGACGATCCGCGTGATCAGGTGCTCTATCAGGGCCTCCAGAAACTCCTCGTCGTGTTCATGATCGTCCTGACGGGGCTGCCGATGGTCCTCAGCGGGTTCCTGCCCGCGGACCCCCAGCTCGCCCAGCAACTCAACATCGGCATTGCCGGTGTTCAGGGGCTGTTGTTCGCTCAGATCTTCATCGGTGGCCTCCTCATCCTGTTCATGGACGAGGTCATCTCGAAGTGGGGTGTCGGGTCCGGTATCGGACTGTTCATCGTCGCTGGCGTCTCCGAGAGTCTCGTCACGGGTATCATCGGGCCGCGGAACGGCCTGGTGTTCAACTGGGCGGGGATGGTCCTCGGTGATACGGCGCTGTCGGTGGACAACGTCCTCGGGTCCCAGGGGCAGGTCATCGCGCTCATCACGACGCTCGCGATCTTCGTGATCGTCGTGTACGCGGAGTCCGTTCGTATCGAGATTCCGCTGAGTCACGCTCGCGTGAAGGGTGCACGTGGTCGGTTCCCCGTGAAGCTCATCTACGCGAGCGTCCTGCCGATGATCCTCGTTCGCGCGCTGCAGGCGAACCTCCAGTTCCTCGGGCGTATCATCGTCTCGCAGGCTGGGTCGGCGACGGCGGACGGCCGGGTCGTCATCGAGCTCCTCGGCATGAAGATGCCGTGGCTCGGACTGTACTCGACGACCCAGCAGGGGCCGAACAGTCCGGTCGGTGGACTGTTCTACTACCTGGCGCCGATCCGGCAGCCGACGGACTGGATGTGGTGGCTGGCGAGCGGCCCGAGCCAGGAGGTCTGGCAGATTGTCACTCGCGTCACGGTCGACCTGACGTTCATGATCATCGGCGGTGCGATCTTCGCCATCTTCTGGGTGGAGACCGCCGACATGGGCCCACGGTCGACCGCGAAACAGATCCAGAACTCGGGGATGCAGATTCCCGGGTTCCGGCAGAACGTCGGCGTCATCGAGAAGGTGATGGAGCGGTACATCCCGCACGTCACCGTCATCGGTGGTGCGCTCGTCGGACTGCTCGCGGTCATGGCGAACATGCTCGGCACCATCGGTGGTGTCTCCGGGACTGGGTTGCTGCTCGCGGTCTCCATCACGTACAAGCTGTACGAGGAGATCGCCGAGGAGCAGCTCATGGAGATGCATCCGATGATGCGCCAGATGTTCGGCGACTGACTGCGGTCCGTCCGTCGTTCGACCGCTCGCTGCGGTCCCGTCTCTCTTCGCGTGTTCGTCTCTCTCAGTGACGTCTCCGCGCTGTTCCGCGCTCGGCCCTGGCGTGTCTCTCGGTCTGCTGTGGTGTGCGGGGCCGGTCGAGTACGAGTCTGAGAGGTCTCTGTGACGGTTCGTGCCCCCGTTGGTTCCGTGGTCGACGTGGCTGTGGGTCGTCGAGCGTCCTCGACGCTGCCGTCCTCGATTGCGAATTCGGCGTCGTTCAGGTCGCGTGCGACGGCGGCGGAGAGGTCGCTGTCGGGGCCGCCTACGGTCGGGACGAGCAGGTGCCCGGGGTCAAACTCGCGGTCTTTGAGGACGAGGAAGTCACAGGTGAGGGCGCCCGTCAGTTCGTCGATTCGGGATTCGGCGCGGCCGTTCGAGTGCGGCCCCACCTCCTCACGCAGACGTCGGCGTCGTACGTGCGAGCAGCGTCGAACATCTCCTCGAACGCACGATGCGAGATGATGGTGTGCGTCTCGACGTCCACGCCGAACACGACTGCGGTACTTGACGTGCGACTCTCGGACGCCGCCGGTAGCCGACTATCGAACGCGGACGTCACCGATACGGTCCGGTGTGGTCGACGCGACCACGGTCCACTCGTGTGGGGTCCCAGCGATCCCTCGACACCGTAGCTCTCGTACGTCGCCTCGACGCCGGACGTCGACCCGGCCGCCGAACAGATGGGCGAGCTGGGCGAGCACGGGGTCGTCCGTCGTGTTCGTGTACACCGGATAGATACCGAGTGCGTCGGGTGCGTCCCCGAGTACGAGCAACTGGTGCGTGAACCGCGCAACGGTCTCGACGTCCCCGCCGAGGACGAGGCGTGAAAGCGAGTCGAACAGGACGTGCCGCGTCGACACCCCGCGGTCGAACAGCGTCGACAGGCACTCGTGTACCGCTCGACTCGTCCCCGTCAGATCCATCGGCGACCGCACCCGCCAGTGGAGCGGACGGGGATTCGCACGGACTGCTTCCCCCTGCGGTCGCGCGTCCACGACCGCGACGTCCTCGCGAGCGACGCCCGAGACGCGGCGCTCGACGCGATCGACGAGCGTCCGCGGGTCGACACCCGTCGTCACCACGACGACACCGTCACCGTCGCTCGCAGCCCGATCGAGCAGCCCCATCGGCACCCCTCGGAGTACGTCCTTCGACGCACCCGCAACGAGCACGCTCCCCGTCCCATCGAGACCTCCCTCGGGGATTGCGCTCGCTACCTCGTTGCCCTCGGACACGTGAACCCACCCATCTGCATTCGTCAGAAACAGGTCAGTGAACGGCTTAACACTGACGGCACCCCGCACCCGCACCCTCACATGCCGTGGAACGACCGGAAGACGACCGCGACTCCCGGTGGAACCACGCCGGATTCCGAACGGAACCCCGAGAACACCCACGAAGCGCTCGCACGACCGCGACCCCCCGTACTCGCCAGCACGTCGCTTCGAGACACACGCCCCACTCCCACACGGACCACCCCTGCACGCGATGCTCACCTCATGCTAACAGCTCAGCGAACAGGTAACGAAAGAGAATTGGCTTTTCTAGCCTTTGAGGTGCCTAAAACTCTCGTTGATGGAGAGTTAGGGGATAAGAAGTGGGACCGCCGAGAGTCGAACTCGGGTCCTACGGACCCCATCCGCAGAGGATACCACTACCCCACGGTCCCTGTACTCAGACGATTGGTCGGTTCGTGTTTAAGGGTGTCGTTTCGGGTGCGCCCGCTCGTGGTTTGCTAGACGAGCACGCGTTCGAGGGCGACGACCTCGCCGCTGTCGGCGTCGGCGTCGCCGGTGAGGCGGCCGAGGGCGACGACGGCGTCGTTCGGCGTGTAGGCGGCGACGATGCTGTCGACGGTGTCGGGGTCGGGGGCGTCGATGACGCCGGGGGCGTAGATGGGGGCGCCGTCGGCGACGGCTTCGGCGGCGCTCGGTGCGATGGTGACGCGCGGGAGGTGTTCGAGTGCGCGTTCGGCGGGGTGGAGGACTTCGCGGAGCGGGTCGTCGTCCTCGTGGTCGAGCCAGTCGTGGATGGCGTCGACGAGGTCGTGGAGGGTGACGAGCGTCGCGTCGTCGAACGGCGTGGTTGCGGTCCGCCTGAGGTGCCCCATGTGCGCGCCGGTGCCGGCGGCGAGCCCGATGTCGTGACAGAGCTTTCGGATGTAGGTTCCGGGCTCGCAGCGGATGCGGAGGAGTGCGCGACGCTGCTCGACCTCGAGGACGTCCAGTTCGAGTATCTCGCGGGTGCGGAGTCGCCGAGAGACCGCGGACTTCCGCGGTGGTTTCTGGTAGATGTCGCCTTCGAACTCCGCGACGACGGCTTCCAGGTCGCTCGGTGCGTCCGCGTGGAGTTCGAGGACGCTCACGTACTCCTTGTGGCCTTCGCCGAACGCTTGGGCGACGCGGGTGGCGTCGCCGGTGAGCATCGGGAGGCAGCCGGTGACCTTCGGGTCGAGCGTCCCGGCGTGGGCCGCGCCGTCGACCGAGAGGTCGTCGCGGGCGCGGCCCGCTGCTTGCGCGTCCGCGAGCGCGTCGCTGGCGGCGTCGCGCACCCACGCTGCGACCTGGTGCGCGCTCGGCCCCGGCGGCTTGTCGAGGTTCACGACGCCGAACGCGAGCAGTTCCGCGGGCGACCGGTCCTCGGGGGCGCGTCGAGCCATCAGAACTCGACGGCGAGGTCGACGGGTTCCTTGCCCTCGTCGCGGTCGCCGTCGTACGCTTCGACGGCGCCGACGAGGACGTCCACCATCTCGTCCTCGCCCCAGCGTGCGGTGTTCATCGACAGGTCGTAAATCGAGCGGTCGTCGATGTCGATCCCGTAGTACTCCATGTAGCGCTTCGCTTCGCTGGATTCGCGTGCCGCGGTCTCCTCGGCGGCCGACTCGGGGTTCTTCCCTTCGCGGTCGGCGATACGCGTGCCGCGTACGGAGACGGGGGCGTCCAGCCAGAACCGGAAGTCGGCGTGGTCGCCGGCGAGCCAGCCGGCGAGGCGGGATTCGAGGACGACGTCCTCGCGTTCGCGAGCGATCTCCTGTAGGCGCGCGTCGAGGTCCCGGTCGATCTGGTCGTCCTCTTCGGCGAGCTTGTTGAACTCGAGGGGCGTGTAGCCGCGTTCGTCCGCGAGCTCTCTGAAGATGTCGCCACCGGAGATGTGTTCCAGTTCGAACGCGTCAGCGAGCGCGGGCGCCGCGGTGCTCTTCCCGCTCCCGGGCGGGCCAGAGACGGTCAACAACATATGCCTTCTCCGAGCGTCCCGGTAAAAGGAATTGTGAATCGCGGTTCGGGTTGCGGCCTCACTGGTGGCCGGACGTCCGGCGGGTCGAGAGTGGGAGTTCCCGGCGCTTCGCGCGACTCGCGGGACTGCACTCGGTCGTCGTCGAGGTTCCCGAGGAGGTGCTCGACGGCGTCTCGTCTTGGGTCGTGTGCGCGCCCGGTGCGGTCGCTCGCTATGGATTCGTCGACGGGACGCGCCATCGACTCGTCGACGGCCGTTCCGAGCGCGTCCGCCGCGAGGTCGATGACGTCCTCGAGCGTGCTCGACGCGTGCGGTCTCGAAGGTGACGTCGCGGTGTCCGCGGGACAACGCGGTGACGGCGCAGCCGGCGGCCGCGAAGTCGGAGACGACGTTCGGACCAGCTACTGTCACGACCGGATCGAGAGAACTCGTCGCCGAAGTGCGACTCGAACGTGGTGAGACGAGCCGAGAGAACGCGCGGCGGCCCGGAGCGTGAGACGCCGTCAGGACGGCGAGGGCGTGTCGAGGTCGAGCGCCTTCCGCATCACCTGCGTGAACCCCATCGAGCACAGGAAGTAGAACGCGATCCACGCGGGGAGCGGGCCGATGCTGCCGTTCTTCCACGTCACTTCGCCGGCGAACGGCATCACGACGGTCTGTTCGAGACCCTGGAGGTGGCCGGCGCCGCCGCGCGTCCCGATCATCCAGTACATCCAGAGGAACGCGGGGATGGTGAGGAGCGTGATCCACGCCATCGGGCGGAAGTTCTCCTTCATCATGTTCATCTGGTCGCCCATCGCGTCCATGCGTTCCTCCTGAATGCGGTCGACGGCGGCGTCGTCGCCGCGTTCCTTCGCTTCCTGCTCGCGTTCCTGGAGCGCCTGGAACTTCTCCTGGTACGCCGCGACCTTGTCCTGGTCGACCATGTTCGCCTGGAGGAGCGACGAGTACAGGCCCGTGACGAGCGATATCGCGAGGATGACCGCGTAGAACGGGAGTGCGGCGTCGAGCGGGCCGAGGACGAGGTCGACGACGCCGCCGACGACTTGCCGGATCGGGTCGAAGTAGTAGCCGGCCATGAGGACGAGCGTGCCGACGCCGGCGAGCTTGTCGCGGGTCTTCCAGCTCGACCCGGAGTCCTCGACCTCGGGGATGTCCTCGATCTCGTAGTCTTCGTCGCCGTTCCCGTCGAGGACGTCCACGACCGCGTCGGCGTCGGCGAACTCGAAGCCGTCGTCGCCGTCGACGAGGATGTCCTTCTCGAGGAGGCGACCCCACTGGCCGGACGAGATGTCGTCTTTCACGTCCGTCCAGCGGACCACGCCGTCGTTGTCGTCGGCGACCTCGCGAACTGTCTCGAGCGCTTCGCGCATCTCCGCGCTCTCGTTCGCGAGTGTCGCCGCCTTCTCAGCGGTACGCGCCATTTGCAGGCCCTAAGCGATGCCCGGTAAAGAAGCTTTTACTCTCCGTCGCGTCACGCCGGTGCGCGGTCGCAGCGGGTGATGCCTCTCGCGGGGAACCCGGTCTCGAGGGTCTTCTCGCTGCGAACCTGATATCGTGGGAACCGGCGCGTGCGAGCGGTCAGGCGTTGCTCTCGATGGCGGCTTCGACGTCCTCCCAGACGGCGTCGGGCGCGCGTTCCCCGTCGACGGCGACGAAGTCCTCGCGGTCGCTGTAGTGGTCGATGACCGGCTGGGTGTTGTCGTCGAAGACGTCGAGGCGGTTCTGGACGGCTTCCTCGGTGTCGTCCTCGCGCTGGACGAGGTCGCCGCCGCAGTCGTCGCAGACGCCCTCGGTCTCGGGCTGGTCGAACTCGACGTGGTAGTTCGTGCCGCAGTCGTCGCAGACGCGACGGCCGGTGAGGCGGTCGACGAGCTCGTCGCGGGAGACGTCGAGGTGGAGGACGACGTCGAGGTCGGTCATCCCTTCGAGCTCCGTGGCCTGTTCGAGGTTCCGCGGGTAGCCGTCGAGGACGTAACCGTCCGCCGACGAGAGGGCCTCTTCGACGATGGCGTTGACGACGGCGTCGGGGACGAGGTCGCCGGCCTCCATGTACTCGCGGGGGGTGTCGTACTCGGTGTCCATGTCGCTGATGTCCATGTCCTTGTTCGCGCGGAGCGCGTCGCCGGTGGTGACGTGCTCGACGTCGAACGCGTCGGCGATGCGTGCGGACTGCGTGCCCTTGCCTGCGCCCGGTGCGCCGAGGATGAGTACGTGCGGGTTGCTCATACACGACCCGTCTCGGCCCGGGTTTAAATCGTTGTAGAAACGCGCTCGATGTTACCGCGAGTGCACGCATCGACGAGCGCGGTCGGCGGACCGACCGGTCGGGTTTCGCGGTGAACGAACGCTACTTGAGGTCGGGGGCCGACGCGTGGTGTATGGACGTTTCGCTCGTCGTGCTCGACGGCTGGGGATTGAACGACGACCCGGGCGACCACCGGGACGCGGTCGCGGCGGCGCATACACCGGTCTTTGACCGGTTGTGCCGCCAAGGTGCGCGTGGCCGGCTCGCGGTGTCGGGGCGACGCGTCGGGTTGCCGGACGGCCAGATGGGGAACTCCGAGGTCGGGCACCTGAACATCGGTGCGGGCCGGGTGGTCCGCCAGGAGTACACGCGTATCAGCGACGCCATCGAGGACGGGTCGTTCTTCGAGAACGACGGGTTGGCGTCGGCGTTCGAGTACGCGGCCGACACGGGTGGTCGCGTGCACTTCGTCGGGCTGGTGAGCGACGGTGGCGTGCATTCGAGCCAGGAGCACCTGCACGCGCTCGTGGAGATGGCCGCCGACCGCGGCGTCGACGCGGTGACGCACGCGTTCACGGACGGCCGCGATACCGCGCCGGAGTCGGGCGCCGGGTTCCTCGCGGACCTCGAGGCCGTCGTGGACGCGCACGGCACGGGCGACGTGGCGAGCGTGACGGGTCGGTACTACGGGATGGACCGCGACCGGAACTGGGAGCGCACGAGGGCGGCGTACGACGCGGTCGTCGAGCGCGACGCCGAGCATCACGCGGACTCGGCGGTCGAGGCGGTCGAGGCGAGCTACGACCGCGGCGACACCGACGAGTTCGTCGAACCGACGACGGTCGGCGAGCACGCGGGCGTCGAGAGCGGCGACGCGGTCGTGTTCTTCAACTTCCGCGCGGACCGCGCCCGCCAGCTCACGCGCATGCTCGCCGACGACCCGCCGGAGGACGACTCAGTCGCGGCCTCGGACGTCGACTGGCCCGACGCCCCGAAGCTCCGTCTGGTGACGATGACGGCGTACGACGAGGGGTTCGACGTCCCGGTCGCGTACCCGCCGACGTACCCCGAGGACGTCCTCGGCGAGGTGCTCGCGGACCACGGGAAGACCCAGTTACGGATGGCGGAGTCCGAGAAGTACGCGCACGTGACGTACTTCCTGAACGGCGGCCGCGAGGGCGCGTTCGACGGCGAGACCCGGGAGATAGTCGAGAGCCCGGACGTGCCGACGTACGACGAGACGCCGGCGATGAGCGCCCGGGAACTCACCGACAGCGCAACCGCTCGCATCGAGCGCGACGACCCCGACGTCCTCGTCCTGAACTACGCGAACCCGGACATGGTCGGGCACACTGGCGACTACCGCGCCGCCGTCGAGGCGGTCGAGGCGGTCGACACGCAACTCGGCCGCCTCGCGGAGGCCGTGCACGCCGCCGGCGGCGACCTCGTGGTGACGGCGGACCACGGGAACGCCGACGACATGGGCACGGCGGACGACCCCCACACCGCGCACACGTACAACGACGTCCCGTTCGCGTACGTCGCTGGGGACGGAACCGACGGTGGCGTTCGCGTCCGCGAGGGCGGGTCGCTCTGTGACGTCGCGCCGACGCTCCTCCACCTCGCGGACGTCCCGAAGCCGCCCGCGATGACCGGCGAGTCGCTGCTCGTCGACGACGACTGACCGCCACCGGAGCGTGCGGCGTGCTACCGCGAATCACGCCGCAGTGCGGGAGTTTATCTGATTCCTGTTGCTAGACCACCTGTGCAGAGTCCGTTCGACGTGCTGGGGGTCGACCGGAACGCGGGGGAGGACGAGATTCGTCGCGCGTACCGACAGCGCGCCAAGGAGACCCACCCCGACCAGGGCGGGACGCGCCGCCAGTTCCGGCTCGTGAAGGCCGCGTACGAGGAGCTGTCCGCGGGCGGCGGCCGCGACTGGGACGAGGTCGCGGCCGACGAGGAGGGAGAGACGCTCGCGCGCACCGAGTCCGTCGTCGAGTACCTCGACTACGACGCCATCGTCGAGCAGGGCTGGAGTCTGGACGACGACGACCTGTTCGAGAAGGCCAACCGCGTCCGGTTCGACGGCGACACGCACGGGACGTTCGTCGTCGAGGGCGACGATAGCGTGCTCGAAGCGGCGGAGGACGCCGGGTTCGACTGGCCGTTCTCGTGCCGCGGCGGGGCGTGCGCGAACTGTGCGGTCGCGGTCCTCTCCGGCGAGATGGACATCTTCCACGACCACGTCCTCCCCGAGGAACTCACCGAGCGCGGCATCCAGCTCTCCTGTATCGGGACGCCCGCGACGAGCGACATGCAGGTCGTGTTCAACGTCAAGGACCTCCCGGAGCTCGAGGAGCATCTCCTCCCGCCACGACCGAGCTGAGGGAGCGTGGTGCACTGCCGGGCTTCGCGTTTCGTTTCTGACACCGGAAAGCCGAATACGTCGGCGGGCGAACCGTCCGCTCGTGTCTCAGGACTGGACTGATGGCGAGGACGGCGACGACTCGCTGACGGGACCGGACGGGAGCTTCGACCGCGAGCGCGTCGTCGCGATCGCGTCCGCCGTCCTCGAACGCTGGGAGCGCGACGACCACCTCGACGCGGTCCGTGGTCGCGTCCGGAACCTCTTCGTCGCGTTCGCGCTCCTCGCCACGGCGACGTGGCTGTTCGAGCCGCGCGGACTCTCCGGGTTCGTCTTCCAGACGTGGTGGCTCGCGAGCCTCCCGCTCGCCGGCCTCACGGGGACGGTCTACGTCACGCTCCGGAACCCGAACCGGGTCCGCGAGATCTGGTGGGACGACGGTGCGCTCGTCACGCTCGGACTCATCGTCGTCGCGATACTCGCGAAGGCCGCGACGAGCGGTCCGGCCGCCCGCGTCGCCTGGCAGCTCCTGTTCGCCGAGGACTCGCCGACCGGCGTCGACTACGGGTACGACGCCGCCGCCGACGGCATCGACGGCGCGCGCGTCGCCGAGATACGCGGGTACGTCAACTGGGCGATACTGGGGTCGGTCGCGCTCGTCGCCCTCGACGTCGTCGGCCGCGTGCTCTCCCGCGGCGGTCTCGACGCGGTTCTGGACCTCCTCGCCGGCACCGACGCCGGCGGCGGTGGTGGCGGAGTTCCGAGCGTGCCGGCGCTCCCCGGCGTCCCGACGGACCCGCTCTCCGTGCTCGCACTCCTCGTCGGCGCGGTCGTCGTCGGCGCGGTCGTCGGCGTCGTCGTCGCGCTCCGGCGCGAACTCTGAACGAGGCGCCTTCGGCTCCCCGTCAGTCGCCGGTCCGGAACGAGTAGTCCAGGGTGGGCGCGGAGTGCGTCAGACTCCCCATGGAGATGACGTCGACGCCCGCGTCGGCGTACGCGGGGACGTCACCGGTGGTGATGCCGCCGGAGGCCTCGACGAGGACGTTCCGACCGGCCGCGACGGCGGCGTCGTGGACCGCGTCCGCGGTCACGGCGGTCTCCTCGGGCGGCATGTTGTCGAGCAGGACGACGTCCGCGCCGGCGTCGACGGCACGAACCGCCTCCTCGCGCGTCTCCGCCTCGACCTCCACCTTCGTCGCGAACGACGCGCGCTCCCGGAAGTGCGCAACCGCGTCCTCGAGCCCCATCTCCGCGACGTGGTTGTCCTTCACCATCACCATGTGCGAGAGGTCGAGGCGGTGCGTGTCGCCGCCGCCGGCGACCACCGCGCGCTTCTCGACGCCACGCAATCCCGGCGTCGTCTTCCGGGTCGCCGCGATGGCGACGTCGTCGCTGAACTCGGCCGCGGCGTCGACCGCGCGCCGCGTCCGCGTCGCCACGCCGGACGCGTGCCCCGCGACGTTCACCGCGACCCGCTCGCCGCGGAGGGTCTCCCGGGCCGACCCCGCGGTCCGCAGGACGACGTCGCCCGGTTCGACGCGGTCGCCGTCGTCGACGCGCGCCGTGACGTCGACGTCCAGGTACGCGAACACCGCCTCGGCGGCGTCCATGCCGGCGGCGACGCCGGATTCCTTCGCGACGAGCCGCCCGCGCGCGTCGCCGGGCACGTCGTTCGTCACGTCGTGGTGGCCGACGTCCTCGCGCAGCCACCGCTCGACGTCCGCGTCCGTGATCATCGCGCTCGCCCCCGCATCTACTCCGCCCCCGGTTCCGGCGCGTCGGCCGTCGGCGTCTCGCCGTCGTGTCCCCCGTCCTCGGCGTCGACGAGGTGGTGACAGCCGACGCTCTCGTCGTTCTCGGCCGCGGCCTTCGCGACGAGGAGCGCGACGACGCTCGCGTTCCGGAGCTCGAACAGCGACCGCGTCGTGCGCGTCCGGACGTACGCGTCCACCTCGCCCTTCAACCGTCGGAGCGCCGCCTGCGCGCGCCCGAGGTCGACGGGGTCGCGGCGGAGGCCGACGCGCTCGCTCATCACGCGCCGGAGCCGCCGGAACTTCTCCGCGGCGAACCGCTCGGGGAGCTCGGGGTCGCTGTTCCGGTAGTCCGGCGCCTCGACGACGAGGGCGTCCTCGCCGAGCGAGTCGCGAGCGACCGCGTCCCGCCCGGCGCGCAGCCCCCAGACGAGGCCCTCTAGGAGGCTCGTGGACGCGAGCCGGTTCGCGCCGTGCACGCCGGTCCGCGCGCACTCGCCGACCGCGTACAGCCGGTCGAGGGACGTCCGGCCGTCGCGGTCGACGTCCACGCCACCGCACAGGAAGTGCTCGCACGGCGTCACCGGGATGCCCTCGGTCCAGTCGACGTCGCGCGCCTCGCACTTCGCGGCCAGCCCGGGGAACGCCGACTCGAACGGCTCCGCGAGCGGCGAGACGTCGAGGCGTACCTCGCCGGTCGCGTCGCGCTCGGCGTCGACGGCGCGCGCGACGACGTCCCGCGGCGCGAGCTCCGCGTCCGCGTGATAGTCCGGCATGAACCGCTCGCCGTCGCCGTTCCGGAGGTGCGCGCCCTCGCCGCGGACCGCCTCGGAGAGCAGGAACGAGTCCGCGCCGTCGTACGCCGTCGGGTGGAACTGCACGAACTCCATGTCCGCGACGTCCGCGCCGGCGAGCGCCGCCATCGCGATACCGTCGCCCGTCGACCCCGACGGGTTCGTCGACGTCTCGAACAGGTCACCGATACCACCGGTCGCGAGCACCGTCGCGTCCGCGTACACCGCCTCGCCGGCGGGCGCTCGCGGCGCCAGACCGTCGGCGTCCGCGTTCGCGTCCGCGTCCGCGTCTCCGTGCGCGCTCGCGGCGCGGTCGAGGACGGCGCCGTGCACGCGTCCCTCGTCCGTGACGAGGTCGAGCGCCGCGGTGTCCTCCAGCACCTCGACGTTCTCGACGTCGGCGAGGTGCGAGAGGAACGGCCGGAGGACGTGCTGGCCGGTCGCCGCGTCCACGTGCAGGATGCGCTCCTCGCTGTGGGCGGCCTCCCGAGCGAAGTCCAGGCCCTCGCCGGACTCGTCGAACGGCACGTTCAGGGTGTCGACGAGGACGTCCGTCACCGCCGCGGACGCCTCCTCGACGAGCACGTCGACCGCCTCGGGGTCCGCCGTCCCCGCGCTCGCGTCCAGGACGTCCCGCTTCAGCGACTCGGGACGCCCGCGCGTCGTCGCGATACCGCCCTGCGCCCAGTCCGAGGACGCGTCAGCGGGCTTCTGCGCTTTCGTCACGACGAGCACGTCCGCGCCCGCCCGGGCCGCCGCGAGCGCCGTCGCACACCCCGCGATACCGGACCCGACGACGAGCACGTCCGCCACGCGCGGACTGGTTGCGTCCGTCATGAGTCACACCTCCAGCATGCGGTCGAGCGCGACCTGCGCGAGCTCCTTCTCCTCGGGCGCGACCTCGACGACGTTCCGCTCGCGGCCCGCGACCAGCTCCTCGAGCACCCACGTCAGGTAGTTCGGGTCGATCTGGCGCATCGCGTTGCAGTCCATGCACGCGTCACCGCACAGCGGCAGGACCTCGACCTCGGGATGCCAGCGGTCCAGGTGCTTCGCGAGGTGGATCTCCGTCCCGATCGCCCACGTGTCGCCCGGGTCGGCGTCGGCGACGGTCTCGCAGATGGTCGCGGTCGACCCGACCACGTCCGCGGCCTCGACGACCTCGCGCCGGCACTCGGGGTGCACGACGACGTTCGCGTCCGGCCGCTCCGCGCGCAGGTCAGCGATATGCTCGGCGCTGAAGCGCTCGTGGACCTGACAGTAGCCGTCCCAGAGGACGATGTCGGCCTCGGCGGCCTCGCTCGCGTCCGCACCCTCGGGGTCCCACGGGTCCCACTCCGCGATCGAGTCCTCCAAGCCGAGCTCGTACGCCGTGTTCTCACCGAGGTGCTTGTCCGGGAGGAACAGGACCTTGTCGCCGCGCTCGAACGCCCACTCGAACGCGTCCGCGGCGTTCGAACTCGTGCAGACGAGGCCGCCCTGCTCCGCGCAGAACGCCTTCAAGTCCGCGTACGAGTTCATGTACGTTATCGGGATGATCTCCGACTCGGGCGCGGCCGCCGTGATCTCCTCCCACGCGGCGTCCACCTGGAGCGCCTCCGCCATCCCCGCCATCGGACACGACGCCTCCATGCTCGGGAGGACGACGGACTGGTCGTCGTCCGTGATGATGTCCGCGCTCTCGGCCATGAACGTCACGCCGCCGAAGACGACGTACTCCGCGTCCGCGTTCGCGGCCTCCTTGCTGAGCTGGTAGGAGTCGCCGACGAAGTCGCTGTGCTCGACGATCTCCCGGCGCTGGTAGTTGTGGCCGAGGACGACGACGTCGTCGCCCAGCTCGGCCTTCGCCGCCTCGATGCGCTCCCGGCGCTCGGCCTCGTCGAGGTCCCGGTAGGCCTCGGGGAGCTGCTCGAGGTTGTCGTACTTGAAGAGGCTCAACTCGGTCTCGAACGTCGCGGACTCCATCTGTGGCACTATCGACTCACCTGTTGTTACTAGCCGCTCAGAGGCCCATATTGAAGAACTTTTCTCTACAAAGCTCGATACCGGTGAGGTACCACCACCGAATCTCTCCTCGTGGTGGCTGGAAGTTGTGTGTCAACCGTTCGCAGATGAAGGATACCGACGACGCGCGACCGTCGACGAAACGTCGGAAAGAGGGCTTCGTCGGTGGGTCACGCGGTCGTCTCCTCGTCGCGGGAAGCTGACGCGTCGACGCGCTTGCCGGCGTCCCCACCATGGGTCGGTCGGAGACCGAGCGCGTCCAGTCGGATCGCTACCTGCCCGGCCTCGACCAGGGCGAACAGTGCCAGAAGCGTGACGGCGTAGACGCCGAACGGCGAGTCGCCCGGCGTCAACGGGAACGTCGCGCTGGTGACGAACAATCTCTCGAGGGACCACGACTCGGTCCCCGGAGCCGCGTCCCCCATGTCGTAGTGCGAGTGGTAGTAGACCGACGGGCCGAGTCCGAGCAGCAGGACCCACGGGACGACGCCGTCGACGGCGACGACGTCCTCGACGGTCCACCACGCGACGACGCTCGCTGCCGCGCCGAGCCACCACGCCGTCGCCGAGCTCGACTGCAGGAACGACCGGCAAGCCGCCAGCCAGCGACCGACCGTCCGACCGGCGCGAGACTCGCGGACGGACGCCACCACCGCGACGATGTCGCCGTCGCCCGACTCCGCTTCCCGGGAGCGACTGGCGACGTCCGCGTCGCCGTCGTGGAGGACCGCAACCCGCGCCGACGCCACCAACGCCACCCAGACCCCACCCCATGCGACGCCGACCGCGAGCATCGTCCTCGCGCTCGCGTCGTCGGGCACCGACGTCAGCCACGCCCACGCCGCGACGAACAGCGAGTACCCGACGCGGGCGCTTGGCGCGTCCGGCCACAGCAGCCCCCACGGGTAGCGAACGTGATAGTAGACGCACGCACCCACGGCACCGCCGAGCAACCACGGGACGAAGTCGGGGATGCCCACGACCTCGCCCAGGCCGAACCAGGTCGCGACGCCGACGGCCGCACCGAGCCACCACGCCGCCGCGGAACTCGACGCGAGGAACGCCGTCGCGCGTCCGGCTGGTGCCCGTCGCTCAGTCGGCATCGACGACGCCGGTCGGCGTCCCGCGGTTCGCGTCCTCGACCTCGCAGTCCTCGTCGCCGCCGTCGCCCTCGCCGTCCGTGTCGAGGACGTCGACGACCGCGGTCACGACGGCGAAGAAGACGACGCTGTACACGGCCAGGACCGAGACGACCCCGTCCGCGAGCGGGACGTCTTCGGGGACGAGCAGCATCGGGATCGATATCATCGCGAAGTTCCGGAGGAACCCGCGGAGCATCCCGTCCTGGCTCCATTCCGACAGGTCGTAGTGCGCGAAGTAGTACGTGCACCCGCCGACGCCGAGCGGGAGGAAGAGGTACTCGAAGAGCGACGGGTCGGCGTAGTACTCCGCCGCGAACAGCGCCGCTGCACCGACTGCGAGGGCGACGGCGAGGGCGAGCGCGCGACTGGAGCGGAGCGCGCTGACCGGGCCGCGAAGCCACTTGCGGGGGGAAGGGACCATATCTGACAGTTCCGCTCCTCGACGTATATTCCTTGTGACGTGACGGGGATGGAATCGAGGTCGCTGTGAGTCCGTCAGCGCGCGTCGCACACCGTCAGCGTGCGTCGTACACGACGTCGCCGTCGACGACGGTCATCGCGACGTCGACGTCCCGGAGGGCCTCGGGGTCGACGCTCCAGGGGTCGTCGTCGAGGACGACGAGGTCCGCGTGCTTCCCGGCCTCGACGGTCCCCATGCGGTCCTCGTCGAACCCGGCGTACGCGCCGCCGAGCGTGTACGCGCGAAGCGCCTCCGTGACGCTCAGGCGCTGCCCTTCGGCTGGCGCGCTCGCGGCCAGGGACACGCCGAGGAGCGGGTCCATCGGCATCACGTCCGAGGAGAACGCGAGGTCCACGCCCGCGTCGAGGAGGTCGCGGTAGCGGTTCGACTGCTTCCGGCGTGCCTCGCCGAGACGCTGGTCGTAGAGCCCACCGGGCTGGGCCCACTGGAGGAAGTTCGGCTGGCAGGACGCGACGACGCCGAGGTCCGCGAACCGCTCGATGTGGTCGTCGGTGACGAGTTCGACGTGCTCGACGCGATGCCGGGACTCGCCGGGTTCCTCGGTGCGCTCGTACGCGTCCAGGGTCGCGGTGATCGCCTCGTCACCGATGGCGTGCGCGGTGAACTGGAGCCCGTGGTCGTCGGCGCGGTCGACGAACGACTGGAGGTCGTCGGGGTCCACCACCCACTCGCCGCGGCCGTCGCCCTCTCGGTCGGCGTCGGCGTCACTGTCAGCCCCGCTCTCGAGGTGGCGGTCGGGAGCGTCCGCGTACGGCTCGCTGACCTTCGCGGTGCGGCCGCCGAACGACCCGTCCGTGAACGACTTCACGGCACCGACCTGCACGAACTCGCTCCCGTGGTTCGACGCGAGCCCGGCGTCTTCGAGCGCCTCCAGATGGTCAGTCCAGTAGTTGATGCGGACGCGGAGGTCGAGCGCGTTCGCGAGGTCGAGCTCGCGGTACACCTTCGGGGCTGGCGACTCGCGGACCATGTCGTGGACGGCGGTGACCCCGTGCTCGTGCGCGTAGTCGCGGGCCGCACCGAGGAGCTCCCGGGCCTCCTCGCGGTCGACCTCGGTCGCGTCCCAGAGCGGATCGACCGCGCCCTCGACGAGCACGCCAGTGGGTTCGCCGTCCTCGACCCTGACGTCCGGGTCACTGGGGTCGACGTCGAGCGCGTCGAGCGCGACCGAGTTCACGGCCGCGGTGTGCATGTCCACGCGGAGCGCGGCGACCGGCTGGTCGCTGCTGACCTCGTCGAGGTCCTCGCGCGTGAGGTAGCGGCCGTCGGCCCACGCGGACTCGTCCCACCCGAACCCGAGCAACCACTCGCGGCCCCGCGGCGCGTCCGCGTCGAGCGTCGCGACCGCGTCGTCGAGGCTCTCGGCGTCCGAGAGGTCGGCGTACACCTGGTACTGGCCGAGCTGGAGCATGTGCGTGTGCGCGTCGACGAACCCGGGGAGGAGCGTGCGGCCCCCGCAGTCGACGACGTCGGTCTCTGCGCCGACGAGGAAGTCGACCTCGTACGCGCTGTCGACGCGCACGATGCGGCCGTCGCGGACGGCGACGGCCTCGTACGTCTCGTCTGGCTCGGCGAGCGTGTGGACATCCGCGTTCGTGAACACGCGGTCCGCAGGCGTCGTCATACCCGAGAGCGACGCCCCGCGTCGGCAAGAGCCTACTGCTCGCGGCGAGCGGCCGGTGCTCGGACCGAACCGGTCGGTCGGTAGTGACGCCGTCCACCGGTCGCGCTGGTCGGCCGATAGTGACGCCGTCCACCGGTCGCACTGGCCCATCGCCAGGCGCTGTCGGAAGGACGTCCGACGGCTGCGAACCCGTCGGCGTGCCGGGCCGCGGTTTCCAATCCTTCCGGACGTACTGTCAATTACCTAATTTACTGCTGCTTGTAAATACACGCCCTCAGCGGGCATATTTCTCCAATCAACAGCGGTAGATTTAACATCTATTCGTTCACTACGTCCATGAAACCAGAGGGCTCCATGAGCAACACATCCAATCACAACCAACGCGACGACCGTGGCGTCTCCGAACTCGTCGGCGTCGTCCTGCTGTTCGGTATCGTCATCGCCGGCTCGGCGATGATCTTCGTGTCCGGTACCGCAGTCACCGACGACGTCCGCGCCGAAGGCCGCGTCGACGCCGCATCGTCAGCGTTCTCCGAGATGGACAGCAGCGTCCAGTCGCTCGCACAACGCCGCGGGAACGACCAGGAAGCGGTCTCCATGGGCGCCGTCGACCCGAACGACGCCGATATCCGCGACAGCGGCGAACTCGAGATACAGATCAACGAGAACAGCGCGTGTACCGCGACCATGGACCTGTCCGCGCTCGAGTACGAAAACGACGGTGGGACCACCATCGCGTACGAAGGCGGCGCCATCTGGAAGCGCACCGACGCCGGACTCGTCACGCACAAAGCACCCGAGCTCGGCTACCAGGACGGCGCGCTCCAGCTCCAGGTCGTCCGCATCGACGGAAGCGTCGAGGACGACGAGATGAGCGTCGACTACGACCGCGCGGAATCCATCTCGAAGACCGAAGGGATCCGCGAGGACCTGTTCGGGACGTCGAACTGCCGTCGCCCGGAGAACTTCAGCATCACCGTCACCAGCGACTACTATCGGGGCTGGACGGACCACCTCGAATCGCAGTTCGGCGAGTCGAACGTGAACGTCGAGGGAGATGACCAGAAGGTCACCGCTCGGGCCGACCTCGACGTCGAGTACGACGTCATCGACATCCCCGGTTCCGGCCCCGGGACCGTCGTCCCCTCGTCGTCGGGCGACGCGATCCAGGTCGGTCCCGCGTCGCCGCTGTACGCCGGCGCGACCCCCGCGGGAGACGCGACGGAGTACTCGGGGGCGGTGACGTTCCTCGGGAGCATGAACGCGAACCTTCACTCGTACACGTCCGAGGAGGAGACGTGGGACAACGAGACCGTCGTCGACGACGTGACGCTCTGGGCGAACGAGACCGTGCAGTTGTCCCTGGACGGGAACGCCGAGTTCCAGATCAACGACACGGAGTTCTACTGGGACAACCGCACGAAGACGGTCTGGAACAACACGACCGTCCGGAAGCGCGTGAACGGCACGCCGCCGCTCGAGGTGTCGTTCGTGCTCGACGAGTCCGGATCGATGCAGTCCGACGGGAAGATGACGAAGGCCCGCGACGCGACCCGCGAGTTCCTGACCGTGATGAAGGACGATCAGGGACATCGCGTGAACCTCGTCGGGTACGACTACTGTAGCGACGAGGTGTACTCCGAGTGGTACGACCAGTGGACGTGTTACGGGGGCGACGTAGAACTCGACGTGGACACGTACCAGGAGTTCACGACCGACCAGGGCGCCGTGGACGACGCGCTCTCGGAACTCCAGGTCGGCGGTGGGACGCCCATCCCGCAGGCCATCGAGCACGCTTCCGGCGAGTTCCGCGCGGACGGGAACGCGTCGAACAACCAGGTGCTCATCCTCCTGACGGACGGGAAGGACGAGGAGGGCGCACCGTATCCCTACGAGACGGCGCAGGAGGAGATTCCGGACGACGTGACGGTGTACACGATCGGCGTCGGTGACGAGGTGAACGAGGACGTGCTCGAGAACGTCGCGACGACCGGGAACGGGAACGGCGAGTACATCCCGGTCGCGGACGCGGACGAACTCGATTCGGTGTTCTCGGCGATCGCGCGCAACGAGACGACCGAGATCGTCCACGTGAACGAGTCGAAGAACAAAACGATTCCCGTGAAGAAGCACCGGACGGAGACGCGTAACGTCACGATTCCGCTGGACGAAGGGAGCGTACGGCGCGAGGTGAACGTCTCGCGGTACCTCTCGAACCCGGAGGACTTCGAGGTCAACGATACCGTGTGGGTGAACGGGACGCGGACGGTGGCTGCCGGCGAGACGGTGTCGATCGAGACGTCGGTGAACCGGACCATCGAGTACGCGAACGGGACCGTCGTGACCGAGCCGGTTGCCCTGTCCAGGTCGGTCGAGTTGACGTCCTCGCGCGAGGTGACCGTGAACGAGTCGGTCGAACTCGACGAGGAGCACACGCGCTGGGAGAACGATTCGACGAACATCACGACGACGCACGACCTCGTGCTTCGTCGACCGACGACGCTGGAGTTGACGTACAACGGGTCGAAGCACGACCTCTGGTCGGGCGAGAACGTGAACGCGTTCACGGGCGGTGTCGAGCCCGGTGACTACTCGAACGTGGTCGTCGAGCAGGGGTCGACGATGGAGTTCCTGCCGACGTTCCACGAGTGCGACGCGAACACGACGCGCGACGAACAGGTGGAGGTCCGTGGCGACGACCACAACCTGACGACGTGTACGGCCACCGGGAGCGAGACGAACCTGGATCACGAGGTCCAGATCTACGCGAACGGCGAGACGCTACCGTCTTCGAGCGCGCCGGACTGGCAGCCGGACCTGTCGTCGATGCTGACGGTCGACGGCCGCCAGTACTACGAGCGCCAGGGCGGTGACCTCGTCGCGTCGAACCTCTCGTCGAACCAGGCGATCGTGATCGTGAAGTCCAACGACGCGGCTGGCCGAGACAACAACAACGTCGTCCTGCTCGTGGAACTCGGCGAGTCCGACGAGATGACCGGGAAGCACCTCGTGAACGTCGAGGTGACGGCGGTGTCAGCACAGAGCGGTGATGCGGACGACGACGACGATTGACCGGCGCGACTAGAAGGGCTTTTTTCGCGTGGGTCTGTCCGACCGTGTATGACTGACGCCGAGTCTTTGGCGGCGCGAGTACGCGAGGGCGACCTGCGGTTGCACGAACTGGAGGAGCACGCGGACGCCGAGACGGCGGCGGCCGCTCGTCGGTGCTACGTGGAGTCGGAGGCGGACGCGGACCTCTCGGTGACCGGCGAGTACGCGCTGGACGCCGAGCAGGCGTCGGCGTCGGCGATCGAGAACATGATCGGGGCGACCCAGATTCCGGTGGGTGTGGCTGGGCCGGTCGTGGTCGACGGTGGCGATGCCGACGGCGAGTACCTTCTGCCGTTGGCGACGACGGAGGGCGCGTTGTTGGCGAGCGTGAACCGCGGACTGTCCGTGATCCGGTCGGCCGGTGGGGCGAGTGCGCGCGTGACGAAGGAGGGGATGACGCGAGCGCCGGTGTTCCGCGTGGATGGGGTCGTCGAGGCGGCGGAGACGGTGGAGTGGGTGCGCGAGCACGTCGACGAGCTCCGGGAGGCGGCGGAGTCGACGACGAGTCACGGCGAGTTACTGGACGTGACGCCGTACGTCGTCGGTGACTCGGTGTTCCTGCGCTTCCGGTACGATACGAAGGACGCGATGGGGATGAACATGGCGACGATCGCGACGGAGGCGGCGGTCGACGTCGTGGAGGCGGAGACGCCGGCGAGTCTCGTCGCGGTGTCTGGGAACCTCTGTACGGACAAGAAGCCGGCGGCGATCAACGCGGTGGAGGGTCGTGGTCGGTCGGTGACGGCGGACGTGCTGGTTCCGGGTGACGTGGTCGAGGAGCGCTTGCATACGACGGCGAGTGCGATCGCGGAGGCGAACATGCGGAAGAACCTCGTCGGGAGTGCGAAGGCGGGGAGCCTCGGGTTCAACGCGCAGGCGGCGAACGTGGTTGCGGCGGCGTTCCTGGCGACGGGGCAGGACGAGGCGCAGGTCGTCGAGGGTGCGAACGCCATCACGACGGTCGAGGAGCGCGACGGTGACCTGTACGCGTCGGTGTCGCTCGCGAGCCTGGAGGTCGGGACGGTCGGCGGGGGGACGAAGCTGTCGACGCAGTCGGAGGCCCTGGAGGTCCTCGGGTTCGCAGGCGGCGGTGATCCGCCGGGGTCGAACGCGCGGGCGCTCGCGGAGGTCATCGCGGTCGGTTCGCTGGCGGGTGAGCTGTCGTTGCTGGCGGCGCTGGCGTCGAACCATCTGGCGTCGGCGCACGAGGACCTCGGGCGCTGAGGGGCCAGGGGTATCGCTCGAGGAGGGTGCGGACGCGTCCGGTGTCGACGCCCGTTTCTATTTGCGGCTAAACTATCGGCAACCAAATCTTTATCCGACTTGGTTTTATAACTGGGTCCGTAGACTCCGAGACCCGTGACCTGTTGCAGGCGCACGCGCTCCGGTACTCGCTTGTCGGCGGCGCCCTCCTGACGCTCGCCGTCGCGGCCGGCGGCGCGGAACTGCTCGGACTCGACCCAGGAACCTCCTGTTCTTCCTGGCGGTTCTCGCCGGCGGCCTGGTACTCGTCCCCTTCGCCGTGAGCGACGCCGGACTGGAGTCCGCCGGAACCGGCGTCGCCGGCGGGTTCGACGTCACCAACCCCAGCAGGTACCGTGCCGGTACCCGGAGTTCACTTCGACTGAAGGCCTTCTTCGCGCTCGCTGGCGTCCTGACGTACTCGCTACTCGCCTTCACCGCCCTCACCGTCGCCTGAGTCACCGCCCACGCGACCACCTAGACGGCCTCGGCAGGGGCGTCGTCGGTCCGCCACGCTCGAAGCGCGCGATAACAGAGGCCGACGCCGGCGGCCGCGAGCAACGCGACCCCGCTCCAGGTCGCGGCCGTCGCCGCCATCGCGGACCCGGCGAGCACGCCGACCCAGCCGGCGACCGCGACGACGTGCAGGGCGACGCCAGCTCGGTCGTCCCGCGAGGACGCCGCCGCCGCGCCGAGCGCGAACCCGACCGCGAACAACCCGCCGCCGAGCACGAACGGGTCCACGACCCCGGGGACGCCCACGGCGTCCGCGAGCACCGCGACCCCACCGAGCGCCACGCACACGCCCTGTAACGCCATCGCGACCGACTCCCAGTCGTCCATGTCGAACGATGACGGCGGTGCCCGCAAAAAGGAACCGGCGCGAGGCCCCGTGAACGGAGCGACCGGTCCGCGACGCCGGTGCCCGGTCCGCGACGCGGCAGGTCAGAGTCGTCGGTACGTCGTCCCCGACCGCGACACCTCGCCGGCGCGCTCCAGTTTCTCCAGGGCTCGCTCGACGTACTCGCGTTCGACGCCGTGATCGGCAGCGTACGCCGCGATCTCGTCGAGCGTCGGGTCGTCGAGCGCTCGGAGCGCCTCCAGGACGGCCTCGCGTTTGTTCGGGCCGCTGGAACTCGCTCGGCCCGTCTCCGCTCGGTCCGCGGCCGCCTGCGCCGCCGCCGCGTCGACGCCGCTGCGTTCGAGGAACTCGTCGTCGTCGACGACGCCCTCGCCGACCTCGTCCTCCATCGCCGCGAACGAGTCGACGTTCGCGAACGCCTCGCCCTCGCCCTGTCGGTTCGCGAGCATCGACGCCCGCACCTCTCGCGCGTGGTCGACGTCCTCGGTCGACACGAACCGCTTGAGCTTCGAGAACTGCTTGCTCGCCCCGCAGCGCGTGCAGGAACTGCGCTCCGGGCGTCCCTCGACGATGCGGAGCGCGCT
Organism: Halorubellus amylolyticus; assembly: GCF_034808145.1. Lineage (NCBI taxonomy): Archaea > Methanobacteriati > Methanobacteriota > Halobacteria > Halobacteriales > Halorubellaceae > Halorubellus > Halorubellus amylolyticus. The sequence goes on from NZ_JAXHGM010000002.1 coordinate 418,010, forward strand.
GCACTCGCTGCACCCGACGACGTGGTACATGTCGACTCCTTCGAGCGCGTTCGCACCTAACGGTTCGGGTCGTCGGCGACCCGCAGTTCCGTCGACAAGCTGCGCGCCTCGTCGGCGATCTTCGACCGGGAGGAGCGCTGGAACGACGAGGGCGGCGCCCGGTACGCTCATACAAGCTCCCTTCGTATGACAGGTATGACTATCCGGACGTGGTATCGGCGATGACGACCGATGCCGACCCACGGAACGACGCCGACGCGACCGCGCCCCGATCCGTCGCACTCGGTGCGCTCGTCCCCGGCGACGACGCGTTCGACGGGCAGCGGTTCGCCAGGGAGCACGGGTTCGATGTCGTCCACGCGGGCGCCCCGGGCTACTCGGGGGTGGCGCGCGTCGGCGCGACCGCCGCGAGCGCCATCGCTCTCGTTCCGGACGCGGACGGGCCGAGCGCGCTCGCGCTCCTAGACGCGCTCCGGGAACGCACGACGCTCCCGGTCGTCCTGTACGGCGACGACGTCGAGGCCGCCGTCCTGGAGTCGTTCCTCGACGCGGACGCGACGGACTACGTCCGCAGGCATCCCGACGGGAGCGAGCTCGTGCTCGCCAAGCGATTGCGTGCGGCCGCCGAGCACGCGACGCTCGTCGAGTCCCACAGCCTCCTCGAGCGCGCGGTCGACCAGGCCGAGGTCGGTATCACGATCGCGGACGGTCGAACGGGCGACGAACCGCTCATCTACGTGAACGAGGGGTTCGCTCGCCTCACCGGTTACTCCGTGACGGAGACCGTCGGCCGGAACTGTCGGTTCCTCCAGGGCGACGGGACGGACCCGGAGACGGTCGCGACGCTGCGCGCCGCTATCGAGAACGAGGACGCGGCGTCGGTCGACATCAGGAACTACCGACAGGACGGGACGCCGTTCTGGAACCACCTCAACATCTCGCCGATATTCGACGCCGAGGGCACCCTCACGCACTACCTCGGGTTCCAGCGTGACGTCACGGAACGCAAGCGCCTGCAGGCCGAACTCGAGGCACAGAACGAGCGCCTTGCGGACTTCGCGAACGTCGTGAGTCACGACCTCCGGAATCCGCTCGCGGTCGCACAGGGTCGACTCGACGTGACCGGCGACGGCGACGAGCCGGACGAGGCCGACCTGGTCGCCGCCTCGGCGGCGCTCGAACGCATGGACTCGCTCATCGCGGACGTGCTCGCGCTCGCTCGCGAAGGCGATGTCGTCGAGGAGACCGAACCAGTCGCCCTCGGCGAGCTCGCGACGTACGCGTGGTCGATGGTTGAGACGGGCGACCTCGCGCTGGACGTCCCCGAGGCGGTCGTCGTGCACGCGGACCGCGACCGGCTCGTCTCGGTGCTCGAGAACCTGTTCCGGAACGCGGTCGAACACGGTTCTCCCTGCTCTCAGACGGAGTCCGAGAACACCGTGGCGCACGCGAGCGGCGCGTCGACGGTGACGGTGTCCGCCGGCGACGACGGGTTCGTCGTCGCGGACGACGGCCCTGGTATCCCCGAGGCCGAACGCGACGAGGTGTTCGCTCGCGGGCACACGACCGACCCGGACGGGACGGGGTTCGGGCTCGCGATCGTCGCCGCCATCGCCGACGCGCACGGGTGGACGGTCGCGGTGACCGAGAGCGCGGACGGCGGTGCGGCGTTCGCGTTCCACGGCGTCACCGTGGAGCGCCCGACCTGATCGGCGTGGAGGACTCGACGTGATAGTAGAGTAAGGTTTAACGGGAGTGCCGTGTGGGTTCCATCCATGGCAACGGTTGATGATACGGGGTCGACTGGCGTTCGAGGGATGGCCGAGCGCGCGAACCCGGCGTTCGCCGCCGGCGCCGTCGTCGTCCCGATACTCGCACTGGCGGTCGCGCTCGCGACCGGGAACACCCGCTACCTGTTCTACGTGCACGTCATGGCGGGCGCGCTCTGGACGGGCGTCGACGTCTTCATCGGCGCGGTCCTCGGGCCGGTCCTCGGCGGACTCGACGTCGAGGAGCGCGCGAGCGTCTTCGAGCGGTTCACGCCGAAGATGACGTTCCTCATGCCCGTCCTCGCGGCCGTCACCATCACCGCCGGCGTCGAACTGGCGACCACGCTCAAAGGCGGTCTGGGGGCGTTCTGGATACAGGTCGCGCTCGGCGTTGCCGTCCTCCTCTCTGTCATCGGGTTCGGCGTCGTCCTCCCCGGCGAGGTCGCCATCTACCGCGAACTCGTCTCCGACGACCCCGACACCGACCGCATCAGTACCATCGGGATGCGGAACGCGAAGCTCGGCGGCGTCCAAGGCGTCCTCCAGCTCGGCATCATCTTCGTGATGATGCAACTCCGGTTCCTGTGACCCGGGTTCCGCACGCGCTCGCTTCGACCGCGGGACCGTGACGGCGGCCGGCACGGTTCGACGCCGACGCCGCCGACTGAGAGTGGCACGCTCAAGTGCACCCGCCGGGCGGGAGTGGCACGCTCAAGTACACCCGGTCCCTCTAGTCGGCCGTGACAACGCGCGCCGTCGGCTTCGACCTCGACCACACGCTCGCGGTCCCCGACCGGGACCGCCACCGCATCCTCGCCGCGGCCGTCGACGACGTCGACGCGCCCCGCATCACGCGCGAGGAGTACCTGAGCGCGCACCGCGACGACCACGCCGCGGTCACGCGCTCGCCCATCTTCGAGACCGTGCTTCCCGCTGACGCCGACGTCGAGCCGGAGGCGCTCGCCGGCGCGTACCGGCGTCGCATCGCGGACGCGCTCTCGCCCGTGGACGGTGCTCGCGACCTCCTCGACGCGCTCCGCGCGGACTACTCGGTCGGCCTCCTGACAAACGGTCCGGTGAAGGCCCAGGGCGACAAGCTCGACGAGCTCGGCTGGTGGACGGCGTTCGACGCGACGCTCGTCACCGGCCAGCTCCCCGCGGGCAAACCCGACCCGCGGGCGTTCGACGCGCTCGCGGGCGCGCTCGGTGTCGCCGTCGAGGACGTCGTGTACGTCGGCGACGAACCGGTCGCGGACGTCGAAGGGGCGACGAACGCCGGCGCGCGCGCCGTCCAGGTCGTGTGGCCCGACGGCCCCGACCCGCACCCGGCGGCGGCCGCCGTCGTCGACCGCGAGCACATCGCTCGCGACCTCGGCGACGTCATCCGCGGACTCGACTGAGCGGACCCTCACCGGACCCGCGGTGGGGCGACGGCGTCGACGCCTACGAGTCGTCGAGGAGCGCGTCGACGACCCCGCTCGCGACGTCCACGGCGTCCTTGACCGCGGCGCCGGATTCGACGAACGCGAGCGTCCGCGGCGGCGTCGTCGCCTTCGGGCGGACGCGAAGCCGCGTCCCGTCGGCCGCCGCCGCGGCGACGTCGACGCCCGCGTGGAACTCGACGCGAGCACGGTCCGGGTGGACGAACACCGACGCGAACCGCTCGCCGTCCGCCTCGCCGACGTCGACCTCCAGGACGGCGACGTCCTGCTCGGGTTCGGCGACGAGCGCGTCGCGAGACCACACCACGTCGTACGCGCGGACGCCCGCCTCGGTCGGCGTCGCGTCCGCGACCGCGTCCGTCACCGCGACGTGCGCGAGCACGCCGTCGGTCCGCCCGTGCAATTCGGAGGACAGCAGCTCGGCGATGCGGACGCCGTCGGTGACGCGACGGTCCGTCATCCGTCACCGCCCTCCAGTTCCGCCATCGCGCTCGCCGCCGCGTCCGCGACGTCGACGCCCTCGCGGCGACCGTAGACGACCGCCGCCGCCGCGACCGTCACGCCCAGTCGCTGCTGGAGTTCGTTGATGGACGCCACCGCCTCGTGTTTCTCGGCGCCGGCGTCCACGAGCGCGTCCAGCACGCGTTCGAACGTCGACCGCTCCCGGAGGACGTCGTCGTCGGGAACGAACCCCTCGGGGACCTCGACGCCGCTCGGGTCGAACGACGGCGACAGGTCGCCGTCGACGCGCTCCAGCAGCCCCTCGCCGGTCGCGACGTCCACGAGACGCTTGGCTTGGTCGGGCGAGAACCAGTCGCGGTCCAGTGACAACGCCACGACGAACTCGCTCTCGGCGAGCGTATCGGTGCCGCGCTGGCGGAACGGCGCGGCGACGGCGACGCGTAGACTCACGCCGAACCGTCACCGGCGACGGCGCCTAAAGACTACGATTCACGCCCGCTCGGCGCGACTCGCCGGGGTTGGGGTGACCGTTCCAGCAGCGGCGTCCGCGGGCGGGAAGGGCCGCGAGCGACCGCCAGACGGCCGTCGGGGCGTTCCGAGCCTTTCAAGTAGTTGCTGGGGTTTCTTCGAGGTATGCAAGACCAGGGTCCGTCGCCGCGCAAGCGCACCGGCGGTCGACGCCGTCGCCAGAACAAGCGAAAGAAGCACCAGCTCGGTCGCCTCCCGACCGAGACCCAGCTCGGCGAGCCGCGGTTCCGCGTCATCGAGACGCGCGGGAACACGGAGAAGACGCGCGCTCTCGCGACGAACGTCGCGAGCGTCGCTGACGGCGGAGACACCGTCGAAGCCGAGATCGAGGACGTCGTGGAGAACCCCGCGAACCCGAACTACGTCCGTCGGAACATCATCACGAAGGGCGCGCTCGTCGAGACGAGCGAGGGTACGGCTCGCGTCACCTCCCGTCCGGGCCAGACCGGACAGGTGAACGCGGTCCTCGTCGAGTAACCACGCGATCTCCTCTCGTCAACCGTCGTCGACAGCGACCGCGTTCGCGGTCGTGCGGCGACGATGGCCGCGCGAGCGCCCGGAGCGTTGGGTGCGTGAACGCCACCCGGATGTCGTATGAACTGATTGATGTGTTCGGGTGTGTTTGGGGGGTTTCGTGGCCGGAAACGGCCGTTCCATCTCGCGTACGTTTAAGTACGAACCAGGCGATACAACGTACATGAGGACACTCCTAGGCGTGCTCGTCGTCGCGGTCTGCCTGGCGCCGGTCGCTGGTGCGGCCACGACCGCGTCGGGAGCGGGACCCGGACCGAGTGACGCCAGCGCGGCGGCGTCCGGTTCGACGACGGAGGCGGTGACGATCACGGTGAGCGTGGTCGACGCGGACGGACAGGCCGTCGGCGGGGCGAACGTCACCGTCACGTACGACGGCGAGACGAAGCGCGGCGAGACGTTCGCGAACGGGAAGGCGTTCTTCGACGTCCCCGAGGGCGCGGACGTCTCCGTGGACGTCTCCGCGCCGGACCTGGCGTTGAACCGGCCGAAGTCGATCTCGAGCGTCGACGCGGAGACGACGGTGAACGTCACGATGTACCCGTCGTCGACCGCGCTGGTGACGGTGCGGACGCCGAACGGGCAGGCGGTCGAGGGCGCGCAGGTTCGCTTGCGGAAGGCCGGGGCGGTCCTGACGTCGGTGTCCGGTGTGACGGCGTCGAACGGGACGTTCGTCGCGAGCGACGTCGAGCGCGGGAACTACACGGCGACGGTGACGGCGGACGGCTACTACTCGACGTCGTCGTCGTTCGTCGTCTCGAACCGCGCCGGAAAGACTGTGACGCTGGAGCCGGGGACGGCGACGGTGGAGTTCGCGACGAGAGACGGGCACTTCGCGGACGACCGGCCGGTGACGGCGACCGTCGAGCTCTACGACGGCGACCAGTTCGTGTCGAACATCTCGACGGGCGAGTCCGGGATGCGGACGGTGAGCCTCGAGGTGAACACCGACTACCGCGTCGTCGTGAAGAAACCCGGGTACGAGCGCGAGAGCAACGTGCTGTCCGTCGGCGAGTCGGACGTGTCGGCGACGTACGCCATCAACCGGACGCCGTCGCTGTCGGTGACGGCGGCGAACTCGCAGGTCGTCACCGGCCAGACGGTCCGGGTGTCGGTGACTGACGAGTACGACGAAGCGGTGTCGAACGCGTCGGTGAGCGTCGACGGGGAGTCGGTCGCGGAGACGGACGCGAACGGTGAGGCTGTCGTCCCGGTCGAGACCGCGGGGACCGTGGAGGTCGTGGCGACGAAGGGCGATCTGACGTCGTCGACGTCCGTCGAGGGCGTGGCGCCGTCGACGGACCCTGCGACGACGACGGCGACGACGGCGCCGGCGACGACGGGCCTGACGACGCCGCCGCCGACGACGGCGGCGGCGCCGACGTCGAAGAACGAACTCGACGGCCTCCCGACGCCGGGGTTCGGTGGAGTGGCGGGACTGCTGGCGGTCGCGCTCTCGATTCTCGCGCTCGCACGTCGACGCGAATGATACGATAACGAACACCGTCTTGGTGTCTCTGTTCTGTATCGTACTTTGGCACTTCAGGCCCTCTGAAGCCGATTAGCGCGCAAAGATTAGGTGTATCTGGGGATTCTATATGGTTCTATTAATGGGGGATAAGTCCGACCAACTGACCCTGACATCACCGCCACGGACGACGCTGACGAAATCTTCACCGACGGCCCCGGCGGCGACTCTGGAGACGTCCTCGACGACGCCACGGACGTCGACGTCGTCATCGCGGACTCACTCGACGTCAGGACCGAGCGTGGGGCGACACCAAGACCCTCGAGGTCGGTGGCGTCAGAGAGGACCTCGGCACCGACACGTACACCATCACGCCCGGAGACCCGTTCGTGCTCGAGGGTGAGCCGTTCCAAGCTTACGGCAGCGAGTACACGCTCAGGGGGTCCAGCGACTACTTCTTCATTCTCTCGCTGGGGTTCAGCGACGGCCCGACGAAGCTCTACGTCACCCCGGTATCGAAGTAACGGGTCGACCAAGCGGCCCCCTCTTCCTCGACCGCGATGGTTCCCGAGGCCCAGTCGCTACTCCGCGAGTCGCGACCCGACGTCGCGGCCGTTCTCGAACGCCCGGTGGACGCGGCCTTCGCCGACGACCCAGTCGCCAGCGCAGTACAGTCCCGCGGCTTCGCCGGCTCGCACGTCGTCCGCGTCGGCCTCGTTCTCGGGGAGCGCGTACCGCCACCCCTGGCCGTCGACCCAGTCCGGGTCGCGGTAGCGGTCGTCGTCGAGGAGGTCGGCGACGAGCGCCGCGGCGTCGCTCGCCGCCGACGCCGTGGCGTCGTCGTAGTGTTCGACGGACCAGTCCGGACTCATCTGTGCGACGAGCAGGCTCTCGCCGTCAGGGACGTGCCCGGGCTTGCACTCCTCGCGCGAGAGCCACCCGACGGGATGCTCCCGGTCGGGGTCGAGGAGCGCGTACCACGGGTAGTCCTCGCGGAAGTCGTAGTGGAGGACGACGGTGCGTATCGTTCGGTAGTCGACCGCGGCTGCCGCGCCCTCGACGCGAGCCAGCCGGTCGTCGTCCCAGTCCGTCGCCGCGAGCAGTTCCGTTGTCTGGGGTGCCGGCGGCGTGAGGACCACGGCGTCGAACCCCTCGTGGTTCGTTCCGTCGACGTCGACGAGCGACCACGCACCGTTGGCTTCGGGGCTGGTGGTGCCGGTGTCGTCGCGGTCGAGCGCCTCGATGCGCGTCTCCAGGTGGACGGTGGCGTCCGTCGCGTCGAGGACGCGCTTGGCGAACTGCGTGATGCCGGCCTCGTACGTCCACTTGTGCGCGTCGTCGTCGCGACCCGCCTCGACGGTGCCGTCCGCGTCGTGGACGTAGATCGGTTCCTCGACGTCGGCGAGCCCCTCGGTCCCGAAGGTCTCGATGACGTCGGTGAACCGGTCGTCGTCGCCGGGCTTGACGTAGTTCGCGCCGTGGTCGTACCGACAGCCGTGCTTCCGGCGCGTCGCGGCGCGGCCGCTGACGCCGCGAGCCTTGTCGAACAGGGTCACCTCGTGGTCCGCGTCGTCGAGGACGTCCGCGACACCGCACGCCGCCGCTCCGGTCCCGACGATAGCGACTCGTTCGGTCATGCGCGACGGTACCCGCGGGAGGGGTAAGTACGGCTAGGTCGCGGCACCGCGTTCGATGCCGTCGCTCGTGCAGGTGACGCGGGTGAGCGGCGGTCGACGTTGCGGGTGACGCGGGCGAATGGTGGTCGACCGTGCGGGTTGGCTGGCGAGCAGGGAGCGCGTGGCGTTGGAGGACGTCGGCGCGCTCCGCTCCGGCCTGGACCGACGCCCCGTGAGGACGGGGGAATCGTCGACCGTGGCCGCGCGCCGACTGAAGAACCCTCGGCTACGCTGGGGGTCGTCGTGTGGTCGCGTCCTGGCGTTCGCAGATGGCTGCCGCCATCCCGCAGCCGCGACCGAGTCCGTCCAGGTGCGCGGCGACCGTCGGGTTGCGGAGGTGCGCGTCGTCTCGGAGTCCCTGGACGAGCGTTCCGGCGGTCTCGAACGCGTTGGCGGCGTCCGCGTATCGGTTCGCTGCGAGAGCGCTGCGTGCGGTCTCGAGGTCGTCGGCCGCGACGACCCCGCCGCCGGCGAGCTTCTCGCGGAGGTAGCGGACGGCGACGACCCGTCGGCCCGCACCGACGACGTAGAGCCCGACGCCGACGACGGGTACCAGCCAGGTGGCGACGAGCAGGAGCTCGTACCACCTCGGCCGCCAGCCGCGCCTGAACGTCTGTCCGGGGCCGCGAGCGAGTGCGACGACCAGGGTTCCGAGGCCGACGGCGACGACGGGTGCGGCGACGAACGCGAGGAACGCGGGAACGCTCTCCGGATAGACGCCGGCTGCCGTCGCGACTGCCTCGCGGAGTCCGCCGGGTCGCGGGAGTCCGAGTCCGACGAGTGCGGACTGGGCGACGGCGAGTCCGACCGCCAGTCCGGGGAGGACGCCCGCCCAGAACGCCGAGTACTCGAACGTGTCCCGCAACTGGCCATCGGGATGGGTGTCGGCGAAGTGTCGCGGGAACCGTCCGCGTCTGGTCTCGGTCTCGCAGACGGGGCACCGAACGCGCTCGCTCATATACAAGAAGTGACAGCTCGGGCTGAAAAGCGGTTCGGTCGCGAGCCGTTCAGCTCGTCGTGACCAGTTCGACGACGTCCCGGTGGTCGAGCTCGTGACTCGTCGATATCTGGCGGCCGCTCCGGCAGTCCATCGCGTGCAGCAGGCCGTCGCCGATGTCGCTGTGCAGGTGGTACGCGAGGTCCTCGGTGGTCGCGCGCTCGGGGAGGATCCAGCAGTCCCGCATCACGCGCCCCTGGTCGTCGCCCATCGCGTCCGCACCACCCGGGAAGACGGCCTTCGTGCCGAGTTCGTCGAACAGCGCGGTCTCGATGGCGTCCTGGACGCCCGTCCCGTCGAACCCGGTGACGAACTCGCGGATCTGCTCGAGCCCGGCCTCCTGTTCGTCGCTGACGTCGCCGACGATGTCGAACGCGCCCTCGCCCGGCGTGTAGTCGACGACACCAGCGTCGTTCGCGGACTTCAGCGCCTTCTCGGCGTGCGCGCTCACGGGGACGACCGTGAGGTGGTCGTACTCGGGGTCGCTCGTGATGTCGTCGTAGTTCGCCTGCGCCTCGCGCGTGTCCATCTTGTTCGCCGCGACCACCATGGGCTTCGTGCGCTTGCGGAGTTCGCGCGCGAGCGCCTCGCGGTCGTCCTCGTCCCACGCGTCCGGGTCGAGCTCCATGTCGAGCGCGAGGATGACCTGCTTTATCTCGTCCTTGTTCGTCCCGAACGCGTTCATCTGCTCGGCGAGGTCGACCTCGATGTCGCCCTCGTTCCCGTGATAGCCCGACCGGTAGCGCTCGATGCCCTTCTCGAGGACGTCGACGTACCACTGGTCGAGCTCTTCCTCGAGGAACGCGATGTCCTCGCGCGGGTCGTGACCCTCGGTCGGTTCGCCCTCGAGGTCGGTCTCGCCGGAGAAGTCGACGACGTGCACGAGGACGTCCGCCTCGTTCAGGTCGCTGAGGAACTGGTTCCCGAGGCCCTTCCCCTCGTGTGCGCCGGGGACGAGGCCGGCGACGTCGACGAGCTTCGTCGGCACGAACCGCTCCCCGCCCTCGCAGAACCCGGTATCGGGCGTGCACGTCTCGTCGAAGTCGGGCGCGGCGCACTCCACGCGGACGTAGGCCTCGCCGACGCTCGGGTCGATGGTCGTGAACGGGTACGCGCCCTCGGGGACGTCGTTCATCGTCGCGGCGTTGAAAAGCGTCGACTTCCCCACGCTGGGCTTGCCGACGAGACCGATCTTGTAAGTCATTGCACAGTCTCACGCCGTCGGCGGGCTTGAAAATTGATACTCGCCCCCGCACAGTCACGCGATTCCATGCCACACCCGGCTGCCGCGCTCACTCCTCGACGACGGTGAGGGCGACGTCGACGTCGGCGGCGTCGTAGTCGGCGCGAGCGATGGTGTAGCGGTGGCTGTCTCGCGGTGTGCCGCCCGCGACCGTGATGTTCCGGAAGTAGCCGTCGTGCTGGCCGCCCCAGCGATTGACGTACTTCTCGATGGCGCGCTTCGACCGGTCGTTGTCGTCGTCGACCGTGATGGCGGCCAGTTCGACGTCGAGGCGGTCGAACGCGAGTTCGACGAACGCGTCCGCTCGCTCGCCCGAGTACCCCCGCCCCCAGAACGGCTTCCGGAGCCAGACCCCGAACGTGACGGTCCCGTTCTCCCAGTCGGGATGCAGCCCCGCGTGACCCGCGTACGCGCCGGCGCGTGGTTCGCCCGCCTTCGGGTAGAGCGCGTACGTCCCGTCCGTCGCCGCGTCGTTCGCCGCGGCCACGGCCCGGAGGAACTCGAACGTCTCCTTCGGGTGCCCGTGGGGCTCCCAGGTCATGTACCGGGTGGCGTCCTCGATGCCGTCCTCGCTGGAGACGTACGGGTACACGTCGAGGGCGTCGACCGTCCCGGGGTCGATGCGCTCGAACCGCAACCGCTCGGTCTCGAAGACGCGCGGGAACAGCTCGGTCACGCGAGGTCACCCCGCGGCATCCGGGCCGTCACCGCGACTCCCTCTCGTCGTCGCGCTCGTCGACGAACTCGCAGTCGGGCGGTTCGCCGCTCGCCTCGTACTCGTCGCGACCGATGCTGTACTGGACGACGTCCCGCGGTTCCCCGTTCATCGGGTACTGGTTGCGCAACGTGCCTTCGCGTCGGCCGTCGAACCGGTCGACGTACCTCTCAATTGCGCGCTGGGAGTTCTCGTTCGCGACGAGGTGCGAGACGAACACGACCTCGAGGTCCAGTCGCTCGAACGCCAGCCGGATGAGGGCCGCCGCACGCTCGCCGCTGTACCCACGTCCCCAGAACCGCTTCCGGAGCCCGAACGTCATGAACGCCGCGCGACGCGGCCAGACGGCGAACAACTCCGCCTCGCCAGCCGGTTCGCCGGCGCCGTCCTCGCCCTCCCTCGGGCGAACGACGTACGTCCCCGCGTCCCCGGACTGCATCCGGTCCTCGCGGTCCGCGACGAACTCGTAGGCCTCCCGCAGGTGCTCGAAGGGCTCGACGGGGACGTACGCGACCTCGCCCTCGTCCATCCCGTCGGTCGACATCGACGCGTAGCGCTCGCCGAGGTCGCCGTCGGCGACCGACTCCTTCACGAGGCGCAGGCGCTCCGTGACTACCTCGTCCGGGAACAGGTCGCTCACGCGGACCCGCCTCCGTCGTCGACGGGACCGAGGTCGGTCGGCTCCGTCGTGCGCTTCGGGACGTCCGCGGGGTCGAGGTCGACCTCGGACGCGCCGCCGGCGTCGCGGTAGTCGTCGGCGGTGATGCTGTACGAGCGGAGGTCCCACGGGTCGCTATCGCCGCCGTCGCGAGGCACCCAGTTCCGGAAGTAGCCGTCCTCGCGGCCGCCGAAGCGGTCGACCCAGCCCTCCATCTGGCTGCGCGAGTTCTCGTTACCCGCGAAGTGCGCGACGGACGCGACCTCGAGGTCGAGGACGTCGAACGCGACCTGCAGGAGTGCGGGGGCGCGCTCGCCGGCGTACCCGCGACCCCAGTACGGCTTGTGGAGTTCGACTCCGGTGTGGACGCGTCGCTTCTCCCAGAGCGCGTCGAGCATGGCCATCCCGACGTGCACGCGGTCGCCGGCCTCCACGGGGTCGCCGTCGGCGTCGGGCTCGCCGGGGCGGAGGAGAATCGCCCAGGTCGCGTGTTCGTGGTCCTCCCAGGCGTCGCCGTGGTCGTCGAGCACGTCCGCGGTCACCTTCGGATGCGCGTCGGGACTCGTCGTCACGTACCGCGTCTCGCGGTCGCGAGCGTCGCGACTCCCGCGCGTCCACTCGTAGCGCTCGAACGCGTCCACTGCGTCGTCGACGCGCTCGTATCGCAGTCGCGGCGTGCGCATCGTCTCGGGGAACACCGTCATGGTCGCTCCTGTCGCGGCATCGTCAGTCCTCCAGGCGCTCCTCGACGTGGAGGTCGACGTCGACGCTGGCGTCGGCGTACTCGTCCGCGCTGATGGTATACCGGTGGAGGTCCCGTGGCTCGTCGTCGAGCACCACCCAGTTCCGGAGGACGCCCTCGTAGCGGCCGCCGTACCGGTCGACGTACTTCTCGATGGCTCGCTTCGAGGCGTCGTTCGCGTCGGTGTGCCCGGCGGCGACCATCTCGAGGTCGAGGCGGTCGAACGCGAGCGAGACGAGGGCGTCGGCGCGCTCGCCGGCGTACCCGCGGCCGTGGTAGTCTTCCAGCAACCAGACCCCGAGCCTGGCGGTGCGGCGGTCCCACAGCGGGATGAGGGAGGCGACGCCCGCGAACGCGCCGGCGCCCGCTTCGCCGTCACGCGGGAACATCGCCCAGTTCGCCCGGTCGCCCTCGCGCCACTCCTCGGCGCTCTTCTCGAGGTAGTCCAGGGTGTCCTTCGGGTGATGGTGGCGGTCCTTCGAGATGTGCTCGCTGAGGCGCTCGAACGCGTCGGTCCCCATGTGCTCGTACAGCTCGAAGGGGTCCATCGCCTCGTCGAGTCGTTCGTACCGCAGTCGCTCGGTCTCGAACGCGGCGGGGAACAGGTCCATACGCCGTCATCTTCGCCGGTCGACGTAAGGATTCGGTCGCCGTGGCAGGCCGTGACGCGGCCCGCTACTCGTCCTCGACGTCGCCGCGTGCGACGTCCACGGCGTGTTCGAGCGCGCTCTCGGTCGCGCACGCCCGAACCCAGTCGAGGTCGACGCGGTCGGTCGCGTCGAGCGCGTCGAGCGCGGACACGGCCTCGCGGACGACGTGCTGAGGGTACCGCGACGGGTCCGCGTACTCGACGGCACGGGCCACCGCGACGTCCCGCGGGACGCTCCCACCGGGGAGGATGGCGAGCGCGCACGTCGCCGGGACGCTCGCCGGGTCCTCGACGCGCACCGCGAGGAACTCCAAGTCGTCGGTCGCGTCCACGCCGACCTCCGGATACCGCGCGCTCAACCCGGCCACCGCGACCGCGGCGTACAACCGGACCCGCGAGTGCGTGGCGTCGAGATGCGAGGCGAGTTCGCCGGCGAGCGGATAGACGGCGTTCGGGTGCGTTCGCGCGAACTCCCGGAGCGCGCCGAGCGCGTGCTCGCGGGAGTCAGCGTCGCCCTCCGCGACCATCGCCGCGAGCTCGCGGACGACGAGCGGCGCCTCGTCCACGGGCTCGGTGTCGTCGCCGAACACCTGCTTGAGGTACCCGGTCGGGACGGCGTCGTCGCCGACCGCGAGCAGGCTCTCCGGGCGCTCCCACGCGAGGCTCGCGACCGCCGCCGCGCTCGCCTGCCGGATGCGCGCGTCGTCGTCCGCGAGCGACCGCACGAGCCGCGCCCGTACCGACCCGTCGACGAGCCCGAGGTGCGTGAGCGCTCGCGCCAGCTCGCGGAGGTAGTCGACGTTCACGAGGTCCGCGCCGCGCTGGGACTCGAACTCGGCGAGCACCTGGTCGACGACCGGGCGGACCGCGTGCGGGTCGTACGCCGCGACGTCCGCGAGTTCCGCGGCGGCGTCGATGGCGAGCGCTTCCGCGTCCAGTCGGTTCGCGAGGTCGAACGCGTCCGCTGGTTCCGGGTGGTCGGGCTCGCTGACGGCGTCGACGTACTCGCGGTGGAGTTCGCGGTGATGGGGCTCGCAGCACTCGTACGCGGTCGCGGTCGCGCCGTCGCTATCGGTCGCGAACTCGCGCACCGAACACGCGTCGCACTCGGTGGCGACCGCGACCGCGCGTTCGCGGAGCGAGTCGTCGTCCTGATAGCTCTCGACGGTCGCGCCCGGACCGCCAAGTCGCGCGTCCGCTGCGGCGAGCGCCCGCAGCAGTCGCGTCAGGTCCCGGAACTCGACGGGGTCTCGCGGCCGGTCGTAGCGATGCCCCCACGTCGGATGCCACTCCTTGGCGGCGAGGCGGCCGGCGGCCGCGGCGAGCGCGCTCGCGTCCGCGTCGTCGGCGGCGTCGAACCCGACCTCCGACCGGAGGAACGTCCGGTACGCCGGGTCCAGGTCGCCGTCGACGGTCGCGACCGACAGCGGCGCGTCGAACGCGACGAACGCCGACGCCGGGAGCGTCCACCGGATGGGCTGGTCCATGTCGACTCCACATGATGTACGACGTAATAAACCCGCACCACGGCGACGACGGGTTGCTCGTCGGCGACGGCACGACCCGGCTGAGTCGACGGCAGGTGATCGGGCGTCGGCGGGTGGGCCGGGAAGGAAGAAACGGCGATCTGGTGGTCGCCGTATGCTAGGGAGTCCGCGGGGTCAGTCCGCGACGTCGATGCGGTCGCGGACGAACGCGGCGGCCGCCGCGACGGCGTCGGGGTCGGTTCCCGTGACCTTCACGCGACCGGGAGTGTCGTCGCCGCGCGGGTAGCTCCCGACGCGGACGTCGAAGCGCTCGCGGACGCCGTCGATGACGTCGAGGAGTGCGCCTTCGGGCGTCCACGTGCGGACGACCTCGCTCGTCGCGTCGCCAGCGAACGCGTCCGCTATCACGTCGAACATCGCGCGCATCTCGCCGGGGATGCCGGGGAGGACGTAGACGTTCTCGACGACGCACCCCGGCGACCACGACTCGTCGGTCGTGATAGACTCGGCGCCCTCGGGGAGGGTCGCGGCCGCGTCGAGGTTCAGCTGGAAGTCGTACTCCTCGACGAGGTCGGGGTTCGCGTCGCGGAACGCCTCGGCGCGCGCCTCGAGGCGCTCGCGCTGAACGGGGTCGACCTCGAGGTCGCGGTCCAGGGCGTCGGCGACCGCCTCGACGGTGACGTCGTCGGGCGTCCCACCGATGCCGCCCGTGCAGACGACGGCGTCGAACGCGTCGGCGTACTCGCGGACCGCGTCCGCGATGACCGCCCGGTCGTCCGGGACGGTGAGGATGCGCGCGACGAGCGCCCCGCGGGCCGCGAGCTCGCCGGCGAGCCAGTTCGCGTTCGTGTTCACGGTGTCGCCCGCGAGCACCTCGTCGCCCACGGTGACGATGGCCACCTCCATGCTCGTCGCGTACGCCCCACGCGAGTATGGGGCTTTCCGTCGACGAACGCGTGTCGCGTGGGGAGGTTGGTGGTCGGTGAGCGACGAGCTGAGTGGGGGGTTCCTGGTCGGCGAGCGAGGAGCGGGGAGGGTGGTGGTCGGCGAGGGAGGGGGGTCAGGGGTCAGTCGCGGCGCTGTATCTCGCGCTTCCCGCTCGCGTCGCTGGCGTCGAGCCGGTAGAACGCGAACGTCGTCTCGCGCGGCCGTCGCTCGAACACGTCGAAGAGCGGTATCTGGACGCGGGACAGCCCGTCGAGGATGTGCCCGGCGACGTCGGCCGCTTCGATGGAGTCGAGGGTGCCCTGGGCGACGACGCTCTCGTACCCGTCCTCGCCCTCGTGGTGGACGGTGAACGACACCGGGTTGTCGAGGAGGTCGCTCTTGCCGGAGTCGCCGCCGATGGCGAGCCGGAAGTACAGCGACGCGGTGTCGGCGTCGTACCCGTAGGAGACCGGGAGCGAGTGCGGCGGGTCGCTGCCGGCGGTACTGAACGCGAGGACGCCGACGCCCCCGGTCCCGAGGACGGCGTCACGTCCGTCGGCGTCGAGTTGGTGAGGGTCAGAGTCTTCCATGCGTGACTAGTCACTACGGACCACGAAAAGCGTGCCGTCGGTTCCCGGAGACTGAGGGACTCCGGCTCGATGAGCCGCCACGATGCCGCGTTGAGGTTCCGTGCGCCGGGTCGCCCAAAGAGCTACCCGGCGGGCGCTCGCAGACCGACGCATGCAGGTGGATACGTTCGGCGACGGGTACGACCTCGTCTGGGTGATGGGCTGGGGGAACGTCGTGGAGAGCCGACACGAACGCTGGTTCGTCGACCGACTGGTCGACGCCGGCTACCGCGTGCACGCAGTGGAACTGCCGACGACGACGCCGGACTTCCGGCGCGACTGCGTCGTGCCCGTCCGCGACTACCTCGACGACGTCGCCGCCGACGCCGGCGACGCTACCGGCGGTGCCGACGATACCGACACCAGCGACGGGGAGTACGCGGTGCTCGCGCATTCGATGGGCGGCCTCGCGCTCGCTCACGCCGACCCCGCGCCGAAGGCGGTCTATCTGAGTCCCTGGTGGGGGATGCACGACGTCCCAATCGTCCTCGAACCGCTGCTCGCGCTCCCCATCGCGCGCCCGCTCCTGCCGTTCGCGGTCGAGCACGAGGACCTCGGCGAGCTCGCGACGCCCGAGGACGCGACCGCGCCCTCCCGCATCGCGCCGAAGTGGATTCAGACCGTCAGGGCGGCCCAGCGGTCGCTCCCCGCGCTCGGCCGGGACGACCACGTCTTCTACACGCCCGACGACGCGGTCGTCGACCCGCGCGCCATCGAGCGCCATGCGCCCGAATCCCAGCGGACGACGTACGACGGCGGTCACGAGCTGTTCAGCTCGACGGGCCGCGACGAGTACGTCCAGTGGGTCGTCGAGGAACTCCCCGGCCCGGAGTGAGTGCCTCGACGCACTCCCTCGGTCCGAGTGCGCGCCTCGGTCCCTCTCCTCTGTTCCGACCGACGCTGCCTGAAGCGTGGTACTGCCGCACCGACAGAAGTCCTATGCCACCACACCACATACGTCTGGGTATGGTTCAGGAGACCGTCGAATCCGCACGCACGACCTGCAAGCACTGCGGCTTCAACGCATCCGTCGGCGCCGACGCCTGGGACACAGCCACGCATCCGACGCTCGGCGACCTCATGCAGTGCCCCGAGTGCGGAAGCACTGACACGACGAGCGGCTGACCGAGCTCACGATACGTCGACCGACCGGTCCTCGCACCCGCCATGCTCGTCGCCACCGGTGGCCTCGGCGACCATCGGCGCGTCACGTCAGTCGGCGGCGTCGACGACCTCGTAGCTGATGTTCGCGTCCCGGAGGCGGTCGGTGTGCGCGCTCAGTTCGTTCGTCGACGCGAGCACGAGCACGCTCAAGCCCTTCGTCGCCGCCTCCTGGACCGCGGCAGCCGTCCCGAACCGGACGTCGGGCGTGACCTCGCAGCGGTCCGCGGCGACGAACGCCTCGGTGCCCGCGGTCGCGACGAGGTCGTGCTCGCTCGCGAGCCCGGCGACGCGCTCTGGGTCGACCGCGCGACTCCCGCCGTCCTGCACGCGCGGAACCGACACGACCGTCACCGACCCGAGCTCGTAGTCGACCACGCCCTCGAAGTTCGTCACGCCGACGTCCTCGCCCGCCGACGCGTCGGTCACCGCAACCGCAGTTGCACTCCCCGCGTCGCCCGCAATCGCACAGAGGACGCCGTCGCGCATCGTCACCGACACCGTCTCCCCCTCCGCGACGTCCGTGCGCGCGACCGCCGTCTCGACCTCCACCTGCCCGATGACGTCGGTCGCGACGTGACTCACGTACTCCTGGAGGCCGTCGGTCTGCCCGATGAGCCAGTCGACGCCCTCCTTCGTCACCTCGTACCGGCCGCGGCCCTCCTTCACGACGAACCCCTCCTCGACGAGTCCCTGGAGGTAGTCGCTGACCGCCTGCGCGGTGACGCCGATCTCGTCCGCGATCTCCTGCTGGCTCACCGCCGGCTGGCGCTCCGCGATTCCCACGAGTATCTGGTAGCGTGTCGCCGAACGCTTGCTCCGGAGGACGTCCGCGTCCGACTGCGAATGGTCGGCCATCGTCGACGGTTCGACCTCCGAAGACAAGTACCTTTGCGATAGCACCGGCAGAGTTGTCCTGCTCCGTCGGAACTCCGCCACTTCGACAATCTGAGTTGATTTCCCGGTGTCGGGACTGCACGACGACTGCCGCGTGCTAGCACGCCGAGGCTAGGGTCTTGTGGCCGGGGAACGCACGTCGACGCGATGCCAGGACGACGCTTTCATACCGTCGACGTGTTCGCTCGCGAGCGCTACGCCGGGAACCAGCTCGCGGTGTTCCACGACGCCGCCGACCTCGACGTCGACGAGATGCTCGCGCTCACACGCGAGACGAACTACTCCGAGGCGACGTTCGTCGAGGGCGACGACCCCGACGACGGCCGGTATCCCGTCCGCATCTTCGACCCCGCGGAGGAGCTCCCGTTCGCGGGGCACCCGACGCTCGGGACCGCAGCCGTGATACGCGAGTTCGTCCGCGACGACCGTCCGGACGGACTCGTCCTCGACCTCGCCGTCGGCGACGTCCGCGTCTGGGTGGAGCACGGCGACGACGGGGTCGAGCGCTACTGGATGCAGCAGGTCCCGCCCGAGTTCGACGTCGGCCTCGACCGGGACGCCGCCGCGGCCGTCCTCGGGCTCGACGCGGACGACGTCCGGGACGCCCCCATCGACGTCGTCTCCACGGGTCTCCCGACGCTCGTTGTCCCGCTCCGCGACCTCGACGCCGTCGAACGCGCCGCCACCCAACCGGGGGCGTACGAGCGCGAGGTCGTCGACGGCCTCGGCGGTGCGAACGTCCTCGCCGTCGCCCCCGAGACCGTCGACGGCGATGCCGACCTCCACGCTCGCGTCTTCGCCGACTGGGCGGGCGTCCCCGAGGACCCCGCCACCGGCTCCGCAGCCGGCTGCCTCGCCGCCTACCTCGCGCGGTACGACGCCGACGCCCGCGAGATGGGGCTCGATGTCCCCGAGGGCGGCCGCGAGCGCGCTGACGGCCGCGACGCCGTCGAGTGCGTCGTCGAACAGGGCCTCGAGATGGGGCGTCCCAGCAGGCTCCACCTCCGCGCGAGCGTCCGCGACGGCGACCCCGGCGAGGACTCGACGGTCGACGTCCGCGTCGGCGGACGCGTCGTGCCGGTCGCCGAAGGCACTCTCCTGTAGGCCACGGCTCCGCAACCACTAAACGCGGCACGCGCCTGACTTCGAGTAATGACCGACTGGACGGAGAAGTACCGCCCGAGCACGCTCTCGGCGGTCCGCGGGAACGACAAGGCCCGGGACGCGTTCGAGAAGTGGGCGCGGACGTGGGACGAGCACCGGGAGGCCGTCATCCTCCACGGGAGTCCGGGCGTGGGGAAGACGTCGGCGGCGCACGCGCTCGCGAACGACATGGGGTGGGCGGTGATGGAGCTGAACGCGAGCGACTCCCGGACGGCGGACGTCGTGGAGAAGGTCGCGGGCGAGGCCGCGAAGTCCGGGACGCTCACCGAGGGCGGCGCGGGTCGACGGCTCGTCGTGCTGGACGAGGCGGACAACTTCCACGGGAACGCCGACTACGGCGGGAGCCGCGAGGTCACCAGGGTGGTGAAGGCGGCGAACCAGCCGATCGTCCTCATCGCGAACGAGTTCTACGACATGAGCAACGGCCTCCGGAACGCCTGTCAGGACGTCGAGTTCCGGGACGTCTCGAAGCGCTCCATCGTCCCGGTGCTCCGGGACATCTGCCGGCAGGAGGGCGTGGAGTTCGAGGACGCGGCACTGGACGCTATCGCCGAGGAGACCAGCGGCGACCTGCGGTCGGCGGTGAACGACCTGCAGGCGCTCGCCGAGGAGGCCGAGGTGCTGACGGCCGAGGACGTGGTGACGAGCGAGCGCGACCGCACGGAGGGTATCTTCGACTTCCTCGACGACGTCATCAAGCACGCGGACGCCGAGACCGCGCTCAAGCAGTCCTACGACGTGGACGAGACGCCGGACGAACTCCTGAACTGGGTCGAGGACAACGTCCCGAAGGACTACTACGGCGACGAGCTCGCGGACGCGTACGAGTTCCTGTCGAACGCGGACCGCTGGCTGGGCCGGGTGCGGGCGACGCAGAACTACTCGTACTGGCGGTACGCCGGGGACAACGTCGCCGCGGGGATTCCGGCGGCTCGCCAGCACGACCACGGTGGGTGGACGCGGTACGGGCCGCCGAGCTACTGGTCGAAGCTCGGCCGGACGAAGGGCAAGCGCAAGCAGCGCGACGCCATCGCGCGGAAGATCGCCGAGCGGAGCGGGACGAGCATCGGGACGGCGCGTCGCCGCATCCTCCCGTACCTCTCGGAGATGACCCACCACTGCAAGCCCCGCGAGCTGACGGTGGCGGTGGCGGCGGCGTACGAGCTGGACGCGAGCGACCTCTCCTACGTCACCGGGAGCGGTGAGAGCACGAACAAGGTCCAGTCGATAGTCGAGGACGCAGCGGAGCGACGCGAGCAGGCCGCGGTCGAGCACTCCGGCGGCGCGTTCGCGGGCGGACGTGCGAGCGACCCCGAACCGGACGAGAACGCGGGCGAGGGGGAGAGCGACGACGGCGGCGGGCAGGCGACGCTCGGTGCGGTCGGCGGCGACGATTCCGAGGGTGACGGGGGAGCGGCAGCGGGCGACGCGGACGCCGAGAGCGAGGGCGATGCCGGCGACGACGAGCCCCAGGACGTGGACGACCGCGCCGACGCCGCCGATGACGACGACGGCCAGGCGGGCCTCACCGATTTCCTCTAGGAATCCGGAACTGTTCAGCGCGCGCTGACGGGACCCGTCGGAACGACGGCTTGTCACCACTCGTGATGGCCGCCGGTGGCCACTCCGAGAAACTTGCAGCTGGTTTCGTGTGAATTCATACCGCAACAGTTAATGCCAGAAACTCCCGTGTTCGAGATAGTTTTTGATGACGAACCGAACGTTCATCGCCCTGGTCCTCGCGGCCACGATGGTCCTCGCCGGCTGTAGCGGCGGAACCAGCACGCAGACCACGGCACCGACAGACGACACGACCGTCGAGGAGACGACGGTCGCGACCACGACCGAGAGCACCGACGACACGACCACGACCGAACCGACGACGACCGAGGGCGAGGACTACCCGAAGGTCAAGACCGAGAACTGCAAGTACAGCGGCGAGGACGACGACGACATCGTCCGCGAGTCCGGCGCGTGCCTGCCGTTCGACGCGGACGAGGTCTACCGGAACGTCGCCGACATGGCGGGCGTCGACATCGACAAGGGCCCGACCGTGAACTCGATTCCGGCACGTGGGACCTCCCGGTACGACTTCAGCTTCTCGAACAACACGTTCGGCGCGACGATGGGCATCGCGCCCGAGGGCACGCCGAACGTGTACGTTCCCGGGTACGCGTCGCCGAACAAGAACCCGGACGGCACCGTCAGTCCGGCGGTGACGATGAACTACATCGGCCTCTGGAACGACACCGCGCTTCAGGAGGAACTCGGCATCCAGTACACCGCCGAGGACGCGGAGGTCACCGCAGCGCACGAGTTCCTGCACGCCATCCAGTTCCACCAGGGGAGCCAGGAGCGGCTCGCGAAGAACCTCTCCAGCGAGGGCGTGAACGCCAACAACGTGGAATCCGCGATGATCGAGGGCTCCGCGTCGTTCTTCGAGAGTCAGTACCAGCGAGAGTACATGGACAACCCGGACGCGATGCGGAACTTCACCGCGTGGTCGAACGCGAACGCGTACTCGATGAACCAGCTCGGTCCGTACGTGGCCGGCTCGCACTACACGCGCTGGTACCTCAACGGCTCCACGGAGAACTTCGAGAAGATCTACAACAACCCGCCGGTCTCCATGGAGCAGATCATCCACAAGTACGCGCCCGACGAGGAACTCCCGAAGAACCTCAGCGTCGACGGCGAGGTGTCCTCGGACTGGGCGACGCCGTCGTCGGCGAAGACGAAGGGCGAACTGTTCCTCCGGTCGGCGCTCCGCTCGGGCGTCAGCGGTGACGAGGCCGCTCGCGGCGCGGCCGGCTGGGGTCAGGACGGCGCCATCACGTTCCAGAACACGTCGTACTCCGCTGCCGGGAACTACAAGACCGGCTACGGGTGGGCGATCCGGTTCGACAACGCCACCGAGGCCGCCGAGTTCGAGTCCGTCTTCGGGGACTGGCTCGAAGCGCAGGGCTCGCAGAACAACGGCGTCTACGGCGACTCGCCCGACGAGACGTTCCGGATGGTCGAGGTCTCCGAGGAGACGGTCGTCGTGCTCGCCGGCCACGAGGACTTCACGAGCCAGACGACCGTGAGCGGTGACACGACCGGGGTCGTCATCGAGCACACCGACGAGGACGAGACCCAGAGCGACTCCGTCGAGGACGACGAGGACGCGCTCGTCGCCGGCTCCGGGTTCGTTCGCGCCGAAGCGTAGACACCACCGACCGACTCACCCTCCGTTTCTTCGAGCCCGATAGCGACCGCGCTGTGGCGTCCTTGGACCGGTAGCGGCCGTGCTGTGGGATGTTCGAGTCGCGTGAGGGTGGGACGCCGCCGGGTTGTCAGTTCGAGAACGAGCCGTCCTGGGGGTAGACGTTCGCGTCGAGGTGCTCGCGGACGCCGGCGACCGCGGCGGTGGGGTCGTCGTCGACGGCGAGGTGGGGAAGCGTGTGGACGGCGACGCCGGTCATGCGTTCGAGCTCGCGGGGGTTGGTGCGTTCGGCGACGGTGTCGTCGGCGTGGTCGTTCAGGACGACGCCCGTGACGGGGACGTCGACGGCGCGGAGCGCGTCGACGGTGAGCGCGCTGTGGTTGAGGGTGCCGAGGCCGCTGCGGGCGACGACGACGGCGGCATCGGCGAGGTCCGCGACGAGGTCGACGACCTCGCGATCGCCGGCGAGAGGGACGCGGAGGCCGCCGATTCCTTCGAGGAGGCCGACGTCGCCCGCCCCGGCGAGCGCGCTCGCCGCGTCGTCGCGCACCGTCTCGTACGAGAGGTCGACGTCGTCGCGTTCGGCGGCGACACGAGGTGCGAGCGCCGGTTCGAGGTACTGCGGGCAGACCGCCGCGTCGGGGTCCTCGCAGGCGGCGCGGACGAACGCCGCGTCGTCGTCGGGCGGATGGCCGCTCTGGCAGGGCTTGACCGCGAGCGCGTCCACGCCGGCGTCCCGGAGCCGTCCGGTGAGGCCGGCGGTGACGACGGTCTTCCCGACGCCCGTGCCGGTGCCGACGACCGCGAGCGTCGTGGTGGTGGTATCGGTCGGCATCGTCGTCAGAGGAGGCCGACGGCTTCCCCGGCGTCCTTGAACGCGAGGATGCAGTCCTCGATGTCGACGCGGTCGTGGGTCGCCATCGGCGCGACGCGGATACGGCTCGTCCCCTCGGGGACCGTCGGCGGACGGATCGCGGGCGCGAGCACGCCGCGGTCGCGGACCGCGTTCGCGAGGTCGAGCGCGTCCCGTCGGTCGCCGACCATCACCGGCAGTATCTGGGAGTCACCCTGGACGTCGAACCCGACGTCCGTGAGCCCCTCGCGGAGGTGTGCGACGTTCTCCCAGAGTCGCGAGCGGATGGCGCCGTGACGTGCGATGTGCAGCGCCTCGCTCGCCGCCGCCGCCGCGGTCGGCGTCAACCCCGTCGAGAACACGAACGACCGCGCGTCGTTCACGAGCAGTTCGACGAGCTCGTCGCTCCCCGCCACGTACCCGCCCTGGCTCGCGAGCGCCTTCGAGAGCGTGCCGAGCTGGACGTCCACGCGGTCCGCGAGCCCGTCGCGCTGCACGATACCGCCGCCGTCGTCGTGGACGCCGGTCGCGTGCGCCTCGTCGACCATCACCCACGCCCCGTGGCGTTCGGCGGCGTCGCACACCGCGCCGAGCGGTGCGACGGTACCGTCCATCGAGAACACGGTGTCGGTGACGACGAGCCACGACCCGGGCGTATCACACGCTGCCAGCTTCGCGCGGAGGTCGGTGGGGTCGCAGTGGTCGTACACGACGACCTCGGCGTCGCTCAGCCGACAGCCGTCGACGATGCTCGCGTGGTTCAGTTCGTCAGAGAACACGACGTCCGGGTCGAGCGCGGTGATGGTGCCGACGTTCGCCGCGTACCCCGAGGAGAACGCGAGCGCGCGCTCGGTGCCCTTCGTCTCCGCGAGGCGCGCTTCGAGGTCGCGGTGCACGAGCGTGTCGCCGGTGACGAGGCGGCTCCCGCCGGCGCCGGTGCCGACGGTCTCCGCGGCCTCGGCCGCCGCCCGCTGCACGCGGTCGTCCTGGGTCAGCCCGAGGTAGTTGTTCGACGCGAACACGAGCTCGCGCTCGCCCGACAGCACCGGCAGGTCGCCGCCGGGGTCGGGCGCGAAGTACGCCGTCGAGTCGACGACGTCGGTCGGCTGGAGGTCGCGGTACAGATTCGCTTCGCGGATGCGAGCCACGCGTCGCGCGACGTCGAACCCGTGGTCGGACGCCCCCCCGTCGACGCCGGCGTCGTCGTCCGTCCCACTCATCTACCCCAGTAACTCGAATCCGATGTGATATGCTTCCCGGTATCGGGCGCGCCCCGCGAGGACGGCGTCGTGCCCGAACGAACGGCTGCCGGGGCCGCGAGCGACGTCGCCCGTCGGCGCTAGAATCCGGGCATCAGTTCCGCGGGGCCGAACACGCCGGCGCGGCCGTCGCGGTTCATCTCGACGCCGCGACGCATGTACCCGAGCGCGGGCCCGTTCACGTTCGCCTCCATGCTCGTCGCGTCGCCGAGCTCGAACGTGTTCGTCGCCGTCTCCCCGTCGAACGTCGTCCCCGTGACCTCGACGGTCGTCGTCGTCGGTTTCTCGTCCTGGTGGACGTCGAGGACGCCGCCGACGGAGACGTCCGCGGCGTCGCAGACGCCGGCGCGCTCCAGGAGGACGTCGTCGGCGTGCTCCATGTCGTGGAATTCGAACCGACCGTCGTGCTCGTCGACGAGCGCCTCGATCTCCGCCTCCGTCATCTCGCGGGCGGTCTCGATGTCGTAGCCGTCGAGGTGCGCGATGTCCTCGCGGACCGTCCCGCGGTTGTCCTCGTATCCCGACTTGAGGCCGACCCCCCACCAGATGTCGACGGACTCGACGTCGACGAACGACTGCGCGGCCAGCGCCGCCGCACCGGTGAGGAACCCGGGCGTCGCACCGGCGCCGCAGACGAACGTCATCCCGGCGTCCCGGAACATCGCCTCGCGCTCGTCGAGCAGTTCGATGACCCGCGAGCGCTTCAGGACGTCGACGACGACACCGTCGTAGCCCGCGTCCGCGAACCGCTCCGCGACGTTCGGGATGAAGTCGTGTTCGAGGTTCGGGAGCGCGAGCAGGACCGCGTCGACGCCTTCCGCGACGGTCTCGTCGATGACGTCCTGGATGGGCGAATCCGTCGGCTCCGCCTGTGCGCTCGCGACGACGCCGGCGTCCTCGCCGTGCTGCTTGACCGCGGTCCCGCCATCGGTCACGGGACCGCCGTCGTTCCCTGTCGTATCGCCTGCACCCGCCTTGTCGTCGTACCGTTCCTCGCTCGCGATATTGCCCTCCGTCGCGTCGAGCAGTTCGTCGACGTCGAGGCCGTCGTGGTCGACCGCGATGCCGTTCCGGTCGCACGCCACGACGGGCGTGACGCCGTCCTTGTGCTGCGATACCTCGAGCGTTCGTCGGCCGATGCCACCGGTGCCGAGTACGGCGAACGTGATGTCGTCGGTCATGCGTAAGTCGGGTTCGCGTGTTCAGTCGTCGTCTGGTTGGCTGGCGGTACTCGTCGCGGTCCCCGCGGCGGTCTCGGGTGGCGCCTCTGGGGTCGCGTCGTCGTCGCTTGCGGCCTTCACCGCGTCCGGGTCGAAGTCGTTGACGTCCCGGTTGGGTTCCAGGCCGGCGCGCTCGATTATCTCGATGTCGTCGCCGGCCGATTGCCCACCCGTGGTGAGGTAGTCGCCGGTGAGGATGCCGTCCGCGCCCGCCTCGAACGGCAGGTGCTGTTCGTCCATCGCGAGGTTCACCTCGCGTCCACCCGTCAGCCGCACTCTCGCGTGCGGGTGGAGCAGCCGGTAGACGGCGACGGTCTTCAGTATCGCCTCGGTCGAGATATCCGCCGAGTCCATACCGCCCATCGCGGTGCCCTCGACGGGATTGAGGACGTTCACGGGGAGGCTGGAGACGCCGACGTCTTGGAGTGCGATGGCAGCGTCGACGCGGTCGGTCGGGCTCTCGCCCATCCCGAGGATGACGCCCGCGCAGAGGTCCATCCCGGCGTCCTTCGCGACCTCCAGGGTCGCGACCCGGTCCTCGAAGCTGTGGGTGTCGACGATCTCCGGGAAGTACCGCGGGCTCGTCTCGATGTTGTGATTGTAGTGATTGATGCCCTCGTCGGCGAGGATGCCGGCCTCCTCCTCGGTGAGGATGCCGAGGCTCGCGTCGACCTCGACGGCGGTCTCGTCGCGAACGAGCCGGATGGCGCGTATCACGTCGTCCCACTCGTCGGGCCGACGCTCCTTCGAGACGCCCTTCTCGGCGACGACGATGCCGAAGCGCTGGGCGCCGTCGCGTTCGGCGCGCCTCGCGGCGTCGAGTATCTCCTCGGGGTCCAGCAGTCCGTACGTGTCGATGCCGGTGTCGAAGTGGACGGACTGCGCGCAGAACCCGCAGTCCTCGGCGCAGTTCCCGGCCTTCGCGTTCACGATGGAGCAGGCGTCGACGGTGTCGTCGCCGAACTCGCTCCGGACGTGGTCCGCGGCCGGTGCCAGCGCCTCGACCGGCTGCGCTATCAGCGCCAGGCCGTCGCGTCGGTCGAGGACCTCGCCGGCGAGCACGCGCTCGACGGCGTCGTCCACCGTCCGGTTCCCAGTCTCGTAAACCACACGCTAGCTCGCGGTTGACGAGACTATAATGCTTGGGGTCTGGCGACCGAAACGAACCGGGCGAACGCGACCCCCATCCCGAACGGAACCCGCACCCCGAATCCGTGCAGTCAGTACGGGATGATGCGGAACCCTTCGGGAAGCACGAGTCCGAACAGGACGAACAGCACGGCCGCACCGCCAGCGGTGACGGCCGCGTAGGGTATCTGCGTGCGGACGTGAGTCATGTGGTCGCTCCCGCTCGTCGACGACGCCAGCACGGTCGTGTCGCTGATCGGCGACGAGTGGTCGCCGAAGATGCCGCCCGAGAACACCGCGCCGAGCACGAGGACGAGGTTCGCGTCCGTCGTGAGCGCCACCGGGACGGCGATGGGGAACATGATTCCGTACGTCGACCACGACGACCCGTCCGAGAAGCTCACGAACGCGGTGACGAGGAACAGCGCGAGCGGGATGAGGAACGCGGGCACGCCATTGAACCACTGGGAGACGAACCCGCCGATACCGAGGACGGTGACGGCGTTCTGGATGCTCGACGCGAACGTGAGGATGAGCGCGGCGAGGAAGATTCCCTTCATGCCGGTGGTCAGTGCGGTCGTCGCGTCGTCGTTCGTCGGGATGTCGCCCTTCGCGCGATAGAGGACGAACGCGACGACGAGCGCGGTCACGGCGGCGAGCCCGAGGCGGAACGCGCCCGGCGAGAACGACCACGCGCCGCTCCCGGGGAGCATCAGCGCGAACCCGCCGACGGCGAACGCCTCGTTCATCGAGTCCGCGACGAGCCACGGGCTCGCGGTCACGAACATCGACCCGAGCGCGACCGCGATCATCACGCCGAGCGGGATGGCGAAGTTCCGCCAGTCCGGCGTCGCCGCGTCGCTCATCTCGTACTGGTCCATCTCGCGGGAGATCATCGGGTCGTCGTCGTCCGCAACGACCTTCCCCTCCTCGCGGCCACGGCGCTCCTCCTCGCGCATCGGCCCGAAGTTCGGGACGACCTGCCAGGCGACGCCCGCGGCGATGAACAGCGCGATCCACGAGTAGAACCCCGTGAACAGCGCGTTCAGGAACAGCGGCCAGACCTCGTTGACGGCGGCGGTCGCCTGGCCGTCGGCGTTCGTCGTCACCATCGACGAGAGGCTGCCGGTGAGCTGGCCGTTCTGCGCGGCCGCTTCGAGTCCCCCGCCGATGAACCCGACGAGTGCGACACCCCACGTGGAGTAGAACGCGAGCCGGGCGGCCGGGGAGCCCGCGCTGTCGACGTAGTACGCGAGCTTCGCGCGCGACACGTCGAACTTGTCGGTCAACGGCCGCATCATCGAGCCGACCACGAGACAGTTGAAGTAGTCGTCTATGTGGATGGCGATGCCCGCGAGGAACGCCGCCTTCTCCGCGCCGGCGTCGTCGTCGACGCGTTCCGCGAGCGCCTCGACGACGCCCTGGAGCGCGCCGGCGCGTATCATGAGCCCGATCATCCCGCCGATGGCGAACAGCGCGATGAGGACGTTCTCGACGTACCACGCCGACGAGAACAGCGGCGCCGTCGCGATTATCTCGGGGACGAGCCGGAGCCCGTACATCCCGCCGACGAGGTCCCCGAGCGCGCTCCCGACGAGGTCGGGCGGGACGCCGACGGCCTCCGGTGACAGCGCGCCGTAGACCGGGCCGGCTGTGGCGATGCCGACGAACAGCCCGATGAGTGCGTCCCGCGTGTACCACGCCAGACTGATGGCGAGCAACGGCGGGACGAGTGACCATGCGCCTGCATCGATGCTCTCTACCGCCATGGTTCGTCAACCAGCAACGGCCGGACGGTTTAAAATCGTTTTCCGGATTCGTGTGATACAAGAGGCGACCATGGTCACTGCACGCGCTGATTTATATGCTCGGGCACGGCGAGTCAGGCGCGTTCGAACGGCCGCCGAGGCTGTTCAGAGGCCGGTCGAGGGTCATCGGACGGCAGTCGAGGTCGCTCGGACGGTGGTCGAGGCCGTTCGGCCGGGCGTGAGGCGTTCAGGCGGTGGTCGGCCGTGCGCCCGGCGCGACGCGATACGCGACCAGGGCGGCGCCGACCGCGAGCACGAACACGAGCCCGATGGCGACGGCGTGCGCGGCGAGTACCGTCCCGCTGGCGCCGCCGACGGCGACGCGACCGAACGCGATCTGGACGGGGAACACCGCGAGTGCGCCGGCGGCGAGCCAGCGAGCCCGCGGGTCCAGCACGCGCCACCCGCCGACGACCGCGAACGCGAGCGCCGCGAGGATGGTGAGCGACACCGCGTAGTGCGCGGTCTGCACGGGCGGCGTGTACCGCGACAGCACCTGCGCGCCGAACAGCACGAGCACCGGCTGGGCGACCGCGGCGACCGCGAGCGCACGCCGGTACGCGCTCACGTCGACGACGTCGCGGAGGACGAGCGCCGTCGCGACGACCACGCCCGCGAAGATGCTCATCGCCGTCCAGTAGTGCAGGAACAGGATGGGGCCGGTGAACTCGAGGACCGTCTGCCGGCCGAGGAACACCTGCAGCGGCAGCAGCGCGAGCGCCGCGGTCGCCGCCAGTCGGACGCCGCGGCCGTGGTCGTCGACCCACGCGAGCACGGCGGTCGCGAGGATGAACGGCCCGGTGAGGCCCGCGACCACGCGATGGATCATCTCGAAGGAACTCGGCACGGACCGCGGGAACAGGTTCAGGAACCCGCCGTCGCAGACCGGCCAGCGCGCCTGGCACGCCAGTCCCGCACCGGTCGCTTTCGTCGACACACCCAGGAGGATGGTGAGGAACGTGGCGCCGACCGTCACCGCGGCGAGTCGCCGGAACCCGCGCGCGGACAGGTAGCTGTCGCGCTCGTCGTTCATACGCGCGTCTTCGGACAGGGTGTACTTACGTCGCTCGCTCTCGCAGCGCCGTTCGGCTCGCGAACCACGTCGCCCGGCGACCGTTTATTGCCCTCCGACGCCTACCGGTGGCCATGAGCGAGTCAGATGCGAGCGAGCGCGACGTCCCAGAGAGCGACGCGGAGTGGCGCGAGCGCCTCGACGACGAGTCCTACCACGTGATGCGAGAAGCCGGGACCGAAGCGCGGTTCTCGGGCGACTACGTCGACCACTTCGAGGACGGGAAGTACCGCTGCAAGGGCTGCGGCGAGGTCCTGTTCGACTCGGAGACGAAGTTCGACCACGGCTGCGGCTGGCCGTCGTTCCACGCCGCCGAGGACGCGAACATCGAGAAGCGAGAGGACCTCTCTCACGGCATGAAGCGCATCGAGGTCGTGTGCGCGAACTGCGACAGCCACCTCGGGCACGTCTTCGACGACGGACCCGAACCCACCGGGAAGCGGTTCTGCATCAACTCGGTCTCCATCGAGTTCGACGACGACGAATAAGCCCTCGCGGACGATCTCGGCGACGGTCGACGGAGCGGGCCGACGGCTCGCCGTCGAGTCCCGCGAAGAAGACCGCAGTAGCGTCGTTCTCGGTCGGTCGACCGTCGCCGAGTTCTGGTCGTGGGTCCCGACTGTCGGCCGTCGGGTCAGGCGACGCGCGCGAACGCGAGGTCGCCGCTGACGGACTCGATGTACGCGTCGACGACCTGGCCTTCGCGAGCGCCGGAGACGAAGATAGTGTAGCCGTTCTTCTTCGCGACGCCGTCGCCCTTCCGGCCGGTCCCCGTGATCTCGACCTGGTACGTGCGGCCGGACTCGACGTCCTCGGTGACCGTCGAGGAGGACTGCTTCGAGGACTTCGCGACGGGCCGGAACGCACCACAGGCCTCGCAGCGCAGCATGTCGACGCCGTCCTCGGTGACGAGGCGCGTGTCCGGCAGGCCGCACTCGCTGCACGTGACGAACTCGGTGACGTACGCGTCGATGGCGGCCTGGAAGTCGGCGATGTCGAACGACCCGCTGTAGCGAGCGGTGGAGCCGTCGAACTGCCCGCTCGTCCCGAGGTCGCGCTGGATGGACCGGTGGAGGTGATCCGCGTCGCGGCTGAGGGCCTTCGAGATGGCTTCGAGGTTCGTCAGGCGCGTGAACGCACCGTCGGTCTGCCCCTCCGGGTCGGGGACCTGCAGACGGTCACCGCCTTCTCGCGGTGTCTCGGGCAGCACGTCGTAGGCTCTGTCGAGCGCTGTAGCGTATTCCATACGTACGTGACGACGTGGGTACGTAAAGCCCCTCCGAGACGAGCGTGGACGCGTCGCACGGCCACTCCAGGCCGATCTACGAAAAGGAAACGAGTCCGTCAGTCGTCTCGGCGCGCTCGTCGGGCAACGAGTCCGTCAGTCGTCCCGGCGACGCCAGTCTTCGAGCGCGTACCCGTCGTACTCGGTCGTCTCGACGAGCTCCCAGTCGTCCTCGTCGAAGTCGGGGTAGTACGCGTCGCCGTCGTACTCGCCGTGGACGCGACTCAACAGCTGGCGGTCGGCGACGTCGAGGAAGAGGCCGTAGATGGCGCTCCCACCGAGGACGTAGAGCACGTCGCCGTCGAGCCGGTCCGCGGTCGCGACGGCGTCGTCGACGTCGCTCGCGTGATGGGCGGTGTCCTGCGGCCAGTCGCGTTCGGTCCGCGAGAGGACGACCTGGTCGCGTCCGGGGACGTCGTCGAACAGCTCGAACGTGTGCCGGCCGAGCGCGACGACGTCGTCGGTGACGCGCTCGCGGTACCGCTTCGATTCGTGGGGGAGGTGCCAGGGGAGCGAGTCTCCCTGCCCGATGACGCCGTTCTCGGCGACGGCCGCGACGGAGATTATCTGCATGTCGCCGGCTACGGGGGCGACTGCCGTGAACGTCTCGACTTCCGACGGGTCGCCGGCGCTGAATCGGTACGGGCGCCGCCGTGCGGCGTGCTGGCACGCCAATCAACATACTTAAGTCTATCTCTCCCTAATAGCGACTGTGAGTGAAAATACTGGGCGCAAGAACCTCCGAATGCCCAACGACGACGAAGTGTTCGCCGTAGTGACAGAGCACAACGGCGGCAACCACGTGCAGCTCCGCTGCGCCGACGGCGAGGACCGGATGGGCCGCATCCCCGGTCGAATGAAGTACCGCGTCTGGATCAACGAGGGCGACGTCGTCATCGCCGAGCCGTGGGACTGGCAGGACGAGAAGGCGAACGTCGAGTGGCGGTACACCGACGAGGACGCCGACCAGCTGCGCGCGGAAGGACACATCGACTGACTTCTCCTAGCTGACCGCCGGACGTCGGCGCGACGAGCGACCGCTCGCGGCCGAGTTCGAGCGACCAAACCTTCTTCGACCGACCCGCCTCGAAGCGCGGAGTCCGACCGCCGCAGGTCCCGCGAACGCCGGTCGGGGTTTGAATTCACTCGTCGAGCGTCGCGAACGCGAAGAGGCTCTTCGTGCCGAGCGGGTCGTCCGCGGTGACGCGATGGACGTCGCCGAACCCGGCCGCCTCGAGCTGGTCGACGGTCGCGCGCTCGCCGGGCGCGGAGAAGAACATCCGGCCGCCCATCCAGTCCTCGCGGACGGTCTCGAACCGGCCGGTCGGGAGTGTCATGAGGAGGTATCCGCCGGGCTTGAGAACGCGAGCGAACTCGCGGTAGACCTCGGGGTGGTCGTCGCGCGCGACGTGGAAGACGGCGTGGTAGGCGGTGATGGCGTCGACGCTGTCGTCGACCAGCGGCAGGTTCGTCATGTCGCCCTGGAGGAGTCTCGCCGCCGGCACGGTCTCGGACGCGAGTTCGAGGGCGCGTCGGGAGACGTCGACGCCGATGGCGTCCGCGGGGAGGTTCGCGAGCGTCCGGGCGCCGTCACCGCAGCCGACGTCGAGGACCACCGGGTCGTCGGGGAGGTACTCGCGGAGCTCCTCGACGAGGTCGGCGTCGTTCCCGGTCGGGTCGCGGGACTCGGCGTACGTCTCCGCGACCGCGTCCCACGCCCGCCGCACGTCGTTCCGGTTCATGAACCCCGTACGGCGTGGAGCCGTTTAGATGCGATGGCGGACCCTCCACCGGCTCGCCGACCGGTCCGCAACCGGTCCGCGTCCCGGCCGTCGGGACGCGGCGTCTGTCGCGGGCCGAACGCTCAAGGCGTCGGTGGCCGTCCGAACGAGCATGACCGTCGCACGCCCCATCGAGCTCGAAGGGCACGTCATCGACTCCGGGACGCTCCAGCGATGCATGACGACCATCATGGAGATGGGCGGTGACTTCGACGTCGAACAGTTCGACGTCGGCCGCCACAAGATGGCCGAGTCGTACTGCCGGATGCTCGTCCAAGCGGACGACGAGACGACCCTCCACGAGATACTCCACGAGCTCCACCAGACCGGTGCGACCGTCCCGGACCCCCACGACGCCCAGCTCGAACCCGCGCCCGGCGATCAGGTCGTCCCGACCGGGTTCTACTCGACGACGAACCACCCGACCGAGGTCCGGCACGACGGCGACTGGCTGCCCGTCGAGAATATCGAGATGGACTGCGCGATCGTCGTCGACCCCGACGCGGACGGCGGGCCGCGAGCGTATACGAAGGTCCTGAACGCCATCGAGGAAGGCGACCTCGTCGTCACGGACGAGTTCGGGGTGCGCGTCGACCCGCCGGACCGGCCGCGCGGCGACAGCGGCCCGTTCGGGTTCATGCAGGGCGGAGTGTCGCCCGAGCGCCCGAGCGAGAGCCTCATCGAGGACGTCGCCGACGTCATCCGCGAGGCGAAAGCCGATGGCGGGCGCGTCCTCGCGGTCACGGGCCCCGCGCTCCTGCACTCCGGGGCGGGGCCGGCGTTCGCCGAACTCGTCCGCGAGGGCTACGTGGACGCTTTATCCACGGGGAACGGGTTCGCGGTCCACGACATGGAGCGCTCGATGTACGGGACGAGCCTCGGCCTCGACGTCGAGACCCTCGAGAGCCCGCGGAAGGGCCACAAGCATCACATCTACGCGATCAGCGAGGTCATCCGCGCCGGCGGCATCGAGGCGGCGGTCGAGACGGGCATCGTCGACTCGGGCGTGATGTACGAGTGCATCCAGCACGACGTCGACTACGTGCTCGCGGGCAGCATCCGCGACGACGGCCCGCTCCCGGACACCATCACTGACGCCGTCGACGCCCAGAACGCCATCCGCGAACAGGCCCACGACGCCGACGTCGTCCTCATGCTCTCCACGCTCCTGCACTCGGTCGCGGTCGGGAACTGCCTCCCGTCGACGACCCCAGTCGTCTGCGTCGACATCGACCCCTCGACCGTCACCCAACTACTCGACCGCGGGAGCTCGCAGGCGGTCGGGATGGTGACCGACGTCGGCACGTTCGTCCCGACGCTCGCCGACAAACTCCTCGACGACGCGACCGACGACTGAACGGGGAGCGCTCGCGTCAGAGCGCGTCGACTATGTTCAGGTACCCACTCCCGTAGTACGCCTTGTCGTAGTCCTCGGGGACGTCGGCGGCCTGCTTGAGCGCCGCCTCGACCTGGTTCGCGCTGTAGTTCGGATTCGCGGACTTGACGAGCGCCGCCGCACCCGCGACGTTCGGCGACGCCATCGACGTCCCAGCCTTCCAACCGTACCCCGGCACCTGCGTGTCCGGTTCGCCGTCGCCGTCGGTGTCCTCGTAGGTGAACACGGTGTTGAAGACGAGGTCGTTGAACCAGGGAACACCAGTCCCGATAGCGTCGGAGTCCGCGTCACCGCCCGGCGCACCGAGCGTGACGGCGTTCGTCCCGTAGTTCGTGTAGAACGCCGGGCTCTCCGGCGGTGCAGCGAGGTCCGTTACTTCGCCGTCGCCGTCGGCGTCCCACCCGTATCCGATGGGGCCGGTCGCGGACACCGAGACCGCTTGTGCACCCTCGTTCGGGAGGCTGATGAAGTTCTTGTCGTGCTGGAGGTCCGCCTCGTCGTTCCCGGCGGCGATGACGAGCAGGGTGCCTTCCTTGTTCGCGTACGTCATCGCGCTGTTCAGCACTTTGCCGTAGAACTGCCCGTTGGCCTGACGCGGGATCGGGTACGCACCCAATGAGAGGTTCGCAACGTCCGCGTCGACGTTCGCGCTGTAGACGACCGCGGCGACGACGTCAGCGAACGACGCGCCCTCTCCAGAGAAAACGCGGCAGTCGACGAGGTCGGTCTTCGGGGCGGTGCCGTTCACGCCGATGCCGCCGCCGTTGTCCGCAGCGACGATGCCCGCGACGTGCGTGCCGTGGTCGTCGCCGCCGACGGGGTTGTGGTCACCGCCGTCGCCCGTGAAGTTCCGCGAGAGGTCCAGGTTCAGTGGCCCGGCGAGGTCCGGGTGCGTCTCCAGCACCCCGGAGTCGATCACCGCGACGCGCGTCCCCTCACCCTCGGTCGTCTCGTGGGCTTCCGGGACGTTCAGGTCGGCTTTGTCCCACTGATAGAAGTCACCGGGCTGGCCCTCGTAGTCGCTCGCGTCAGCGGCCTCGAACGTCGGAGCTTGCGCGTTCGCCTCGGGTTCGTTCAGCGTGATCTCGACGTCGGGCGCGAAGTCCTTCACGCGCTTCGACCGCCGAAGCTCGTTCTCGCTCCCTTCGACGACTGCGTACTTCACGCCGGGCATCTCGTGGACGACGTCGAGACCGTCGAGTCGGCCCTTGCTCTTCGTCTGGACGATGAACCGGTCGGTTCGCGTCGCCGCGGTGACCGTCGATCCCGTCGCGATGCCACCGAGTGTCGCGCCACTGACCGTCAGGAACGTGCGCCTGTCGATATCTACCATGCGCGTCGACGTGCGGACGCTGCGGGTATTGGTATTTCATCCCTACCGACCACCGAAACCGACGCGGCACCGGTACTATTTGCTGAAAATATCACTTGGAGATAGGTATTGGCTCTATACGCCCGTCGTATCGTCGCCCGGCGGCGGTTCGAACGCCGTCATCGAAGGCGGTGACGACGACTGACGACCGTCCGTGGCGCCGCGAAGACGACTGTCCGACTCGTGGCCGTGGCTCGGCCGTCGAGCGCTCGCTCAGGAGTTCCCGTCGTCGCTGCCGTAGTCGTCTTCAGGCGGTCGCGTCGTAGCCCGCGTCCTCGACGGCGGCGACGAGCGCGTCGACGTCCGCGTCGCCCTCCACGGTGACGGTGTCGGCCTCGTTGTCCGCGCTGGCGTCGGTGACGCCGTCCACGTCAGCGAGCGCGTCCTCGACGGTCTGCTCGCAGTGCTCACAGGACATCCCGGTGACGGTGAGATCTGTCGTCATACCCGACCGGTGGGTGTCGAGCGTGAAACGATTGACGGACTGCTCGAACGCTCGGTGTCGTCGACGGTCGACGGCGCGAGCGCTCTCGGGTGGTGGTGTCTGAGAGAATCGAGGTCTGAAACGTCGCCGTTAGGCGACGGCGTGAACCTGAATTAGACGCGAAGAACGTTCTTCGCGCGGGGGCCCTTGGGGGCCTGTTCGATGTCGAATTCGATCTCGGTGCCTTCCGTCAGGTCCTCGCCGCCCACGTCTTCCATGTGGAAGAAAACGTCGTCGTCGGAGTCCTCGGTGGAAATGAAACCGTAGCCGCCTGTGTCGTTGAAGAAATCAACCTTACCGTTTGCCATTGCAATTGAACGAAGGACAACAGTACGGATAAGGTTTGTGTATTTGTCCTTTAAAAACGGAGAACAGGCTACGTGCGTTTTCTAACATCTGCTTACTTTGGATATTTGTTCTCGATGTGTCGGGATAGCTGCGTCTCGGTGACCGTTCAGTCACGACCGGTTCGAACTATCGATGCATCCACAGTTCGCGGGCGACTGGCATTCATTCCCACGCATTGTCGCTCCGTGGTGCGTTCCGGCGCTCGCTGGCACTCATCGCCACGACACGTGTACTCGCGGCACCCGGTGTGAGGGACGTTCGACGTGGTGGTCGCTCGACGTGAGGATACTCAACGTTGGTTCGACCCCCGCGGCGTCACACCACCGCGACGCGCGGTTCGCACGAAGGGTTATGGTGTCTGTTCACATATATGTGAGCCGTATGTCCGCCCGTCCGACACCCGACAGCGCCGACGCGTCGACCGCGGAATCGACTGCCGAACTGTCGGCGCTCCCGCGCTACAAGCGCCTCCGACGCTGGAACGCCGTCATGGCCGTCCTCCACTTCGTCCAGGGCGCCGCCATGCTCGCGATCGCCGAACCCGTCCAGTGGCCGCTCACGTTCACGCGATACGAACTGAATCCAGTGACCGACGCCATCGTCCCGACGAGCGCCCTCTGGACGGAGGTCACCCTGCCGTTGCTCGTCGCCGGGTTCCTCCTCATCTCCGCGCTCGCTCACGCCATCGTCGCGACCGTCCGCTACGACAGCTACGTCGCCGCCCTCGACCGCGGCATGAACCCCTACCGGTGGTACGAGTACGCCGTGAGCGCGTCGCTCATGATCGTCGTCATCGCGATGCTCGCCGGCATCTGGGACGTCGGCACGCTCGTCGCGCTCTTCGGGCTCGTCGCCGTCATGAACCTCTCCGGGCTCGCGATGGAGCGACACAACCAGACCACCGACCGGACCGACTGGACGACGTACCTCATCGGGACGCTCGCCGGGGTCGTCCCGTGGGTCGTCATCGGCATCTCCCTCGGCGGGTCCATCGTCGCGAGCAACGGTCAGGTCCCGGACTTCGTCATCGCGATCTTCGCGTCCATCTTCGTGTTCTTCAACTTCTTCGCGATCAACATGATCCTCCAGTACCGCGAGACCTGGCGCTGGGAGGACTACCTGTTCGGCGAGCGCGCGTACATCGTGCTCAGTCTCGTCGCGAAGTCACTGCTCGCGTGGCAGGTGTACTTCGGCACGGTGAACTCGCCGATCTGAGCGCACCGCTCGCGCTCCTCTCGCCGAGTCACTTTTCACGCTATCGCGTCCTACCGACCACGTATGGCGCTCTCGACCCACACCTGCCAGTGCGGTGCGCGCCTCCGCTACCGGCAGGACATGGACCGTCGCCCCGGCGGCCGACACGCGAACTGGGTGTGCGGCGACTGCGGACTTCCCGTCCCCGACGGTATCGCACAGCGACTCCGCCACCAGCACCCGTCCTGAGAGAGTCCGGCCACGGCCTCCTCCAGCGCCCCTCGTCGTGACGCGGCCGCGAGGAACGAAACTATGTGCTCCGAGTCACTTAGGGTAGCGTATCTTTCCAATCGTCCCGTTCGAACGACGTATGTCCCGCGCGAACGCTCCAGCGACGCGGCCGACGCCGCGGGTGAGTCGATGACTGCGAACGACCGGGGCGACGTCGGGCGACGAGCCGTGCTCGCGGCTGCGGCGACCGGCGCCGCCACCTCGGTCGCGGGCTGCTCGCTCCTCGAGGCGGGCGACGACGCCGAGAGCACGACCGTCGAGGACGACCGCGCTCGCGACCTCGCCGCACGGTTCACGCCGACGCTCGTCTTCGACGGGCGCGAACGGTGGTTCCCGACCGACCCGCGACAGTTCGAGCGCGAGCACGACGGCGACACGATCGTCGACGGGTTCGACGCGCTCAACGGCTACGTCGAAGCCGGCGGGTACCGCGACCCCCCCGAACCGCGCGTGTTCTACAACGTCCGCGAGTACGCGAACGCACCGCTCGCGGTCGTCCAGTACTGGTTCTACTCGGCGTTCGACCAGTTCACGACGAACTTCCACTGGCACGACTGGGAGCTCCTCCAGGTCTTCGTCGACACGGACTCCGGCGACCCGGCGCTGTACGTCGCGAGCTCGCACTCGCGGTCGGTCCCGAACAACGAGTTCCTCGACCCCGACCCCGACGGTCGGCCACGCGTCCTCTCGGAACTCGGGTCACACTCCAGCGGCCTGTCCGTGAACGCGAACGAGGACAACTTCGAGCGGTTCCCCATCGACGGCGACGTCGCGGACGTCACGAACAGCGTCGTCGATAGCGTCGAGGACGCCGCCGCCATCCCGCTCGCGTACGGGCTGCCGCGCGACGAGGGGCTCGCGCTCCCGTTCGCCGTCCCGGAACTCGACGGGACGCCCGTCTACGACCACGAACGCCTCCCGGACGTCACCAGCGCCGACTTCGTCCCCGACGCGGTCACCGTCCGTTCGTTCGACGCGCTCGATTCACCCCCCGAGGACCTGCCGGCGCGCGAGAACGGACTCGTCTTCGAGCACGAGGACCAGGACGACGGGAGCGCCGACGAGACCTACGACCTGGCCCCGACGGCTGCCCTCGAGCACATCGACGACCACGTCGGCCCGCAGTTGAGCTTCGAGTTCGCGGTCCCGGCGTTCGCAGAGGACGCGTTCGCGAGTCACATCACGACCACGGGCGTCCCCTGGGACGACCCGCGGTACGAGAACCCCGCGACCGACATCACCGACCCCCGGCATCGCGGCGCGCTCGCCGAGCGCTACGACGCCATCGGCGAGCCCTCGCCCGCGAACCGGGTCGTCGCGTTCGTCACGAGCGCAGTGAGCGCGCCCGACGCCCCCGACGGCGACGGCGTGACGACCGAGACGACCGAGACCGAGGCGGTTGCGCTCCTGGAGAGCGACCCGGTCGCCGTTCCGACGTTCCGCGGTGTCGCCGTCGTCCGGGACGTCCCCGAAGGCGAGCACACGCTCACGGTGAACGGCGCGGGGGTCGCGCCGCACAGCGAACCCGTGTCGACGGCCGGTGGCGCGTCGTCGTCAGAGGACGGCGGGACGACGGTCGCCGGCGTCGACGGCGAGATACCGCTCGTCGCCCGCGAGCACGCCGTGAAACTCGACGTCGACGGGCGGGAGACCGACCGGGACCTCTCGCGGGTCGCGGTCGCGGACGACTTCGGCGGGACGCTCTACGACGCCCCCATCGACGAGCGCGACGGGCTCTACGTGCATCGCGACGGCGCGTTCACGACCGAGGTCCGGGACGGCGACGACGAGGTCGGCGCGTTCCGCGTCAACCCCGGCGACGAGGACCGCGTCCGCGTCGAGAACGCGACGACCGGGAAGACGCCGCTCGCGACGTACGTCGCAGACGTCGCAGCGGAGACCCAGGCGCAGGTCGAGGCCGTCGACACCGACGACGCCGACGGCCGCGCGAACTCCGTGGACGGACTCGCGAACGCGCTCGCCGCGGTCGTCGACGCCGCCGAACGCGCTGCCGACCGCGCCGACGCGGGCGACCGCGAGAACGCGGACAAGCAGCTCGCGACCGTCGTCGACCGCCTCGACCGCGTCACCGACAAGCTCGCCGAAGCCAGCGACGCCGTCCCCGACGACCTCGGACTCGCGACCGACAAACGCCTCCAGCAAGCGCGCGAACGCACCGAGCAAGCGAAGCGAGCGGAGAAACTGTAGGTGCGCTCGGCGCCGACCACTCGGCCGTCGCCCGCCGGCGCCACCGCTGGCGGGGAGCGGCTCGGAGAACGGCCTCGGTACTCATAGGGCTCGTCGTCGCGCGGGTGCCACCCCGGCTCGGCCCGGTGGGGTCGTCATCGGCCGGTCGACGGTACCGGCGCGGTGGACTTGAGGATTCCCTTCGCTCGCGTTCGTCCTGCGAGGACGTGCGACGCGTCGTCGTGTATCGCTCTGCGGTCAGCCGCCGTCGCGTATCCCGTCGCGGTCAGACGCCGTCGTGCATCGCGTGGTTCTCGTCGTCGTTGAGGTTCCGCATCCGCGCGGTGCTGGTGGTGGAGAACTGGCGCTTGCAGCGCTCGGTCCACGGGACGCTCTCGTCGGGCGCGGGTGTGTCGTCGCTCGTCGGCCGCGAGTCGCGCGTCGTCGGTCGCGCGTCGTCGCCGGTGACTCGCGGGTCCTCGGGGCGCGTGGAAAACTCGCTGGTCGTCGGGTCGGTGCGCTGGCTCGTGGTCGCGGGCTCGTCGTACGTGGCGTCGGTTCGGGTGCTCATGTGGGGTTCGGGGTGGGTGGTGTGGTATTCCGGGTTCGGTCTGGCGTGGTGGTGCGGGGGAGTGCCGCGTGTACTGCGTTCATCGTGTCACTACCACAGCCCCGGTCTATAATAAAAGTTCATGTTGGTGCCGTGGTTGCCGGACGACGCCCCGTTCGCGTCCCCGTGGCGACCGCGGTCGACGTCGTCAGTGCTCGGCGACCGCCCGCACGGGACAGCCGTCGCCGCCTTCGAGCGGGAGCGGGTACGCGTGCAGGACGAACGACTCGGG
Organism: Halorubellus amylolyticus; assembly: GCF_034808145.1. Classification (NCBI taxonomy): domain Archaea; kingdom Methanobacteriati; phylum Methanobacteriota; class Halobacteria; order Halobacteriales; family Halorubellaceae; genus Halorubellus; species Halorubellus amylolyticus. The sequence continues at coordinate 458,880 of NZ_JAXHGM010000002.1, forward strand.
GAGCGCCGAGACGGCCGCGAGGTTCTCGACGATGAACTGGCCGCCCGCGAACAGCGCGTCGTGCGCCGGGTAGCCGTCGGGTTCGCTGGCTCGCTCCCGCTCCGGGCTCGCGCTCGGCGTCGGGTCCGGACTGAACCCCTCGACGCCGACCGCGCAGTCGTGGTCGGCGCACCACGCGGCCGCGTCACCGGCGAGGTAGGGATGGTCGCGGTAGCGGTCGGTTCCCCAGTGCTCGCTCCACCCGGTCGCGAACGCGAGCAGGTCCGCGTCCGCCGCCACGCTCGCAGCCGGGAGATCCTCGACCGTGATGGGGTCGCGGGCGCCGTGGCCGGTGCAGTCGACGGCGACGGCGTCGAACCGGAAGTCGTCGACGGCGAACGCGTCCAGGCACGACGCGCCCTCGCGCATGTGACACGGCGCGTCGACGTGCGTCCCCGCGTGCGTCTGAAGCGTCAACACGTGCGCTCGCGCACCGTCCTCGGCGACCGACGTCGTCTGCTCGAACTCGACGGGCGTCGTCCCCGGATAGACCGGCATCCCGTCGGCGACACTGTGAGTCAGGTCGGAGAGCGTCATGCCCGAGGTGACGCCCACCGGCGAGAAAGCGATGCTGGTTGCGCGGCGACGTCGACGGGACGACGCTCACCGCTCCGCGAACTCCGCGTCGGGATGCCGGACGATGTGGACGTCGTACCGCGCGTCGTCGGCGACGGTGCCGCCGATGCTCGCGAGCGGTCGCGTCACCTTCCCCGCGTTCTGACTGCCGACGAACACCACGCGCGCCGCGACCTCGGCAGCGACCTCCTTGATGGCGCGAACGACCACGGTCGTCGTGTCCGCCGTCGGCTCCGTGTTCTCGACGAACTCCGCGCGTACCTCCGCGGCCGGCGCGACGTCACGGATCTGCTGCGTGAGTCGCCGCTCGATGACGCCGACGTCGAACGTGTCCTCGGGCTCCAGCCACGCGTGTCGGTGCGCGTACCCGGGTTCGTCGGGGATGACGACGAGCGCGAGCAGGTCGTCGTCGGTGTACTCGGCGAACGTCTGTGCGCGCGAGAGCGCGGTCTTCGAGAGCGCGGAGCCGTCGTAGGGGACGAGTAACGTCACAACGAGATGGAGGCGCGCAGCGACCAAGAAGCTACCTCCGAACGAACGGAACCCGCGCTGTCGGGCTCGGACCCGGCCTCGAGCGGCCTCACTCGCTCCCGACGCGTTCCCGTGCCGCGGCGGCCAGGAGCGGGAGCGTGATGGTGGCGTCGGCGTACACGCTCGCGTTCCGCGCCGCCTTCTCGAGCTTCCCCCACGACCGCGCCTCGTCGAGCGTCGCACCCGACAACCCACCGGTATGCGGCGGGTCCATCGTGAGCTGGACGGCGTAATCGTACGCGTCCGGCGACACGAGCATCGTCTGTAGCACGAAGTTCTTCGGGACGCCACCGCCGACGACGAACGCGCCCGCGCTCTCGGCGTCGAACGCCAGGTCCGTCAGCGGCCCCATGTCGCCCGTGGCGTCCAACTGGAAGTCCGTCACCTGCGTGTACATCCACGCCTGCAGGCCGAGCACCGAATCCTGGACCGCGGGACAGTACACGGGGACGTCGTGCTCGTAGCACGCCGCCGCCAATCCGGCGTCCTCGTCGATGCCCTCGCGCTCGTTCACCTCGGCGTTCGCACGCCCGAGCTCCTCGCAGAGGCGCGCGATCGTCACCGTCTCCTCGATTTCCGGGAACACCTCGTCCCGGAGATGGGACTCGAACAGCGCGAAGTGCTCCTGGGGCAGGTAGACGTTGTAGATGCGGTCGACCTCCTCGTCCCGGAGCTGTTCGTCGTGCTCGCGCGCCGACTTCCCGGGACAGCCCTCGGCGCCGTGGTGGTGCTTCCCGCCGATCGCCTCGATGGCGTCGTGCGTGAGGTTCGCGCCCGTCGTCACGAGCACGTCCACGTACCCGTCCCGGACGAGGTCCGCGACGACCTGGCGCATCCCCGTCGGCACCATCGCGCCCGCCAGCCCCATGAACACCGTCGTGTCGTCGTCGCCGAACATCTCCGCGGCGACGTCCACCGCCTCGTTGACGTCCGCCGCACCGATGCCCGCGTGCCCGTACTCCTCGACGAGCTCGCCGACGGTCATCCCGCCGCGGACGTCCGCGTGCCCGATCGGGTCGTGATGGAACGTCTCCCGCTCGGGCTCCGCGTGCTCGTGGTCGTCGTGGTCGTGGTCCTCGCCGCCGTCGTGGGTGTCCTCGGTCATGCTCCCCTGTCCGACGGCCACGCGTTTCAACGACTCGGATTCCCGGCTCGTGCGGGAGGACTGCCGGCGGCGTCGACGACGCGACCACCTTCTCTAGCACGAACCGTTTTCCCGCCACAGACAGTACCGCCGGGGCATGGACGAGAGGAGCGCGTCGGGCGTGCTCGACGCCGTGCTGGACGCGACGACCGACGGCGTTGCCGTCGTCGACGCGACCGGGCACGTCGTGGACGCGAACGACGCGCTCTGCGACCTGCTCGACGTGGACCGCGATGCGGTCGTCGACGCGGACTGGCAGTCGCTGTTCGTCGACGCGCCCGACGAGGCGGCGCTCGTCGACGGTGCCGTCGACGCGGCGCTCGCGACCGACGACGGCGAACATCGTCTCGCGGTCGGCACCGTCTCCGGCCGGCCCGTGTCCGCGTCCGCGAGCAGGGCCGGCGATCGTCTCGTCGTCACCGTCACCGACAGGACCCCGGCCGTGGAACGCGACCGCTTCGAATCCATCCTCGAGAGCGTCGACGACGGCATCTATCGGCTCGACGCGGACGGCCGCATCGAGTACATCAACCAGGCGGCGCTCGACGCCCACGAGTTCTCGTACGACCGCGACGACGTCGTCGGCGCGTTCGCCACCGCGGTCCTCCCGGCGGACGACATCGAGGCGTGCATCGACGCCATCCAGTCGCTCGTCGCCGACGCCGACGCGACGAGCGAACAGGTACCGGTGACCGTCGAGGACGCCGACGGAACCGGCGTCCCAGCGGAACTGAACCTCGCACTCCTCCCATCGGACGACGACGGGCACTACGCTGGTTCCGTCGGCGTCCTCCGGGACGTCACCGAACGCCGGCGGCGAGACCAGATGCTGCGCGTCCTGAACCGCGTGCTCCGCCACAACCTCCGGAACGACATGAACGTCGTCCTCGGGATGACCCAGCTCGTCGACGCCGAGTGCAACGCCGTCGGCGACTACACCGACCGCATCGAGTACGTCGCGGAGAACCTCGTCGAGCTCGGCGCGAAGGCGAACGTCGTCGAGGAACTCACCGGCCTCGATGGGAACGCACCCGAATCCGCCGACGTCGTCTCCATCGTGGAGCACGCCGTCGACACCGTCGTGCCCGCGGACGGGAACGTGACCGTCGACGCCCCCGAGAGTGCGGTCGCGTCGGTGCCGCCGCTGTTCGAGGTGGCGGTCGAGAACGTCGTCGAGAACGCGTTCGAGCACGACGACGACCCCACCGTCGACGTCGTCGTCCGACGCCGTGAGCGGACCGTCGCGGTCGCCGTCACCGACGACGGCCCAGGCCTCCCGGCCGCGGAGCTCGACGCGCTCCGCTCGCAGACGGAGACGCCCCTCGAGCACGCGAGCGGCCTCGGCCTCTGGCTCACTGACTGGATCGTCGACTTCGCCGACGGCACGGTCACGTACGACGTCGACGCTGGCACGACCGTCACGATCGAACTGCCGCGCATCGAGTGAGTGCGCACGGCGCTGGCGGTGGTCGGGACGTCGCTTCAGTGCTCGCCGTCGACGCGGGTCGTCGCGACCGCGCCCGAGAGTTCGCGCTGGGGCGCGGGGAGACTGATGCCTTCCTCGTCGAACCGCGACTTCACTGCGGTGGTGAGGTCCGACCGGATGCGAACGAAGTCGCTCCGCGCGGGGTCCGCGATCCAGAAGCGCGCGTCGAGGAGTATCGCGTTGTCCCCGAGTTCCGCGACGCGGACGGTGGGGCCGGGGCGGTCGACGATGTCGTCGTTCGCCAGAACTGTCTCGACGATGACGGACTGTGCGCGCTCGATGTCGTCCTCGTACCCGATACCGAACGTCGTGGTCACGCGCAAGCGGTCCTTCGCCGCGGGGTTCGTGACCGCGTTCGCCGTCAGTTCGCTGTTCGGGACGACGACGAGTTCGTTGTCGAAGGTGTGGATGCGCGTCACGCGGAAGCTGATGTCCTCGATGATGCCCTCGCTGTCGTTCCACTGGATCCAGTCGCCGATGTTGTACGTCGGGTCGAGGACGATGAACGCGCCGCTGACGAGGTTCCCGAGGACGTCCCTGCTCGCGAACCCGATCGCGATCGTCGCCCCGGCCGTGATGGCTTGCGTCGCGGCGAGGAAACTCGCGAGCCCCGACACGGTGAAGCCCGCGAACGCAGCGAACAGGAGGATGATCGCCTGGAGGAGGTTCACGGCGGGGAGCGCGAACGCGTCGTCGACGTTCAGCGCGTCGAGGAGCCAGCCGAGGGCGGGTACGAGGAGGTATCGCCCAGGGAAGTAGATCGCCGCGACGACGACGACGAGGACCGAGGCGTCCAACGCGAGCGCGAAGAACTCCTCGAAGAGCCGTCTGGCCGGACGCAACTGGAGCGCGTTCGACGTGCGGACGACCCGGGGGAGCACGTTCGAGGTAGGGTCGAGGACGGCCTTCAGTATGTGGCGGGTATCAGCCAGTTCGGTGGCGGGTCTCGGCCGGTTCGATGGCGGATATCGGTCGGTTCGATGGCGGATATCGGCCGGTTCGGTGGCGTGTCTCGGCTGGTTCGATTGCGGGGACGGGTGCCTTCGCCAGCGCCGTGCTCCGGCGGCGGTCTCGCGGGGAAACCTACACGGGGATGGGTGGCGAGATGGTACCCGATGCCGCTTGGTCAGACGGACGCCGACGTGCTCGCGTACGAGCTCGCGCAGACGGACTTCGACGCCATCGAGCGAGACGGGTTGCGCGCGGCGTGGTCCGCGGACGGGACGACGGTGGCGGTGTCGGAACTCGACGGGGACGACGAGACCGAGTACAGCGCGGAGGACCTGGTGCGGGCGACGAGCGACCGCGAGGTCTCGCACGCGCGGAACGAACCGGAGGTGTAGGTCGTGACGGTCGCGAGCAGGTCGCGGGGAGCGGGCGGGTGCTTCAGAGTCCGGTCGGGACGTCGAAGAACGTCGTCTCGACGTCCTCGTCCCATTCGGTCTCGATCCAGGACCGGAGGTTGCGGACGCCGAACGTCTCGGTGGCGTAGTGGCCGGCGAGGACGACGGTGAGGCCGGCCTCGCGGGCCTCGTGGTACGTCTTCTGTTTCGCTTCGCCGGTGACGAGGACGTCCACGTCCTTCCTGGCGGCTTCGTCGACGTAATCGGAGCCGTCGCCGGTGACGATGGCGACGTCCCGGAGTTCGTCCGGGCCGTGGTCGAGGACCTGCACTGGCTGCCCGCCGGTGGCGAGGTCGCTAGCGAGCGCGTCCCGGAGCGCGTCGCTCGTCGTCGCGGCCGGGAGCCGGCCGCGCGTGCCGGCGTGCTCGGGGCCGACGGCGCCGAACGGCTCGCGTGCGTCGAGCTCAAGGACGTCGGCGACGCCGGCGGCGTTCCCGAGCTCCTGATGGCCGTCGAGCGGGAGATGCGAGACGTAGAGGGCGACGTCGTTCCGGACGAGCGGCGCGATACGGTCGTGTGCGCGCTCGGTGACGCGCTCGATGCCACCCCAGGAGACGCCGTGATGGCTGACCAACGCGTCCGCTCCCCAGTCCGCCGCCAGTTCGATGGTCTCGCGGACGCCGTCCGTGGCGAACGCGACGCGTTCGACCTCGCGCTCGCGCGGCCCGACCTGGAGGCCGTTCGCGCTCGCGTCCAGGGCCGCGTAGTCGCTCGTCCGGAGCTCGGCGTCCAGCCGGTCGCAGAACGTCGACAGTCGCATACCCGACGGTGCGCTCGCCGGCGCCTTCAGACCGCCGGTTCGGGCGGCCGCGTCGCGCCCGGGGTTCGAACGACCCGGCCGCGCGTCGACCGGCTCACCCGCCGGAGACGGGGGGGAACAGCGCGAGCTCGTCGTCGCCGTCGACCGGTTCGTCGAGGCCGTCGCCCGTGTCGAAGACGTTCGCGCCGTTCTTCAGGACGTTCACGTCCGCGACGACGGCACCGTCGCCGTCGAGTACGCGCTCGCGGAGCGCGTCGTGCTCGGCGAGCAGCGCGTCGAGTGCCTCCCCAACCGTCTCGGGGTCGCCGACCGAGACCGTCTCCGCGCCGGCGCGCTCCCGCAGGTCCGCGAACAGTTTCCAGTGCACGACCGGGAGTCGGTCGCGCTCCCAGAAGTCGATTTCGGACGTCGCCGCGACCGGCGGTCGTCGCGAGTCAGTCGTCGTCCGCGTCGACGCCCGCGTTCCCGGATGAGTCGGCGTCCACCTGCGCCGCGCTCTCGAACGCCCGGAGCGCGTCGGGGCGGGCGACGACGTACAGCGTCGCGCCGACCTCGATGGGCGTGTCCCGCGCCGGGATGGGCGTGACGCCGCGGTCGGGTCGACGGATGGCAGCGACCGTGACGTCGAGCGCGCCGACGACCGACCCCTGGAGCGGGCTGTCCGCGTCCACGACGACCGCGCCCATCGTCTCGTCCGCGGCCCGCAGGAGCGCGGCGAACTCGCGGTCCACCGCGGGCGCGCTCGGGAGCGTCGCGAGCCGGTACGCGACGTCGTCCGCGAGCGCCGCGGCGTCGTCGTCGTCGAGGACGAGCGTCACCACGTCGTCGACCGCGGCACGGACCTCCGCGTTCGCGACGCGCGCCGGCTCCCCGTCCGCGCCAGTCGTCCACACCTGCACGACGTCGCCCGCGCTCGCGGCGTTCGCCGGGTCCGCCTGCACCGCGACCGCCGCCGCGCCCGGCGCGAGCGTCGGCCCGATACCGGCCTCGCGCGCACCGACCGCGAGGTACGTCACGTCGCCCTCCGCGGTCACCGCCACGTCGACGTACCCGACGCCGTAGTCGTCCTCCAGGCGCGCGCGGATGCGGTCCTCGAGCTCGCCGACGGTGACGCGCCGCGGGAACACGAACCGCTCGCCGGCGAACGCCGCCTTCGTCTCCGCCGGCACCGGGTCGTAGCCGTCGATGTCGTCGACCTCATCCGGGAGCGTCACCGAGAGCACGCGCCCCCCGGCGCGCACCACCCGCGCGAGGTCCCGGTCGAACCGCGCCGTCGCCCCCTCGGCGAACGCGCGCGCCGCCCCCCGGTCGCCGACGCGCCGACCGAGGTCGGCGACGATCGCGCTCGCCGTGAACGTCGTCACCGTCCGCGCCGCCTCCCACTCGTCGAACCCACCACCACCGCCGCTATCGAGCACCTGCTTCAGGGTCTGCTCGGTGTTCAACACGAGCGCGACCGCCGTCAACCCCAGCAGGAGCGCGATGCCCTCCGGGACGCGCTCGCGGCCCCACCAGCGGTAGACGACCGCGACGAGAAAACCCACGCCCCCGGCCAGCGCCGCGAGCGACCCCACCTGAACCGCCACCGCGACCAGCGAATGCGAGCTCACGCGACCACCTCCTGACCTGCGATCAGCCGTACTCGCGTTCGCTCACTGCGTTCGCTCACGCGACCACCTCCACGAACGCGTCGAGTGCGTCCGTCCGGCCGACCACGAACAGTTCGTCGCCCGCCCCGAGCGCGACGTCGCCGTGCGGCGAGAACCGCCAGCGGCTCTCCGCGCTCTCGCCGCGCTTCTTCGCGCTCCCGCTCGGCGTCGACTCCCGGACGGCGAGGACCGCGACGCCGTACGCGTCACGGACGCCCGCCTCGCCGATGGTCGTCCCGTCGAGCGCCCCGTCGGCGCGGACCGTGACGCGCCGGAAGCGGTTCCCGGCGCGCCGCAGGAGCGACACCAGCTCGAACTCGCGGTGCGTGCCCCGCGAGCAGACGCGGACGCGAGCCCGGTCCGCGCGCAAGAGCGCGGTCGCCTCCTGGCGGTCGACCGCGAGCGTCACGCGGCCCTCGCCGCCCTCCGTCGTCGGCGCCGCCACCGGCCCAGCGGCGGCGGCCGCCTCGTCCGTCCCGCCGTCCGTGACGACGTCCTCGCTCTCCGCCGTCGTCGACGGCCGCGGTTCCGGCGGGTCGTCGCCGGTCGTCCGCGCCGACAGCACCGTCGCGCGCACCGACGCGTCCGCGGTCGCCGCCACCACCTCGTCGCCGCGAGCGACGCCCGTCGGGAGCAACGCCGTCACCGACACCGCGCGCTTCCCCTTCGGTACCGACCGCGAGAGCGTCCCCGTCGGCGGCGCCGCCGACACCGACGCTCGCCCGCGCGAGTCCACGCTCACCGCGACGTCCGCGAGGTCGAACTCCGTCCGCAGCCGGTCCGCGAGCCGCGACTCCAGCTCCGAGAGCGGGAGGTCGCCGGGGAACGACCACGTCGACTCGGCTATCTTCCCGCGGACGTCCGCGGGCAGCGGCGGGTATCCCTCCACGTCGCCGACCGCGCCCGTGACCGTCACCGTGACGCCGCCGAACACGTCGAGGACGTCCGCCGAGAGCGTGCGCTCGCGGAGCCGCCGGAGCGAGAACCGCTTGGGGAGCGCCACCCCGAGCTTGTCGCCCTGACTGTGCGCGTACAGCGACAGCATCATCACGACGACGACGGCCGTCACCACGCGCGGCGAACTCGCCACTGCCGGGTCCAGCAGGCCCATGAGGCCGCCGTTGATGCCGGCGATCGCGACCGCGAGCACGACGACCCCGAGCCCGGGGAGCGTGACGCCCGTGAGGTACTTGAACGCGAACCCGAGGGTGCCGGAGACGAACGCCGGAACGATCCCCGTGAGGAGGCCGAGGTAGATGCCGAAGAGGAACTCGACGGGAAGCGAAGCCATACGCACCGGGGACACGCCCCTCGGTGAAATGGGTGTCGCCCGAACCGCCGCGGTCGCGGGCTGACGCCGTCGTCCGGAGCCGAGAGCGTTAAGTCCGCCGGGCGTGCACGCCGGGGCATGGAGTTGCGAGCCCGGCCGACCGGCGTCGGCGCGACCGCGGCGCTCGTCAGCGCGGTCGCCGTCCTCTCCGTCGCGACCGGGCTCGTGAACATCACGAGCCCGACCGCCGGACCGCTCGCCGCGTACGTCCCGAGCGGCGTCCAGCAGGCGGCGGGGTTCACGGGCACCCTCACCGGGTTCGTGCTGCTCGTCGCCGCCGCGTCGATGCGGCGTGCGCTCCACGTCTCCTGGCTGTCCGCGGTCGTCCTCCTCCCCGTCGCCGCCGCGCAGGGGCTCGTGCAGTCGAGCGTGTTCTCCATCCCGCTCGTCGTGCTGTCGGTCATCGCGACCGGTGTCTGCTGGTGGAACCGCGAGCGCTTCGACCGCGAGATGTCGCTCACGAACTCCCAGATCGCGGCGGGGCTCGCGCTCGTCGGCGCGCAGATATACGGGACCGTCGGGACGTGGGCGCTCCGCGACGAGTTCCCGAGCGTCGAGTCGCTCGCGGACGCGTTCTACTTCACCGTCGTCACCGCGAGCACCGTCGGCTACGGCGACATCACGCCCGACTCGACCATCGGTGAACTGTTCGCGGTGAGCGTGCTCGTCGTCGGCGTCACCAGCTTCACCGCGGCACTCGGCGCGCTGTTCGCACCACTGCTCGAAGCCCGCTTCGAGACCGCACTCGGACGCATGAACGAATCAGAACTCGAACTCCTCGAGGACCACGTCGTCGTCCTCGGATACGGCGACCTGACCGAACCGATACTGAGCGAACTCGTCGACGCGAAGGTGGACTTCGTCGTCGTCGCGAAACCGGAGAACTCGAACCTCCCCGAGCTGAAGGAACGCGACGTGCCGCTGGTCGTCGCGGACCCGAGCGACGAGGAGCCCCTCCAGCGCGTGCACATCGACCGCGCCAGAGCGGTGGTCGCGGCGACGAACGACGACGCGAACGACGCGCTCGCCATCCTCACCGCGCGCGAACTCCGCCCCGACGTGATCATCGTCGCGGCCGCGACCGACCGCGAGAACGTCGACAAACTCAAGCGCGCCGGCGCGGACACCGTCATCAGTCCCGCGCTCATCGGCGGCCACCTCCTCGTCGAGTCCGCGCTCGGGAACACCGACTCCGAGAGCATCGCGAACCGGCTCGTCGGCGGTCCGCTCGCCACGTCGAACGAGAGCGAGGACTGACCGAGGGTCGGCGCTTCGACACGTCGAACGAGGGGACGGAGACGAGTCGACGCTCGGGGAGACGGTTGGGCGAGTCCGTTCTTGGCCGCGAGGCGGGCGTCCGCGACGTGGAATCCCTCGGTGCGGTCGACGGACGGTCAGTGCTTGCCGCGGTGGACGATGGCGACGTCCGTCTTCACGTCCGTGATGCGCTCGAACGTCGGCGGGGCGAGGAACCGCGACGCCGCCGACCGGTCCGTGCTCGCGCCGACGACGACGAGGTCGTACTGGGTGGCGTTCGCCGCGAGGAACCGCTCGATGCTCGCTCGCGACACGCGCGTCTCGAACCCGGCGTCGAACGTCTCCACGAGGTTCGCGAGCATCGCCTCCGCGCGCCGCCGCTGGCTCTCCGCGCCGATGCAGTGACAGACCGCGAGCGTGCCGGCGCGGCCGGCGACGCGCGTCGCGAAGTCCAGCATCGCGTGGGCCGTATCGCCCGGACGACCGACCGAGACGAGAACGTTACGCCACGTCTGGTCGAACTCGTCGTCGCCGCCGCGGAACACGACCACGTCCACCGGCGCCTCGAACAACCCCTTCAGGTACCCGGAGAGCGAGCCGTGGGACTCCTCGTAGGGCGCGACGATGAGGTCGCAGTTCGCCTCCTCGGCCGCGCGCAGCGTCACGTTCGTCCGGCCGGACGCCGCGCTCGCGACGACGACCTCGCAGGGCACCCCGACCCGCGTCCGGACCCGGCTCGCGAGGCGCTCCAACCGCATCGCCGCCTGTCCCGCGACCTGCTCGCGCGCGTCCGTCGTCGCGTCCTCGACGGCATCGTCACCGTCGACGGGCGCGTCGTCACCGGTCGCGCGTTCGGTCGCGATGGCGTCCTCCGCGGCTGCGACCGCGTCGTCCGCGACCACGTCCAGGAGGACCACCTTCCCTGCCTCGTGTGCGCCCGCGAGATGCGCCGCGAACAACGCCGCCTCCCGTCCCTGGTCGCCGACGACCGGGACGAGCACGCGGTCGTCGCTCTTCGTCGTCTGGTAGAGGTACTGCGCGCGCCGGTCGTAGATCAGCTCGCGCCACGCGTAGAACACGCCCGCGACGAACGACGACGCCACCACGATACCGAGGACGTACGGGACGACCTCGCCGTAGTCCGCGACGAGCGTCAGGAGCGCCGCGGAGAACGCCGACGGTGCCTCCACGTCCGCCGCCCACGTCACCGTGCCGACGGCGAAGATGGCGACCGCTGCGCTCGCCGCCGTCGTCGCGGGACTCCCCGTCGCCCACGGCAGCACGTCCGCTGCCCGAACCGCTAACAGCCCGCAGAGCGCGCCCGCGGTGAGGCCGCCGACGAACCGCACGGGAGAGGCGTACTTGCTCTCGGGGTTCGCGAACAGCGTGTACGTGCCCGACGCCAGCGGCGGGAACAGGAGGAACGACACGTCCTCGCTCACCTGGGAGACGTACGTGACGAACGCGATGAGCAGTGGGACGAACGTGATCACGGACAGATGCAGGAGGTTCCCGGTGTGCTCGACCCAGTTCCTGAACTCCTGGAGTTCGCGGCGCTCTATCCGGCGGACGCGCCGCCACGCGCTCCAGAACCGCGGCCGCCACCGCTCGAACATAGCCGGTGGTTCCGTGGGGAGGTAGTAAAGCGATTCCCTCCGGTGTGGGTCTCGAGTACGCGGGTCACGTGTCGTCGCGAGCGTCGTCGCCGCGCCCGGCCTGCACGGCCGCCCACCGCTTATCATCGGTCGCTCCTAACCGTCGGGCATGGCGGACGACGACGGGCTCGACGCGGCGACCGAGGCGGACGCGAGCACCGAGTTCGGTGAGAGCGACGGCAGCGTCCCCGCGGACCCGGTGGCGCTCTCGGTCGGGTACGTGCGAGCGACGAAGGCCGGCAACGGCGCCCCTGCGAGGTACCGGCGGGCGCTCGCGGCGCTCGACTCGCGGACGCTCGTCGACGCACTCGACCCTGACGCCGCGCGGCTGGCGTTCTGGCTGAACGTCTACAACGCGTCGGTTCAGGACCACCTCGAGCGCGACCCGCAGCTGTTCGAGGAGCGTGGACTCGTCCCGCGACGCCCGATCTTCCGCCGGAACCTCCTCACGGTCGCGGGCGAGTCCCTGAGCGTCGACGACGTCGAGCACGGTATCCTCAGGCGCTCCCGGAGCGGTATCGGGCTCGGGTACGTGCCGCGACTCCGGCGGAGTCGGTTCGAGCGCCGGCATCGCGTGGACGACGTCGACCCCCGGATTCACTTCGCGCTGAACTGTGGCGCGGCGTCGTGCCCGCCGGTGCTCGCGTACACCGCCGACGACGTCGACGAGCAACTCGACGCGTCGACGCGGGGCTACCTCGATGCCGAGGTCAGCTACGACCCGACGACGGGAACGGCGACGGTCCCGAAGCTGTTCTCGTGGTACCGCGGCGACTTCGGCGGGAAAGCAGGTATCAGGCGCTTCCTCCACGCGCACGACGCGGTACCGGCGGACACGACTCCGTCGCTCGCGTGGACGGAGTACGACTGGACGCTGAAGCTCGGCCGGTACGCGGACGCGTGACGACGCTCGCTGTGACGCTGTCGGCGTAACGAGGCTCGCTGTGACGCTGGCGCTGTCGACGGGCTCGGGTCCGTCTCGAACCCGGAGTGGGTGTGGCGAGCAGGCAGTCTCGGGCGTCCGCGGGTCGACTGCACTCCCGCCTGAGTCGCGCGGACGACGAACGGTCAGGGCACGCCGACGTTCGCCGCGGCTTCGTGCTTAAATCCCCGCGGCGGCGTCGAGCGTGATCTGGATGGCGCGCTCGACGTTGTTCTTCGCTTTCTCGGGGAGTTCGTCGTCGTCGGTCGCGCCCTTCTGGGTGCCTTCGACGAGGTTCCCGTCGACCGTGCAGATGGCGCCCGCTTGCAGGCCCTTGCGGCGTGCGAGCGTGAACAGCGTCGCGGCCTCCATCTCGACGGCGAGGATGCCGGCGCGCTCCCAGTCCTCGACGTGCTCGTCGGTCTCGGCGTAGAACGCGTCGTCGCTCGCGATGGCGCCGACGTGGACGTCTTCGCCGTTCGCCTCCGCGCCGTCGACGAGCCCGCTGAGGACGTCGTAGTCGGGGACGGCGGGGTACTCGACGGCTTCGTAGCGCTTGCTGGTGCCTTCGTTCTTCGCGGCGCCGGTGGCGACGATCATGTCGCCGATCTCGATGCCTTCCTGGAGGGCGCCGGTGGTCCCGCAGCGGATGAACGTCTCGACGCCGACGGCGGCGAGTTCCTCGACGGCGATGGCGGCGCTCGGGCAGCCGATGCCGGTCGAGCAGATGGTGAGGTCGGTGTCGTCGTACGTCGCGTTCACGACCTTGTACTCGCGGTTCTCGGCGACGACCTCGCTGTCGTCGCACATCGCGGCGATGCGGTCGACGCGCCCGGGGTCACCGGGGACGATAGCTGTTTCGTGGACGTCGCCTTCCTCGACGAGGAGATGCGGTTGTTTGGCCATGCTCGCGGATTCGGTGGTGCGTGACAAAAACGCCGCGTTCCGCGGTCCGGGCGTGGTGGCATGTCCGCTCCCGGGGTTTACACGAGACGTAAACTTCTGGTTGGTGTCTGGCGTGTTCGGTGGGCTTTGGTGCTCGTGCTCGACGGCTCCTGTGTGGGTCACACGGCACCGCGACCGCATCGAACCGCTCCGCGCCTCGTCCTCCCCAGCCGACGCCCCGCTCGCTGCGCTCGCGGACCGTCCCTCGCACGGTGTCAGCGCGCTCGCGCTCGTCGTCACTCGCGCGACCGCGCCACCGCGCGCCACCCGGCGGTCGAACGCTCGATTCGACTCACTGACCGGGCCGCGAGCGGCACGCGCCGCGCCGGCGGCGCGTGCGGCGGTTGCGGGTGGCGGTTGTGGAGCGGCGGCGGTTGCGGTCAAGCGCACTCACCGCGAGCGCCGTGGGCGCTCGCGGCCTTTTTTCATCAACGTTTTTTCGAGGCGCGGTGCGCCTCCGGCGCACCCAACGAAGAAAAAAGGTTGTCGGAAGTTTTTCGCACCCGCCGTGCTTCGTGGCTGTCGAATGCACGCCATCACGAACAGCGGTTGGGTGGAGGTCATAACGGGGAGCATGTTCTCCGGGAAGACCGAGGAGTTGCTGCGGCGGCTCCGGCGCGCGCGCATCGCCGAGCAGGACGTGGCCGTGTTCACGCCCGCGGTCGACGACCGGTACGGCGACGACGTCATCGGGAGTCACGAGGGTCGGGACTGGGACGCGACTGCGGTCCCGAACGAGGGCGAGGGCGTCTGGGAGATCGTCGAGCACGTCACGGACGAGGACGTCGTCGCGGTCGACGAGGCGAACTTCTTCGACGACACGCTCGTCAAGGTCTGCGACGCGCTCGCGAGCGACGGGCATCGCGTCGTCGTCTCCGGGACCGACCAGACGTTCCGCGGCGAACCGTTCCACCCGCTCCCCGAGCTGATGGCGACCGCCGAGTACGTCGAGAAGTTCCAGGCAATCTGCTCCGTGTGCGGCGAACCCGCGACGCGCAACCAGCGGCTCGTCGAGGGCGAGCCTGCGCACGTCGACGACCCCACCATCCTCGTCGGCGCCGAGGAGTCCTACGAGGCGCGCTGCCGGAACTGTCACACGCTCCAGACCGGGTCGCTCGACCGGAGTCTCGACGAGTTCACCGACGACGACCGAGCGGACCACGACCGAGCGGATGTCGACAAATCGGAGGGTGACCGACCGGACGACGCCGAAATCGCCGACCAGGCGTCCGCGCCGCCGGCGGACGAGTGACACGATGACCGTCGCTCTCCCGCGGGTGGTCCGATGACGCAGTGGGTCGAGTCCGCGGAGGGCGGCCGCGACCGCGGACCGCGAGCGGTGCTCCGTGCGTGGTTCGAGGTCGCGACCGCACCGTCGCGGTTCTACCGGACGGGCGTCGCTCCCGGCGACCAGGCACCCGGGTTGACGTTCGCGATGCTCGTCGTCCTCGTCGCGGAGGCCACGCGGTTCGCGCTCGTCCCGGACGCCTACCCCGTGATCGCTGACAGCGAACTGCTCTCGGGCGCGCTCTGGCTCGGCGTCGCCGTGCTCCTCGTCGCGCCCGCCGGCCTGCACCTACTCGCCGCCGTCGAGACGCTCCTGCTCGCCGCGCTCGCGCCCGACCGCGGCGGCGTCAGCGAGACCGTTCAGGTGCTCGGGTACGCGACCGCACCGTGCGTGTTCGCCGGCATCCCCACGCCCGAGGTCCGCGCGGTCTGCGGGGTGTACGCGTTCGCGCTCCTCGTCGTCGGCGTCGGCGTCGTCCATCGCGTCTCGACGTGGCGCGCGTTCGTCCTCTCGCTCGTCCCCGGCGTCGTCGCGTACGGCTACGGGTTCCGCGCGCTCGCCGCCATCGAGACGCTCCTCCGCAACTGGTTCATCATCTGACGACCCCTTCCGGCGGACGCCCGCCCGCCTCGACCGCCGCGTCCGATTACGCCGAGAAACGGCTCGCCAGCGCGTTACGGGCCCGATAGCGCGCACTTATGTTCTCTGGGTCCGTCTAGAACCTCGATACAGAATGTCATTCCAGCTGTTCATCGGCGGCATCGGCGGGCCCGAGCTCGCCATCGTCCTCATGCTCGCCGTCCTCCTGTTCGGCGCGAACAAGCTCCCGAAGCTCGCACGAGCGAGCGGCGAGGCCATGGGCGAGTTCCAGAAGGGCCGCGACGAGGTCGAGCGAGAGATCCGCGAGGCGACCACCCTCGACGCCGCCGAGGACGCACCCGCGAACGCGGACGCCGACGAGCACGTCGACGGCGACGAGTACGACGTGGACGCGGACCGCGAGGTCGACACGGACCGCGACGCACCCTCCGCCTGAACACGACCCTCCTTCGACCGCTCGCTTCCGGGACCGCGCTTCCACGCTCCATCGCTCGTCGACGGCCCTGACCCCGCTCGGGCGGGTCAGTCGCGGGCGTCGCGGACCGCAGCCAGGGCGGGCTCGGCGGCGGTTCGGAGGCCAGCAGCGAGGACGAACCCGGCGATGGCGAGTGGAATCGCGGCGACGGCGGCGACGGCGGCCGCGAACGCGAGCGCTTCGGGGAGCGAGACGACGCGCGCCCCGAGGTGGGGGTCGACGTAGGTGGTCCCGTAGCGCGTCGCGGCGGCACCGAAGACGGGGGCGGCGACGAGGACGGCCGTCGGGACGATCCCCGAGTTCGCGAGCGCGCTCGCCGCGCCGAGCGCGACGAGCGCGCCGCAGGCGACGAACGCGAGCGGTTCGGGACTCGTCCCCGTCCACGTGCCGTGCGCCCAGGACTCGAGGGTCTCGTACCCGACCGTCGTCGTCACGTGGTCGGCGGCGCCGACCGCGAGGACGCCCGCGAGGAACACCAGTGCGACGGAGACGGCCGCGTTCCGCCCGAAGACGACCCGCCGGAGGCGGGCGCCCGGGAACGCCGCGGTCGCGGCCGCTGCCGCGTTCGGAATCGCGGAGAGCCTTCTCTTCAAGCTGTCCAGCGTCGTCGTGGAGGACGCGGGGGCCAGGGCCTTCCACGCCGGCCCGTCGGTCGCCGTCTCGTCGTCTGGAGGACGCTCCATACGAAAACGACAACCCACGGATAACATCAAGATACCGGAAGGTGAAACGACGACTTGGACGAACGACGACGACGATGGCGAGCCGGGGCGCGGCGTTATCCGAACTTGCCGGTGATGTAGTCCTCGACGCGCTGGCTCTCGGGGTTCTCGAAGATCTTGTCGGTGTCGTCGTACTCGACGAGTTCGCCGCCGGTGAGGAAGACGGCGGTCTGGTCGCTGATGCGGGCGGCCTGCTGCATGTTGTGCGTGACGATGACGACGGTGTACTCCTCGCTGAGCTCGTCCACGAGGTCCTCGATCTTGCTCGTGGCGATGGGGTCCAGCGCCGACGCCGGTTCGTCCATGAGGATGACCTCGGGGTCGACCGCCAGCGCTCGCGCGATGCACAGCCGCTGCTGTTGGCCGCCCGACAGCCCGAGGGCGTTGTCGTCGAGGCGGTCCGAGACCTCGTCCCAGAGGGCGGCCTGCCTGAGCGCGCGCTCGACGAGCTCGAGCTCCTCGTCGGTGTCGTCGCGCCCGAACAACCGCGCGAGCAGCCCGGTGTCCAGGTCGCCGTGCTTGCGCGGGCCGTAGCTGATGTTCTCCTTGATGCTCTTCGGGAAGGGGTTGGGGGCCTGGAACACCATCCCGATGCGCTTGCGTAACTCGACGAGGTTCGCGTTCGCGTCGTAGATCTCGGTGCCGCCGAGCTCGACGCTGCCCTCGATGCGGGCGGCCTTGATGCGGTCGTTCATCCGGTTCAGACACCGCAGATAGGTGGATTTCCCGCAGCCGGAGGGGCCGATGAGCGCCGTCACCGAGTTCTCCGGGATGTCCATCGACACGTCCTTCAGCGCGTGGTCGTCGCCGTACCACACGTTCAGGTCCTCCACCGAGAGCTTCGCCTCACCCTCGAACTCGAAGGACGTCCATTCGTCACGGGTCTGCTCGGCGGTCTCGCCCGCGACCGTCGTCGATGTCGAGGACTCCGTGCTCGCGGTCTCGATGCCTGTGCTGTCGTCGTCGAAGTCTGATTCTTGCTTACTCATAGTCGAGTTTCCGCCGGAAGATCGTTCGCGCCGTGATACCGACCGCGTAGAACGAGAGGACGACCATCAGGAGGATGAACGCGCTCGCCCACCCCATCGACGGCGACCCGCTCACGCCCGCCGCGATGACCGCCCACACCTGCGTCGGCAGGCTCGCCGACGCCGCCGTGAGCGCGTCGTTCACGACGAACGGCGGCTCGGCGATGAACCGGAATCCGCCGATGACGTCCACGGACTCCGTCGCGTTCAGCGTGGAGCCGAGGACGAGGATGAGCGGCGCGGTCTCGCCCGCGATCCGGCCGACGCCGAGGATGACGCCCGTGATGACGCCCGGCATCGCCGCCGGGACGACGACGCTCCGGATGGTCGTCCACTGGTCCACGCCGAGCGCCGCGCTCGCGTCCCGGTACTCGTCCGGGACCGCCATGATGGACTCGCGACTCGTGATGAGGACGAGTGGGAGGAGCATGAACCCGAGGACGAGCATCCCCGCGAGCAGCGACTCGTCGCCACCCAGTCGCGGGATGAGGAACGCCGCCCCGAACAGCCCGAAGACGATGCTCGGCGTGCTCCAGAGCGCGTTCGTCGCGATCTCCACGAGGTTCGTGAACCGACCCTGCTCGGCGTACTCCGTGAGGAACACCGCCGCGCCGAGGCCGAGCGGGATCGCGAACGCGGTCGCGCCCACGACCAGCCATATCGTCCCGACGACCGCCGGGAAGATACCGCCGGGTTCGACGCCCAGCGGGATGTACGCCTGCATCGCCATCGGCCACGACAGCGACCCCTGCGTGGCGACCGCGAACGACCCGACGCGGAACGGGACGCCCGTGCCGGCGACGTGCGCACCGAGCACGCCGACGAACCCGGCGGCCGCGGCGAGACTGAGCGTCACCTCCTCGGCGACCAACCGCCCGGTGATGGACTCCTCGACGTTCCCCTTCCCGAACGCGAGGAGGAGGGCGACCGCGAGGAAGCCGGCGGCGCCGACGAACGCCGCGAACGGCACCACCGGGACGCCGGCGACGTTCGGGACCGTCCGCGCGGTCGACTCCAGGAACGCGCTCGCGAGCAGCACCGACAGCCCGCCGAACGCGCCGACGACGAACAGCGGCGCGACCCGGACCGCGCGCTCGCCGACGTTCCGCGGGTCACCGCCGGCGAGCACGGCCGCGAGCGGCGCGAGCGCGAGGGCCATCGCGGCGACCGCGGCGACGGTCACCACCCAGTACGCGACCGTCCCACCGAGCGCCGTCACTCCGAACGGGTTCGCGCCGAGGATACCGAACGCGCCGCCGAGCACCACGAGCGCTCCGACGACGAGCGGGAGCGCACGACGCACCTGCGCGACGAGCGGGAGGTCGTCCCCGACGTTCTCGAGGCTGCCGTACCGCCGGAAGAAGTACGCGAGCAGGGCGACGCTCGCGACGAGCACGAGCGGCGAGCCGACGACGAGCGAGCGCGTCACCGAGACGCTCGTCTCCATGACCTCCGGCTGGCGGTTCACCTGCACCGTGTACGTGAAGTCGTACGCGAGTGCGCGCCCCGTCACGACCACGTACGCGAACAGCGCCGAGAGCGCACCGACCGCGGACACCGGGAGCACCCGGAGCAGCTGCCGGGCGCCGCCGCGCCACTCCTCCGTCCCGGCCGGCTGGCTCGCGCGACTCGCGGCCAGCGCCAGCAACGGGAGCGTCGCGAGGAACGCCGACGCCGCGCCAATCTCGAAGCCGTGGAACGCGTACCCGGCGCCCTTCAGCGTCACGAACACGACGATGGCCGCCATCACGACGAGCATCAGGAGCGCGTTCAGGTTGATGACGAGGAAGGTCCCGTACTGGCGGCCCTGCGCGCCGAAGCCCTCGCGGGCCTTCGCCGCCGACCACGCCGACAGCAGCGACCCCGTCAGGACGAATATCGGGACGACGACACCGCCCGTGAACCCGCCGGAGACGACCGCCGGGTTCCACTCCCAGCCGACGCCGATGGCGGCCGACGCGATGGTCGCGCCGAGCACGCCGACGATCAGTCCGGCGGGCACCGTCGACCCGACGTCCTCGCGTGCGACGACCGTGACAACGAGGAGCGCGGCGCCGACGACCCCGGCGACCGCGACCCACGCCAGCGACTCGAACCCGACGAGCGACCCACCGACGCCCGCGCCGACGGCCAACCCGACGACGCCGAACGCGCCACCGGCGAGCAGGCCAGCGCTCGCATCCGGCGTCGTCTCCACGACACCCAGTCGACTCGCGGCGCCCGCGGCGACCACGACCACCGCCTCGACGACGAGCAGCCACCCGAGCAGCGCCGCGAGCGTCAACCCGGACGCGTACGCCACCCCAGTCAACAGCACCGTCGACACGAGCAACCCACCGGCGACGCCACGCAACCGCTCGGACGTGACGGGCACGACGTTCGCCCACGAGAGCGCGGCGACGACGCCGACGCCACCGGCCGTGACCGCGGTCAACGCCAGCAGGAACTCGCCCAGCACCGCGCCGCTCGCCGCGAGCCCGACCACCTGCACGAGCGTCAGCAGTGCGACCGCGAACCCGACGACCGTCAGCGAGATGACGCCGTCGAGCGCGCGGTCGTACAGCCGCGAGTCCGCACCGACGAGCGTCGTGTCCCGAGCGTACGCGTCACTCATGCTTGCCCCCGCAGCTTCTCCTTCATGCGACGCTCGATGAACTGCGAGATGACGCTCATCCCGGCGACGATGACGAACAGGATGACGCCCGCGACGAACAGCACGTCGATGGTGCTCTCCGAAGCGCTCCCGTAGTTCGTCGCGATGAGACTCGTCAGCGTCGCGCTCGCGTCGAACACGTCGAACAGCGGGTTCGACAACCCGACGCCAGCCGCCATGATCGCCGCGACAGCCATCGTCTCACCGATCGCGCGACCGAGCCCCAAGATGAGCCCCGCCGAGATACCGGAGAACGCCGCGGGGATCGAGATGGACTTCATCGTCTGCCACTGCGTCGCCCCCATCGCGACCGACCCGTCCTTCATCGAGCGCGGAACGCTCGACAGCGCGTCCTCGGCGACCGACACGACCGTCGGGAGCGCCATCAACCCGACGACCAGCCCCGCGATGAGGAACGACGCACCGTCGTCGAGGAACGACGTCTGGATGAACCCGTTCAGTACCTGGAACCCGATGAACCCGTAGACGATGGAGGGGATGCCCGCAAGGACCTCCACGGCGGGCTTGACGACCTCGCGCACGCCATCGCTTGCGACCTCACTGATGAACAGCGCACCGAACAACCCGAGCGGCCCGGCGACGAACGCCGAGATCGTCGTCACGATGACCGTCGCCCATATCGTCGGAATCAGCGAGTACACGCCCGAGAGCGGGTTCCAATACGTCTCGCCCGACGGGAGGACCGCGTCGAGCCAGAAGAACCACCGGACCTCCCCGTCGACGACCGGAATCAGGAACAGCCCGAGTCCGTGTTCGCCGACCGCGGGGAACGCGCTCGCGAACAGGTACACCGTGATGAACGTCACCGTCAACACGGTCGATACCGTCGCGACGAGCGTCAGCAGTCGCGCGGTCTCCGCCTGATGCGTCACCCACGAGACCACGGTCGCGAGCGCGAACAGGCCGAGCGTCGGGAGCGCGAGCGCCGGCGCGACGAGGAAGACGCCCACGGTCGCGACGAGCAAGAGCGCCGCCAGGCCGACCGTGAGCAGCGCGCCCTCCGACGCGTCCTGGCCGAGGAGTGTTGTGCGAGCGTTCGATATGAAGTTGCTGGACATTTCGTATCTTGTAGGGTCTGTCGCGTCGTTCGTCTCTCGTTCCTGTCGCCCGTCGCGGTCGCGTCAGTTCGTCGGCTCGGGGAGCTTCGCGAGCTGCGCCTCCTGTCGGCGGTCCCCGAGCGCGAAGTAGTTGTTCGGCTCCACGAACGTGTCCTGCCCGAAGTCGCTCAGGAGCATCCGGAGGAACGCCGCCTCCTGCTCGCTCGTCCCATCCCACGTGTACGCGTGCAGGTCGCGACTCAGCGGGTACGCCTTCGAGTCCAGACCGTTCCGGTCGTCCCGATAGCTGTACGTCGTCCCCTCCCACTCGAGCGCGATGGGCGAGACGCCGTCGGCGTCGATGAACGTCAACGCCAGGTAACTGATGGCGTTGTCGGCCTGCCCGATCGCTTCCGCGAGCCGCTGATTCTGCCCGAACCGGTTCGCGACCGAGGTGTCCTCCCCGGGGTTCCCGAAGACGTTCGAGACGAACGAGGTCCGCGTCCCGGAGCCCTTCACGCGACCGAGCACCTGGATCTCCCTGTCGGGACCGCCGAGCTCGCTCCAGTTCGTGAGACGGCCCTTGTAGAGGTCCTTGAGCTGCTGGCCGGTGATCTGCTCGACGCCGGCGTCGGCGATCTCCTCGGAGACGACGAGCGGCTGGCCGTCGACGCCGACGACGTGGTCCGTGAACTGCTCGTAGGACTCGCGGTCCGGGAGTTCGTCCTCGACGTCCCCCGAGGAGTTCCCGATATCGATCTGCTCGTCCATCACCTTCTCGACGCCCGTCCCCGAGTGCGAGAGCGCGACCGTGAACCGGAACGGCGCCTTCCCGTCTTCGCCCGGCTCGAACCCGTACAGCCCGGCCCAGTAATCCGCGAGGTTCTCGTCCGTGTCGATACCGTACTCGTCGTGCGGCCAGTACTCGGCGTCGCTCGCGGGCCGGTTCGCGTTCCAGTACGACCCGCCCGAGTTCATGATCGGGTACACCGTCGACGAGCCACCGGAGGTCAGCGTGCCAGGGCCGCCCGACGCCCCGTCAGACTCTCCACCAGACTCCCCGGACGACGCGGTCTCGGTGGACGTCGACGCGCCCTCCGCGCGCCGCGCACCACGCAGCGAGTCGCCCATACAACCCGCCGTCGCCGCCACCCCAGCGACGCCGGCCGTGGCGATGAATTCACGCCGCGATGCCCTACCGGGATACCGCTCCGGGTCTTCCGCCATTACGGGTACCATGGCGGATTCGTACTAAAGCGGTTGCTAATATTCCTATAGGCGACTACAGAACTTCCATACTGAACATATCGATATATAGTGGTATATTCTCACAGGACGGTTGGAAGGCGAATCGACGAACGACCCGTAGAACGTCGAGAGGACGCACCAGAACGCACGATACCAGTTACCAGGCCGCCCGGGCGAGCCACGACCGGCGAGCGGAACCCCGACCGAAGAACCCACACTCGACCCCGAACGCACGAGTCGAACCGTCGACCAACGGACCCCAACACGCGTGTCATCACACCCCACTCCGTCGTCTATATACTCCACCCACTACACTCCCCCCCCCAACCTCACGGCCAGCTCCCATCCCCACCACTCACCGACAGCACGACTTCGAAGAAGCAAGCTCCGAACCATCTACTTACGACGGAATACGGTCGTCCCGCGAGAACGACGCTACGCAGACATATTCGAGCGCGAACGCGTCCGTGCTATTATTCAACGACGTGTACGGTCGGACGTGAGATCGAGGCTTGTGAAGCGACGGCATGGGAACACGCTTCTGACTGTCCCGACTCGATGAGGCCGCACTCCATCCACCGGTCAGCCATCACCGCATGGTTGGATGATGGTCACTCAAAAGAACTCGTCTCCGACCGAATGGATGTCTCACCTGCTGTTCTTGAAGAACACTACGACCAGCGCACGGAAGAACAGAAGCGACAGCTTCGTCGGGAGCTGTTTGATATGGATGAGTAGCTCTGAATATCTACAATGGCTCTGTTGAAACCACATCAGTTCGACATTTATCACGGTGAAACAGACGTTACATAGGCCTGCATACGTATCAGCACGAGTTCTGGCTAAATTGGATGTGATTAGGGGATACGAGTCTCACTTCGATCGCTTCACCTGTCTTTCCGTCAGCCGGGCAATCGGGGATAAACGTGTATTCCCCGATATAGCCGTTGTCAGTCTTCACCCGGACGAGGGCTTTCTGTTCAGCGAATATCTTTTCTTTCTGTTTGTACGACTTATCTGATCGGTCTGCACCCACCTCGAACCACGCTGCAAATAATGCGTTTTCTGATATCCCTTCCTCCACACTCGCCGGGAGAATTTCGATGTATAGCGACTGCTTCTCGGACGTCGTATTTGATACTCCAAGGTCAACCGAGGAGGTGTTTGAACCCGTACAGCCAGCAAGACCTCCGCTGATCGTTCCACCAACGAGTCCGAGTACGGTACGTCGAGAGGAGGGCATTTTTCGATGTTTTTGACCGTGGTATCTAATCCCTTGTGGTCATCTGCTACTACTATTAAATCAGGAAGCACCTCAACTGGCCGCTCCTGTTATGTAGGCGCTCTATCTTGACCACAACCGGGTCAAGAACTGTCACCTTCTGAGGGTTTCAACACAGCCTCTACAATATAAATTTCGAGTTTTGTAGGCCTTAGTAACTGCACGACCCGACGCTGTCTTCCGCGAGAAGGTCGGGGCGTATTCCTCACTATGACATCCTATTTGAAACGGTGCAGATCTGACGTCGGTAGATTTGGCATCATCGCGATTCTCCTTTCTCGTTATCGGCAGACGTGGTCGACCCGCACGCGTTGGACGCGACCAACTTACAGGAGACTCAGAGTTAAATCGCGTTACGGCGGAAGCGCCGCGACTCCGCAAAAGTGCAGAAGGAAATGGGTTGGGGCGGATTCGAACCGCCGGCCTGCTCCGTGTGAAGGAGCCGTCATAACCTGGCTAGACCACCAACCCAGGCACTCGTGAGTACCCGGTTGGTGAACTAAAGGGTTCCGTTCCTCAGGCGGACTGCGTCTCGCGGTCGCGGTACGCAGCCACCTTCTCGCGGGCCTCGACGATGCGCTCGCGCGCCTCGCCCTCCGCGCGCTCCTCTATCTCCTTCAGGTCCGCCTGGAGCTGTTCGACGCGCGACGGCTCGGGTTCCTGTTCGATTCCGCGAAGCTCGTTCACGCGGTCGATGACGGGTTCGAGTTCCTCCTTGATGCCCGCGGTCGCGTGCTCGCCGGCTCGCTTGAGGTAGTACCGAGTGTCTTCGAAGTGCTTGTTCATACGATACTGTTGGTCTGGATAGGACAAGAATCTGTCGCCGACGCCTCGCCTCAGTTTAGGCCAGCCGAAACCGGCAGCTTTACCAATGATTTAGGCATACCTAAAACCGTGGCGGCGGGCGAACCCCGCCACGCGAACCGTCTGTCCCAACCACCAGGTCGTCGCCTCGTGACCGACGACCCGCGAACGAGCCGTGGGCATCACGCGGCCCCGCCGCGGCACGGCTCTCTCCTGCTTCAGCCCAAACCGTTTACCAGCACCATCGCGTACGCCACTCGCGTGTTCGAACGACTCTCTATCCCGACCCCCTTCCAGGTCGGCCCGGTCAACGCCTACGTCGCCGGGCGGACCATCGTCGACCCCGGCCCCGCGAGCGAGGAAGCCTGGTCGACGCTCCTCACCGAACTCGACGCACGCGGACTCGACCCCGACGACATCGAGCAGGTACTCGTCACGCACCCCCACCCCGACCACTTCGGGCTCGCGAAACGCTTCCGCGACCAGGGGGCACGCGTCCTCGCCAGCGACCCCGCCGCACACATCATCGGCGCCTTCGCGGAGCGCCTCCAGTACGAACAGTCGTTCTTCAGCGAGTTCTTCCAACGCCACGGCATGGCCCAGTCGACCGCCAGAACGGTCACCGAACTCCCAGAAGCGTACGTCCAGTACGCACCCGACGTCGACACCGACCGCGTCCTCGACGCCGACGACACCGTCACCGTCGCCGATACCACGCTCCACGTCGGTACCACGCGCGGCCACGCCCCCGGCGAACTCACGTTCGCGTACGACCACGACGACGAACGACGCGTCATCGTCGGCGACAACGTCCTCCCCGACATCACCCCGAACCCACTCCTCCAACCGCCGATGGACCACCACGACGACCGCCCGCGCGTCCTCCCCGCGTTCAACGACGCACTCGAACGCCTCCGCGACGCCGACTACGACCGCATGCTCCCCGGGCACCGCGAGGTCATCGACGACCCCGTCACGCGCATCGACGAGATCCTCGCCGCACACGAGGACCGCACCGAGAACGTCCACGGCCTCCTCGACGGCCCGACCACCGCGGTCGACGTGATGGACGGACTCTTCGAGGACCTGCCCGCGACCGAGCAGTTCAGCGGGATGAGCGAGGCCGTCGGTCACCTGGACGTCCTCGAAGCCCGCGGCGAGGTGACGCGACGCGAGCAAGGCGGGATGGTCGTCTACGAACGCACCTGAGAACTCCTCGCGGCCGGTTCGAAGACCGCGGGTTCGTCGACCGCGGTCAGTACGTCGGATTCTCCTCGCGGACGCCGTCGCGTTTGTTCACCACGCGCGCCCACGTGAAGAGCCCGTCCGACAGCCGGTTCAGGTACTGGATGGCTTCGGCGTTCACCGGGTCGCCAGCGGCGAACTCCACCGCGCGCCGCTCCGCGCGCCGACACACGGTCCGGGCGTGATGCAGCCGCGAGCCCTTCTCCGAGCCCGTCGGGAGGATGAACGACTCCAGCGGGTCGAGCTCGTCCTCGAACGCGTCGATCCACTCCTCGACCTCGTCCACGTGCGTCTCGCGCACCTGCGGGTCGCCCTCGTCCGGGTCCGGGTTCGCGAAGTCCGCCTGCACGACGTGCAGGTGGTTCTGGACGCCTTCCAGGATATCGTCGACGTCGTCGTGACCGGTCGGCCGGACGGTGCCGATGAGCGCGTTCAACTCGTCGACGGTCCCGTACGCCTCGATGCGCGGACTGGTCTTCGACACGCGACTCATGTCCCGCAGGTCGGTCATCCCCTCGTCGCCGCGACCGGTGTATATCTTCATGCGACACCGTCGGGCCCGCTGGCACTTAACTATCGCCCGGAACACGTGCGATAAACCAACAAACGCGATATAGAATTCGCGTTACGGTGGCCGTGGCAGCGTCTTGCGAGCTGGGCCGACGTCGGGTCTCAGCGGTCGTCGGGGAAGTCATCGACCGCTTCGGGGGCGTCGCTGCCCGACAGACAGCCGGCCTCGTGGAGGCTCACGAGCACGCCCTCGGCCCGATTTGGAACCCCGAGTCGGTCGTCGTCGAGGAACGCGGCGACGGCGTCGACGTGGTTCGAGACCGACCCCGGTTCCACCGGGGCGAGCGCCTCGAGCGCCCTGAGGGCCGCGTACCGGGGGCTCCTGGCTCGACGGTCGGGCGCGTTCGCATCCAGTGGGTCCTCGAACGCATCGACGAGCGCGGCGACGACCGACTCGACGTCGGGGTGGGCGGCGCCGAGTGCGACGGCGTTCTTCTCGACGTGCCAGGCGGCGCGCTTCCGGACCACGGGAACCGGCTCCCGGAGCCGTTCGAGGAGCGTCTCCGCGACCCACGCCTTCGACTTCGGTCGGAACGCGTCGTCTTCGAGGGCGTCGCTCACCAGTGTCCCCGTGTTGAAGGGATTCGTGGCGACCTGCCTGACGCGGCGGTCAGCGTCCTCGAACGCCTCCAGGACTGGCGTCGCCGCACGCGAGCGCTCGAAGGTCAACCGGTCCGGGTCGAACTCCGCGACGTACCGGAGCACGAAGACGGCCGTCGCCCTGACCGTCGGCGAGTCGGCGTCGACGAAGGGCGCGATGGCTTGGACGGCATCGTCGGTGACCTCTATCCACCGCGGCAGGTCGGTGAGGACGTACCGCTGGAGGTCGCCAGCGAGGGCGTCCCGCGCGGAGGGCTCGGCGTCGGCGATGCGCTCGCAGTACGCCTCGACCGAGTCGGAGTCAGATGGCGCCATCGACCCCGTACCGCGACGCGTAGTAGTCGAAGTGGGAGAACGTCTCCCAGCGGCTCTGTTCGTTCCGGATCTCGTCGTCGGGGTGGCGAAGGTCCGTCGGGTTGGCGTGATACTCGCTGTGCGTAGCGCCACCGCCTCCTTCGAGTGAGGCGACGAACACGAGGTGGTCGACGTGGTCGGCCACGTCCTCGAGTGCGGGTCGGAGTGGCCGTAGATAGTGGCACGTTCCCTGGAAGACGACGGCGTCGCCCTCTCGCTGTCCGGCCGCCAGCTCCGGGCAGTCGTCGAGGACGGCGTCCCGGAGCAACTCGGGGTCGCCGTCGTCGGCGACCGCGACGACGAGCCAGCACTTGTGGTCTGCCATAGCTCGTCGTCGCCTCGATGGCGGAAAAAAACCGAGGCCGAACTTGCACCCGAGCATCGTCTCCACGAACGCTACCGGAGAACACGAGTACGGTAGACCGGTATCATCGCGGTCGACTGACGTCCGCGGAGCCAGTCCGCGAGGTGCCTGCAGTCGATGACGTCGCTGGTCAGCAGGTCGTCTTCGCGAACGCGTAGGACCCGGCCGCGAGGAGTGTGATGCCGACGACGAGCGGTGCGAGGACGAAGAGTGGATGCCAGGGCGAGCACCCGTCGCAGGCGTTGGCGGCGACCCGGCTCGCGATGGTGTACTGCGTGTAGCCGCCGTAGCTCGCGAGCGCGATCCCGAGGAGGGCGGCGGTTGCGCTCGCGAGCCGTGTCGGCGTCACGGACGTGGTGGAGGACTGGGCGGTAGGCATATCTGACATCTCGATTCGATGGTACTTCATTCCCGCGCTTGGCTCAAACGCGGCTTTCACTTGGACCGAACGGGACTACGGCTCGCGTCGATCTCGACGGCGCGGACGGGCAGAACCGTGGGTAGCGTGCTTCTCGCCGCCGTCCGGTGGTGCACGTCGACGAGACTTCCTCGCGGATTTGCTATCGCAGGATGCGGTTTATCGGGTCGGGGCCGGACGGGCGGTCGTCCACGAAATCGGTACGTTCAACTGCGCGACCCGGAAAACCACAGATATGAGCCTCGAGTTAGAGCACTACTGCCCGGACTGCGACGACGACCGCGTCTTCTACAGAGCAGCCAGTACGACGCTGCACCTCGGCGAGAAGGTCAAGTGGCACTGCCCGGACTGCGACTACGGGTTCGTACAGGTCAACGGCGAGGTCGACACGTCCGAAGCCTGAGTCCCGACGTTCTCTGCTCTGCGAGTCCTCGACCGTCGAGCGATAGCGCCGTCGCGCTTGAGCGACTGCCTCGCACGAGAACGGGGATGGGTGCCGCTACTTCTCGAGCGTGCGCCAGCTGAGGCGGAGGTCGCGTGCAGCTTCGGTCTGATCGATGCGCGCCGCGGTCGTGCGTTCGGGCGCCGTGGCGAGCGTCTCGTCGTCCTCGCCTGCGACCTCGTTGAACGCGCGAGCGAGCTGGTCGAGCGTGCGCTTGCCCTCTATCTCCGTGGGTTCGGTCATGAGCGCCTCGCTCACGATCTCCGGCCACTTCGTCGTCGGCGGGTGCACGCCGTAGTCGAGCATGCGTTTCGCGACGTCCGCAGCGTCCTGATCGCCGGCGCTTGCGACGAACTCGTGGTGGAACGGCCCGTAGGGCACGTCGTACTCGACCTGCGTGGCGAGGTAGTTCGCGTTCAGCACCGCCTTCGCGCTCGCGTCGCTGAGGCCGTCGTCGCCGAGGCGCGCGATGTACGCGTACGCCTTCGCGAGCACGAGCCAGTTCCCGTACTTCCCGTGGACCTTCCCGATGGACCGCTCGGGCGTCTCGAACTCGTACCTGAGGGCGGTCTCGTCGGGTGCTTCGACGACCTGTGGGTCCGGAAGGAACTCGGCGAGGTCGTCGACGACGCCGACCGGGCCGGCGCCGGGACCGCCGCCGCCGTGGGGGGTGGCGAACGTCTTGTGGACGTTGTAGTGCATGACGTCGAACCCCATGTCGCCGGGGCGGCCGCGGCCGAGGAGCGCGTTCAGGTTCGCGCCGTCGTAGTACAGCAGGCCGCCGGCGTCGTGGACCATGTCCGCGACCTCCTCGATGTCGCGCTCGAAGAGCCCGAGCGTGTTCGGGTTCGTGAGCATCAGCAGTGCGGTGTCGTCGCTCAGTGCGCCCTCGAGCGCGGCGAGGTCGACTCGACCGTCCTCGCCACCGGGGAGGCTCACGACGTCGAACCCGGCGAGGGCGGCGCTCGCGAAGTTCGTCCCGTGCGCGCTCTCCGGGACGATGATCTCCGAGCGGTCCTCGCCGTTGTGCTCGTGGTACGCGTCCGCGACGAGCACGCCAGTGAACTCGCCCGCGGCGCCCGCCGGCGGCTGGAGCGTCACCGCGTCCATCCCGCCGATGCGCGCGAGGTAGTCCTGGAGCGAATGCAGCACCGAGAGGGTGCCCTGCACGGCCTCGACCGGTCGGTCCGGGTGCACGAGGCCGCTCGGGTCCGCGGCGACGTCCTCGGTGAACGCCGGGTTGTACTTCATCGTGCACGACCCCAGCGGGTACGGGCCGCTGTCGATCCCGTAGTTCATCTCCGACAGCCGCGTGTAGTGCCGGACGAGGTCCGGTTCCTCGAGCTTCGGAAGCTCCAGCTCGTCCCGGGTCAGGTCGTCGGGGAGCGGGCTGTCCTCGTACTCGGCCTCGGTCGTGCGCTTCTCGGCGCTCAGGGGTTCGTGGCGGTCGCCGTCGCTCCAGCGCGCCTGGTCGAAGTGGAACCCGTCCTCGGTCCCCGACTCGGCGTCGGGAGCGTCGCCAGTCATCGTGCCACCTCCGCGAGCGCGGCGACGAAGTCGTCGCGCTCAGCGTCGGTCGTCCCCACGGTACAGAGCTGGACGTGGTGTTCGTCGAGGACGTGGACCGCGTACCCTTCGTCGACGAGGTCGTCGGCGATGGCCGTCGCGGGCTGGTCGGTGTGCGCGACGAACTCGCGCAGGTGATGACGGTCGTGATGCGGTGCTTGGACGCCCTCGACGTCGTCGACGCGCGCGGCGAGGTCGCGGGCGTCCGCGACGTCGCGCTTCGCGAGGTCAGCGAGGCCGTCCGCGCCGAGGCCGGTCGCGTGCATCGCGGCGCGGAGCGCGACCCACGCCTGGTTCGTACAGATGTTCGATGTCGCGCGCTCCCGACGGATGTGCTGTTCGCGCGTCTGCAAGGTGAGCGTGTACGTGCGCGTGCCGTCGGCGTCCGTGCTCGCGCCGACGAGTCGACCGGGGACCTGCCGGACGAAGTCCTCGCGGCACGCGAACAGCCCGAGGTCCATCCCGTAGCTCTGCGGGAGGCCGAGGGCGCTCGCGGACCCGACGACGACGTCCGCGCCGACGCTCGCGGGCTCCTCGAGGAGCGCGAGCGAGACGGGGTCGCTCCCGAGCACGAACAGCGCGTCGGCGTCGTCGGCGAGGTCGCCGACCGCGTCGAGGTGCTCCTCGATACAGCCGCGGACGGTCGGCGTCTCCGCGTACACCATCACGGACTCCTCGTCCACGCGCTCGGTGAGCGCGTCGACGTCGACGTTCCCGTCGTCCATCGCGTACGATTCGACGACGAGGTCGGTGCCGGCGACGTAGTTCGCGAGCACCTCCCGGCGGCCGCTCTCGAGGTGCTCGGGGACGAGGACGCGTCTTCCGGAGGTGGCGCGGAGGCGTTCGGCGAGCGTCGCGGCCTCGCCGAGCGCGGTCGCGGCGTCGTACATCG
The DNA here is from genome assembly GCF_034808145.1 of Halorubellus amylolyticus. Classification (NCBI taxonomy): domain Archaea; kingdom Methanobacteriati; phylum Methanobacteriota; class Halobacteria; order Halobacteriales; family Halorubellaceae; genus Halorubellus; species Halorubellus amylolyticus. Next base: position 490,186 of record NZ_JAXHGM010000002.1, read on the forward strand.
AGCAGTTCGCGATGCCGAGGCCCGTGAGCTCGACGAGCAGGCTCTGGTACTCGAACAGCGCCTGCAGGAACCCCTGCGTGACCTCCGGCTGGTACTGCGTGTAGCTCGTCAGGAACTCCGAGCGGTCCGCGAGGTGCTCGATCGCGCTCGGGACGTAGTAGTCGTAGTGCCCGCGCCCGAGCAGTTCGACGAGGTCGCGGTTCTTCGCGAGCTCGTCCGCCATCTCCGCGCGGATCTCGCGTTCGGTCCGCGCGTCGATACCGAGGTCGCCGTCGAACCGGACGCCCTCGGGGATGTCGAACAGCTCCTCCTCGCTATCGACGCCGATGGCGTCGAGCATCGTCCGGGTCTCCGCGTCGCTGTGCGGTGCGTACGGCGTTCCGGTGGTGTCTCGTCCGTTCATGCGCCGGCGCCCTCCTGGTCTGTGGCTGGTGTCATGCGTGGTGGATGCGTGGGTGATGGTCGGTGTCCGTCCGCGGCGCGAGCGGCGACCGCGACGCGCCCGTCGCCGACGGCGTCGGTTCTCTGCCGGCGGTTCGAACCCCTCCCACATGAGCGGTACGGTTCCGGGCCCGAGAGTATCCACGAACGTGCTCAGATGATGCGTTTGTGCTCGGTTCGATAGGTTCGTTCCTGCATACTACTCGCGATAGTTGCCGCGCCCGCTCGCCGGTCGGCGAGCGACGGACGCTCGCGCCGGGTACGACGCCGGAAGCGCGGTCACGCGAGGGACGAGCGGACGGTCTCGCGGTCGGGCGCCGCGCTCTGCACGCCTTCGACGGTCGTCGAGAGCGCGGCGGCGACGGTCGCGAGCTCGACGGCGCGGGGCATCGCGGTGCCGCGCGCGAGCTCGGCGGCCAGGAACCCGCCGAAGACGTCGCCCGCGCCCGTCGTGTCGACGGGGTCGACCGCGGGCGGCCGTCGCTCGAACGCCTCGCCGGTCCACGGACCGCGCGCGCCCGGTGAGACGGCGACGCCGTCGGCCCCACGCGTCCGCACGACGACGCCGTCGAACGCCTCGATGGCGTCCCGGAGTCGCGCGTGCTCGCCGGCGTTGGGCGTCACGACGTCGACGCACCCGTGGGCGAGCGCGCGCTCGGCCGCGGCGTCCGCCGGCGCGGGGTCGTACACGACCAGCGGCCGGTCGCCGTCGCCGGTTCCGGCCGCGTCGCTTCCGCCGCCGTCCGCGTCGGCCGCTGCGAGCACGTCGAGCGCACCCAGCACGGCGTCCCCAGGGAGCTCGTTCTGGAGGAGCACGCAGTCGGCGCCCCGGAGCGCGTCGGCGTGCCGGCGCGCGGTCGCCGCGTCGACCCACGCGTTCGCACCGGGGACGACCGCGATGTGGTTCTCGCCCGTCGCGTCGTCCACCGCGACGTACGCCGCGCCCGTCGGCCCCGGTGCATCCTCCACCCCGGAGACGTCCACGCCGCGGGACGCGAGCCCTTCGCGGACCGCGTGCTCGCCCGCGTCCACGCCGACCGCACCGACGAACGACGCGTCCGCGCCCGCGCTCGCCGCCGCGACCGCCTGGTTCGCGCCCTTCCCGCCGAGGAACGTCTCGTGGAACGCCTCGGCGAACGACGCCGGCACGGACTCGACACTGACTGTCTCTCCCGGTTCCGGGAACCACGCGTACGTCTCGGCGGCGTCGTCGAGCCACGCCCGGTCGCAGTACCGGACGTGGTCGACGTTCACGCTCCCGAAGCTCACGACCCTGCTCATACCCGCCCCGACGCCCGCCACGGCGAAGAGCGTTCCCGACTCGACGCGCAGGCCGGCGCGCCCGCCCCGCCTCGCCCCGTCCGGACCGTGCCGACGCGATTATGGTACCGGTCGTGCTCTCCCCAGGCATGGGACGTCGCGTACTCATCGACACCGACACCGCAGGGGACGACACGATGGGCATCCTCATGGCCGCGCTCGCCGACAGCGTCGACCTGGAGGCGCTCACGATCGTCGCGGGGAACGTCGAGTTCGACCATCAGGTCGCGAACGCCAAGTACACCCTCCAGCTCGCCGGGAAGGGCGACGCGGTCCCGGTCTACGAGGGCGCACGCACACCGCTCGTGAAGGACCACGAGCACGTCGACCACATCCACGGCGACGGCGGCCTCGGTGGCGAGATATACCCCGACACCGGCGTCCCGTCGGCCGAGGGCTACGGGCCGGACGCCATCGTCGAGACTGCCCGCGAACACCCCGGCGAGGTGACGCTCGTCTGCATCGGCCCGCTCACGAACGTCGCGCTCGCGCTCCGCCGCGAACCCGAACTCGGCGCGCTCCTCGACGACGTCTTGGTCATGGGTGGCGCCGTGAACACGCTCGGGAACGACACCCCGAGCGCGGAGTACAACTTCTGGGTAGACCCCGACGCCGCGAAGGTCGTCCTGAACGAACTGGACGTCACGCTCGTCGACTGGGGCCTCACCGTCCGGCAGGCGATGCTCGAAAGCGACGCACTCGCCGTGTTCGAGGACGCCGACAGCGAGTACGCCGAGTTCTTCACGACAATCACCGAACACCCCCGCGAGTTCAGCAAGGAACGCCTCGGCGTCGACGCCACCACCCAACCCGACTCCCTCACCGTCGCCTGCGCCCTCGCACCGGACCTCGTCACGCAGGCGAACACGTATCACGTCGACGTCGACGAACGCGAAGGCCTCACGCGCGGCTACAGCATGGTCGACGAACTCGCCATCACCGACGGCGAACCCAGAACGCGAGTCGTCGAGGAAATCGACGCCGACGCCTTCGAGACGATGTTCGCCGACATGCTCCTGCACGGCGACCCCGAACGCTCGCGGTAACGCGCAGAACATCTGCCCGCTTCGATTCACAGTCGAAACCCCGAGTCACCCGTTCGACAGGGATGCAGAACTAACGATGATAGGGTTCGAATAGTTAGAAATCTAATGGCTGGATTTATACATTTTGCGCGAGGACAGATGGTATGGGAGACACACACGTAACGTGTGGGCATTGCGATGGGGAAGGAGTTTGCAAAAATAAGAAGGGCACATACTCTTGCAAGACCTGTTGTAAAGCTGATCGTGCCGCCTTGAAGGGCAGCACTGTGAAATGTTCTATCTGTGATGGCACTGGGTGGGTTTCCCCGTGAATACCCCAGAATAGAAAATCTGACTGAGTGTCATGTCTGTGACCTGTCTCTACCGATTCAGTCGACGGAACGCTGACTCGGACTTCTGGGAAGAGGAGTGGATACTCGAAGACCGTTCTCTGAGTCCGTTACGGTAGTTCTGCGAGAGGGAATCGACCGCGACTCAGGCGACCTGTGCGTCGTACTCGTCCGCCGAGAGGAGGTCGTCGAGTTCGCTCTCGTCGCTCAGGCTGATCTCGAGCATCCAGCCGTCGCCGTAGGGGTCGTCGTTGACGAGTTCCGGTGCGTCGAAGAGGTCCTCGTTCACGGCCGTGACCTCGCCGCTGACGGGCGCGTAGAGGTCGCTCACTGCCTTGATGGACTCGACGACGCCGAACGCCTCGTCGTGAGTGACGTCGTCGCCGACGTCGGGGAGTTCGACGAACACCACGTCGCCGAGCTCGTCCTGCGCGAAGTCGCTGATGCCGACGCGGACCGTGTCGCCGTCGCGGGCCGCGTACTCGTGCGATTCCATGTACCGTCGGTCGTCGGGGATGTCGAAGCTCATCGTTCGTAGAAGGGGAGTGATTCGACGCGTGCTTTCTTCGACTGCCCGCGGACCACGACGCGCAGCGTGGTCCCCGGGTCCGTGTGGTCGGTCGATACGTACGCGAGCCCGATGGGGTCGTCGAGCGTCGGACTCATCGTGCCGCTCGTCACTTCGCCGACGACGATGTCGTCGGTGTCCGTGACGTCGTACCCGTGCCGGGGGACGCCGCGGTCCACGAGCCGGAACCCGACGAGCTTCTCGTCGATGCCCTCCGCCTTCGCCTGCTCTAAGGCGTCGCGGCCGACGAACTCGGTGTCGAGCTTCACCGTGAACCCGATCCCGGCCTCGTAGGGGTTCCGCGGGTCGGTCTCGTGGTCGAAGTCCTGGCCGGAGAGGAGGAGTCCGGCTTCGAGCCGGAGGGTGTCGCGCGCGCCGAGCCCGCACCGCGTCACGTCGCGCTCCTCGGCGAACGCCGCCCACACCTCGGGCGCGTGATTCCACGGGGCGACGAGCTCCACGCCGTCCTCGCCCGTGTACCCCGTTCGCGCGACGAGGCACTCGACGCCGGCGACCGTCGCCCACGTCGAACTGAACCGCGACAGGTCCTCGACCGCGACGTCCGTCGCGTCGTCGACGTGCCCGATCGCATCCGGGCCCTGGACGGCGAACATCCCGTAGTCGTACGTCGCGTCGTACACCGTCGCGTCCAGGTCGTGCTCGTCGCGGTACGCGGTCCACCGGTCGTGCATCTGCTTGGCGTGTCCGGCGTTCGGCACGAACAGGAACGACGACTCGCTCCCGCCGTCCGACTCGCCCGCGTCCGCTCCGGAACCGCCGTCGGTCCCGGGGAGCCGGTAGACGACCGTGTCGTCGATGATGTCGCCGTCATCGTCGGTGATCGTCGAGTACTGCGCGTCACCGGCGTCGAGCGCGGTGACGTCGTTCGTCGTCAAGCGCTGCATGAGCCGTTCGGCGTCCGGTCCAGACACCTCGATCTCGCTCATGTGCGAGACGTCGAAGATGCCCGCGGTCGACCGGACGGCCTCGTGCTCGGCGCGGATGCCATCGAACTCGACGGGCATGTCCCACCCGCCGAACTCGGTGAACTTCGCGCCGGCCTCGGCGTGACGGTCGCGCAACGGCGGCGTCTCCAGGGCCATACCGGAGTCGTCGCCCGCCGGCAAGTAATGCTTTCGTATCCCGGTTCCCCGCGCCCCCGTCCCGACTGTCACGCGACGCGGCGGGTTCGTCCGTGAGTGCGCCGACGCGTTCGGAACAGGTAAGTAACGTCCGGGAAAACGACGGCGCGTGAATCGGACCGTTCGACGAGCGGGCGCGTTCGCGCTCGTCGGGTCGCTCGTGCTCGCGGTGCCCGTCCTCGGTCGACTGGCGGTCGCCATCCCGGCGGTCGTCCTCGCGTTCACCGCCGCCGTCGACGAGGGGCCGCTGTTCGAACTGTTCGCGCGTCCCGGTGACCGCGAGGAGGACCGGCTCTACGGCCTCATCGGGTTCACGCTCGCCGCCACGGGCCTCGGTATCCTCGGGTTCATCGCGGAGCTCTCGCTGGGCGTGTTCGTCGGGACGGTCCTCCTGCTCGTCTGGGGGAACCTCACGAGCGAAGCCGTCAAACAGCGGTACCCGGACCCGTTCGCGGCGAGCGCCGGGTTCGCCGCGGGCGGGTCGGTCGCGTTCGTCCCCGGTGCCGCGTTCACGCTGTTCCGGGAGGGCGCGAGCGTCCGCGACGCACTCCCCGAACTCGCCTTCCTCGCGGTCGCCGGAGCCGTCTTGGGCGCGCTCGTCCGCGCGGCGCTGTTCGAGCGCGACGACCCGCTCGTGCTCTGGTCGGTCGCGCTCACGCTCTGGTTCCTCGAGGACCTCGTCGCGAACCCCGACGGCGGCGAGGTGGCGCTCGCGGTCGGCGTCACGGTCGCGTTCGGGTACGTCTCGTACTACCTTGAGACCGCGAGCGTCCCCGGGATGCTCACGGGCGTCCTGCTGGGGCTGCTCACCATCGTCCTCGGCGGCCTGGAGTGGTTCGCGATACTCATCGCGTTCTACGGCGTCGGCGGGTTGTCGACGAAGTTCAGGTACGAGGAGAAGGCCGCGCGCGGCGTCGCGGAGGACAACGAGGGCGCCAGGGGGAGCGGGAACGTTCTCGGGAACTCCGCGGTCGCGCTCGCGGCGGTCGTCGGGTACGCCGCGGTCGGACCCGGGTACGTCCCGCTCGCGGAGGACGTGTACCTGTTCGCGTTCGTCGGGAGTCTCGCGACCGCGATGAGCGACACGCTCTCCAGCGAGATCGGCGCGGTCTACGACGACCCGCGGCTCGTGACGACGTTCGAGCGCGTCGACCCCGGGACCGACGGCGCCGTCACGTGGCAGGGCGAGCTCGCGGGGTTCGTCGGCGCAGCACTCGTCGCCGCGGCCGCGTACGCGCTGTTCCCCGCGGTCGGCGTCGCGGGCGCCGGCGTGGTGTTCGCGGCGGGGGTCGCCGGGATGACCGCCGACAGCGTCCTCGGCGCCACGATAGAAGACGCGTTCGTCGGGAACCAGGGCGTGAACTTCCTCGCGACGCTCGTCGGCGCGCTCGTCGGCGGCGCGCTCGCCGTGCTCGTCCTCGACGTCGCGCTCGCACTCTCCTGACATGCCCGTCCGTGACGCGACGCCAGGCGACGTCCCGGTCGTGCGCGCCCTCCAGTCGCTCCTCCCGGAGCCCGTCGACGACCTGTTCGCGGACGGTCTCCCCGGCGGTATCACGCTCGTCGCCGTCCCTGCGGGGGCGTGGTCGCCGCCCGGCGACGCCCGCGGCGGCCAGCCGGTCGGGTACGTGCACGCGTACGACACCGGGTACGTCGCCGAGCTCGCGGTCGCACCCGGACACCGCGGCCGCGGCCACGGTCGCGCCCTCCTCTCGCGATGCCTCGCCGAACTGCGTGCCCGCGGCGTCGACCGCGCGGAACTCGAGGTCGCGGCCGACAACGACCGTGCGCGGTCGCTCTACGAGTCGCTCGGGTTCACGGTCGCTGAACGCCGACCGGACCGCTACGAGACCGGCGACGGCCTCCGGATGACCGTCGCGCTCGACTGACGGCTCGAACCGGATCGACGCTCGCGAAGGCGCTCGGGCCGACTCGCGTCCACGACCGGTCCTCGCCTCCATCCGTCCGGTAACTGCCACCTACCTTTCCGTTCCCGGCCGGAACGCGAGGCACGATGACCGACACCGACGAGATTCATCACCGAGAACTCGACCCCGACGGCGAGGCGCCAGCGACACAGGTCGCGTCGACCGTCGCTTCGCTCTCCGAACGCGACCAAGAGGGCCTCCAGAGCGCGTGGGAGCGCTTCGACCACGTCGTCGACGAGATATTCGAGAACCCGCCCGCGCCCGAGGCACAGGTCGAGGTCCGGTTCACGTACGAAGGGTACCGCATCACCGTCGAACAGGACGGCCACGCGCGGTTCGTTCCCATCGACCCGGACGCGGAGTGACCGCTCCCGAACGCGGAGCGAGGTCTCTCGAACGCGGAGCGCGCTCCAGAACGTGCGGCCGTCGCGCGAGTCGCGCGCCGTGCGGTCAGACCGCGAGGTCGGCCGCGGTCCGGACGCGCACGCTCGTCGGTCGCTTCACGAAGTCGCCGAGTTCGGCGGCGACGACGTGGTCGACGCCGCGCTGCGCGGCGACGTCCAGGACCTTCTGCTCGAGTGCGCCGTCGAGCACTATCGCGTGCGGGTCGACGGCCGCGTCCCGGAGGAGCTCGAACGCGTCTGCGGCGCTCGCATCCGCCTGCACCGCGTACTCGTCGTCGAGCAACCGGACCGTTCCGGTGTCCTCTCCGACGACCGCGCTCACGTGCCCGCGGAGCGACGTCGGCGCCTCCGCGTCCGCGGCGTCCTCGGGCCGTACCGGCCGCTCGCCGTCGACGTCGCCCGCGCCACTCGCCTCCGCGCCGGCGGCCGTCCCGTCGCTCGGTTCGTCGGCGTCGCCGGACGCTCCGTCACCGGTCGCGTCGGCGGCATCGCCTGGCGCTCCGTCACCGGTCGCGTCGGCGGCCGCCGTCCCACCGTTCGCTCCGACCGACGATTCCGCGCCCGGCGTCGCCGGAGTCTCCGCCACGTCCTCCGTCCCCTCGCTCTCTGACGACCCGTCCCGACCCGCGGACGCCGGCGCCGGCGTCGCACTCCCGTCCGTCGCCGCGACCGCCGCCGCCCGCGGGTCGCTCGCACCCGCGACCGTCGCGTACGGCACCTTCTCGCGGAGCGCCTCGAACACCTCGTGGTGCGCGAGGTCCTCCACGGACCTGTCCTCGGGCGCCAGCGCGACGTAATCCACGTCGCCGACGTCCGCGAGCTCGCGGAGGATGAGGTCGCCGCCACGGTCACCGTCGAGGAACGCCGTCACCGTGCGCTCCGCGGTCAGGTCCGCGACGACCTCCGGGACGTTCGTCCCCTCGACCGCGACCGCGTTCTTGATGCCGTACTTCAACAGCTGGAGGACGTCCGACCGGCCTTCGACGACGATGATCGCGTCGCTGTCCGCGACCCGCGGGCCCGCCGGCAGGCCCTCGTACTCGGTGACGTCCCCGACGCGGACGTGCTCGCGGACCTCCTGGAGGATCTCGTCGCTCGACATCACCGAATCGTCGAACGCCGTGTTCAGGAGCTCCTTCGCGCGCTCGACGACGCGCCGGCGCTTGGCGGCGCGCACGTCCTCGATGTCGCTCACCTCGCAGCGCGCCTGGCACGGCCCGATGCGCGTGAGCGTCTCCAGGCTCGCCGCGAGCGTCGCGGTCGCGACCCTATCGAGGCCGCTCGCGATGGTTATCGTCCCCTCGGTCTGGCCGCGCGTGACGTCGACCTCGACGTCGATGCGACCGACCTTCGACGACTGCTGTAACTCCCGGAGGTCGAGCTGCTCGCCGAGCAATCCCTCGGTCTGCCCGAAGATGGCGCCGACGACGTCGCTTCGCTCGACCACGCCGTCCGCCGTGAACGTCGCGTGAATCAGGTACTTTGCCGTGTCTTCCATGTTCTGTCGGCCCCGACGGGGCCGTCGTGGTGGCCCTCCCGGGCCCTGCTGGTATCGCTCCCCTCGACGGGGGCTGTCGACCGACCGCATCGCCGCGTCGTCCCACCGCGGGACCGTACTGCGTGATGATGTGAGGCCATCGCGAACGATGGCGCGCTGTGAATCGTATCAACGAACCCGTGCGCGACGCACGAACTCGTTCGCAGTACGTCCCCGAGTGGTGTATACCTGTTGCAGGGGCCCGCAGGGTCGACGCGTTGCCGGACGGAACGTGACTACTCGCGGTCAGTACGGCGACGGAGGTGGCGTCTCGCGGTCAGTACGGCGACGCGCGGTACTGGTAGGCGAGGAGGACGACGAGGACGACGAACCCGCCGAGGAAGAACATCGCGCCCGGCGGGAGGCCGCCCGCGAGGAGGTCGCCGCCACCGCCGTCAGCGGCCGTCGTCGCGACCTCGGTCGTCGTCTGCGCGGCGGACCGGAGGCTCTCCGCGGCGGTCTCGGTCACCGTCGGTTCCGCGGTCGGCTGTCCGGTCCCGGCGGCGGTCTCCGTCGCCGCCGTCGTGTCGACGTTGTTGATGCCGATGTCGCCACCGTCAGCGCTCGTGGCCGTCGAGGCGTTCCCGCCGCCGCTCGTGGATGCGGCGCCGTCGGCGCCGCCGGTGCCGGCGTCGACCGCCGTCGCCTCGCTGTCGTTCGGCGCGGGCGCACCACCGCTGGCAGTGAACGCCGACCCGGCCGCCGGCCCGAACAGCTCGGTCCACGCGTACTGGACGACGAGGCTCGACGCCGCGAGCACACCGACGCCGCCGACGAGGCGACTCAACGCCGTCCGGATGCGGCTCGCTCGCGACTCGTCGCTCGACACGATGAGCGGGCCGTCCTTCGGCGCGTACACCTTCATCTCGTTCCCGCGCGAGGAGTACCACGTGTCCACGACCTCGACGAGGCCGGCGTCCGTCAGGTTCTCCAGGTGATAGCGGACGTTCTGGATGGAGGAATCGACCGCGTCCGCGACGTCGCTCGCGGTCATCGGCTCCTCGTGGAGCGCGGTGAATATCGCGCGCGCCGTCTCCGAGGACAACGCACCGAACACCTTCTCCGCGTCCTCGCCCTCGAGATCGACGACGCGCGGGGCACGGTCCTCTGGCACCTCGGTGTCCGACTGGAACGGGAGGAGCCGCGACATTGATCGTCTCAACGGACGCCCCCTATCCTAAAGCACGTTACGCAAGATGAAAACGCGTTTTGAGCTAGGCCGACCCGCTCCCCTCACGCGATACCCGACGTACTACCGGTGTGACATCGCTCGGACACGACGCGTGGGTGAAACGCCCATCGCACTCACCGCGAGGTAGGTTCGACGCGCGTTTCATCGACCCGGAGCGCGTCCACGACCCCTTCGCCGGGTAGCCGACCGGCACGCCCAACTGCCCGCATCGCGTAGCGGCGAGCGATGAGCGCTCCCCGCTTCCCCGACGCGGTCCTCGCCGAGTACGACTGGCGGCACGTCCGCGACGACACCGAGACCGCGCTCTCGCTCCCCCTGTTCACCATCACCGCGTACAACACCATCTACGAGCACGCACCGTCGAGCGACGCGTTCGCCGCCGTCGGCGACCCCGAGGTCGACGTCTCCGGGCGCTCCGCGTTCACGAGCGCGCTCGAGTTCTCCACGCCGCTCATGGAGTTCGGGTTCTCGCCCGCGAGCGTCTTCGGTATCGCCTGCGACCACGCGAAGACGGAGTTCGCGGACAGCGTCCGCGAGGACGGCCTCGTGAACGTCACGCGGTTCGCGGACCGCGACATCGACCGCGTCGACCGCCGGGGCGACCCCCGCGGTACCGGGAGCGACCCCGCTCGCGCGTTCGGGTACGACGTCGAGTACCCGCTCGTCGACGACGTCATCGCCGAGGACGTCACGAGCGGCCAGTTCACCGTCCGCGGCGAACTCTGGGCGATCATCTGGCCGACCGACCGGGCGTACGCGATGGCCGGCGGGATGTTCCCCACCGAGAACGTGGCCGACGCCATCGCGCGACAGGCGCCCGCGGCGACGCTCGCGACCGACACCGACCTCGACGTCGACGTCGAACGCGACCGCGAGCGACTGCTCGACGCCCTGAAACGCGCAGAAACAGTCGACTGAGCGATGGCGGCGAGTTCAGACGCCGCGGTCCTGCAGCTCCTCCTCGGTTAGACGCCGCGGCCCTGCATCTTCTCCTCCTCCGGCAGGTCGACGTTCGCGTCGCCCTTCATCGACTTCCCGAGGTTCGACGCGATCTCCGCGAGCGTCTCCGGGTCGTCGTGGTTGTTGACGGCCTGCACGATCGCTTCGCCCATCGCCTCGGGGTCCTCCGCGCCGAAGATCCCGGAGCCGACGAAGATGCCGTCGCACTCGTGGTACATCATCAACGCGGCGTCCGCGGGCGTCGCGATACCGCCGGCGGCGAAGTTCACGACCGGAAGCCGCCCCATCTCCGCGGTCTCGTGCACGAGCTCCTTCGGCGCTTCGTGCTCGCGCGCCCACTTCTCGCGCTCCTCCCAGTTCATGCCTTCGAGCTTCCGGATGGCGCCCTTGATGGTGCGCTGGTGGTGGACGGCCTGGTTCACGTCGCCCGTGCCGGCCTCGCCCTTCGTCCGGATCATCGCCGCGCCCTCGTCGATGCGACGGAGGGCCTCGCCGAGGTTGCGCGCCCCGCAGACGAACGGCGCGGTGAACTCGCGCTTGTCGATGTGGTACGCGTCGTCCGCGGGCGTCAGCACCTCGCTCTCGTCGATCATGTCGACGCCGACCGCCTGCAGGATCTCCGCCTCCTTCCGGTGGCCGATACGGGACTTGCCCATCACGGGGATGGAGACGCTGTCGACGATGTCCGCGACGTCCGCGGGGTCGGCCATCCGCGCGACCCCGCCGCGCTTGCGGATGTCCGCCGGGACCGCTTCGAGCGCCATGACGGCGACCGCGCCGGCTTCCTCGGCGATCTTCGCCTGCTCCTCGTTGACGACGTCCATGATGACGCCGCCCTTCTGCATGCGAGCGAACCCGCGCTTGACCAGTTCGGTCCCGTGCTTGAGGCTCTCCAGGTCTGTCTCCTCGGTCATACCCCTGGATTGCACCCGGCCGCACTTATACCGACCGCCATCCGCTGCGCCCGCCGGTATGAGGTGCGTCAACGTGGCTCTTCCGGGCGGTTCAGCGGCCGGGACCGGGAGTGATTTGTGCGAGCCACCCGCACGGTGGGCGTGATGGAGTTGCCAGTCGACGACCTGCCGGCGCGGGAGGACCTCCCGTGGTACGTCGCGCCCGTCCCCGAACTGCTGGAGGACCTCGGGCTCCGCCTCGTGTGGCTCGTGGTCGCGACGAACGTCCTCGGGACGCTGTTCGGGTTCTACTACTACGGCCTGAATCCCCTCGCCGAGGGGTTCGTCGAGGGTCAGTTCTCGCTCGAACCGCTCGCGATGTGGCCCCTGGTCCCGGACTCGCCGGTGGCGACGCTGTTCATCGCGCTCGCGTTCGGCGCGTGGGCGCTCGGCCGGTCGAACGAGTACCTGACCGCGCTCGCGTTCTTCGGGTGCCTGAAGCTCGGGGCGTGGACGCCGTTCGTCCTGCTCGCGTTCCAGGCCGACTTCTCGTACACGGGCGTCCTCATGTACAACTTCCTGTTCTGGAGCCACCTCGCGATGGTCCTCCAGGGGTTCGTCCTCCACCGCATCGGGGACTTCCCCGTGCGTGCGGTCGCCGTCGCCGTCGCGTGGTACCTCCTGAACGACGTCGTCGACTACTTCGTCCCCGTCGTCGGCGACCCCCACCACACCCTCATCCCCGCCGAGGAGATCACCGCGAGCGGCGTCGTCCACACGCCCGGCCCGCACCGCGTCGCCGCCGCCGGCGCCGTCGCACTCACGGTGCTCGCGACCTTCCTCGCACTCGCCACGCGCGTGAAGAAGCTGGAACTCGGCGTCGGGTCGCTCGACGACCTGCGCTGACTCCCCGACCGACCGTGATTCACGCCAGGTTCACGCCTGTACGTCGCGGGTCGCGTTCGCGTCCGTGGCGTCTTCGCGGAACCACGCGGGCGCTTCGACCTCGGTCTCTCCGACCGCGTCGTACCGCACCCGAATCTCGCCAGCGAGCGCCGTGCCGTTCCGCGTCGCGTCGAACGAGACCGTGTAGTTCAGGACGCGTCCCTCGTCGGTCACGTACAGGTCGAGCGTCGCGTTCGACGCGCTATCGAGCGCGACGCCCTCGGCGTCGACCGCGTCCGCGGACGCCCCGGCCGCCGTGACGTGGTAGGTCGCCGCGCCGACGCGCGTCGCGGTCGCGTCCTCGCTGGACGCCAGCAGCAGGGAGAGAGCGTCCACGTTCCGCGGAACGCCGGGGTACATCGACGCCGGCGTCGCGGGCTCCCCGCGCGGCGTGTGGACGACCGCGTACGAGGCGTTCTCGGCGGGATGGCGTGCGACGATCGACCCGTTCGCGTACAGGCTCCGCTCGCGGTCGTCGACGCCCGCGCCTGCCCGGGTCGACTCGACGAGGTAGACGTCCGGGTTCGACGCGACCGCGACCGTGGTCGACGCGTTCAGGAACGCCGTGCCGTTGGCGGACGCGAGCGAGTGCGCCTCGACGATGGCGTGCGAGCCGTTCGCGACCGCGTCGACGTGCGCGTCGGTCAACGCGAACGCGTCCGTCACCGTCCCGTTCGAGACGCCCGGCGGCCCGTCGACGTCGCCGTCGTCGCCGGTTCCCGTCCCGGTCGTCTGCGTCGACGAGCGCGTGGTCGTCGTCGAGGTGGTCGACGCGGCCGCTGGCGACGTCGTCTCGGCCGTCGTCGCGTCGGTCGCAGGCGTCGTGGCTCCGGGCGTCGTCCCGCCACACCCGGCGAGCACGACAATCACGAGCACGGGGACCACGGTACGTGCGGGGAGGGCCATACGGCACCTTTCCCGCCGAGAAAACATATTTTTTTGGACACTCGTGTCAGGGTGTCCGGTGCGTGCCGCAGGTCGCGGATACCGAGGTTGCCCCGACGTCGATCGGCGGCGGGGAGCGCCCCGCTAGTGGACGACGACGACCGCGTTCTCGGTCTCGACCATCTCGCCGTCACCGCCGTACGTGCGCTCCTCGCGGAGCTCGAACTCGTCGGCGGCGAGCGCCTCGCCGGCGACGTGGAGCTCGCCGTCGACGACCTCGTAGTCGCCGTCGGCGATGGCGCTATCGAACTCGTTCACCTGGCCGCCGTACTTCGGACCGAGCGTCGAGTAGTCCAGGTCGACGTCGACGACCTCCGTCGTGATCTCCGGCGAGGACTCGTGGACGGTGAGCTCGTCGACGTGCATGACGCCCGTGATGGCGTCCTCGAACCCGGTGATGTCGCCGAACACCTCGACGTGCGCGAGGTCCGCGTTCAGCGCGAGCTGCTCGTCGGTCTTGTACTTCCGGAGCGCGGAGATGACCTCCATCGCCGTCTCCCCGGCGTCGAGGTCCGCGTCGAACCCGCGCGGCTCCGGCCAGTCCGAGACGTGGACGCTCGTCTCCGCCGCGTCGACGTCCTCGCTGTCGCCGGCGACGTAGAACTCGTGCCAGAGCTCCTCCGTGACGTGGGGCATCACGGGCGCCCACAGCTTCAGGAACGTCTCGTGGGCGAGCGCGAGCGCGTACCGGGTCGACTCGCTGTCGCGCTCCTTCGCGATCTCGAGGTAGTCGTCACAGAACGTGTTCCAGAAGAACGTCCGCAGGCGATTCCGGGCCTTCGCGTACTCGTGGGCCTCGAAGCGCGCGGTGAGGTCCGCGACGAGGTCGTCGAGCTCCGCGAGCAACCACTCGTCGAGCGTGTCGAGGTCGACGGGCGCGTCGCGCTCGCTCGGCGGCGTCGCGTCGTCGACGGTCAGGTTGTCGACGAGCTTGCTCGCGTTCCACAGCTTCCGGATGAGCTTCTCGCCCGCGACGATGTCCGTGTCGCGGTACGGGAAGTCGTCGCCGACGCCCGAGGACGCCGCCCAGTACCGGACCGCGTCCATCGGGTACTCGCTGATGACCTCGCTCGGCGCGACGACGTTCCCCTTCGACTTGCTCATCTTCTCGCGGTTCTCGTCGAGCACGAACCCGTTGATGAGGACCGAATCGAACGGCACCTCGCCCGTGTGCTCGTAGCACTTCACGACCGTGTGGAACAGCCAGAAGCTGATGATGTCGTGGCCCTGCGGGCGAACGTCGAACGGATACAGCTCGGGGTTCGAGAGGTCGCCGGCCTCTAGTTCGCCGTTCCCGAGCGTCTCCGGGTCCCAGTCCGCGTTGATCAGCGGCGTCAGGCTCGACGTCGCCCACGTGTCGAGGACGTCCTCCTCCGGCCGGAACTCGCCGTGGTCGCACTCGGGACAGCTATCGACCGGCGGGTCGTCCGCGAGCGGGTCCGCGGGCAGCTGCTCGCGGTCGGCGACGACCTCGTGGTCGCACTCGGCGCAGTACCACACCGGGAACGGGATGCCGGAGTCGCGCTGGCGCGAGATGAGCCAGTCCCACTCCAGGCCCTCGATCCAGTGCTCGTACCGCGTGAACATCTTCTCGGGGTACCACTCCATCTCGCGACCCGCCTGCAGGTACTCGTCCTTGTGGTCGAGGATGTCGATGTACCACTGGCGGGAGACGCGGAACTCGACGTCGACCTCGCAGCGCTCGTGCACCTGGACCGTGTGCTCGTGGGGCTCGCGGTCGACGAGATGCCCGGCGTCGTCGAGGTCTTCGACGATGGCGTCGCGCGCCTCGTGCGTGCTCAGGCCCTCGTAGGCCTCGGCGATGTCCGTCATCGTCCCGGACTCGTCGATGGCGACGCGCAGCGGGAGGTCGTGGGCCTGGTACCACTCGATGTCCTTCTGGTCGCCGAACGTACAGCACATCACGACCCCAGTGCCCTTCTCGAGGTCGACGCGGTCGTCCTCGATGACGGGGACCTCGTGCCCGAAGATGGGGACCTCCGCGGTCTCACCGACCAGGTCCGCGTTCTCGTCGTCTTCGGGGTGGACGAACACCGAGACGCACGCCGGGAGCAGCTCGGGGCGCGTCGTCCCGATGACGAACGACTCGCGGCCGTCGTCGGTCGGCTCCGCGAGGTCGAACCGGACGTCGTTGAAGTGCGTCGACCGGTCCGCGTCCTCCATCTCCACCTGCGAGATCGCGGTCTCGCACTCGGGACACCAGATCGCGGGCGCCTTCTTCCGGTACTCGCGGCCCTGCTCGTAGAGGTCGAGGAAGGATAGCTGGCTGATGCGCTGGACGCGCGGCTCGATGGTCTTGTACGTGCGATTCCAGTCGATGCTCGTGCCGAGCTCCTGCATCTTCTCGGTGAACTCGGCCTCGTACTCCTTGCAGACCTCGCGGCACTTCTCCTGGAACTCCCGACGCGAGAAGTCCCCGTGCCGGATGTCCAGTTCCTTCTCGGTGAGGCGTTCGCTCGCGATACCGTTGTCGTCGTACCCGAACGGGAACAGGACGTCGTCGCCCGCCATCCGGTGGTAGCGCGCGGCGAAGTCCTGGAGCGTGTGGCCGTAGAGGTGCCCCATGTGGAGGCTCCCCGAGACCGTCGGCGGCGGCGTGTCGATACTGTAGACCGTGTTCGGGTCCACCTCGCCGTCGCCGTCGTACGCGTAGACGTCCTCGTCGACCCATCGCTCCTGCCACGCTGCCTCCATCTCGTCGGGCTCGTAGTCACCTGCTGGCATGTGTTCGTATACTCGGTGTGTCGTGCATTCCGCTGTTAAGACTCTCGATGCGCCGCCGCGAGGCGGCGCGGTCGCGTCGAACGCGCCCACGACGGGACGCGTCGTCGGCTGTTGGTCGGTTCGCGCGATGCGGTCGACGGTACCGTGGCTCTCGCGTCCGAAGCCGGCGCGGGGAACGACGCGCCGCCGACACCCGCGACTGGTCGGTCGCGGGCCACACGGCGAGAACGAAGGCACCGCTGTCAGGCCAGGGGACGTACTACGGCGACAGCGAACGACTCCATACACACGAATCGACAGCGCGCGGTGAAAAGGGTAGCGGTGGCGTGACACCGCGTCGCGACCCGCTCGACGCGGAACTACCTCACGACCCGTCCGATTCGACCACCGGCGCGCGCTGTCGCAGTCGCGCGAGTGAACGAGGCCGAGCGGGCGCGGACGTTCGCGGCGTCGCGCGGCCGACTACGACTCCACGCTCGATTCGACGCGGAACCCCGCTTCGACCGTCCGCGACTCGTCGCCCACCCCGACGTCGAGCCGGAAGACGTACTCGCCGGGACCGACGTCGCCGAGCCACACCGTCGAGTCGCTGGTCGCCATCTCGGTCGGCTCCCCACCGAGCCGGACGGCGTACGAGTGCGACTCGCCGGGCGCGAGCGAGTGCAGCGGCTGCACCCAGCCCTCGGGGACGACGCGCTCGCCGTCCCGGAGCACCCGCCAGTTCGCGAGGTTCGTCCGAACCGGCACGAGCGCGTCGTTCCGCACCGTCGCCGTTGCCTTCGGCGCATCCGACGTGAGCACGTCCGGGTCGACGTCGAGCGAGACCGCATCGCGCGCGTCCGAACGAGCGAACTCGACGACGTCATCGAAGAAGACGGCACCGCCAGCGAGCACGCTCCCGACCGCGCCAGCGACGAGGGTGCGACGCTTCACGCCGGGACCCACGGCCAAGCCCGGTAAGTGCCTTCTGTGCCGGCAGTCACTCCTCGGCCTGGTCCGAGTGCGAGCGCACCCACAGGTCGCCGATGCGCGACAGCCTGGTCCGATACGACTTCCCCGCACTCTCCTGCTCGATGTACCCCTTCCCGCCCGGCCCCAGCCGGTCGACGTTGTAGATGACCTTCGACCGGAAGCTGTCCGTGTACTCCTCGTTCAACTCCGCCGCGAGCGACTCCGCGAGCTCGCTCACCGACTCGAACTCGCCGTGCTCGCCGAGCTTGAACAGGATGACCTCCTCGAACGGCTTCACGTTCGAGAACGACGCCACTGGCAGCTCGATGACGTGCCCGCCGTCGATCTCCTTCGCGCCGATGGTCGTCCCGCGCTCGTCGAACTCCTCGAGGAGCTCGCACGACGTCTCCAGGCGCTCGGCGACGCGCTCCTGGAGGCCGTCGTCGACACCGGCCGCCTGCAGGTCCCCGAGGAGGTCCTGCTGGCGGCGGAGCTCCTCCGCGAGCTCCGTCTCCAGGTACTTCTCGGGCGCCGTGTAGTACGTGTGGATCTGCTCGCGCTCCTCCTCGCGCTCCACCATCAGCGAGTGCGCCGCGGTCGCGAACGCGAACGACACCGTCCGCGGCATCGCCGCGATATTCACCCACACCTCGTTCCCCAGGTCCAGCTCCGCCGTGATGAGGTCGTACGCCTGCTCGAACGCCGCGTCGTAGTCGTAGACGTCCGCGACCACCACGCGCTCCGTGTCCGCCCCGAGCAGGTTCTGGAAGTCCTTCTCCAGCTTCTCAGAGAGGTTCTGACTGTACTCCACGTTCGCCTCCGACCCCACCGCGCCCTCCAACAATATCACTCGCTCAACGTCGAACTGATCGCGAACGAGCGGCGCGATCAACCGGTCGTAATCGAACCCGACCGGCACGATGTGCGTCTGCATACGTGGTAGGAATGGCCGGTGTTTATAAAAAACACGAGTGTCGGTCGACCTCCGGACACCACCGTCTTGGTAGTCCGAGGATTCGTGCCGGTATGGTCACCGAACCGGAGTTCCTGCTCGAAACGTCGGACGTCACCGAAGTGCTGAACGACGTCGGCGAACTCGTCAGGGACGACTTCTCGGAGGACGAGGTGCAGATGGTCTTCCTCAACGAAGGCTACTTCCAACTGCTGGGCTACGAGGACGTCGGGACGAACCTCCGTAGCGAGCTGTCGGTCGAGAGCGGCATCGTCGATTACGTCACGTCCGGCCACGGAGATACGATCCGGGACACGAATACGATCGTCTACGAGTTCAAGAACCCGACCGTCTCACTCGACCGGCACTTCGACCAGTTGGCCGACTACATGGACGGGACCAGAGGCGTCGGGGCCGCGTACGGCGTCCTCACGAACGGACACCGATTCCAGTTGTATCGAGGCCAGCCGACGGAGCCGAAGCAGTTGGCCGACTTCCGGCTGGATTCCGCGACCGAACTGGAGGGGAGTCTCATCCTGTCCGCGCTCGGGTACTGGAGTATCCAGGAACAGAACATCAAACCGGTCGCCGAACGCGCTGCGGCGGAGGTCGTCGAGGAGATACCGGAAGAACTGCATATCGAGTTCTCCGAGGCCGGCGTCGACCTGTTCGCCGAGCACCTGGCACGCTACCTGAAGGCGGAATTCCGGGACGGACGGACCTCCTGACTCGACCCGGGTTCCCAGACCGGACTCTCCGAATCGCCACGGGGACGGGCGATCGGCAGCTCCCAGATTCGAGTGTTCGTCGTCGACTCCCGTCAAGCGGTGACGGCACCCGAAGGTCTTTGCTTGGGCAACGCAGACGGACGGACAAGCATGAGCGTACGCGTCGGCGTCCTTGGCGCCACGGGAGCAGTAGGGCAGCGACTCATCCAGCTTCTCGACCCGCATCCGGACTTCGAGATCGCGGCGTTGACCGCGAGCGAGGACTCGGCGGGCCACGATTACCGCGAGGTCGCGAAGTGGCGCGTCGACGCGCCGATCCCCGAGGACGTCGCGGCGACGACCGTGACGGAGACGGACCCGAGCGCGGTGCCCGACGACGTCGACCTCATTTTCTCGTCGCTCCCCTCGACCGTCGGCGAGCGCGTCGAACCGGCGTTCGCGGAGGCCGGCTACGTCGTGTCGTCGAACTCGTCGAACGCGCGGATGGACGAGGACGTCCCGCTCGTCATCCCCGAGGTGAACGCCGAGCACATGGAGCTCATCGAGGTGCAGCGCGACGAGCGCGGGTGGGACGGCGCGCTCGTGAAGAACCCGAACTGTTCGACGATCACGATGGTCCCGACGCTCGCCGCGCTCGATAGCTTCGGGCTGGAGCGCGTGCACGTCTCCACGCTGCAGGCCGTGAGCGGCGCGGGCTACTCGGGCGTGAGTTCGATGGAGATAATCGACAACGTCGTCCCGCACATCGGCGGGGAGGAGGCGAAGATGGAGTCCGAGTCCCGGAAGCTGCTGGGCGCGTTCGACGGCGCGGAACTCTCGCTGCACGACGCCGAGGTGTCGGCGTCGTGCAACCGCGTGCCGACCGTCGACGGCCACCTGGAGAACGTCTGGGCGGAACTCGCGGACGACCCGTCGGTCGCCGACGTGGAGGACGCGCTCGCGGCGGCGCCGAGCGCGGACCTGCCGTCGTCGCCGGAGCCGCTCGTGAAGGTGTTCGACGAACCGGACCGCCCGCAGCCGCGGATGGACCGGATGCTCGGCGGCGGGATGCAGGTCGCCGCGGGTGGCGTCCAGGCGACGCCCGCCGGCGTCCAGTACAACTGTCTCGCGCACAACACCATCCGCGGTGCCGCGGGCGCGAGCGTCCTGAACGGCGAACTGCTCGCGCGCGACGGCTGGCTGTAGTCCCCCGGAACCGGCGGTTGCGACGCCGTCCGAACGTGTCTCTCGACGGGAAGCTTATGATTCCCGAGCGTCGACTGGACGGTGATGTCCTCCACAACGACGAACGAGACGGCCGTGCAGGTGTCGGCCGCGCTCGTCGCGTTCGCCGTCCTGATCGCGTTCCAGACCTTCGGGAGCGCCCTGAACCTCGGCAACGCCGGCGCCACCGTCGGCGCCATCCTGTTCAACGCCGTCGTGTTCGGTGGCGCGCACCTCTACCTCGCGGTCCGCGGCGAGGACGGGAGCGTCCCCGTCGCCTCGCGCTGGCGGTTACTCGTCGCGCTCGGTGCCGTCACCGTCGCCGCGCTCGCCGCCGTCGCGTTCCGCGCGCCCATCGAGTCCGCGACCGGGATGGGCGTCGCCGCCATCGGCTACGCGTTCTTCGCGGTCGTCGCCCTGGGGTACCTCGTCCTCGAAGCACGCTCGGGGTACCTCGAGGCGATGGCTGCGAACTGACCGCGCGCCGCTTCTCGACCCAGTCCACTCCCGTCAGTCACTCCCGTGGCCAGTCGTCCAGTTCGTCCGCGCTCACGGGCTCCGCGTCGAGCCCGCCGAGGGGGCCGTCGTCGCCGTCCGCGCTCCCGAGCGGGTCGCCGTCGAACCCCTGGCCGGTGGCGACCCCGGTCGTCATCACGGACTGGACGCCTTCCTCGACGCTCATGTCGACGTCGGTCACCTGGTCGCGGGAGACGTTCGCGAGGAACCCCGCCATCACGGGGTTCGGGGCGAGCGGGACGAACACGGTGAGGTCGGCGTCGACGGCGTCCTGCACGCTCTCGGGCGGTGCGGCGGTGACGAACCCGAGCGTGTGCAGGCCCTCGTCGGGGAGTTCGACGAGCACGACCTCCCGGAAGCTCCCGGTGTCGCTCTCGAAGAACATCTCGCTCAGTCGGCCCGCGGTCTCGTAGACGGTCCCGAGGACGGGGACGGCCGCGACCACCGATTCGAGGCGCCCGAGGACGAACGACTCCGTGCTCCGCGCCTCGGCGACCGCGCCGACGAGGACGGTCAGCCAGAGGAGCGCGACGCCGACCGCGAGCTCGAGAACGACGACGGGGAAGCTCTCGCCGAAGAAGACGTAGAGCACGACCTCGGCGACCGGCTGGAGGAACCGCGAGAGGACGCTCCACGCGAAGATGAGAGCGGCGACGGTGACGAACACGGGCAGCATCGTCGCGATGCCGGTGACGGCTGCGCGCCTCGCGAACGCGACCCAGTCGTCGGACTCGCTCATGCGTCAACGGCGCGTCGCCGACGCCAAAAGCGTGCGTGGTCACGACGGGTAGCGACGGATAGCGACGGATAGCGACGGATAGCGACGGATAGCGATGGATAGCGACGGATAGCGATGGATAGCGACGGATAGCGATGGATAGCGACGGTAGGGAGGTGACGGCCGCTCAGGCGACCTGGTTCTCGAAGCCGTCGTCGTCGACGCGCCCGTCGGCGAGGCGCTGGACGTTCTCGGCGAGGATGTCGGCGAGTCGCTCGTAGTAGTTCGGCGTGTGTCCGGCGTTGTGCGGGGTGACGAGGACGTTGTCGAAGTCCCAGAGCGGGTGGCCGCTCGGGAGGGGTTCGGGGTCGGTGACGTCGAGGGCGGCGCCGCGGATCTCGTGCGTTCGGAGCGCGGCGACGAGGTCGTCGGTGTCGACGACGGGGCCGCGCGCCATGTTCACGAGGACGGCGTCGCTCGGCATCGTCACGAACGCGTCGTGGTCGACGAGGCCCGCGGTGGTGTCGGTGAGCGGGCACGCGAGCACGACGTAGCTCGAGTCAGCGAACGCGGCCTCGACGCCCGCGGCGTCGTCGTAGCCGACGACGCGGTCGACGGGCCCGCCCTTCTCGGGACTGTGCCGGACGCCGACGGTCTCGACGTCGAACGCGTCGAGGCGTTCGGCGACCGCGGTCCCGATGGCGCCCATGCCGACGACCGTGACCGTGGAGCCGGCGAGCTCGTGCGTCGGGTACGACCGCCAGACGTCGTCCTCCATCTGGCGGCGCGCGACGTGGAACCGTCGCGCGAACGAGAGGACGGCGGCGAGCGCGTGCTCGCCCATGTTCGGGCCGTGGACGCCGGAGGCGTTCGTCACGGCGACGTCTCGCGCCTCGAGTTCGGCCATCGGGAGGTGGCCGGTGCCGGCGAACGCGCACGCGAACAGCGAGACGTCGTCACCGAAGCTCTCGAGGACGGCGTCGCTGATGTTCATGCCCGCGACGACGTCGGCGTCTTGGACGACCTCGCGTTCCTCGCTCGGCGTGCGCGCGAGCACGATATCGTGGTCCGGGAGGCGTTCGCGGAGCCCGGTGACGTAGTCGTCGATGGGGATGCCGTGGACGGTCTCGCGCAGCACGGCGACGGTGAGGGTCTCGTTCGGCATCGTCACTCACCTCGGAACGTCGGCTCGGTCTTCGAGAAGAACGCCTCGTAGCCGGCGGCGTAGTCGTCGGTGCGTGCGAGTCGCGCGATCGCGTCCTTCTCCGCGGTGAGCTGAGTGTTCAGCGTGCGCTCGTACGACCGGTTCATGAGCGCCTTCGCGGTCGCGTACGCCCTCGTCGGGCCGGCGGCGAGGTCGGTCGCGACCTCGCGGACGCGGTCGTCCCAGTCCTCGGCGGCGACGGCCTCGGTCGCGAGCCCCATCTCGACGGCGTCCTCGGCGGTGACGGGGTCGTCGAGGAGGAGGAACTCGCGGGCGCGACGGCGGCCGACGAGTCGCGGGAGGAACCACGTCGCGCCGGCGTCGCCGGAGAGCCCGACGCGCGGATAGGAGTACTCGAAGCGCGCGGTCTGGTGGGCGAGCACGAGGTCGCTCGCCAAGGCGAGCCCGAACCCGCCGCCGGCGGCGACCCCGTTCACTGCTGACACGGTGGGGACGTCGCTCGTCGCGAGCGTGCGGACGGCGGCGTGCAGGCGCGTGGCGACGCCGTCGAGGCGACGCTGGTCGGTCTCGTCGCCCTCGAACGCGGCGAGGTCCGCGCCCGAGCAGAACGTCCCGCCGTCGCCTTCGAGGACGACGCAGCGCACGTCGCCCGCGGTCGTCGCGGCGGCGAGTGCGTCCTTCAGGTCGATGGCGGTGTCGACGTCGAGCGCGTTGTGCGCGTCGGGTCGAGCGAGCGTGACGTGGGCGACCCCGTCGGCGAGGTCGACGTCCACGTGCTCGAAGCCTTCGTCGAGTTGCATGGTCGGGCGTGCGGCCGGCGACGAGAAAAACCCCGGCGGTCGCGGCCGCCGTCGCCGGCACTCGCGCGAGCGCTTGCGACTGGGCACCACGACACCGAGGTTTTGGCCTGCCTAAAAACCGAAGCGGTTATCAATAGTTTAGGCCAGCCTAAATACATGGTCGGCGACGAACACGACGACGACGGCGATGCACCGACGCGACGCGCACTCCTCGGGGGCGCCACCACAACCATGGGCGCCCTCCTCGCGGGCTGTACCGGCGGCGACCCCGGCACCGCGACCGACGCGGCGACGACCGCGACCACGACGACCGACGGGTCGAGCACCGGGACCGACGACGGCCCCTACTCCGTGTCGATGTCGCCGATGGGCGAGGTCACGTTCGACCACCCCCCCCGAGGACGTCTTCACGGTGTTCTCGACGTACGCCGACATGGCCGTCGCACTCGGGCACGGCGACGCCGTCAACGCGCTCTACGTCCCCGAGATGTCCGGGACGACGATGAACCACTACTACGACCGACTCGACGGGGTCGCGTTCGACTGGGACGGCCTCGTCGACCCGCTCGCCGACGGCCTCCCGAAGGAGACGCTGTACGAACTCGACAGCGACGTCCACCTCGCCGACCCCGTGTGGGCGAGCACCCAGCAGAACTGGGACGAGGGCGACGTCGACGAGGTCGCGAACGCGGTCGGCCCGTGGTTCGGGAACTTCTACAGCGGCACGAACAACGGCGTGCCCGACCCAACAGCCGCGGACTACGAGTTCTACGGGCTCTGGGAGCTCTTCGAGAAGGTGGCCGACGTCCTCCGCGAACGGGAACGCTACGAGGCACTGGCGGCCGTCCACGATGACCTCGTCTCGACCATCCAGGCCGACCTCCCGCCGGCATCCGAGCGCCCGACCGCCGTGCGCGCCACGCTCGCCGCGGACGGCGAGCAGTTCTACACCTACCACCTGAACGAACCCGGGTACTGGCTCGCGGACACCCGCCCGCTCGGCGCGACCGACGCCTTCGCCGACCAGGACTGGGGGAGCCTCTGGGGGGCCGTCGACTACGAGACCATGGCCGAGGCCGACCCCGACGTCTTCCTGCACCTCTGGGGTATCACGCCGAACTACTCGATGGCGGACGCGAAGCAGGCGCTCCGCGACCACCCCGTCGGGAGCGAACTCTCCGCCGTCGAGAACGACCGCGTCTACCCCGCCGGGATGCGCTACCAGGGCCCCATCATGAACTGCTTCCAGCTCGAGATGGGGGCGAAGCAGCTCTACCCCGAGCGCTTCGGCGCGTGGCCGACCTACGAGGACGGGCAGCCGTACCCCGAGATTCCCCAGAGCGAGCAGCTGTTCGACCGCGAGCGCGTCGCCGCCATCGTCCGCGGCGAGTTCTGAACCAGTCGCCGACTCGACGGCGAGTCTGACCGAAGCGTTTTTTCGCGCACGCCGCGTTCGCCGCCGTAACGACGACGCCCCGCGCCGACGCTCGCCGTTCCCGGTCGGGGCACCATCTCCCCTCATCCATGACGCGAAAGCTCCTCGTCACGGTCGACTCGCTCCGCCACGACCACTTCCGGCACTTCCCCGCGACCCGCGAGTACCTCGACTTCGAGCACGACCGCGCGTTCTCGACGTTCCCCGAGACGTTCGGGTCGTTCCCCGCGATCATCGGCGGCGAGTACGCGCTCCAGCGCGGCCTCAAGGACGGCACGAGCGTCGCCCGCCGCGTCGACGGCCACAAGGTGGGTGTGACGACGAACCACCTGCTGTCGCCGAAGTACGGGTACGACGACGCGTTCGACCACTTCGAGAGCCCGTCGGCGAGCGAGGAGGGGGTCGCGGGGTTCGTCTCCGACAAGCTCGAACTCGGGTCGACGCCGTACAAGGTCGCGGCGGCGGCGTGGAACCAGTTCGAGCGCGCGAGAGCGAAGGTCGTGAAGCTCGGGAAGTCCTTCCGGCGCGCGGACGACGTCATCGAGACGTTCTTCGAGGAGACCGAGGGGCACGACGACTGGTTCGGGTGGCTGCACTTCATGGAGCCACACCATCCCTACGACCCCCACAGCGCGCCCGTGTCCCGGGACTACGCGAACCGCGTGAGCCGGAAGGCGATCTCGCATCGCGTGAACGGCGAGGAGGCCGACCTGGTGCGGGAACTCTACCGGCGCGAGTGCGAGGAGCTCGACGTCGAACTCAGGCGGCTCTGGGAGGGTGTCCCCGACGACACCGAGGTGGTGTTCGTCGCGGACCACGGCGAACTGCTCGGCGAGGACGGCGTCTGGGGGCACCCCGGGCTCCTCCATCCGCTCCTGCATCACGTGCCGCTCGCGACGCGGAACGTCGACTGGGCGTTCGGCGACGTCGCCTCCCTCATCGACGTGCCGAGCATGCTCGTCGGCGAGGAGCACGGGCTCGGCCGCGAGGACCGCGACGTCGCGTTCGCGCTCTACGGCGACCGGCGCGCGGCGATGAACCGCGACGGCATCGTGAACTACGACCCCGACGACGCCGACCCCTACTCGGCCCGAGACCTCCAAGGGGACGACGCCGCGATGGACGACGACCTCAGGCAGGCGCTCGAGGCGTTCGACGTCGACGGCGGCATCACGCGGTACGACGCCGACGAGGAGACCCTCGCCGAACTCGGCTACCTCGAATGACCGACGACGGCGACGCTCCCCGCGACCCGCCGGCCGCGGGCGGAGACGGCGCGACCACCGCGCGCGGCGACGACGCGCCGGCCCTCCCGGACGTCGACGTCGACGACGTCCTCGACGGGCGGTCCGTTCGGGTCGTCCACGAGGGGTCGTGGATCCATCCCGGCGGCGCGGCGCGCGTCGCGAAGGCGCTCGCGGACGCGTTCGACGCCCCACTCACCGTCGGCCACACGCCCGACCGCGAGTTCTGGGACGGCTACGACGTCGCGTTCCCCTTCCAGGAACGCTTCCACGAGGGACTCTCCGCGAAGCTGTTCCTGAACGACCGCGCGCGGCCCGCGTCCGAACTCCTGCGCGCCGCCGGGTTCCGCGGCCTCGCGTTCGAGGAGGACGTCGTGATATCGAGCGGGACCGCCGCGAAGTGGTGGGTGCCCGCCCACGACCAGCACCACGTCCACTACTGTCACGTCCCGCCGCCGCGGTTCTACGCGCGCCCGACCGACGGCGTCGTCGACTGGGCGACGACGACCCTCGTCACCGTCCTCGACCGGCACTTCGCTGACTACTGCACGGGCATGCTCGCGAACAGCGCGTTCACGCGACAGCGCGTCCACAAGCACTATCTGCGGGACCGCGACGGCGTCCCGGTCGTGAACCCACCCATCGACGTGGACCGGTTCGAGCACGCGCCCGCCGACGCCGATGACCCGTACTTCGTGATGATCGGGCGGCTGAACGACATGAAGCGCACGGACGTCGTCGCTCGCGCGTTCGCCGACCTCGACGCACGCCTCGTCCTCGTCGGCGACGGCCCACTCGGGAAGCGCGTCGCGCGCCGGCGGAACGTCACCGTCCACGACCGCCTCCCGGACGACGCGCTCGCCGACCTCGTCGCCGGGTCGACCGGCGGCATCGCGTTCGCTCGCGAGGAGCACTGCGGGATGACGCCCAAGGAGTTCCAGAGCGCGGGCAAACCCGTCGTCGTCCCGGACGAACCGAACCTCCACAATCACGTCACCGACGGCGCGGACGGCGTCGTCGTCCCAGCCAGCGAGGACGGCGTCCGCGAAGGCGTCCGGCGCGTCCTCGAGACCGAGTGGGACCCCGACCGCATCGAGGCGACCGCCGCGGACTGGTCCCGGGACGCGTTCCGCAAGCACGCTCGCGACGCCGTCGCCAGCATCGTCGCCGCGGACGAGCGCTGACCGCCTCCGGGCCGTCCCGCTCCCGGCCCCGGTCGCGCGGCGAGCGGCGCCCTAGAACCCGCACGAAGCGTCATTCTTTAAGCGGTTCCCGGCATCTCACCGATATGAACGTCGCTCTCGTCACCGTCGACTCGCTGCGCGCCGACCGAATCGAGTCGAGGGTGATGCCGAAGACGCGCGCGTTCGCGGACGACGCCGTCGAGTTCACGGAGTGCGTCGCGAACGGCCCGTCGACGCCCGCGTCGTTCCCCGCCATCCACGCGAGCCGGTACTTCGCGAGCGTCGACGGCCTCGGCATCCCGCCCGCGGACGCCGGTGGCCCCATCCGAACGCTCGCGGAGGTCCTCTCCGAAGCGGGGTACGCGACCGCCGGGTATACCGACAACCAGTTCGCGAGCGGCGCGTACCACTACGACCGCGGGTTCGACGCGATGCACGACGCGAGCAGTGACGGCGCGAACGTCAACGAGTTCAAGCAGCTCGTGCAGTCGAACCTCGACAAGGACGGCGTCGTCTTCCGCACTATCGAGCGCGTCTACAACCGCGTCGACGCGCTGTTCGCGACCACTGGCGGCCGGGACTTCGAGCACGAACGCGCGGACTCGCTGAATGAGCGCGCGCTCGACTTCGTCGACGAGCGCGACGACGACGTGGACTGGTTCACTTGGCTGCACTACATGGACGCCCACCACCCCTACGAGGCGCCCGCCGAGTACCAGCGCGAGTTCCTCGACGAACCGCTCGACGTCGCCGAGTGCCGCGGCCTCTCCCGGAAGGGCACCCATCACCCCGAGGAGGTCACCGACGACGAGTGGGACCGCATCCGCGGGCTCTACGACGCCGAGTGCCGGTACGTCGACGACCAGTTCCGCGCCCTGCTCGACGCGCTCGACGACCGCGGCGTCCTCGACGACACCATCGTCGTGTTCACCGCCGACCACGGCGAACTCGTCGGCGAGCACGGCCACGCCGGCCACCCGCCCGAGTTCTGGGAGGGCGTCGTCCGCGTCCCCTTTATCATCCACCACCCCGACCTCGGGGCAGCGACTGTCGACGGCCAGATTCGGCTCGTCGACACCGCACCGACGGTCGCGGACGCCGTCGACCTGGACGCGCCCGACGACTGGGAGGGTGCGAGCGCGTTCGACCTCCTCGACGGCGACGTCGACGCGCGCGAGTGGGCGTTCGGCGACGTCGGCCGGGACGTCGACTACGGCCGCTGTTGCGCACGCCGCGCCGACGGCTGGAAGCTCCTCCGGCACGCCGACGACGGCGAGTTTTGCTTCGACGTCGCCGCGACGCCCGCCGAACGCCCCGAGGACGACCGCACGGACGCGCCCGAGTACGACGAGCTCGCGAGTGCGCTCGACGACCACCAGACGCGGATGCAGCGTATGCGCGCCGGCGAACGCAGCGGCGTGAGCGAGGACGACGAGATGGTGACCGAGCACCTCGAGGACCTCGGATACCTGGAGTGAGGACGCAGGTGAACTGGACGATTCTGGCGCGGCGGCTACAGGTACCCCAGTGATTCGAGTTTCTCCTCGACGCCACCGCGTTCGACGCCGGGGTCGAGCGTCGGTTCGTACTCGCCGGTGTCGGTCGTGGACGTCTCGTACCACGGGACTTCCCGGATCGCCTTGATCGGAACCTTCGGGTGCCCATACACGCCGTACTCGCCTTTCGCGTTCGCATGGTCGGCGCTGATGGCGACAGTGTCGGCGTCGAGGTTCGAGAGCAGGGTTTCGACCTCGTCGAGGACGTACTCGAGGTTTGCGCGGTACGCGTCCCAGAGCGTCTCCTCGTCGAGGTCGCCGCGACGCAGCATGTGCCACGGGGAATCCCAGCCCTCGCCGTCGCCGAGCGTGTCGCTGTTCAGGCCGTCCGTGAGTGGCGTCGGGACCGAGGGGAAGTGCGGCTGCATGTAATGAACGACGAGGCGGTCGTAATCGTGGCGCCGGCCGGCGGCGATCGCGCGGTCCGTGATGGCGTCGGCAGTGATGGTGCCGCGGTCGTCGTCCCACGCGTACCGCCAGACTTCGTCGAGTGCGAGCAGGTCGTCACCGCTCAGCACGCGCTTACTGAACGGGTTCCCGGTGACGTACACCGTGTTCTGCATCTCGTCGCGGTACTCGTCACTGAACGTGCGTTCGATCCACTGTATGGAGGAACTCCCGACCGAGTGCATCGTGCCGGGATGGTCGAGGAACGCGTAGTCGTCGGCGACCTCGGCCATGAGGTCGACGCGGCACGCGTCCAGCAGGAGCAGGACGTCCCAGTCGCGGTCGAAGACGTTCTCTCCGTGCCCGAAGATTGGTTCGGTGCGTCGGAGTGCGCCGACGTACAACTCCTTCCCGGACTCCGTGACGCCCTGCCAGCCGTCCTCGCGAACGCGGTCCGTGCTCGCGTCCACCCATTCGCGGAACGTCATTCGAGGTACCCCAGTTCGCGTAGCGTTTCTTCGACTTCCTCGCCGGCGCCGCGGTCGGAGGCGCCGATGGCAGACGGTGGCCCGGTCTCGACGTCGCGGTCGGCGGCGTCGCCCGCGAGGACGTCCTGGCGGACGTTGCCGTCGACGTCCTCGGGGACGGGCACGTCGAGGTAGTGTAGGAGCGTCGGGGCGAGGTCGTACAGGTCGAGGTCCGCGGTCCCCGTGCCGACGTCGTCGCCGACGCCAGCGAATATCCCGTTCCGGCGGTGCGTGGCGAGCCATTCCGTCGTCTCGCCAAAGACGTCGCCGCCGACAGACTCGGGCGCGTCGACGCCCGTGGTGTACTCGACGACGAGGTCGGGACCGCGCTCGCGGTCACCGGTGTAGACGTCCGCGGGGTCGTGAACCGCGCTTACCACCGGGATGCCCTCGGGCGTCTCCAGCGCGGCGAGGTCGTCGGCCAAGCTCTCGCGGTAGCGTTTGGCGGCGGCCGCCGGGTCGTCGGCGTCCGCGAACGCCGCGTGATTCACGTAGATGGGGCCCCGACCGACCGAGACCGCTTTCGTCGCCTCCCAGTCGATGGCGGCGTCCTGGATGGCGACCCGGCCGCTCTCGCTCGGGAACAGCCCCTGCACGGACTTCGGGACGAGGCGCTGGGCGAGCGAGACGAGGCCGAGGCGGTCGACGAAGCGCTTCAAGCGCTCCTCGGTGAGACCGACGCCTGACAGGAGCGTGCGCGCCCCGTCGTCGGCGAACGCGAGGTCGCCGCGTTCCGCGAGCCACTGGTTCGGGAGGAATATCTCGTCGATTTCGGTGAACCCGTGGTCGCTCATGAGGAAGACGGCGTCGGCGTCGTCGCGGTCCAGAAGGTCGCCGAGGCGCTCGTCGACGTGCTCGTAGGCCTCCCTGAGGTGCTCGGGGTGGTCCCAGAGGCGATGCTGGAGGGTGTCCGTGAAGAACAGCGTCGTGTGGACGAGGTCGCGGTCGCGTTCCTCGGCGAGGAACGTCGCGGCATCGAACCGCTGGTCGAACAGTCGCTTGCCCTCGGCGACGAGTTCGTCCGGCGTCGCCTCGTCCAGCACGAGGTCGGGTTTCACGCGGTACTCCGGGACGGCGTCGAGGAGCTCGCGCTTGAGCGACTCGGGGTTCGTGAGGGTCTTGCGTTCGTTCGCTGGACTTCCCGCGACGACGTCGACGCCCTCCATCTCGCGGGCGTTCGCCGGATGCGTCGTCGGCATGTTCACCACGCCGGCGTCGACGCCGTGGTCCGCGAGCACCTCCCAGTACTCCCGGGACGTGAAGTCGCTCGCGTCGTTCGCCGACAGCGTCTGCTCGTCGCGGTCGTACGCGTACCACTCGTAGACGCCGAGCTTCCCCGGGGTCTTCCCGGTCGAGTAGCACTTCCACGCGGGGAACGTCACGGGCGGGAGCGTACTCTGGAGGTCGCCGTCGACGCCCTCGTCGAGCACGCGCTGGAACGCGGGGAGGGCTCCTTCGCGCGCCCACGGACGCAGCAGCGACCAGTCGGCGCCGTCGAGGCCGACCACGTAGACGGTCATTGAGGCGTCGTTTACCGGGGACGGGGTAAAAGCCTTCGAGAGACTCGACTCGCGACTCCGCTGGTGGACTGCCCTACAGCTCGGCGAGCACGTGCCGGAACGCGTCGCGGAACGCCCGCTTCCGCGAGGCCGCGTCGAACCTGACGCCGCGCTCGCGCGCCACGCTGGCGAAGCGCTCGCGGTCGGCGGTATCGCGCTCGAAGTAGTCGACGACGCCGGCCGCGAGCGCCTCGGGCGTCGGGTCGACGACGAGCGACGCGTCTATCTCGCGGGCCTCCGAGCGCGTGCCGGCGCCGGTCGTGACGAGCGCTGGGACGCCGGCGCGCATCGCTTCGAGCGTGCTCACGGGGAACGTGTCCATCCGCGACGGCTGCACGAACAACGAAGCGGGTTCGAACGCGTCCGCGAGGTCTTCGACGTACCCGCGCACCGTCACCCCGGGCGTGTCGCCATACGACTCGGGGTGCCCGCCGCCGACGACGTGCAACTCGGCGTCCGGAATCGCCTCTCGCACGTGCGGCCACGCGTCGACGAGCATGTCCACGCCCTTGTAGTGCCACGGGCGCGCGACCGTCACCGCGACGTTCGAGTCGAGGTCTGGATTGACTTGCCCGAGCGCGTCGTACGTCTCGGCTTGGACGAACGGGTGCGCTATCTCGATGGGCGTCCCCTGGCCGACGACGGAACGCGTGAACTCGGCGGCGAACTCGCTGACGGCGACGACGCCGTCGATACCGCGACGGCCGACGGCGCGCACGAGCGGCGTCCCGAACCGGCCGACGAGGGACTTCAGTAGCGAGTCGCCCTCGAAGTCGCCTTCGCCGAGCGCGTACAGGCCGTGGTCCGCGCAGAGGTATATCACCGTCCCGCCCCGCGTGAACCGGCGGACGAGCGCGGCGTACAGCGGCCGCGACCCCTCCACGAGGTAGACGTCGTAGTCCGGATACGTGAGGCCGTTCACGACGTCGGCGACGACGCTCCCTGAGAGCGAGCCGAGCGAGCGCGCGTGGTAGTCGACGAGGTCCGCGCCGACCGCCTCCGCGAACCCGCGATGCGCCGGGTGCGGGTCCTGATGGAGCATCGCCACGTCGACCGACTCCAGGTCCATATCACACCCGGCAACACGGGTATAGATAAATCCCCTGACCCATTGACGTGAAGCTTATAAGAGCACGCGACGACCGAGCAGTCAAATGCAGGACCCTCCGAACGTCGTCCTCCTTGTCTTCGATACACTCCGCGCTGACGCCGTCTCTCGAGGCGAGGACTCTTTCGGGGTCGACACGCCGGCGATGGACCGCGTTCGGTCGCGTGGGACCGCGTTCGAGAACGCGTTCGCGGTCGGCCCGTGGACGCCGCCGTCTCACGGCGCGCTCTTCTCGGGCCAGTATCCGAACGAGACGGGTTTCGAGGGCGCCTGGCCCACGATGCCAGAGCGTGTGCCACTGCTCGCGGAGTGGTTCAGCGACGCTGGCTACCACACCTACGGTATCCCCGGGCCGGCGAAGATGGGGTCGGCGACGGGCCTTCACCGGGGCTTCGACGATTACTACGAGGTCTACGAGGAGGTCGCTGAACGACCGTCGGTCCCGTACCTATGGCAACTTCTCACGGAGCCTCTCATCCGACGGGATTTCCGAAGGCTAGCGACGTCGGGGAACGACTACTACACGGAGATCAAGTTCGAGAAGCTCCGTTCCTGGCTCGGCGCACACGAGGACGGACAGCCCTTCTTCGCGATGGCGAACGTCACGACGGTGCACGCTCCCTACGACCCGCCGCGGCCGTACAAGCGCGAAGCGACCCCGGAACTGACGCGTCCGCGTCTCGGGCTGCTCGAAGAACTCGGCGACTCGGGGTCGACGTTCGCCGACCCGGACGTCGACGACGACCGCCTCTTCGATGCGGCTGCCGGCGGGAACTCGATGGACCTCGCGCTCCGATACAACGACGACCCCACGTGCGTTCCCGAACGCGAACTCGAGATCCTCCGAAAGTGGTACGCTGCGTCGCTCGAGTACCTCGACGACCGTCTCGACGCGTTCCTCGACTGGTTCGAAGCTGCCGGCTTGGACGAGAACACCATCCTCGTCGTCACCTCGGACCACGGCGAGTTCTTCGGCGAACACGACCTCCTCTATCACGGGAACTTCCTGTACGACGAACTGACCCACGTCCCACTCTTGTTCGCCGGGCCAGGGGTTCCGACGGGGGGGACGAGAAACGACCTGGCGTCGCACGTGGACGTGTTCGCCACCCTCTGTGATCTCTGCGGTATCGACCTCCCGAATACGGCCGGTCAGTCGCTCTTCGGCGACGTCGAGCGGGATGCGGTGTTCGCGGCCGAAGCGTGCTCGAACCTACAGGACGAAACCGCCGCGGGACAGGTCGATTCGGAGACGCTCCGTTCGTTCGAAGTCGGTCGAAAGTCCGTCCGGACGTCGACACATCGATTCGAACGTCGGTCCGACGGCACGGAACTCCTCTACGAACTCCCCGACGAGGACGTCGTCTCCGATCCGGACGAATCGATCGTCGACGACCTCCGCGAGCGCTTGACCGAGACGCTGGGCGCGGAGTTCGCTGACAGCGCTGCAGCGATGGACGCGGATTACAGCGATGGCGTGGAACGGAACCTCCGTGAACTCGGCTATCTGGAATGACGACCGCCAACCCGTTCAGTTAAAAAGCCTCCGGGCGAGTGGTGAACGTATGCAGACGCTGTTGGTGGGTCTCGACGCAGCGTGCCGGTCGGTCCTTGACCCCCTCAGGGCGGACGGAGACATCCCAAACCTCCAAGCGCTCCTCGAGGACGGTGCGTCGAGCGACCTCGAGAGTCAGGTGCCGCCGTGGACGGCGAGCGCGTGGCCGTCGCTGTACACGGGTTCGAACCCCGGGAAGCACGGTGTGTTCGACTTTCTGCGGTTCGAGGGATACGACTGGGACATCGTGAACGCGACGGACGTCCGCCAGCGGACGCTCTGGGAGTACGCGGACGAGGCGGGGTTGACGAGCGTCGTCGTGAACGCGCCCGTGACGAGTCCACCGCCTGCCATCGACGGTGCGGTGATCCCGGGCTATCTCGCCGCGGAGTCGCCGCCCTGTCACCCGGCGGGCGTCCTCGAGGACGTCCGCGAGGAACTCGGGGAGTACCGCGTGTACGCCGAACGCGAGACGGACGAGGACTCGACCGGGGAGCGGTTCGCGGACTACCTCGAGCTCTGCCGGATGCGCGGCGAGGCGTTCCGGTACCTCGCCGAGCGTTTCGACCCCGAGTTCGGGTTCGTACAGTTCCAGAAGACGGACGCCGTCTTCCACGACTACCCCGGCGACCGGGAGAAGGTCCGGGAGGTGTACCGTGCGGTCGACGAACAGGTCGGCGCCATCCTCGAGGAGTACGACCCCGACACGGTGGTGGTGGCGAGCGACCACGGGATGGGCGAGTACGACGGGTACGAGTTCCGCGCGAACCAGTTCCTCCGCGAGCACGACGTCGTCGAGGCGACGCGAGAGGGCGCTGGCGTGCCGTCGTGGTTCCAGATCAAGGACGAGGAGTTGACCAGCGAAGATGACGCGCCCGACGACCATCCCGTGCTCGAACGGCTCGCTGCGGGCGCTGCACGCGTCGGGCTCACCCACCAGCGCGGGAAGGCGGTGCTGGAGCGGTTCGGGCTCGCGGAGTTCGTCGGGAAGCACGTCCCGGTCGGTGCGGTGTTTGCCGCGTCGGAGGCGGTGGACTTCGTGGAGTCGACCGCGTACTTGCGGTCGCCGTCGGAGCTCGGCGTCCGCATCAACCTGGCGGGACGCGACCCCGATGGGAAGGTTCCCGAAAGCGAGTACGAGCGCGTTCGCGAGGACGTCATCGACCTCCTGGCGAGCGCGGAGACGCCGGACGGCGACTCCGTGTTCGACGAGGTCGTCCCGCGCGAGCACTACATCCACGGGCCGTACGCCGACGAGGCGGTGGACGTCCTCTGCCTGCCCGCCGACTTCGAGCACTCGCTGTCGGCGCTGCTCGGCGAGCGCTTCGACGACCCCGAGCCGTGGAACCACAAGCTCCAGGGTATCGTCGCCGTCAGCGGCGCTGGCGTCGACGCCGACGCGGACCTCGCCGGTGCGCATCTGTTCGACGTCGCGCCGACCGTGCTCGCGACGCTCGGCATCGCACCCGCCGAGGTCATGGACGGTACTGCGCTCGATCCTGTGGACGCACCTCAGCCGAAAGCCTACCCGGAGTACGAGGCGAGCGAGCACGCCACCACCGAGGACGCCGAGGTCGCCCAGCGACTCAGCGATCTCGGGTACCTGGAGTAGGACCGACAGCTTCCGCACGGACCGAGGAGACGATGCGAGGCCTCGAATCGACGGTCCCAGAGACCAAACCTCTTATAAGTATTCCACGCCTCGCGCCCCATATGATCGTCCTCGGTCTCGACGGAGCCACGTTCTCGCTGATCGAGCCGTGGATCGAGTCCGGTGACCTCCCGAACTTCGCGCGGCTCCGCGAGGAGTCCGTCTCCGGCAACCTGGAGAGCACGATTCCGGAGATAACGGTGCCGGCGTGGCCGTCGTTCGCGACCGGTCGCGACCCGACGACATTGGACATGTACGGGTTCTCGCAGTTCAACCGGGCGACCCGCGAGAACGACCTGAGTCACGACGAGTTCGTGCCCGGGAAGATGTGGGACGCGGTCGACGACCAGGGCGGGCGGTCGGTCGTGTTCAACATCCCCGGGTCGTACCCCTGGCAGGCGCTGGACGGCACCATCGTCGCCGCCGCGCCCGAGTTCAAGGAAGAGTACACGCATCCGCCCGAGCGCTGGGACGAGCTCGTCGACCTCGTCGACGGCTACAAGCTCCGGAACGACAAGAATCCAGGGACGAGGGCGTACGTCGAGCAGAGCCTGGACCTCGTCGACAAGCGCTTCGAGGCGTTCGAGCACTTCATCCAGGACGAAGAACCGGACCTCGCGGTCGGGCTCATCCGCGGGACCGACCGCGTCGCGCACCACTACTGGGGGGCGGAGAGCGTGCCGCCGGCGTCGACGGACAACGCGGTCTTCGAGGTGTACCAGCGCGTCGACGAGCGCCTCGGCGAGTTCCTGGACGCGCACGAGGACGAGGACGTCGTCGTGATGAGCGACCACGGGTTCGAGAAGGTCCGCGAGCAGTTCGCCCCGAACCGCGTCCTCGAACGCGCGGGCCTGGTGGCGCTCACCGACTCGGGCGATTCGACGCAGGCCGCGCTCGGGTCGCTCCGCGACGTCGCGAGCGAGGTCCTCGGGCGTCTCGGGCTGTTGACGTTCGCGCGGAAGGTCGTCCCGGCGAGCACGGTCGCGAACCTCCCGACCGGCGATGGCCTCGGGCTGGACAACGCCATCAGCATGGGCCGCATCGACTGGGCGGAGACCGACGTCGTCGTCGACCAGGGTCAGAAGACGGCGCTCGTGTACGCGCTCGCCGACGACCCCGACGCGGTCGCCGACGCCTGTGACCGCGCCCGAGACGCGCTCGCCGAGGCGGCCGCGGACGCGGGCATCGACGTCCGGTTCGCGGACCTCGGAGGCGGCGGCGACCACACTCCAGACCTCGCGATGGTGATCGAGACGCCAGAGGTCCACGTCACCTCGCGGTTCGACGTCGACGACGACCTCGTGGACGTCGACACGAGCGGGCACGCACGGAACGGCGTGTTCCTCGCTCGCGGCCCGTCGTTCCGGGACGGTGACGTCGGCGACGCGCACATCACCGACATCGCGCCGACGGTCCTGCACGCCCTCGGCTACCGGCTCCCGGAGACGATGACCGGTCGCGTCCTCGACGTCTTCGCGCCCGACAGCGACCCCGCCGGCCGCGACCCGGAGACGTACGCGTTCGTCGGCGACGACGCCGTCACCGAAGGCGGCGTCGAAGGCGGCGAGCAGGAGGACGAGGTCAAGGACCGATTGCGGGAACTGGGTTACCTCGAGTAATGAACATCGGTGCGGAGGTCTCGAAGCGCTTCGTCACGAACGTCTTCGGTACCCTCGCGGGATTCCTCGGGACGCTCTACTTCACGCGCGAACTCGGCTTCGACGGTATCGGGACGTACGCGATCTTCGTGAGCATCCAGATGATCGCCGCGAACCTCTCGAGCTTCGGGCTCTTCACAGTCCTCACGAAACGCGTCAGCGAAGGCACCGACCAGGCGAAGTACTTCACGACGGGCGCAATCGTGCTCGCCTCCGGTGTCTCGGCCGTCACCGTCCTCTCGATCGCACTCCGTGAGTTCATCAACGACGTCGTCGGTGTCGACGTCGCGCTCCTCGTTCCCCTCGGCGTCCTCTCCTGGGGGCTGTTCCGGCTCTCCGGCGCCTACATCGAAGGCCAACAGCGCGTCGCGCTCGCCGGTGCAATCGACAACGGACGGTACGCTATCATCGTCCCGATTCAGGCGGCACTCGTCCTCGAGGGCTACGGCATCCCCGGACTCGTCTGGGGGCTCATCGCCGGCCAGTTCCTGACGTTCGGAGTTTCGTACTTCGGATATGCTCGAGTCGTTCCCGCCTTCCCGTCCGCGAGCATCGCTCGGGATTTCCTCGACTACTCCAAGTACGCGTACGTCAAGAACGTCTCCAGTCAGCTGTTCAAGCAAGCTGACTACATAATCATCGGGCTGTTTGCCGGGCAGGGACCGACCGGCGTCTACAAGAACGTCTTCACGCTCACCGAAGCCGCGATGCTGTTCTCCTCGGCGCTCTCGAGGGTGATGTTCCCGCAGTTCTCCGCGCTCTCCGAAGCTGGAGACGATGCCGAGATAAGTCGGTTGTTCGCTGCGCTGTTCACCTATATCGGGCTGTTCGCCATCCCGCTGATTGGCGGCGGTGCGGTCATCGGAAACGACGTGCTCCTCACGCTCTACGGTGAGAACCCCGGAGAGACCATGCTTCCGATAATCGGAATGGTCGGGCTCGCGAACGTGCTCGTCCCGATACTCGCTGTCGCGAACCTCCTCAACGGCTACCGGGACGGCCTCGAGAAGTACTTCCTCGGCACCGGTAATCCGCGCGTGTACGCCGCCAGCGGCCTCCTCCTCATCGTCGTGTACGCGCTCACTGCCGTCCCGTTGACCGTCGCGTACGACGCGTGGGGTGTCGCCATAGCAACCGTCCTCGCGTTCGGAGCGAGTGTCACTACGATGCTCTGGTTCCTCGACGAGCCCGTCCCGCTGTCCGTGCTCGCAGACGTGGGGAAGGAGATCGTCGCGATGCTCGCGATGACCGTCGTCGTGTTCCTCCTCGTCACCCGCCTCGGCGGCGCCCACGGCGTCTTCAGGCTCGCGTTCGTGCTCGCGATCGGCGCGACCACGTACTTCGGCCTTCTCCTCGCGCTCAGCGAGCGCGTCCGCGTCGACGCTCTCGCCGTCGCCCGCGACCTCCTCGCTGACGTACGATGAACGAGTATGTCGCTCCGCGGACTCACCGTAAGGCAACCATCGACCGAGTTGCCACCCGGCGCGCACGTCCATCGGCGCCCGTCGAACGCACCTGTCACCGCGGAGGAAACCACCTGAAACGCAAGCAAGCGACGTGATGTATCCGGTGCCACGCCCGCCTCCTGGCAATAACCTTTTCATAAGGCTTATGCGCGTTTCCCGGCGATGCACGGTCAATGAGTAGCGAAACCGAGACCAGCCAGGACCTGCTCGAGGGGCAGTCCGTGGTGGACCTGTTCAAGGAGTACTACCACGTCCCCGTGCTCGCCGCCCTCGTCGGGTTCATGCTG
Source organism: Halorubellus amylolyticus (assembly GCF_034808145.1). Lineage (NCBI taxonomy): Archaea > Methanobacteriati > Methanobacteriota > Halobacteria > Halobacteriales > Halorubellaceae > Halorubellus > Halorubellus amylolyticus. The sequence continues at coordinate 529,231 of NZ_JAXHGM010000002.1, forward strand.
TGGCTGCGTATCCTCCCGGCTGACAACTTCATCACGCCGGATGGCGTCTACTTCAGCGGGAACGACGCCTGGTATCACCTCCGGGAAACGACGTACGCCGTCAAGAACTGGCCGTCCACGATACCGTTCGACCCGTGGACGCAGTTCCCCTACGGCGTTTCGAACTCGCAGTTCGGGACGCTCTACGACCAGTTCGTCGCCACGGCCGCGCTCGTCGTCGGACTCGGCGACCCGAGCCAGCGCGAGATTGCGACGACGCTCCTGTACGCGCCCGCCGTCATCGGCGCCGCCGTCGCCATCCCGACGTACTTCATCGCGCGTCGCCTGACGGGTCGGTTCGGCGCGCTGTTCGGCGTCGCCGTCCTCGCCCTCATCCCGGGGACGTTCCTCGCGCGGACCACCGCCGGGTTCGCGGACCACCACGCCGCGGAGGTCCTCTTCCACTCGATCAGCGTCCTCGCGTTCATGGCCGCACTCCACGTCGGCGAGACGGAGAAACCGATCTACGAGCTCGTCGTCGACCGCGACTGGGACGCGCTCCGCAAGCCGACGCTGTACAGCGTCGGCGCGGGCGTCGCCATCTCGCTGTACGTCTGGGTGTGGCCGCCCGCCATCGTCCTCGTCGGTATCATCGGGACGTTCTTCCTGCTCGCGCTCGGCGCGAAGTACGCGACCGGGAGCAGCCCCGACCACATCGGGTACGTCGGCGTCGTCTCGATGGCGACCGTCGCGGTCTTCTCGCTCGTCCGCCTCGACGAGTTCGGGTTCTCCGCGAGCGCCATCTCGCTCCTGCACGTCCTCCTGACGTTCGCGGTTGCAGCCGGCTGTGCGGTCCTCGTCTGGCTCGCACGTCGATGGGAGAGCAGCGGGTTCTCACGGACGCTGTTCCCGTTCTCGGCGCTCTCGATCGCGCTCGTCGGCGTCGTCGTCTTCACCTTCATCCTCCCCGAGGCGTGGGGGAGCGTCCAGAACAACCTGGCTCGAGTCCTCACGCTCGGACAGAGTGACACCGTCCTCACCATCGGTGAGGCGCAGGCGCTCGTCCAGATGGGGCCGAACTACCTCCAGCGGCTGAACCGCACGCTCGTGCTCCTGTACGGTCTCACGTACATCACGGGCATCGCGGGGCTGCTCGCGCTCACGTACCGCGCGGTCACCGAACGACTGCGCGCCGAGTACGTGTTCGTCGGTATCTGGACGGTGTTCGTGTTCATGATGACGCTCACCCAGCAGCGTTTCAACTACTATCTCGTGCTGCCGGTCGCCGTCCTGAACGCGTACTTCGTCGGTGAACTCCTCAAGGTCGTGAACGTCGACGCGTCGTTCGACCTCGAGGATCTCCAGTTCTACCACGTCTCGGTCGTGCTCGCCGCGCTCGTCCTCGTCATCGCACCGCTCGCACCCGTCGCGGGCATCGCGATGACGAGCACGAACGTGCACGCGCAGGTCACGGGTGGCGCGCAGGGCCAGGGTCCCGGACCTGGAGCGGTCACGTCCTGGGACTCGACGACGGACTGGATGCAGAACGGGACGCCCGAGATCGAGAACATGGAGAAGTACGGGACCTACGAGCAGACCGATGACTTCGAGTACCCCGAGGGCGCGTACGGCGTCATGTCCTGGTGGGACTACGGGCACTGGATAACGGTCCGCGGTGACCGCATCCCGCACGCGAACCCGTTCCAGGCCGGGGCGCGGACCGCGTCGCAGTACTTCCTCTACGAGAACGAGACGAAGGCGAACGTCCTCCTCGAGGCGCTGCCGTCGCTGAGTCCGCGCGAGGGAGACATCGACAACTACACGACGTCGGATTACCGCGAGATGATCGCGGACCAGACCGACCAGCAGCGCGCGGAGAACACGCGCTACGTCACCATCGACCACCAGATGGCGACGCGGAAGTTCGGCGCGATTGCGACGTGGAGCGGTCCGCCGGCGGGCGAGTACTTCTCGCAGTCGGACCAGAACGCGTCGGTGGGCGGCCAGAACATCACGGTGCCGTACCGGACGTTCAGTGACCGGTACCAGGAGACGATGCTCTCGAAGCTGTACTGGGACGACGCGGACGGCCTCGAGCACTATCGGCTCGTGCACTCCTCCCAAGAGCGCAAGCTCCTCGTGACGTTCAGTCGCCTGAACCCCCAGACTGGACAGGTTACGCGCCAGTCGTTCCTGCAGTCCATCGGGGACCTGGGCGGGAACCGCTCGATCCAGACGTACTTCCTGCTCCAGCAGCGCCAGGACTTCGCGGTGCACGACGTCCGGCAGGCGACGTCGGTGAAGACGTTCGAGCGCGTCGATGGCGCGCAGCTCACGGGGTCGGCGTCGCCGGGCGCGAACGTCTCGGTCTCGTTGACGTTGAACAACACGCAGACGGGGACGAACTTCACGTACGAGCAGACGGCCCAGGCCGGTGAGGACGGCGAGTTCGCGGTGACGGTTCCGTACGCGACGAACGATGGGGTGTCGCCGAGCGAAGGCGGGACCGATTCCGCCATCGAGGCTGACGGCGTGTACACGCTGAACGTCGAGGACGGTGGTATCACGACGGTGTCGGTGCCGGAGTCGGCGGTGCTCGACGGCGAGTCCATCGCGGTTGACGTGTCGAGCGGGTCGAACGCGTCGACGGCGACGACCGGCGACGACTCGGACGACGACGAGTCGAGTGCGGTCCGCACCGGCGCGCTCCCCGGTTCGTGGTCGGTCGACGCCGCGGTTCGAGCGGCCTGAGTTCGCGAGTTCCGTTCCGTCGAGTCCGTTCGCTCTTCGGAGCCGTCGTTGGTTCTTTCGTTGTCTCGTTATTCGTCGTCTGGTCGGTGCTTCGTTCGTGCTGTCCGTTCGACTCCGGTATCGGTGAGTGAGTCGTTCGCCGGGGTCGGACCAGGGTTCGTGCTCGGTGCCGATGGTGTCGAAGTCGGGCGATTGAATCGGTGGATTGGCCGTCCGGCGTCGGCGAACGTATCAGTAGTATAACTATCTCTTCTTGGTGGGAAGCCGTTCGTACGTGGTCGGTAAGATGTCCGGTATCGTGAGCGAATTGGACTGAGGACGCCTAAAAGTATAGGTGATAAGTAATAGTAACGGCAGTATGAGGAGAGTAATTATCAGAAAACAATGAATACTTTCATGTCGGTCCCTGCGATATGCATTAGCACGATGTCCCTAATGGAGACAGCACGACGGTGGGCACAGAACAACCCGCAGTTCGCGACGACGCTGGCGACGATGGTGGTCGTCGCCGGCCTCGGCGCGATGGGTGGCGGGCTCGCGGACCTCGGCGGTAGCTTCGAACCGACGGGCGGCACGACCGTCACGTCCGGACCCTGAACTGGGCACGAACGATTCCGAAGGTCAGTCCGTGAACCGACGACGCGACCCCGCACGCTGATTGGTGCGAGCGGTGTGAGTCAGTCGATGTCGGCCTGACCGAACTGATTATTCAGGCGCCACTGGTCGTTCACGATGACCGGATAGGTCATCCACGCGAGGAACTCACGGAGTTCGTCGAACGGCACCGGGTAGGTGTCCGTCTGCGCCGGGACGATGTACGCGTCAGTCACCGACTCCAGGGTCACGTTCGCCTGTGACCCCAGCGGGTTGTAGTTCGTCGGGTAGACGTCGAAGCTGACGTCCCGTTCGAACCGTCCCTCGCCGGTGACCTCGCAGACGAAGGGACTCCCGCCCGTGCTCTGCACCATGTCGACCGAGCCGTCCCCGACGACGAGGTACTGCTGGCCGATGGTCGAGGTCTCCGAGACGATGTCGATCGCGGACCGCAACGGGAACCCGAGGTTCAGGAGATGCGCGAACATCTTCCCGATCTCGATCGCGTAATCGTTCACGACGTCTCCGAGCGTTCCAACGCCGCCGAACGCGCCACGTTCGACGAGCGCCATCGCCTGCGCCTGGGACTGGCACGCGTTCAGGAGGAACGTCTGCACGTTCACGGTCTCGAGCTCCCGGACGTCGAGCTTCCCGTCGATGCACCGGAGCCCGTCGCGTTCGGCGTGCCCGATGTAATGCAGGAAGTCGACGGGCTCGGAGACGAGGAACTCCGCGAGTTCGTCCGTCGGCAGTCCGAACCTCGTCGTGACGTCGTACGGAAGCTCCTCGCGGTCGCCGTAGGCCGTCTCGAGACTGGTCTGCTCCGCGATCATCTGCGGGTCGTTACAGATGACGGCGATCTCGATGGAGTCCCCGCGGTCGTCGCGGTCGAGCTGGTTCTCGAACGCTGCCATCGTCGGCATCGACGCGCCCTGTGGGATGTGCTCGCCGAACCACGCGTGCTCCAGTGACTCCCCGGTATGGTCGGGTTCGACGAACGTCATCGACTCCCGGACGCTCCCCGTCGGGTCGCTCTCGTCGCCCCCGCCGGTCGTCGTCTCCTGGGTCGACACCGTCCCGGTCGCGTTCCGGACGACGCCCATGTCGCCGACGACGAACGGGAGGAACGTGATCGCGTCCGGGTCCGCGGGGACGTGCGCGGTCAGCGGCCATCGCGGGAGCTCGGGTTCGACGACCTCGTAGGGGACCTGCGCGTACCGACGCAGGCGTTCGCCGACCGAGCACTCGTACGTGTCGGCGAGGTCGAACGGTAACGCCGACTCCAGTTGCTTGCGTTCGTGGAGGTCGGCCGGGAACAGGCCCTCGGTTCGGACGACGCAGTCCAGGAGGAACTGCTGTTTGAGCGTCCTCGCGACGGTGTCCTCGAACGCTTGGCCGGTGCCGAGTTCGAGCGCGAACCCGTCGTCGGTGACGACGCGCGCGCCGTCGCCGAAGGTCACGTCGGCGGCGAGGTAGTACGAGAGCGGGGCGACGGTGAGGAGGTGCCGGACGGACTCGGGGACCACTATCGTGACGTCGGAGGACGTCGGTTCGATACCCGACGGGGCCTCGAAGCTGTCGCCGAGTTCGACCAGCGGCGGGTGGCCGCGTAGCGTCGGGAACGACCGCTCTGGCGACGTCGTCTTCAGCGAGGACGAGAGCAGGGAGATGGCGTCCGCGAGCCCGCGTTCGTCCGGTGTCGTGACGATGGTGCCGGCGGGGCGTTCGTGGAGCGTTCGCGCGCCGACGACGACCCGGGACTCGCGCGGGAACGATATCTCGAAGTTATCGATACCCTGGCTTATCGTGAACGGTGCCTGGATCCGGCAGTACACCTTGATCGACGAGTGGATACCGACCTCGTAGGTCCCGCCGTCGTCGCGGTCGATCGTGGACTGGGACTGGAGGTCCGCGACGACGTTCCCGTCCTCGTCGTGCACGTGGACGTCCTCCCGTTGCTCGAACCTGAGGACGCTCGTCTCGACCTGGACGGCAGCGTCGACGGGGAATCGGAACGCGGCCGCGTCCGCGGTCCGTGGCGTGACGTCCGTGGCGGTGTGGAGGCGGAGATGCCGCTGTTCGACCGGGTCGATTATCTCGAGGCCCGGCGGGTCGGCTGTCGGTCGGAACGCTATCTCCATGCTCCACCCACCGCGTATCGCGTCAACCTTTCGCGGCCGCGTGGATAAAACGCTCGGGGGGTGTCAGTGTACTGTCCACTGTCAACCGGTGGTCTCGACGGGTTGACGGCCGACCGGGCGGGGCGTTCGCGGACCAACCGGGGTGGCCGAGGGGTGTCCGCGGACCGACGGCTGGTGGTCGTGGGATGTCCGCTGACCGGCCGCTGGTGGCCGGCGAGTGAGGTGGTTGTTGCGCCGACGGCTACGTCGCGGTGTGGAGGGCGGCGAAGAGGTCCGGGGGGAACCGCGGGGTGACGGTACTGGACCCGTCCTCGCCGGGGGTGCGGGCGAGCAGTCCGACGTTCGCGAGCTCGTAGAGGAATCGCGTGACGGTGCTCTCGGTGAGGTCGGTGCGGGCGGCGATGGCGGTCGCGGCCGCGGGAAGCGTCGGGGTGTCGTCGTCGAGCGCGACGAGCGCGGCGAGCACGCGCTGGTGGTTCGCCGGTTCCGCGAGCGCCCGAGCGACGGAGACCGAGTCGGTGGGGAACGCGGCGACGGCGGCCTCGACGTGATGCGACTGGACGCGGCCGGCGTCGACCGCGTCGGCGCGCGCCGCGGCGTCGTAGCAGAGCGCGAGCGCGTCGTGGGCGTTCCCGTCGGCGTACCGGGCGAGCGTCCGCGCGTTCTCGTGGTCGAGCGCGTTCGGGGCGAGTCCGCGCGACGCACGCTCCGTGACCACCTCGACGAGCGTGTGCGTCCGGTAGGGGTCGAAGCGGACGGTCGTCGCGGGCGGCGTTCCGGGCGCGAGCTGGCGGGCGTCCAGCGGTTCGCGCGTGACGTACCACGGGACGAACGCCGCTTCGTCCGCGAGGCTCGCGACGACGCCAGCGTCGAGCGTCCCGGGTTCGTCGACGTGGTCGACGGCGACGACGACCACGTCGTGCCGGTCGACGGCCTCGACGAGGCGGTCGTGGAGCGCGTCCGTGCTCACGCCACCCTCGGGGACCGCGTCGTCGGTGAGCGCGGCGAGCAGCCGTCGGTACGCCTGGAACTCGCTGTCGGCGTACCGGCCGTCGACGACGACGAACCGGACGTCGAGCGGCGTGCTCGCGCGGGTCGTCGTCCCGATCGCCTGGCCGCGCCGACCGAGGACGGTGTCCAGCGCGCCGAACAACGCCCGGACGATCGCGGTCTTCCCGCTCCCCGACGGCCCGCAGACCGCTGCAGCGTCCGGCGGGTCGTCGTCGAACACGGGGTCGAGCGCGTCGAGGAGTCGCTCTATCGTCGGGCCGCGTCCGACCGGCTCCTCGGGGTGCGTGATGGGCGCGAGTTCGAGCGGGTCGACGAGGACGCCACTCCCGGTGGTGTTCTGGCGGCGTCGACGCGCGATCCGGTCTCGGACGTTCATGCGAAGACTCCCTGGTTACGCCGCCTCGCCCTCGGTCGGTGCCCCGTCGACGAGCGCGGCTTCGAGGACCTGTAGCGGGTGCTGTATCTCGTAGCCGGTGCCGTGCTCCATCTGCATCGCGCACGTCGGGCACTCGGTCATGCCCGTCGTCGCGTCCGCGTCCTCCATGTGCTCGAACATCTCCTCGCCTATCTTCATGGAGGTTTCGTACTTCTCCTCCTTCCAGCCGTACGTCCCCGAGATGCCCGAGCAGGAGTCGCCGACGTCCTCCGCGTCGACGTCGTCGAGCTGGGAGAGGAGTTCGACGGTCTGCCCGTCCAGCCCCTGGTTGCGGGCGTGACAGGGCGCGTGGTACGCGAACGAGTCGACGCCGAGGTCGTCGGTCGTGGTCTCGGCGGCGGCGAGCTCGCCGTCGAGGTCCTCGTTGATGCGGAGGTACTCGACGGCGTCGTACGTGTTCGCGGCGACCTCGGCGGTCCCCGGAATGGAGAATAGCTCGGGGTACTCCTGGCGGAGCGCCATCGAGCAGCTCGTGCACGAGCAGACGACGTCGACGCCGTCCTCGACGAGCGCCGAGAAGCTCCCGACGTTCACCTTCGCGGCTCTGCGGGCGTCGTCTATCATCCCGTTCGCGAACATCGGCGTGCCCGAGCAGCGCTGTTCGGGGACGAGGACGGCGTACCCGAACGACTCGAAGACGTGCACGAGCGCCTTCGCGACCTCGGGCGTGTTGTGGTTCGCGTAGTCGCCGTGGAAGTACGCGACGCGCTTGTCGGCGTCGGGGTCCTCGCCGCGGGCACGACGCGCACGCTGCGCGTTCTCCGTGGACGTGGCCTCCCCGCCGCGTTTCGCGTACCACGACCGGAACGTCTCCGTCGCGAACTTCGGGAACTCGCGTTCGGCGGTGATGCCGAGGAGCTTCTCGTTGACCTGCTGGACGAGCGCGTTCCCCATGACGGCGTTCGTGAGTCGCGGGACCATCGACCCGAGGCGCGCCATCGTCCCGTAGTTCGCGAGCAAGCGGTTCCGCCAGTACGTGAGGCTCGTCTTGTCCATCTGCTCGTCGACGTACTGCGCGCGAGCGGTGTTGTGCATCTGACTGAGCGGCACGTCGCTCGGGCACGCGCTGTCACACCGCATGCAGTTACTGCACTTCGAGATGGAGTCGTCGATGTCCTGGTCCTCGCTGCGCTTCAGCCGCCACTGTTCTGGTCCCTGGAACTTCGGGCCGGGGAAGTCCTCGTCGACCTCGGCGACCGGACACGTGGTGTCGCACGTCGAGCACTTGTAGCAGTCGTCGGCGCCCGGCCGGAGGTCCGCGTCCTCGGCCTCCGGGAACACCTGGATGGGTTCGAACGCGTCGTCGCCCCCCACGGCGCTCGCACCGTCGTCGACCGCGGTCCCGCCGTCGGTCTTCGCGGTGTCACCGGCTGCGTCCGTCGACCCGCACCCACTGCACGCGTGCTGGTCGGCCTGTACGTCCTGGTCGTCGTGTGGCTGATGGTCGTCTGTCATCGGTCTACGGTCACGTCGGTGGGCGTCGGCTGGCTGGTCGATGCGGCGGCGGTCGCGCCCGCGGCGTACCCCGTGGCGAGGCTGACGCCGCTCGCGGACTTCTCCGCGGCGGCGTCGTACCCCCCGACGACGCCCCCGGCGGCCGTGAGGTTCACGTACAGCGGGTCGCCGTCGGCGTCGAGCACGCGCCCGTCGGCGTCGATGCGGACGCCGAAGCGCGCGAACGCGTGCGGGCCGAACGCGTCCTCGTCGGACCAGTCGTACCGGTCGTCGGGGTTGGCGACCGGGCAGTCGAACACTGGCTCGTAGACGGCGTCGCGTTCGCTGTCGATGCCGCCGCCGACGAGGCCGCCGGTCGCGAGCACGACCGCGCCGGGCTCGTACGGCGTCCTCGTGCCGTTCCGGTCGGCGTAGATCGTCGTAATCGCGTCGCCGGCAGCCGTCCCCCCGGCCGCGTCCGCCTCGACGTCGACGTCGAAGTCGACGACGGGGTTCCCGGTGGTGACGGCGACGCCCGCCTCGCGCAGCGCGTCCCGGAGCCGGTACCGGAGGCGGACGCCCGGGAGGCTCGGCGGCGCGGGCGGGAGTTCGAACACAGCGGCGTCGAGGCCCTCGGCGAGCGCGTCGCGGACCTGCCGCGGTCGGTCGCGGCCGAGCACCGCCGGGAGGCCGACGCGCTCGACGTCGCCGAACCCCTCGACGCTCCCTCCCGTAGCCCCGTCGACGCCGCCTCCTCCGGCCCCGTCGCCCTCGTCGGCGCCGCCGGCCTCGCCGAAGACGTCGTCGTCGGCGCGCTTCAGCGAGCGCTTCACGCGTTCGACGAGGCGACGGCGGACGCCGTCCTCGTCGGTGTCGAGCGCGTGCGCGAGCCTGGTCTGCTGGTCGGTGCCGTCCAGGCTACCGGGGAACTCGACGGTGACGCCGCCGACGGCGAAGGGGACGCCGACAGCGCGGAGGTGCGCCGCGAGGTGTGGCGCGTCGACGTCGGTGTCGCCGTCGAACCCGACGAGCAGGGTCGTTCGGTCGTCGCTCGCCAATCCCGGTGCGACGCTCGCCGGATACCGCGCGGTCGGCTTCACCGTCCCGCCGACGGTGGGGACGAGCGCGTTCCGGTCGGTGTGCCCGCCGCGGTAGAGGTCGCCGGTCGCGTCGTCGAACACGGAGAGCCCCGCGCGGAGCGCGTCCACGCCCACGACCCGATACGGGTGGTCGTCGGGGAGATTCTCGACGGCGTCGAACGGGTTCGGGACCGGCTCCCGGGCGCCGTCGTCCCCGTGCGGGTCCGGGTACCCGAGGACGTCGACGAGCCCGCTCGCCTGCTGGAGCGTGCTTTCCGAATCGGTGACCACGCGTACGCTCGCGCCCTCGCGGGAGGCGGCGAGCGCCGCGGTCATGCCCGCGAGGCCGCCGCCGACGACGAGGACGTCGTCGCGTATCGCCACGGGTCAGGCACCTCCGTCCCGTCCACCCGCGCCGCCGGTCGGTCGACCGCCGTCGGTCGCCGCGCCCGCGTCGAACGCCGCGAAGTCGACGTCCACCGGTTCGGGGCCGTCCGCCGCGGCGTCGTCGCCCGGGGCGTCGCCCGCGTTCCCGGTCGGGTGCCGGCCCGCGGGGTCGTGGTCGCGGTTCATCGTCGTCGCGTGCAGGAACGTGTTCAGCGCCGCCTGGGAGAGCTGTTCGCCCCAGAGCGCGTGGCGGTGGCCCTTCCAGCGTTCGTCGACGAGCTCGTCCCACGCGCCGCGCGTCGTCGCCTCCGGGTAGTCCGCGTGCAGGACGTTCGCCATCCGGTGCGAGCACATCCCGCCCTGGCAGTTCCCCATCGACGCCCGCGTCCGGATGCGGACCGCGTTCAGGTCGCTCCCCGACTGCGCGATGGCGTCGCTCACCTCCGCGCGCGTCACGGCCTCGCACTCGCAGACCACCGGGTTCGGGCCGTCGACGTCGAGGACGTCCTCGGCGCGGCTCCCGAGGCGCTGGCCGCTGCGGCGCGCGACCGGCGACCGCAGCCCGAAGTCGTCCATCGCCGCGTCCAGCCGCGCGGAGTGCTCGCTCCCCGGAAGCGCTTCTTCGGCGGTCGTGCAGCGCCCGCGGACGCCGAGCTGGTCGCAGACGTGGTCGCTTATCTCCTCGGCCATCATCCGGTACGTGGTGAACTTCCCGCCGACGATGCTCGACATCCCGCGCAGGTCGTCGCGCTCCTCGTGGTCGAGGAGGAAGTAGTCCCGCGTGATGTCCGTCGGGTCGTCGCTCCCGACGTCCGGCGGCTCGTACAGCGGCCGCACGCCCCAGAACGACCGGATGGTACGCGCCTCCGCGAGGATGGGCACGAGCTCGGTGAGCTGGTCGATGACGAGGTCGACCTCCCAGGCCTCCTCGGGGTAGTCCGCGGGGTCTTCGACCTCCTCGTCGGTCGTCCCGAGGATGGCGGTCGTCTCGTGGGGGACGACGATGTCCGCGTCGCCCTTCGGCCGGCAGCGGTTGACGACCGTGTCGACCTGCCGGACGTTCATCACCGTCATCACGCCCTTCGACGGTCGGACGGCGACGTCGACGCCCGCCATGTCACCGATCCGGCCCGCCCACGCGCCCGTCGCGTTCACGACGTACTCCGCCGTGATCTCCTCGCGTTCGCCCGGGGAACCGTGCACGCGAGACCCGGAGCCCGCGTGGTGCTCGACTTCGACGCCGACGACGTCGCGCTCCCCCGTCGTCCCGTCGCCCTCGACGAGGACGTCGACGACCTCGGTGTGCGTCTCGATGCGCGCGCCGTGGTTCTCCGCGCCGACCGCGTTCGCGACGACGAGCCTGAAGGGGTCGACGGCGCCGTCGGGCACCGAGATGGCCTTGTCGACGTCGTCGGCGAGGTACGGTTCGACCTCGCGTGCCTCGCGGCCCGTGAGGACCTCGGCGGGGATGCCGCACTCGCGACATCCCTCCAACTTCTCCCGGAAGTACGACTCGTCGTCCTCGGGACGTTTGACGAACAGCCCCCCTGTCTCCTCCACGCAGTGACTCGCGATGTCCCGCAGGACGCGGTTCTCCTCGATGCACTCGCTCGCACTCGCCTGGTCGGAGACGGCGTACCGGCCGCCGGAGTGGAGCAGCCCGTGCATGCGACCGGTCGTGCCGTGCGTGAGGTTGCCCTGTTCGACGAGGGTGACGTCGACGCCGCGGCGCGCCAGGTCGCGCGCGACGCCCGCCCCGGTCGACCCGCCGCCGAGCACGAGAACCTCGGTATCACGTGACATCCGTTCGTCTCCAACCTCGACCCGTTACCACTTGACTTTATCGACGACAGCGCACCTTCAGTAACTACCGGCGAATACTGCCGCACATCGAATCCTGCTGCCTGAGAAACGACACAAGATGGTGGCACAGAAGAGAGCTTCTAGTAGCTCAAAAGGTCTTCTATAGGGCTCTGGGCGAGTGTATGGCTGTCGAACCGTAGCATTACCCGTTGGGTAACGTTTATCACGATAGTCCCAGTTGTTTACTCCTAACACGGCACCACCAGTAACAGCGCGCTGGTCGGGAGGTCCGACCAGCACGCGAGGCATGGGGCAGGGCCGTGGCTCACAGGGTCACAACGATGACAGACAACACCTACGTAGGCGCGATCGACCAGGGGACGACCGGCACGCGATTCATGGTCTTCGACCACGCCGGCCAGGTCGTCGCCAACGCGTACGAGAAGCACGAACAGATCTACCCCGAACCCGGCTGGGTCGAGCACGACCCGATGGAGATCTGGGAGAACACCCAGGCCGTCGTCCTCGACGGACTCGCGGACGCCGGTCTCGAAGCGAACCAGCTCGAAGCGCTCGGCATCACGAACCAGCGCGAGACGACGGTCGTCTGGGACAAGGACTCCGGCCGCCCCGTCCACAACGCCCTCGTGTGGCAGGACCGGCGGACGACCGACCGCGTCGAGGAGATCCAGGAAGCAGGCAAGGTCGAGGAGATCCGTGAGAAGACCGGCCTGGAGTGCGACGCGTACTTCTCCGCGACCAAGACCGAGTGGATCCTCGACAACGCCGAGCCGCTCAAGATGGAGAGCTCCCGCGCCCGCAACCTCCGCGACCGGGCCGTCGACGGCGAGCTCCTGATGGGCACAATCGACGCGTGGCTCATCTACAACCTCACGGGCAACCACATCACGGACGTCAGCAACGCCTCCCGGACGATGCTGTACAACATCCGGGACATGGAGTGGGACTACGAACTCCTCGACGAGTTCGGCGTCCCCGAGGAGATGGTGCCCGAGGTCCGTCCGTCCTCCGACGAGGACTACTACGGACACACCGACGCGGACGGGTTCCTCGGCGAAGAGATCCCCGTCGCCGGCGCGCTCGGCGACCAGCAGGCCGCGCTGTTCGGCCAGACCTGCTTCGACAAGGGCGACGCGAAGAACACGTACGGCACCGGCGCGTTCTACCTGATGAACACCGGCGAGGAGGCCGTCGCGTCCGACAACGGCCTGCTCACGACCGTCGGCTTCCAGCTGTCCGGCGAACCCGTCCAGTACGCGCTCGAAGGGTCGATCTTCGTCGCCGGCGCGGCGATCGAGTTCCTGGAAGACATCGACCTCATCAACAACGCCGCCCAGACCGCGGAACTGGCGCGGTCGGTCGACTCGACAGACGGCGTCTACATGGTCCCGGCGTTCACCGGGCTCGGCGCCCCGCACTGGGACGGTCGCGCTCGCGGGACCATCGTCGGGATGACCCGCGGCACGCGCAAGGAGCACCTCGTCCGGGCGACGCTCGAGAGCATCGCGTACCAGACGCGCGACCTCGCGGAGGCGATGGAGGCGGACTCCGGCGTCGAGATGACGAGCCTCCGCGTCGACGGCGGCGCCGTCAAGAACGACTTCCTCTGCCAGCTCCAGTCCGACATCATCCAGACGGACATCGTCCGGCCGGAGGTCGACGAGACGACCGCGCTCGGGTCCGCGTACGCCGCCGGCCTCGCCGTCGGCTACTGGGACACCGTCGACGAACTCCGCGAGAACTGGCAGGTCGACAGCGAGTTCTCCTCGCAGATGGATTCCGAGGACGCGGACGAGATGTACGGCCGCTGGGACGACGCCGTCGAACGGTCGCTCGGCTGGGCCGTCGACGAAGGAGGTGACTGATCGATGCAGGAGATACTCCTCCAGCTCCCGGTCATCGACGCGACCATCACGGAACTCGTCGTGCTCGTCATCGCGGCGCTCGCCGGCGGTGCGTTCGGTGCCGCCATCGGCGCGCTCCCGGCGTTCATCTTCACGGGGTTCGTCGTGTTCCTCGGCGAAGGGCTCGCCATCCTCCGGAGCAACGTCGGCGGAGCCGTCGGCGACGTCGGAACCGGCGAGCTCGCGACCGGCATCACGGGCGTCATCGGGTTCGGGATGGTCACCGGCCCGCACGTCGCGTTCGCCGGCGGTGTCGCCGCCTCGGCGTACGCCGGCAAGAAGTACCCCGAGATGGAGCCCGACGACTGGGACTACCACTTCGGGAAGAACATCCTGTACGCGTTCGGCACGAAGCCAGACATCCTCGCCGTCGGCGCCATCTTCGGCGTGTTCGGGATGCTCTTCAACCGGGTCTTCGCCGGGCTCTTCGCGTTCAGCGGCTTCGGTCTCACCGACTCCATCGCGGTGACGGTCGTCGCCTCGGCGTTCCTCGCCCGCGTCGTCTTCGGGTACCCGATCATCGGGAAGGCCCAGGGCAACGGCTTCTTCGACATGACGCCGTTCGAGCGCGAGGAACCCCACATGGCCGCCGACGGCGGCACCGAGGAACACGCCGGCCGGCTCGCGACCGAGCCGTGGCTCCCCCAACAGTACAAGTGGAGCGGCGTCGCCGCCATCGGCCTCGTCGGCGGCGTCCTCGGCGGCTACCTCTGGCTCCGCACCGGGAGCATCTTCCTCGGGTACGCCATCTCCGCCATGAGCCTGCTGTTCCTGCAACTCGGCGTCGAGAACATCCCGGTCACGCACCACATCACGCTCCTGGGCTCGGTCGGTGCGGCGGTCGCCGCCGCGAGCGTCGGGAGCGACCCGGTCGTGCTCATCGCCGCCGGCGCCCTCGGCGCCGTCAGCGGACTCGTCGGCGAGGCGACCCAGCGCGTGTTCTACTCGCACTCCGGGACGCACGTCGACCCGCCCGCGATGGCCATCGCCGTCGTGATGCTCGCCGTTGGCATCCTCGCCATCACCGGCGTCATCCCGACCGCGGGGTACCTATGAAGCTCGGATAGCCACCCTGGCCCGGCGGACGCGCGCGGTCGTTCGCGCGGGCCGACCGACGCTCTCGGGCGGCGTGCCCATAGCACGCCACCACCACCACCACAGCGTCTCCCGACGCACTCGCGCGAGTGCGTCGGACCACGCCGCCCGGGCGTTCCGCGCGACGCCACTCCACCTGGCGTCGCACCCCACCGCGTCCGCGTCGCGGTTCGTCGCGACGCACCGTCCTGCTCGCAGCCACACCGACGCGGCAGCACGGATGCCCACCACGACGACCTGCGGCCCTTCTCTCTTCGTCTCTCGGAGCCGACGAGACGGTCGTCCGGCCTCGTCTCGTGTTGAAAGAGTTACCTGCCACGGGGCCCGACTCGCGTCCATGACCGACCTCCCGCCGCTCGCGCTCGACATCGACGGCACGCTCACGCGTCCGAGCGGTCACGGCATCGACCCGCGCGTCTTCGACCCCCTCGGCGAGTGGCCCGCGCCCGTCGTCCTCGCCACCGGGAAGGCGTTCCCGTACCCGATCGCGCTCTGTGACTTCCTCGACGTCGAGCACCTCGTCGTCGCGGAGAACGGCGGGGTCGCCGTCGCGGGCGACGACGTGCACGTCCACGGCGCCGGCGACCGCATCGACGACGTCGCCGCCGCCATCCGCGACGCCGGCCACGACCTCGGCTGGGGCGAGGCGGACCTCGTGAACCGCTGGCGCGAGACCGAACTCGCCGTCCGGCGGTCGGTTCCCGCGGACCCGCTGCGCGCGCTCGCCGCCGAGTTCGACCTCGCGTTCGTCGACACCGGGTACGCGTACCACCTGAAGCCCCGCGACGTCTCCAAGGGCCGCGCGCTCGAACGCGTCGCCGCCGCCGTCGACCGCGACCCCGCGTCGTTCGTCGCCGTCGGCGACAGCGAGAACGACGTCTCCACGTTCGACGTCGTCGACGAGAGCTACGCGGTCGCGAACGCCGACGACGCCGCCCGCGCCGCCGCCACGACCGTCCTCGACGCCGCGCACGCCGACGGTACCCTCGCCGCGCTCGACGCCGTCCGCGATAGCCGCGCCTGACTCGACCGCCGCAGCGCTCGTCGGTCATCCGACCGTATGACCCACGGCGTCGCTCGTCGGTCGATTCAGGCGACCGCGACGCCGTTGCGCGCGAGGAAGTCGCTGACGTCCTTGATGACGACCGGGGAGCCGACGATGCGGCAGTACTCCTCGTCGACGGTCGCGACCGTCACCATGAACCGGTCGTCGACGTCCACGTCCAACCCGGCGAGCACGTCGCGCTGGAGGACGATCTGGGTGCTATCGCGGAGTTGCGCCGGGTCGGGCATCTGTCGGGTCAACGGTGATGGCCACCAAGTATTAACGTGGCGAAACAGTTCGACTGTCCGCGCGTCCCAGGCCGCGACCAGCGCGCGCCAGGGGATATCGACGCCGATACCGCGGGGTGGCCCGCGAGTCCGCCACGTCCCGTCGCGTCCCCCTCACGAGCAAAACCCAGGTAGTTCGAACCGAGAAACGGGGAGCTGAGGGGCTACGGTGGCATCTGATAGCCATCTGGGCCGGAACGTGTCTGTGGTCGTGGACGTGCAGTCCGTGAGTAAGTGTGTGGTTGCGCTAAAGTAAGAACTAAATACGTTAGGTAAAAGTATGAGCTATGCCGTCTGACAACGCGTTACATGTGACTGATGACCAGGGAACGAGCCGACGCCGCTGGCTGCAGGCGATGGGCATCGCCGGCGCCGCGGGCCTCGCCGGGTGTGCGACCGGCCCCGACGGGACAGAGACGGGCGCGCAGACGACGACCGAAGGGGACCAAGGGTTCAGCACGGGCACGCAGGAACCCACGACGCAGGTCGGGGAACTCCCCGAGGTCGGCGGGACCTACACGGACGTCATCTCCTCGACGATAACGACCCTCAACTCGATGTACAACTCCGAGGACACCGCCGGGGGTCTCATCGCGAACGCGATCGACCCGTCCTACGGGTTCAAGCCCGGGCAGGTCCAGTTCCCGGAGCTGTTCGAGCTGACGAGCGACGACGACCGCGTCTGGACCGCGAAGCTCCGCGAGAACCTCCAGTGGTCCGACCCCTACGGGCAGGTGACCGCCGAGGACTACGTGTACATGATCAAGAGCCTCCACCAGACCGAGTGGTCGGGGACCACCGCCAGCTCGGACTGGTATCGAGGGGGCGAACCGATCACCGTGGAGAAGACCGGGAAGTACACGTTCGACATCAAGCTCCAGAACGCGGACCCGCTGTTCCCGAAGAAACCCATCACGTGGGGGATGAACGTCGTCCCGAAGGACCTCATCAAGCCCTACGTCGACGAGCAGGACGTCCAGGGGCTCAAGGAGAATCAGGAGCTCCTCGACCTCTCCTACACCGGGAACCTCGGGGCGTACAACCTCGAGAACTGGGAGCGCCAGAGCAAGCTGACGTTCACGCGGAACGAGGAGTACTACGCTCGCGAGGCCGACGACCTCCCGAAGCTCTTCGAGAAGGCGCCGTACTTCGAGCGCCTCGAGACCCAGATCATCAAGGAACCCTCGGCGCGCGTCGGCTCGCTCAAGACCGGCGACGCGGACTCGGTCGGCCTCGAACCGAGTCAGGCCGTCAACCTCGAAGGGAACGAGAACATCAACCTGAACGTCGCCCCGCAGCCGTACAACCGCCCGATATTCTACAACATGCGTGCGAACGGCTGGAAGCCGTTCCGCAAGCAGGGCGTCCGGCAGGCGCTCGGGTGTGCGCTCGACAAGGAGAAGTACGTCAAGGGCGTCCAGCGCGGGTACGCGAACCCCGAGTTCACGTGGCAGCCCCAGTGGTCGCCGTGGTACAACGACGACGCCGTCGACAAGTACGGCGTCGGCGACCTGTACGGGCCCGAGGCGACCCGCTCTCGGATGGAGGACGCGCTGTCGGGAACGGCGTACTCCTACGACGGCGACATCCTCGTCGACGGGAACGGCGACCAGGTCGAACTGAAGCTGATGTACCAGAGCGGGCAGGCCATCGAGAAGTCCACCGCGCAGTTCATCCAGCAGGAGTTCAAGAAGAACGCCGGCATCAAGGTGAACATCAAGTCCATCGGCGGCCTGAAGTTCGTCACCGACTACTTCCGGCAGCAGGAGCCCGAGAACCCCGACGAGCTCGAGTGGAGTGCGGGCTCGAACAACTACGGGCCGCGGGACAAGGTCACGAGCAAGGCCTCCTGGGACATGGGCCTCATCTACGGCCTGAACACGTACCCGATGACGCCGACGAGCAGTGACGTGTTCTTCCTGAAGGACGGCGCGTTCAACGCGACGGGCTACTACCCGAGCTACGA
This sequence comes from Halorubellus amylolyticus, assembly GCF_034808145.1. Lineage (NCBI taxonomy): Archaea > Methanobacteriati > Methanobacteriota > Halobacteria > Halobacteriales > Halorubellaceae > Halorubellus > Halorubellus amylolyticus. The sequence continues at coordinate 547,164 of NZ_JAXHGM010000002.1, forward strand.
CCTGGAGAGCCTCTTCGAGAACGCTCGCACGGCCTCGTCCGACGAGAAGCGCAAGGAGATCCTCGGCGAGCTGTTCGGGAAGCTCTCGAAGGACCAACCGATGGGGATGCTCTCGCTCGGGACGGAGATCACGGGCTACAGCCCCGACCTCGTCGGACCGGAGGAGGAGTTCTTCAACGGCTGGAACTTCCAGGCGTGGCGGAAGGAGTCCGGAGACAACTAACGAGGTCATCCATGACCTATCACCGTTCGTATAGCTCACCGAGAGCCGCTGGGATAGCGACGCCACCATGAGATGGTACGTCGCGCGGCGGCTCATGTGGGCGGTCGTCGTCACGTTCATCATCGTATCGCTGACGTGGGCGCTCCTGCGGTTCACGCCAGACAGAGACATCATCCAAGCCGGACAAGCGGCCGCGCAAGCGGGACAGAACGCCACCGCCGAACAGGAGCGGTTGCGCGAACTCCGCGGCCTGAACGAGCCCCTGTGGGTGCAGTACGGGAGCTACATGGAGAACGTCTTCACGCTCGACTGGGGGTTCTCCGAGAGCCGCTCGCAGCCCGTCACCGAGGCGGTCTGGACCGCGCTCTACTACACCGTCCAGTACTCGGTTCCGTGGACGATCCTGACGCTGTTCTTCGGGACGGCCGCGGGCCTGTACTCGACGGCGCACCAGTACTCTTGGAAGGACAACCTGGCGACGTTCCTCGCGTTCTTCGGGTTCTCCATCCCGAACTTCTGGTTCGGCATCATCCTCCTGCTCGTGTTCGGCGTCGTCCTCGGCTGGGTGCCGATAACGTACCAGACCGACGTCGGCGTGTTCACGTGGGCGAACGTCAAACAGCTCATCCTCCCCGTGTTCGTGCTCGTCACGGGCTCGGTCGGCGGCATCCAGCGCGTCGCGCGGAACGAGTCCGCGGAGTACCTCAACACGGACTTCGTGAAGACCGCGCGAGCGAAGGGCGCGAACAGCCAGCGCATCCTCACGCGGCACATCCTGCGGCCGGCGTCGGTCCCGATGTCGACGACGTACGTCGGCACGCTCCTGGCGCTGTTCACGGGGTCGTCCGTACTCGTGGAGACCGTGTTCTCCATCCCCGGCCTCGGCCGACTGCTCCTGCAGGGACTGACCTCGCAGGACACGCCGCTCGTGCTCGGCACGTCGTTCGTGTTCATCTTCCTGACCATCATCGGGAACCTCCTCCAGGACATCGTGTACACGCTCCTGGACCCCCGCATCGACTACGGTGATCGATGATGGCGGCAGACGACTCCACGCCGACGAGATTCGAGGAGATCGACTGGAACGACGTCAAGCCCAGCGGTCGCCTCGACCTCTCCCCGAAGGCGCTCGGGATGCTCGTCTCGACGGCGCTTCTCGGCCTGCTGTTCGCCTACGACTACTTCGTCGTCCCGAAGAACGCCGACACCTTCGAGGCGGTCGGGTGGGCGTACCAGGTCACGCAACTCGATTACTTCTTCGCGCTGACGCTCCTGGCGATATTCTTCTTCGCCGTCGTCCCGCTCTACGAGAACCCGCACCTGACGCGGTACTACTGGAACCGGTTCAGGGAGAACCGGCCCGCGATGCTGAGCCTCGGGTTCCTCATCGCGACCTTCCTCATCGGGATGCTCGGGCCGCTCGTCATCTCGAAGCCCGAGCTGTCGCTGTTCGCGAAGTACCAGCCGCCCGTGTACACGAGCGTCCAGCAGTCCGCGGTCATCGAGTGCGCCGGCCGCGTCTCCGATGGCATGTGTCACGGCTCCTGGCAGTACCCGTTCGGGACGACCGGCGGCGGGAAGAACATCCTGAACATCATCGTGTACGGGATGCAGGTCAGCATGAAGGTCGGCCTGATGTCGGCGTTCATCGTCATGATCATCGGGAGCGTCGTCGGCACGGTCGCCGCGTACAGCGGCGGGCTCGTCGACGAGTTCCTGATGCGGTACGTCGACATCCAGCAGACGTTCCCGAGCTTCCTGCTGTTCCTCCTGCTGACCTACCAGTTCGGCGGGAGCCTCCTGCTGTTCATCGCCATCTTCGGGTTCTTCAGCTGGGGGAACACCGCACGGTACGTGCGTTCGAACGCGCTCCAGAAGACCGAGGAGGAGTACATCAAGTCCGCGAAGGCGAGCGGCGGGAGCACGTGGCTCATCATCCGCCGGCACCTCATCCCGAACACCGCGAGCAGCATCATCACTGACCTGACGCTGCTCATCCCGAGCTTCATCCTCTTCGAGGCCGCGTTCGCGTTCCTCGGGTTCGGCGCGGACGTCCCCTCGTGGGGGCGGACCATCGCCTCGGGTCGCGCGGACCTGTCGTTCGCGTGGTGGATATCGACGATCCCCGGGGTGTTCCTGTTCCTCACCATCCTCGCGTTCAACTTCCTCGGTGACGCACTGCTCGACGCACTGAACCCGCAAGCGGAGACGGAGGCCGAATGATGAGTACGAACGAACCACTACTGTCGGTACGAGACCTGCAGACGACGTTCACGACGGACGAAGGGACGCTGACCGCGGTCGACGGCCTCGACTTCGACATCCACGAGGGCGAGACCGTCTGCATCGTCGGCGAGTCCGGGTCCGGGAAGACCGTCGCGAGCGAATCGATCACGCGAATCCTCTCGATGCCCCCGGCGCACATCGACGGCGAGGTGCGGTTTCGTGGCGACGACGTCGGCGCGCTCAGCGACGCGGAACTCCGCGAACTCCGCGGCGGGAAGATCGGTCACATCTTCCAGAACCCCCAGGACGCGCTCAATCACTGCTACAGCGTCGGCTGGCAGATCGTGGAGGCGATACAGTTCCACGACGACGTCTCGAAGGCGGAGGCGCGCGAGCGAGCGATCGAACTCCTCGACCGGGTCGGTATCCCGGAGGCGACCGCGCGCTTCGACGACTACCCCCACGAGTTCTCCGGGGGGATGAAGCAGCGCGTGATGATCGCGATGGCGCTCGCGCCCGAACCGGACCTCCTCATCGCGGACGAGCCGACGACCGCGCTCGACGTCACCATCCAATCCCAGATACTCGACCTCCTGGAGGACATCCAAGCGGAGTTCGGGATGAGCATCCTGTTCATCACGCACGACCTCGGTGTCGTCGCGGAGGTCGCCGACCGCGTGCTCGTGATGTACGCGGGCAAGCTCATGGAAGAGGGCGACGTCTACACCATCTTCAAGGAGCCCGCGCATCCGTACACGCAAGCGCTCATGGAGTGTCTCCCCGGGCGGGGCGATTCGACGAAGGGCATCCAGGGGTCGCTCCCGGACCCGACGAATCCACCGGACGGCTGTCGGTTCGCCGACCGCTGCCCGCACGCGGTCGAGGACTGCAAGAAGGGCGACCAGCCGACGCTCTACGACACCGGGACCGCGGACCACCGCGTCTCCTGCGTGTACTACGGCCCGGGGTACGACGAGTCCAGCATCCTCGACGCCGAGCTGTCGACCGGGACCGACGGGAACGAGCGCACCGGAGGGCTGAACGATGACTGACGAACCCCTCCTCGAGGTCCGGAACCTCAAGAAGCACTACCCCATCACGAAGGGTATCCTGAAGAAGCAGGTCGGGTCCGTGAAGGCGGTCGACGGCATCAGCTTCGACATCCCGCGCGGTGAGACGCTCGGGCTCGTCGGCGAGTCCGGGTGCGGGAAGTCCACGGCCGCGACGTCGATCATCCAGCTCGAGGAGCCGACCGCGGGCGAGGTCATCTTCAACGGCGACGCGCGGAACGCGGCCGAGACCGGCGCGGACGCGAGACATCGCAACGACGTGACGGAGTTCGACCCGGCGGAACTCAAGCAGTTCCGTCGGCAGGCCCAGATGATCTTCCAGGACCCGTCGTCGAGCCTGGACCCGCGGATGCGCGTCGGCGAGAGCATCGCCGAACCGCTACGCATCCACGGCATCGACGACAAGGAGGCACGCCAGGAGATCGCGCGGAACCTCCTCGACCGCGTCGGGTTGTCCCGCGACGACTACCATCGGTTCCCCCACGAGTTCTCGGGCGGCCAGAAGCAACGCATCAGCCTGGCGCGCGCGCTCGTGACGAATCCCGAACTCATCGTCGCGGACGAACCCGTCTCCGCGCTGGACGTCTCCGTGCAAGCGGAGATCCTGACGCTCATGAAGGACATCCAGTCCGAGTTCGGGCTGTCGATCCTCCTGATCAGTCACGACATGGCGGTCGTCCGCGAGATTTGCGACCGCGTCGCCGTGATGTACCTCGGCGAGATCGTGGAAATCGGTGAGACGGAGGAGCTGTTCCAGAACCCACAGCATCCGTACACGCAGGCGTTGCTGTCGTCTATCCCAGTGCCGGACCCGACCGTCGACCGTTCGGGGACGACGCTCAGCGGGGACGTCCCGAGTCCGTCGAACCCACCGAGTGGGTGCCGGTTCCACACGCGCTGCCCGGACGTCATCCAGCCGGAGGACTACGACTTCGAGCAGGAGCACTGGCGGTCGGTCATGGACCTCCGGACGCGCCTCGCGCAGCGCGACATCGACGTCAAGGCGGTCCGCGAGTTCGTCGCGACCGAACGCGACGCCGACGTCGAACCGGAAGCAGTGTCGGACGAGGCCGCGAAGAACGCGATCCGCGAGGAGTTCGGGATCCCCGAGTCGCTCCGCGACGGTCGTGCGGAGTCCGTCCTCGGGGAGGCGCTCGATCGGATCGTGGACGAGGACCTGGCGGCTGCCGACGAACTCCTGTCGACGGAGTTCGAGACGGTCTGCGAGCGCGACGCGCCGTCGCTCACGGAGACCACGCCCGGACACCAGTCCGCGTGCCATCTCGACGACGCCACGCCGACGGTGGACTCCGTCGAGTCCGCCATCTCGGACGACTGACGGCGGTCGGTGTCGACGCGCACCCGCGGCCAGTTCTCGCGGGTCGTCTCGAGTTCGCCGTCCGGTGACAGCCTCGTCGAGTACGCGGCAGCAAGCCGAGTTCGAAACGTCGATTCGCGCACGACGACGCCGCCGAGCCCGGCGTCGGCCTCGCTCGCGGATTCCCCCTGCGCGAGCGGCGAGCGCGGAGGGGGTAGCGATTGAACAGGTTTTTCGGTCGGGATAGCGGAGTCTCCAGTAACGATGGGGCTCGAAGAGGAGATCGACGCAATCGAGGAGGAGATCCGGAACACGCCCTACAACAAGTCCACGGAAGCCCACATCGGTCGCCTGAAGTCCAAGCTCGCGGAGAAGAAGGAGAAGCTCGAGAACCAGTCGGGGTCCGGTGGCGGCGGCGGGTACGCCGTCGAGAAGCACGGGGACGCGAGCGTCGCACTCGTCGGGTTCCCGAGCGTCGGGAAGTCCACGCTCGTGAACTCGCTCACGAACGCTGACAGCGAGGTCGGGTCCTACGAGTTCACGACACTGAACGTCAACCCCGGGATGCTCGAGTACAACGGCGCGGACATCCAGATCCTCGACGTCCCCGGCCTCATCGAGGGTGCCGCTGGCGGTCGCGGCGGCGGGAAGGAGGTTCTGTCGGTGGTGCGGAGCGCGGACCTCATCGCGTTCGTGCTGTCGCCGTTCGAGATCGAGCAGTACGCGCGCCTCCGGAAGGAACTGTACGACATCAAGATCCGCGTCGACCAGGAGCCCCCGAACGTCACCATCCGGAAGAAGCACAAGGACGGCATCCGCGTGACCAGCGCCGCGGACCAGGACCTCGAGGGGGAGACCATCACGGACATCCTCCGCGAGCACGGGTACGTGAACGCGGACGTGAACCTCGGCGAGAAGCTCGACATGGACCGCCTCATCGACGGCATCATGGACAACCGCGTCTACCTCCCGTCGATCACGGTCGTGAACAAGGCAGACCTCATCGACCCGGGGTACAAGGAGACGGTGTTCGAGAACCTCCGCGAGCACGAGCTCGACCCCGATGAGGTGACGTTCATCTCCGCGGAGAAGGAGAAAGGTCTGGACGCGTTCAAGAAACGCATCTGGCGGCAGCTCGGTCTCATCCGCGTCTACATGGACAAACCCGGGCGTGGCGTCGACCGGGACGAGCCGCTCGTCGTCCCCGAGGGGTCGAGTATCGACGACGCGCTCTCGAAGCTCGGCGGGGACTTCGAGGAGCGGTTCCGGTTCGCGCGCGTCCGCGGAGAGAGTGCGAAGCACGACGGCCAGCAGGTCGGTCGGGAGCACGAACTCGCCGACGAGGACGTCCTCAAGCTCGTCCTCCGGAAGTAGTTCGGGTTCGTCCGCGGTGCGTGGCCTCGCGGGCTCGGTGGCGACGTCTCGTTTTCTCCATCCGGTATCGTCTTTGGGCGCGACGGCGAATCACGGGTATGACGTACGCACTCGACCACGTGATGATGCGCGTCGAAGCCCTCGACGAATCGCTCGACTGGTACAAGACGCATCTGGAGTACGAGGAGAAGGGGCGCTGGGAGGCGGAGACGTTCACGAACGTCTACCTCGGTCCCGAGGACGCCGGCGAGGACGCGGCGACGCTCGAACTCACGTACAATCACGACGACCGCACGTATGAGATGGGTGACGCGTGGGGGCACGTCGCGGTGCGCGTCGAGGACGTCTTCGACGCCTACGAGGAGCTGATGGACGCGGGCGTCGAGGACTACCGCGACCCCGAGTCCTGTGGTGGCAGCTACGCGTTCGTCAAGGACCCGGACGGGCACGAGATCGAGCTCGTCGAGCGCGATCACGGGGCGCGCTGGAGCCTCGACCACACGATGGTGCGCGTGGAGGACGCGGACGAGGCGATCGGGTTCTGGACGCGGAAGTTCGAGTACGAGCACACGGGCCGCTGGGAGTCTGACACGTTCGCGAACTACTTCCTGAAGCCCCAGGACGCCGGCGAGGAGGCGATGGCGGTGGAGTTGACGTACAACTACGACGGCCGGACGTACGATATGGGTGATTCGTGGGGGCACGTGTGCGTGCGCGTAGACGACCTTCACGATGCGTGGGACGAGCTCATGGTTCGGGATGCCACGGACTACCGCGACCCCGCGAGCTGCGACGACATGTTCGCGTTCACGAAGGACCCGGACGGGCACGAGATCGAGATCCTGAACCCGACGGACGCACCCGGCGAATAGGGGCCGTCCGCTGATTCCCTGCACCGTCGCCGTCGGGTGCGTCGACGCCGTCGCCACCGCCCGTGCTGTTGGGGCGCCGATCTTCGAGCGGGTTCTCTCGCGAGCTTCGCCGGTTCCTCCGCGTCTGTTTATATACCTTCCCGGGGCACGTGCCGTGCGTCCGATGCCGACGGGAACCGTGCGAATCCAACCCACAGAGCGTGTGTGACGGGATACCACGAAACCGCCATCACCACAAGACATTTATAACAATGGGTCGTGCTTTCGTGATGTACCCCTACCCATGGTGACAGTAGCGAGTATCGGTGCGCCCACAGGTCTCGGGCGACGTCGAGAAAAGCTGCGGTCGCCGCCGAAGCAATCCAATCAAAAATGACAGACGAAACCAACAAACTCCGCGCGCTGGTTCTCACAGCGCTGATGGTCACGTCCGTGTTCGCCGGTACCGTCGCCCTCGCGGGCACGGCCGCCGCCGCGAACAGCGCGACCATCACGCTCTCGGACCAGGCGCCCAACGAGCCGGGTGTAGAGTATAACACCTCGGCTGATGTGTCGCTCAGTAACCAAAATACCCTCGTGTACGTCGATGTCGACCTGGGTTCGGCCGACGTGAGCAACGTCGATGCCAGCGATATCTCGGTCTACGTCGATGGAAACGAGTACACGGACGGTCTGACGGAAGTCTCCGCGTCTAGCGGCGTGGTCGAATTCAAGCTTTCGAACTCTCAGAGCCTGTCCAACGGCGACACGGTCCGCGTCGCCGTTGACAACGTCAAGAACCCGTCCTCGGTCAGCACCCCCAGTTACTCGGTGTCCCTCAGCGACTCGAGCGACACCCAGTTCGACAGCTGGTCGGGTACCTACACGATCACTGGTAGTCAGGTCGGTGTGACGCAGGCTCAGCCTTCGTCCAGCCCTGTCTTCCAGGGTCAGGACCTCGTCCTGACGAACGTCAACCCGGGCACGACTGTCGAAGTTCGTGAGAACACCTCGTCCGGTAGCTCCTACGAGAACAACTACGAAGTCGGTTCGGACGGCAGCGTCACCGTCCCCACCAGCGACTTCAACGGTGACTACTTCGTGAAGGCCGAGGACACCTCCGGTTCCTCGGTGCGTGTGAACTTCGAGGTCGTCCCGCAGACACTCTCCGTTGGTTTCGCGTCCAGTACGGTCGCGAACTCCGGTGAGGACAGCGAAGTTGACCTGGAGATTGACTCCAACCGTGCGTCCAACTTCGGCGCGTACGTCCTCTCGGAGAACATGACGGACCAGGAACTCCGCGACGTGTTCTCGAGCGCGGGCCCGACCGCGACGGACGTCGACATTGACCAAGACGGCGACGCCGGTGACGATGACGGTATCATGGTCACCGGTCTGACCCGCAACGACAACAACGAAGCGACCCTCAACTTCACTGATGTTGAGGCCGGACCGAAGAACCTCACGTTCTCGGTCACGGACACCACGGCGTCCGACACCGCTGCCGTCAACGTCAACGCGCCCGCCGAGGGCTCCGCTGGCTTCGTGACGCAGGCGATTTCGGACGAGCGCGGTGACATCGTCGTCATGAACGTCTCCATCACGGGGGCGACGGACCGCGCGACGGTCAACGTCGGCGGCACCTCTGTCCGCTATCAGGAGAGCGTCACTCTCGTTGACGACAACGACGACGGCTACGTCGAGTTCTACTGGAACACGGCGACGGCCGGCACGAGCGACAACACCACGTTCCAGCTGCCGTCCGGTAGCGATGACGCCATCGCGGGCCGTACGCTCAGCAGTCAGTTCGCTAACTCGAACCAGAGACTCGGCGCTGCCGAGTACCCCGTGAACGCCACGGTCGGTGGCGACGAGACCGGCGTTGCGACGGTTGTCGTGCGGAACCCGAACAACGTCGACCGCGCAATCAACGTCTGGACGGCGCCTGACGGCAAGAACTCCCTCAGCCCGAAGTCCGACGACTACTACCAGGACTACATCACTCAGGACTCCACGGCCGCGATCGAGGACGAGGTCGTCCTTGAGATCAAGGCTGCCGGTGTCTACGGGACTCTCGTCCCGAGTGCGAAGAACGACGCCGTCATCACTGGTCCGTTCACCCAGGTTAACGGTGCGCAGTTGAATATTACGCAGACGGTGGCTTCCACGCCGCCGAACACGCCGGCTACGACGATTAACACGAAGAACAAGACGACGCTCCTCTCGCCCACCGAGAACACGATGTACATGTTCGTTGACACGGACAAGGACAACTTCTCGGTGTCCGACAAGAACCCGCGCCAGACGTTCAACGTCAACATGACGTTCGACAGCGCGTGGGCCTACGGTAAGAAGCAGATGTCGACGGTCCAGCAGTTCTCGGTCATCCAGCGGACGGGTAACATCGACGGCGCCGAGCCGAACTCCGAGGACCCGCTGATTGTTGCGCAGTCCGACGAAGCGGAAATCACTGGTTCGTCCTCTGCGGCGACCGGCACGAACCTCACGATTAGTGCCCGTTCGTCCAGCGGCCAGAACCCGTTCCTCCGCACGGCCACGGCCACGGTTCAGTCCGACGGCACGTGGTCGACCACTCTCAATCTCGGTGACATCCCGACTGGCACTAACTTCACGGTCGCCGTGAAGGACGGTTCCCAGTCGCTCGAGTCGGTCGACGCACAGATCGGCGGCGCTGCCAACCTCCAGCTCGCGTCCCTCGACGCGCCGGAGTCGGCTGCCCCCGGTTCGACGATCACGGTGACCGCGACGGTCGAGAACACTGGCGACTCCTCGGGCGAGACCGAGGTCGCGTACATGTTCAACGGCACGACGGAGTCGACGCAGAACGTGTCCGTTGACGCTGGTTCGACGACCGAGGTCACGTTCGAGTACACGGTTCCCTCGTCGACTGGTGACTACACGCACGGTGTGATGGTCGGTGACAACGACGCTGTCACGGCCGGTATCACGGTGCAGGACGAGACCAGCACGACGACGACGCCGACGACGACGACGCCGACGACGACGCCGACGACGACGGAGCCGACGGACGAGCCGACGACGTCCGAGGCCCCGACGACGTCCGAGCCGACGGACGAGGAGACCACCACCTCCGATGAGGGTGGCTCCCCCGGCTTCGGTGTCGCTGTTGCGCTCGTCGCACTCGTTGCGGCTGCGCTCCTCGCGACCCGTCGCGACGAATAACGTCAGCTAACTAACCGAGTCTCACTCGGTCTTCACGTTCGCTTTTCTTTCGCGTGCGACGCTCGATAGCGACGGCAGTTCCGTGCTTGCCCTTGGTGAGTGTGGGGCTGGGTCGTCGGGTGTGGCGTGCGGTCGTTTGCTGGTGGTGTTGTAGTTGATGGTCGTGGTGCTGTGGCTGCTGGTGGTTCTGGTGGGTTGTTCGTGTCTGGAGTGTGTGGTGTCGTTCTCGTGCTCGCGGTGACTGTTGTGGGCCACGTCCTCCCCTGCCGACGCTGTCGGGTCGTGCTCGCGGCGCTCGCGGGACCTAGGCAGCGTCCCTCGCGAGTGTGTGCGCGACTCGCTCACTGGCGTTCTCGGTCCGCACGTTCGCGCGCCGAGCCGGTGGTCGTACTCGGGCGGTCGCATCGAGTCAGTGGCGTGCTACCGCTCCCAGGTCGGGGCGAGAGCCCTGACTTGGCAGGACTGAGGGTCGGTGAGGAGATGTGGTGCGTGTGGGTGTCTGGTGGTCGGTCAGACGACGTCCAGTTCGTCGCGGGGGGCGTCGGCGAGGGTCTCGAGGGCGTCGGCTTCGAGGAGGTGGCAGTCGCCGGGGACGACGAGGAGGTGGAGTGGGTCGCCGAAGTCGCCGATGGCGAGGTTCGCGAGGGTGTCGGCACGGACGAGTGGGTTGGGGCTGCCGGCGCGGGCGACGACGACGGCGACGAGGTCGGGGTGGTGCTCGGCGAGGCGTTCGGCGGCGACGTCGGCGGTCATGTACTCGTCGCCGTCGCGGACGTCGGCGCCGGCGGTGTCGTCCCCGACCTTGATGTCGAGGAAGACGAGGGTGTGGAGGCCGCGGTCGCGGTTCGCGGTGATGGTGTCGAGGACGCTGTCGGGGACGTCGGTGCCGGCGTGCGCGTACTCGAAGGGGAGCGTGGTCGCCTTCCCGAACCGGTAGTTCTGGAGGCCGGTGAGGGAGGCGGCGGCGGTCTCGGCGGTGACGCCGTGGTGGACGCGGGTGTCGATTCCGCGGTCCTCCGCGCGCAGTCGAAGGTCGGTGTGCGTGGTCGCGATCATGGTGTCGCCGGCGGTACAGAACGCGACGGATTCGGTCTCGGCGGCGTCCAGTATCGCTTCGGGGTGCTGTTCGACGTCGGCGCGCTCTACGATGTCGATGTCGACGTCGTGGTGGCGTTCGAGGTCGTCGACGGTGGCGCCGAGCAGTTTGCTCGTGTAGCATTCGACGTACGCGCGGTCGGCGTCGCGGAGGGCGTCGCGGCCTTCGACGGTGATGGAGCGTTCGTCGTAGAGGCCGAGACCGATGAACGTGAGCATACTGTCCGTGTGTGCGTCGGCGGCGTTGAAGCCGTCGGTCCGCGTCGCGATGACGGGTCGGTCGCGGCCGTGAGCGCCGGTGTGGTTCGTCAGGTTGAGGGTGGCGCGTCTCGCTCGTGTCCGTATGGACGAGCCGTGCGTGCGCGTGGACCGGGAGTCGGGCGAGGAGTCGCGGCAGGTGCTCGCGGACGCGGGCGTGCTCGACGATAGCCGCGAGATCGTCGTCGAGGACGGGACGTTGTTCATCCCGGTGGTGGACGCGGACGGCGTCCCGGCGGGGTTCGAGGTGGTGGCGCGTGCGGTGCCCGACCGGGAGACTCAGACGACGCCCGCGGACGTGCTCGGGTTCGAGCCGAGTTACGAACGCCTCGGTGACGTCGTCATCCTGGACGAGGACGACGACGAGCGCGCTCGCGAGATCGCCGAGGCGATGGTGGCGTCGGACCTGCCCGTCGAGACGGTCCTGAATCGAGCGTCGAAGGTGAAGGGCGAGCTCCGGGTGCGCGAGTGGGACGTCCTCGTGGGCGATTCCACGGAGACGGTGCATCGCGAGTACGGCTGCGAGTACCACCTGGATCTCGCCGAGGTGTACTTCTCGCCGCGGCTCGCGACGGAACGCCATCGCGTGACGAGTCAGGTCGAGCCGGGCGAGCGCGTCTTCGACATGTTCGCGGGCGTCGGCCCGTTCGTGATTCCGGCGGCCAAGCGCGGGGCGGAGGCGGTCGGCGTCGACCTGAATCCCGTCGCGGTCGAGTACCTCAGGGAGAACGCCAGCCGGAACGGCGTCGCGGACCGCGTCACTGCAATCGAGGGGGACGTCCGCAACGTAGCTGCGGGCGAGTACGCGGGCTGGGCGGACCGGCTCGTCATGAACCTCCCGCATACGGCGAGCGAGTTCCTCGACACCGCGGCGGTGCTCGCGAGCGACGAGTGCGTCCTCCATCTCTACGACATCCAGCACGAGGACGACCCGTTCGGTCCGGGCGAGCGCGCCATCCGCGAGGCGTTCGAGCCCGCGTACGACGTGACCGTCGAGACCCGGCACGTCGTGCGTTCGTACGCGCCCCACGAGCACAACGTCTGCCTCGACGTCCGCCTCGTCTCGACGTAGCACGCCCGGCCCGATTCGCAACCCTTATTGCGATTCTCCCGCCATGACTGAATGCAGACAGACGCCGTCTGCCGGTGTAGCTCAGAGGTAGAGCGATTCCTTCGTAAGGAATAGGCCGAGGGTTCAAATCCCTCCACCGGCTTGCTTTTCCGCGACGATCGATGCCCTATAGACGGTCGTCCGCGTTCGTCGGATGCGTCGAATCGTAGCGGACCTGCTGGTTGCTCTCGTCGTGATGCTTTCGTCGTGAGTGGTACGTGAGGCGGTCGTGTGCTCGTTGCTCCGGGAGAGTCGGGCAGGGTGAGGTCGCGGCGTCGTTACGAGTTGACGTTGGTGACGGCGAAGTAGAAGGTGTCGCGGGTATCGTCGCCGTACTGGAGGGTGGCGCTGATGTAGTTGCCGCTGGGTCTCTCGTCGACGGGGTCGACGGCGAGGGCGACGTTCCCGCCGTCGTAGAGCTTGAAGTGCGCGGTGGCTTCGGTGCCGGCGTCGAAGACGCCGGGGGTGTCGAGCGCGCGGAGCTCGCCGTCGACGGGGATGGGGTCCTCGCTGTTGCGGTAGCCGGTGTCGTCGGCGGGGACGATGACCTCGCCGCCGTCGCGCGATATCGTCTCCACCTGGACGTTCGTCTGGAGGGCGAACGCGTCGACGGTCACCGTCGAGTCGCCGGTGTTCTGGACGGTGAACTCGAGCTTCTTCTGGCCGCTGGTGTTGGTGCTGGTGCGGGTGACGTCCGCGGCCTGTCCGGTCTGGGTGTCCGAGCCGGGTTCGGCTTCGGCGTCGGGGTTCGTCTCGACGATGGTGCCGGAGGCGCCGACGGCGATGTCGTTGCCGTCGGTGTCGACGACGGCCGTGAGGCCCTGGCCGTTCGGCGTCTCGTCGCGCCCCCACTCGCCGGATTCCTGGTCGAAGACGGCGCCGGCGTCCCCGACGGCGTAGCCGTCGTCGTCGGTCTTCTCGATGTCGCGGAGGCTGGGTTCGCCGACCTTCGTGCGGAACCACTTCGGCGTCCCCTCGCTGTCGGGCTTGTAGCGGTAGACGACGCCGCTGCCGGCGGCGACGTGGACGTCGTCCTTCGCGTCGGAGTCGACGCCGTACAGCGAGACGTCGGCGTCGGCGATACCGGTCTTGTTCCACGTGGTGCCGTCGCCCGTATAGAAGACGTTCGCGTTGCCGTTCACGAGGTGGCCGGTGCGCGGGCCGTGGAAGTCGATGGCCTGGATGGCGGCGCCCTGGCCGACGGCGACGTAGTTCCACGTGCCGGTCGCGCCGTTCTCGAAGCTGTAGTGGACGCTCCCGGAGTCACCGGCGACGTAGACGTTCGCCTCGTCGCTGTCGCCGGTGACGGCGACGTCGTTGAAGTTGTTCGTCGAGTCGTTGGGCGCGGAGTGAGATTCGAGGTTCCCGGTCTCGACGTCGTACTCGCCGATTGCGCCGCTCGCGCCGACGAACCACAGGCGTTTGCCGTCGTCGGTGACGTCGGCGCCGTACAGCGAGTTCCCGTTCCCGGTCGGGCCGCCGTCGACGACCTTCCGCCAGCCGTCCTGGGTGCGTTCGACGACGACGCCGGCGCCGCCGACGGCGAAGGCGTTCGCGGCGGTCGTCTCGACGTCGTGGAGCGTGACGTCGACGGGGCTCTTCGTGGACTCCCACGTTCCGGGGTCGGCCGCCGTGGTCGTGGTGCCGAGGGCGGTGGCGGTCGCGGTTGCGGCGCTCAACTGGAGGAACCGTCGTCGCGTCGATGACTGGTTCGCTGTCACGACCGTACCGTTCACCGGTCGAGTAATGAAAGACGTCGCTAATTTGTCTGGGAGCTGCCTGTTCTTGCGGGTTGTTCACAAGCTGTTTCGGGCCCGTGCGGTGGCTTCCCCGGGTACTGTGTCTTCGAGAACGGTCGAACACCGTCATTGGGTTGACATCGAAGCAGGCGGGTGCGATGGCCAGTGGCGTCCAGTTCGGGAGCGCGTGGTGTCGACGGGACAGGTGGCTGGACGTCGGTCGAGCGACGTCACTGCAGGCGTCGTCACGAGCGAGGAGAACGGTGTTCGACGGCGGTACGGCGGTCGTCAGCTCCTGTTGTAGAGGTAACGGGCGCCGTTGACCACGAGGAGGACCGCACTGAAGACGAAGCTCATGAAGACGAGCGATGCGACCATCCCGAACAGGACCTGTCCGAAGCGACCGCCGAGCCAGCCCATCGTCGCGTTCGCGCCGATGATGAGTGCGAGCAACCCGAAGCAGATGCCCACGAAGATCGCGACCGGCCGGATCCACGTGTTCTGGCTTAAGAACCCTTCCTCGTACTCGTTGGGCTCCGCGGTGCGTGATTGGGTACTCATAGGGAAGAATACTCACACCGAACGGCATAAGTGATGTGGAATCTCGCATCCGCGTCGAACCGCCCGCCTGCTGCCGGTCTCCCGCGTCGGCGCGCTCACTCCTCGGCGTCCTCGTCCGGGGAGGGCGTGACGGTCGTGCGGTCGCCGTCGGTGTCGGCGACCTCGACCGGGTTGCGCTCCCATTCGCTCGCGAGTCCCTGCGCGACGCCGCTGCGTTCGACCTCGACCTTCTCGGTGAGGAGGTTCACCGCGGTCTGGTTCGCGCCCTCGGGGATGATGATGTCGGCGTGCTTCTTCGTCGGGGCGACGAACTGCTCGTGCATCGGTTTGACCGTGCCGAGGTACTGGTCGATGACGCCTTCGAGATCGCGGTCGCGGTCGATGACGTCCCGGCGGATGCGGCGGAGGATGCGGACGTCGGCGTCGGTCTCGACGTAGACCTTGAGGTCGCAGCGGTCGGTGACGGCGTCGTCGTAGAGCGCGAAGATGCCTTCGACGACGATGACGTCCGACGGTTCGACGTGAACGGTCTCGTCCTTGCGGTTGTGGATCGTGAAGTCGTACTGGGGCATCTCGATCGGTTGTCCCATGAGGAGGGCGTCGAGGTGCTCCATGAGGAGGTCCCACTCGAACGCGTCGGGGTGGTCGTAGTTCACGTCCTCGCGCTCGTCCATCTCGAGGTGCGAGAGGTCGTGATAGTAGTTGTCGATGGGGATCCTGGTCACGGCCTCGCCGACGGAATCGGCGACCTCGCGGGCGACGGTGGTCTTGCCCGCGCCCGTGCCGCCCGCGATCCCGATGACGAACGAGGGGATGGTCATCTCTGCTCGATGAACGGGCGGGCAGGGTCTTGAACGTGGCCTTCTCCCGGCAGCGCGGCGGCGACGGCGGGATGGCGACCCGCGACGCTTACCCGTGTGGCGCGCCGAGTGGCGGGCGTGACGGCAGACGACCGACGATCGGACGTACCGGCAGAGGTGGAGACGTTCCGCGTGTACGAGAGCGCTCGTCGCGGTGACGCGTTGGCGTTCGTTCGCGTGCCGGCGGACCCGACGACGGACGAACCGGGCGCGTACGAGGTGACGGAGATCGCTCGCGACGGCCACGACGCGGACGGCGTCGCGGACCTGCGTCCTGGTGCGGTCGTGTCCGCGGCCCTTGACTGGCAGACCGAGCCGCCGACGGTCGCGGCTCTGGAGCCGGTCCGGGACACGCGGTTCTCGTTCGCGCGGGAGGTCACGGGGTTGTTCGAGGCGGCGCGGGAGACGTGGGCGGAGGCGAAGCGCCGTGGCGAGGGCGTGAACTCGCGCGTGACGCGGAACACGGACGGCGCGGAGAACGGCGCGCTGTACACGTTCGCTGAACAGCCGGGAGAGCGCGACCTCTTCGAGGAGTTCCGGACGGGCGCTCGCCCGCTCGACCCGCTGTTGGCGCGCGTCGACGCCGGCGACCGCGACGGCGGGGCGCGCGAGGTCTTCGTGCTCGACCCGGTCGACGAGCGCTGCGTCGTCGTGTACGTCGCGCTCGACCGCGACGGGATGCTCTCGTCCACGGTCCGCGACACGTACGACGTCGCCTAGAGCCGTCGCCGCGCGCCTCGAGGTTCTCGGCGGTGGCGTCGTGCTACGGCGCGAACCGACTCGCTCCCGGGAGTGCGGACAGGTCGAGTGGCGACCACGTGCGGGCGGTGACGGCGTCCAGCGTCTGGAGGCCGCCGACGGCCGTGAGTGCGTACCCGAGGAGGACGACCGGCGCGTTCGGTTCCGCACGACAGGTACCGACGCTCCCGCCGTAACGGATCACGTTACGCACTGGGTCGTAGGTGAAGTACCACCCCTCGCCCGCGGCCTGCAGGCAGCCACCGCCGGCGACGACGCCGCCGACGAACGCGAGCACGCCGACGGGAAGGAGGAGCGTCGGGAGCACGAGTCGGTATCGCTCGGTCGCGACCGCGGCGACGAACGGGAGCGTCGCGGCACCGATGGCGTACGGGAACAGGTAGAGCTCGTGGCCCCAGCGCGTTCCGTACGTCAGGAGGACGAGGAGTGCGAGCAGGGGGGCGGTAGCGGTGGCGGCGAGCGCGACGCCGGCGAGCTGTCGACGGTTCACGTCTCGACAAGCCGACACCTGGCGGTGAAAACCTTCTGCCGCGTCACGTCGCACGCGACCATCGCACCCCGTCAGTCGACGGTGCGGAGGCGGGGTCGCAGTCGGTCAGTTGGCGGGCTCGCAGTCGGTCAGTCGACGGGGTCGCGGTCGGTCAGTCCCCGTAGTCGAACCGGCGGACGGTGCCGTCGGCGTAGATGACGAACACCTCCTCGCGGCCGTCGTCGTCGACGTCTGCAAGGACGGGCGCGGCGAACACGCGGTCGTCGTGCCCGACGTTCGCGAGCGTCCGGCCGGTCTCGGGGTCGAGGACGGCGACGGTCGCGTCGTTCGCGGCGACGACGAGCTCCTCGCCGCCGTCGCCGTCGACGTCGCCGGCGACGGGCGGAGGCATCATCTGGACGGCGTCGCTCGCGACCGTCGTCTCCCAGACGACGTCGCCGGTGGTGGCGTTCAGTCGCGCGACCGTGCCGTCGTCGCTCGCGACGAACGCACCCGCGCCGGCGTCGTCCCGGAGCACGGCGCTCGTCGCGGTCAGGTCGCTGCGGGTCGTCGTCCACGCGCGCTCGCCGGTGCCGTCGACCGCGAACACCGACCCGGTCGGCGTGCCCGCGTAGAACTCGGTGACGCCGTCGTCGTCCGCGTCGCCGTGCCCGAGCCACGTCACCGCCTCGCCGTCGAGGGAGACGTTCCAGTCCACGCCGCCGTCCGCGGTGTAGGCGGTCATCGCGCCGGTGCTGTCGGCGACGACGACCTCGATGCGGCCGTCGGCGTCCACGTCGTCGACGACCGGCGACCCCCAGACGTAGCCGTCGCGGTCGTCGCGCCACGCCACGCCGCCGTCGGCCTCGAGCACCTGGACGAGGCCGCGGGAGTCGACGACGACGACCTCGGGCGCGGCGTCGCCCGTGACGTTCGCGACGACGGGTCTCGTGTACCCGTACGCCGAGAGCTCCCACTCGCGCTCGACCTCGCCGCCGGGCGCGTACGCGACGACGACGCGCTCGGTCGTGGTCGCGAGCACCTCCGTGGTGCCGTCCCGGTCGTAGTCCGCGACCGCGACGTCCGCGACCGCGTGCACCGTGCAGTTCGCGCTCGGGACGCGGTCGCGCCACGTCTCGCCGCCGTCCGCGGCGTCGAACGCGACGAGCGCGCACGCGTCCACCGCTCGCGTGGAGCTGACGGGTGCGAACACGCGGGGTTCGCCGCCGACGACGCCGACGGCGGGCTCGTGGTGGTTGTTGTCCGAGGGGACCGCGGAGTCGCTCGTCCACGTCGTCGCCAGGTCGCTGCCGTCCTGCTCGACGAGCGCGCCGGTCGCGCCGAGGAGGACGGCGCCGGCGAGGCTCGCGAGGACGACCGCGACCGCGGCGACGGTGACCGCTCGCATGCCCAGGCGTCGGGGGCGCACGGGGATAAGCGCCCCCTCTCGACCGCGGTGTTCGATGCGCGAACCACGGCGCACTTGTACCGCGCTCCCGGATGGTCGACCGATGCAGGAACGCGGCCCAGGGCGATGCGGTTCCGGCGACCGTCGGTCGGACGGACGTGGGTCCCGTCGCCGCGGCCGTCGCGGCCGCCGCGCGCTCGCGGCGCTGTTCGCGCTCGCGACGCTGTCGGCGCTCGCCGGGGTGGCGAGCGCGCACGGGACGGCGGTGGAGACGCCGCCCGTCCCGGTCCCGGCGCTCGTCGCGGGCGCGGCGCTCGCGGTCGGTGGAACGGCGGTCGGCCTCGCGGTCGGCCCGGACCCGCCGACGGGACGCGTCCGTCTCGGGTCGCTCGACGCCGACGTGGTCCGTGCGTTCGCGGTCGCGGTCCGCGCTCTCGCCGTCGTCGCGCTCGCGGCCGCGGTCGTCTCCGGGCTCACGAGCCGTGCCGCCGTGACGTTCGCGGAGATACTCGTCTGGCCGGTGCTGTTCAAGGGGTCGCTCGTCGTCGCCGCGGCCGTCGGGTCGCCGTGGCGACTGCTCTCACCGTGGCACGTCGCGTACGACGCGCTCGCAGCGCTGGAAGGCGGGGAGCTGGGTGCGCGCGAGTACCCCGACCGGCTGGGGTCGTGGCCGGCGGTCCTCGGTCTCGTCGCCGTCGTCGGCGTCGCCGAGAACCTCACCGTCGTCCCCGACGACGGCCGACTCACGGTCGTCGTCCTCGCCGCGTACGCGTTCGCGATGCTCGCGCTCGCGCTCGCGTTCGGCCGGGACGCGCTCGACCGCGCCGACGCCTTCGCCGTGCTCTACCGGCTCGCCGGCCGCGTCGCCCCGGTCGCATTCGAGCGCGAACCGGGGCCGGACGGGGAGCGCGTCGTCGCCGTCCTTCGACCGCCGTGGGTCGGGAGCGCGCGCCCACTCCCGGACGTCGCAACCGCGGCGTTCGTCGTCGTCGCCGCGGCCACCGTCACGTTCGACGGCGCCGTCGAGACGACCGTCGCCGCGCGCGCACTCGCCGCACTCGGCTCGCTCGTCGGCGCGTACGCCGGCCTCGCGATCTACGTCGGGTTCCTCGCCGCGTTCCTCGCTGGCGCGGTCCTCGTCCGCCGCGCCGTCTCGGTCGCCGCGGGGACGCCAGCGAGCCCCGACGGCGGCACCACGACCGCGCCCGGCGGCGCGGACGAGGTCGTCGACGCCGAGGGCGTCCTCCGCTACCTCGCCGCGACGCTACTACCGATCGCGGTCGCGTACGACGTCGCGCACAACTACCCGTACGTGCTCGTGAACGCCACCCGGCTCGTCGAACGCGCTTTCGGCGCGGCCGGCGTCCCGCTCGCGGTGGACGCGTCGAGCGCGCTCGCACCGGTCGCGGTCTGGGCGACCCAGGTCGCGCTCGTCGTCGGCGGGCACCTCGTCGCCGTCGTCGCCGCGCACCTCGCGACCGAGCGCGCGTTCCCCGACGCCCGTCGCGCCCGCCGAGGGCACGCGCCACTGGCCGCCCTCATGGTCGCGTACACCGTCGCGTCCCTCTACGTGCTCGCCGCACCGTGACCCGACGAGCCCGTTCCCGCTCGCGTGACCCGCCCGAACCGCCATCTCGCGGCCGCAGTCGTATCGCAAGCCCCGGCCACGACGAGAACCGGTGGTTCGAGACGTGAACCACAACGGTTTTTCTTTGCATTCGACTAGGTGCGTGCATGCAACGACGCCGCCTCCTCCACGCCCTGCCGGCCGCCGCCGGCGTCGGGCTCGCCGGCTGTCTCGACGGTGACACCGGCGGGACCGAGAGCGCGACGGACGACGCGCCGACCGAGACCGCCGAGCCGACGACCACGACCCCGGACGGCCCGTCGGGCATCTACGTCCAGACGTTCATGGACCAGATGGTGATGTCGGGGATGGGGAAGTCCGGCGACCTCCGCGCGATGCTCATGCTCTCCATCCCGCACAACTTCTGGAACGTCAACGGGCGGAGCGTCGAGAAGACCGAGACCGAGGACGCCGACAGCTTCCACCTGATGACGTCCGTGTTCGACGCCGAGACCAATCAGGTGCTGCCCTCCAGCGTCAACACCGAGGTCCTCCGCGACGGCGAGACCGTCACGCAGGAGGTCACGTACCCGATGCTCTCCCAGCGCATGGGCTTTCACTACGGCGCCAACTTCCAGATGCCGGACTTCGGCGAGTACACGGCGCGCGTGAACTTCGAAGGCCTGGGGTCGACGCGCGGCGTCGGCGCGCTCGCAGACCGGTACGGGGAGTCCACGAGCATCGAGATCCCCTTCGAGTGGAGCGAGTCCGTCGCCGGCGAGTTCAGCGTCCGCGACGTCGGCGCCGGCGGGAAGGCCGGTGCGGTGAAGCCGATGGGGTCGATGGACGCGCCGAAGGGCGGACTCCCCGCGCCGGACGCGCTCCCCGGGACGGTCGTCGGGTCGAAGCTCGCCGACGGCGCGACCCTCGTCACGGCCCGAGTCGACGACGGCGGTCGGTTCGCGGACGGCAGCGACTACCTGTACGTCTCCGCGCGCACCCGCTACAACGGGTTCGTCGTCCCGATGATGGGGCTCGAGGCGACGGTGACGCGCGGCGGCGAGACGGTGTTCGACGACCGGCTCGCGCCCGTCATCGACGGCGAGATCGGGTACCACTACGGTGCGGCCGTCGACGGTCTCGAAGCGGGTGACGAGGTCGTGGTTCGCGCGACGACGCCCTCGCAGGTCGCGCGCCACGAGGGCTACGAGCGCGCGTTCCGTCAACTCCCCGGACGCACGTTCACCGTCTGAGCGCGCACTCACCCACCCTGTCGAACCTGCGGGTGCGTCGGCCGCCGAAGGAACCGCCCGGTCGCGGGTTTCGTTCACGCGTTCGGTCCCGACAAACACTAAAGAATCCAACCACCACTCGTGAACATGCGTCGGTACTTCGCTCCGGTCCTCGCCTGCTTCGTGGTCCTCGCCACCCTGGCCGCGCTCCCCGTCGCCGGTCACGGCAACCACCTGACGGCGGACGCGCAGGTCGTCGACGACCACGTCGTCGTCGAACGGTCGTTCATACTCCAGGACGGGTACGCCGTCGTCCACATCGACAAGGGCGGGCAGATGGGGAAGGCGATCGGGCACGCCGCCCTGAAGGCGGGCCCCGACGAGAACTACGAGATCGACGTCGACCAGGAGTTCCTCTCGCAGATCGATGGCGTCGCGAAGGTCTGGGTCGCACTGCATCGGACCGACGGCGACGGCGAGTTCGAACCGAACCAGGACACCGCGCTCACCGGTATCCAGGGGCGGGTCGCGGGCTCCGTCATCCCGATATACGTGAGTGAGGACGGGAACGTGAACGTGGTCGCGCGGGACTTCGGGAGTCAACGCATCGACGACGCCTCGGTGACGGTCAGGCGCGCGGAGTCGAACCGTTCGGGGTTCGTCGCGGTCGCGGACGAGAACGGGACCGTCCTCGGGTCCGCGCCGGTGTCGGCGGGCGCGAACGAGAACGTCTCGGTGCCGCTCGCGGCGTCGTTCTACGAGTCGATGGCACGCAACGAGTCGGCGCAACTGACCGCGACCGTCTACCGCGACGACGGCGACGGCGAGTTCGACGCGAGCGCCGACCGTCCGGTGACCGTCGGTGGGACGCCGGTCGCGTCCGAGTTCGAGGTGACGAAGGTCGCGAACGCGAGTCGGACGACGTCCATCGTCGTCACGGCGACGGGGACGACCGCGCCGGCGCCGACGACGACGTCGTCCGGGGGGTCGACGGCGGCCGGTTCCGGCGGGTCAGAGACCGGCTCCGGCGAGGCCGGCGGTGCACTCGGCTTCGGTGCCGTCGCCGCGGGCGTCGCGCTCGTGGCGGCGCTCGCCGTGCTCGGCGTCCGCCAGCGCGACTGAGCGGCGTTCTGGTTCTGACGCGGGGTTATCGACTCCCGAACCTCGCCGCACCGCCACTATTTTCGAACTAGCATAGCAAAAATTTAATACCGGGGATGCTGACGTTCGGGTCGTGATGCGAGAGTCCGAGCACGACGGGCGCGATGGGTCGACCGAGGACGCGGTCGCGCCGTTCGCGCGTGACGGCGTCGACGACGTCTTCGCTGGCGGGCGCGTCGACCCGTCGCTCGTCGAGGCGTCCGTCGACGCGCTCTTCGAGCGGTTCGACGAGGACACGCCCGAGGAGGTGATGCTCGCGGACCGACGCCCGAGCGACGCGGATGTCGTCCCGGCGCCGCCGGCGTTCGAGGCGTTCGCGGCGGACGTCGACGACCAGCTCGCGGTGACCGACGGGTCGACGCCGGACCCCGAGGACGTGGTGGGGTTCGACGATGCAGCCGAGCCGTCCTCCGGCGACGCGGGTGCGTCCGGAGCGACGAGCTCTCGAGAATCCGTGCGCACGCTGTCCGGCGAACCGAGCGGGCCGACGTGGTCGCCGTCGGACGAACCGGTGGCGTCGGACGAACCGGTGGCCTCTGGCGAGCCGGTGAGAGCGTCGGACGAGTCGGCGGGTGAACCGGGTGCTGCGAGCAGGTCCGGTGGAACCGGGTCGTCGACGACCTCGGACGGCTGCGGGGAGTGTCGTCCCGGAACGGAGGCGTTCGAGTGGGTGTCGGAACCGGAGGTATCGAAGACGGTGCTCGCGGACCCGGAGACGGCTCGACGCTTCGCTGCGGAAGACGGCGGGCCGGACCGAGATGCGGATGTGTTCTCGCGGTTACGGTCGTCACTGCCGTTCTGACGCGTGCTCGGGTATCGTCGCGGCGCCTGATGCGCCGCGTCGTGGCCGAGACGGTAGGCTGTGGGACGCTATCGGCGGAGTCGGGTGCCGCCGGAGGAGGGATGGCCTGGGGGAGGCCTGGATGCGTTCGTGTTCGGGTGGTGCTGGCCGGTCAGGCTTCGAGGAGGTCGGCGAAGAGGTTCGATCTGGCGGTCTGCTCGTCGACGCGTTCGACGTCGGCGATGCAGTTCACGGAGCAGTACGTGTCGGTTCCGTCAGTGGCGTGTTCGGTGTAGCGGACGTCCGCGTCGTCGATGTCGGCGCCACAGCGAGCACAGTCCTGTGCCATAGCCACCTTACGCCTGTGCAGCAGGCCCGTTAAGCGTTCGGAAAACTGAAAAAAAAAAAAAAAACTCTGACGAGTTTCCACTATACTCAGTAGAGATTGTCTTTAGTGTCGGTTCTTGTGGCGTTGGAAACTCCTCGCAAGTTCTCGTCGTCTGTCGGAGCGCCCCGAGCCACTTCGAGCGAGTCCGTGGGCCAACACCACGGGAATCCCCCCGGACGACTTCCACAAGACGATTCGCCACATCACCGACACCTTTGGCGCTCGCCGACGTACGCTCGAGCATGCGCCGCGCCCTCTACCGAAGTGCCCGCGAGCGGTTCACCGCACGCCGCCTCCTCGGTCTCGCCGCCTTCGTCGCCGTCCTGTACGCGTTCCTCGGCTACACCGTCGACGGCATCGTCGGCGTCTGCATCGGACTCGCAGCGGTCGAACTCGTCGGCGTCGCCACCGACGCGAGCGCAGTCCCTGACCGCCACGTCAAGACCGGTCTCGGCGCGGTCGTCCTCGTCGGTAGCGTCGCACTCGCCGTCGCGTTCGCTCGCACCGGCGACGGCGCGCTCTGGCTGCCCGCGTGCACGTTCCTCGCCGGTGCGTGGTTCCTCGCCGACGCCGCCGCCGACGCCCGAACCGGATCGACTCCGGACCCGCTCTCCGACGTCGACTCCCGGAGCGACGTGATGGCGACGCTACAGGACGCGAACCGCGTCACCACCGCGCTCGAGGACGAGCCGCTGACTCACGACGCGCTCCACGACGCCTGCGACCTCGACGCCGACCGCATCGACGACGCACTCGCCATCGGCACGGACCGAGGTATCGTCGTCCGCGACGGCGAGACGTACCGTCTCGACCGCTCGGAACTCGGCATCGATGCGTTCCTCCGCGGGCTCGTCGTCGCACCACTCCGCCGCGTCGTCCGGCCCGCGCGAGTCCTCCTCGGGTGAGATAGCACGGTTCGGCGACCGCGGTGCGTCGACCGACCGGTCGCTCCTCGGGGACGGGAAGACCCGTCAGCGCTCGGCGTCCAGTGGGTCCTCGAGCTCGCCCGCGATGGCCTCGAACGCGTCGGTCGCGGTGACGACGCCGACCGCCCGCCCGTCCGCTTCGACGATGGCGAGCTCCTGGTTCTGCGCCTGGAACGCGTCGATCGCCTCGCTCACCGGCATGTCGGCGCGAACAGTCATCGCGTCCACCGCGACGTCCGCGAACGTCCGCTCGCCCGCGTCGAGAGCCGCGCGTTCGTCCAGGAGCGACGAGACGTACACGACGCCCTCGACGTCGTCGAGGCCGTCGCCGACGAGCGGGAACCGCGTATGCGGGGTTCCGCGGATGGCCTCGAAGTTCTCCGCGGTCGACGCCTCGGTGGACACCGCGACGACGTCCTCGCGGTCGACCATGATGTCGCCGACCTGGATGCGGTCGATCGCGAGCGCGTTCATCACCTCGCGCCGACGTTCCTCCGGGAGGCCGGCGCCCGAGAGCGCGTCACCCATCCGCGTCATCAACTCGCCGCGCGTCCGCCCCTCGGCGTCCTCGCCGTCCCCCTCGATCTCCTCCTCGGCCCACGACCGCGTTATCTCGACGCCGAACACCGAGAGCATCGCCTTCGCGAGCCAGTCCGCGAACGTGATGATGGGGCCGAACACCTTCGTCCACCAGTAGAGGATCGGCGCGCCGTACTTCGCGACCTGCCGCGAGCGCTCGATACCCAGGTACGTCGGCGCCTGCTCGCCGACGGTCAGGTGGAAGATGTTGATGACGCCGTAGGAGAGGGCGGCCGCGAGGAACGTGTGTCCGCCCTCGCCGCCGCCACCACCGCCGACGACGCCGCCGAGACCGACGCTCGAGAGCACGGGTTCGACAGCCGGTCGGACCGCGGCCACGACCGGGTCCAGGAGGGCGGCGAGCGCGGGTTCGGCGGCGATGCCGAGCCCGACGCTACAGATGGTGATGCCGAGCTGGCATCCCGAGAGGTATATCTCGAGGCGTTCGGTCATCTCCCACGCGCGCTCCAGGCCGCGAGAGCCCGTGAACGCGGCCTCCTCGAACTGTCGGACGCGGGTCATCGCGAACTCGATGGTGACGAAGTACCCGTTCCCGAGCAGGAGTCCGACGCCCGCGAACAGCCGTAGCAACGTCGTCGTCTCGACCATTGCTCGTTCGATTCGACTCCCTACGCTCGGATAAATCCCTTCATCGCGGACGTGGTCGGCGGCCCGGTTCGACCGTCAGTGCTCGCGTGCGGCGGCGAGTCGACGGTCCATCTCGTCGGCGACCTCGGCGGCGAGTTCGTCCGTGGGAGTGTCGAAGTCGTCGGCCCAGCGTTCGAAGAACCCGGTGACGCCGAGGTAGGTGACGGCGTCGTATATCCGTCGTCGGTCCTCGAACCCGTCGGGGAGCCCGCCGGCGCGGTCGCGGTAGCCGTCGTAGAACGCCTGTGCGTGCCGTTCGGTCCCGGGGTCGTAGCGCGAGTCGACGAACTGTCGGCGTGCGCGCTGGAGCTCTCGGACCGGGTCGCCGACGTGTGCGAGCTCCCAGTCCAGGAGGCCGACGGTCGGCGCGCGCTCGGCGGTGGCGCTGGTCGGGTCAGTGGAGTCGGTGGTGCTGGTCGAACCGGTGTCGTCGCCGATGCTGGTCGAGTCAGTGGCGTCGGCGGCGTGGACGAACTGGTTCGGGCGAGCGGGGTCGCCGTGGCAGAGCGCGGCGGGAGCGTCGCGGAGCCGGTCGCGTTCGTCGTCGACGAGCGCGAGCACGTCGTCGTAGTGGTCGTCGAACCGCCCGCCGCCGGCGCGGTCCCTCGACCACCGTATCTGGTCGGCGAGCAGGTCCGGCCACGGGACGGGGTCGACGTCGAGGTCGTTCGCGTCGCCGTCGACGACCCGGCCGTGGGCGTCGAACCGGCAGGCGTGGACGCTCGCGAACGTCCTCCCGACGGCGCGTGCGAACGCGACGCGTTCGTCGTCGTCGGCGTCGCGCCACGCGCGCCAGCCGATGGTGCCGTCGACGTCAGCGGTGACGACGTACGGCGGGTCGGCCGCGCTCCCCGTGGCGCTCGCGAGCACCGCCGGTGTCGGGACGACGGCGTTCGCGTCGACGTACGCGAGGACGCCGCACTCGCGGGCGGCGCGCGACGGGTCGCCGTCGACGGCGACCTTGCAGTACGCCCGTTCGCCGTCCGCGAACTCGACGCCGACCGTTCGGTTGTCGTCGTTCCACGACGGGCCGGCGTCGCCGGCCGCGGCGACCTCGCGGTCCGGGAACACGGCAGCGAGCACGGGGTCGACGACTGCGGGGACCTCGACGTCTGTCATCGTCCACGGCCGACGCTCGACCGCTCGAAAGACCTTGGGGTGGCGTGCGAGCGCTTCTCACGATGGTCCGCATCGGTGACGACGACCCGGTCGGGTCGCGTCGAGGACTGGACCGTCGTCGAGATGGCGTCCATCGCGTCGATGGCGGGCCTCGTCCACCGGCTCGACCTCGACCGCTCTCCGCGTAGCCGAGCGCTCGACCCGGTGTCGTCGACGCCGCGACGGCATCGGGTTCCCCCGGCCTCGCAACGTCCGCGGCGAACCGAGAGTAATACGTGCTGGCGGTCGACGGTGCTGGTATGACGCGGACCATCGTCGATCTCCTCGACGGGAATCGCACACACGCCGACGCGGCCACCGGCCGGTTCGACGACCTCCAGGACGGCCAGCGGCCCGACGCGGTCTCGGTCTGTTGCTCGGACAGTCGCGTCCTCCAGGACGACCTCTGGGGGAACGACGAACCCGGGCGCGTGTTCACCGTCGGCAACATCGGGAACCGCGTCGTGCAACGCACGAGCGACGACGAGACGGTCGTCTCCGGCGACGTCCTCTACCCGCTCGCGTACACTAACACGAGGACCGCGGTCGTCGTCGGACACACCGGCTGCGGGGCGGTGACGGCGACGTACGACGCGGTCCGCGCCGACCGCGACGACGCGCTCGTCCCCGAGCACGCGAACGCGCCCGAGCCGACGCCCGCGGCCGCCCACCCGGCGGGCGTCGCGCGCTGCATCGACCTCCTTCGCCCGCGCGTCGAACCGGGCGTCGACGAACTCCCCGCCGACCTCACGCACGCCGACGCCGTGAACCACCTCGTCGAGTACAACGTCGACCGCCAGGTCGACGCGCTCGCGGAGAGCGCGGACGTCCCCGACGACGTCTCCGTCTTCGGCGTCGTCTACGACTTCCAGGACGTCTACGGCGGCGACCGCGGCGAGGTCCACGTCGTCAACGCCGACGGCCAGCGGAACCCGGACGGGATCCGCGACGAGCACCCCGACGTCGCGGACCGCGTCTCCCGCCGGTTCCGGTACTGACACCCCACCGACCCGGTTGCTCCGGGGCTTCGCTACGACCGCGTCCGGCGGGCTCCGGGACTTTTGTACGACCGCGTCCAGTGGCAGGACGAATGCGGACGAGTTTCAACATCCCGGACGAGATCGTCGCCGAGTTCGACCGCGTCTGGCGGGACGAGGGCATCGAGAACCGGTCGCGCGCGGTCAGGGAGGCGATGCTCGAGTACGTCGAATCGCACTCGCGCCTGGAGGCGACGACCGGCGAGGTCGTCGCACTCGTCGGGTTCGACTACCGGCATCACGAGGTCATCCGGGAGCTCCACGGCGTCCAGCACGACTACCAAGACGTCATCCTGAACACGAGTCACACGCACCAGGGCGAGTGGTGCCTGGAGTCGCTGTACTGTCGCGGCGACGCCGAACGCGTCCGCGACCTCGTCTACGCCCTCCGGGACTTCGACGCCGTCCGCCGCGTGAAGGTGATGGTCATCCGCGACGACGACGGCCACTGACCGCCAGCCACGGTGAGCGAGCGGTTCGCCCGCACTGACTACCGAACGTACGAGAAATAACGGAAGAGCTCACGGGTTCGAAAGCACTGGAGTCCCCGTCCTCGGCTGTGCCGACGGTCGACCGTGGACCGAACGCAGCGACGTCGTTGCCGACACTCGAACTCGGCTACCGGCTCTCGCGTTGCTCGACCTTGTTCAGTTCGATGAGCAGCCGGAAGATCGCTTTGACGAGGTTCGCGTCGACGTCGTAGCGTTGTGCGTTCTCGCCGGCGCGGTCCATGACGCGCTGTTCCTGTTCCTCGTCGGTCGTCGGCAGGTCCTTCTCGTCCTTGACCTGCGCGATGGTGTCGGCGACGTACGTCCGTCTGGCGATGAGTTCGACGAGGTCGTGGTCGATGCCCCGAATCTCGTCGCGGAGTTCGTCGAGACTCATCTCGTCCGGTGCGGGGATGTCGGCGTCGGCGACGTCGCCGGTGCCGCGGTCGTCGTGCGCGCCGCCGTCCGCGAGCGGTCGTCCGCTCGCGGTGGTGTCGTCGTCTGTCGGTCCGTCGTCGGTGTGGCTGGGTTCTCGTGTCATAGGATGCGTGCGCCGTCGCTGCGGGTGGTGGTGCGCCAGACGTCGCCGTCGCGGTCGCGCCAGCGCGCCTCGACGCGGCCGACGGGGTCGCCGCCGTCGCCGTCGTCGGCGTCGAAGACGGCGACGTAGCTCGGGCCGGTCCCGGAGAGGCTCGCGCCGGTCGCGTCCGGGAGGGCGTCGACGATCGGGTCCGTGGGGAAGTCGAGTGCGGCGCAGAACGCGAGACCGTTCACGGTCATCGCGCGGCCGTGGTCGCCGTCGCGGGCGAGGTCGTCGACGAGGGCCGCCATCGGCGCGACGCGCTCGCAGCGGGAGACGTCGGCGTCGGCGCTGTACGCGCGCTCGGGGGGCGTCCAGACGAGGACGTCCCAGTCGACGTCGTCGTGCGCGAGCAGTTCGTCCGCGGTGTTGTCGGTGCGGGTGAGGCCGCCGAGCATGCTGGCGCTCGCGTCGTCGAACGCGCCGGTGACGGTGACGCCGGCGTCCCGCGCGGCCTGCACGCCGAGCCGGCAGGCGTCGAGCGGGTCCGGGTCGGCGCCGAGCGCGCTCGCGGTCGCGAGCACGGTCGCGTTCGCGGCCGCGCTCGAGGACTTCAGTCCGGCCGCCATCGGCACGTCGCTCTCCGTGCGGACCTCGCCGGCGACCGTCGACGGGTCGAGGTCGGCCGCTGGCCCCCAGCGGTCGACCGCGAGGGAGACGCAGCGTTCGACGAGCGCGGTGTCGGCGTCGGGTGCGCCCGCGACCGTCCCGGTCACCGACGGCTCCTCGCTCGCGTCCGCGTCACCGCGGTCGGTCGCGTCGAGCGTGACGGACGCGGTGGTGTCGGCGTCGATGGCGAACGCGGACCCGCGCCCGGTCGCGAGCGCGTTCAGGACGGTTCCCGCCGCCGGTGCCGTGGCACGACCCTGCATACGCGTCCCGAATCCGAGGACGCACTTGGCGGTTGCGGTGCGCGCGATACCCGCCGACACTCCGAGCGTCTCGACGGTCGGTCGTCGACCCCGGGTATCGGACGACCGCGAGACGACCCTTTCATCCCGCTGGCGGCCAGTGTCTCGGGTATGCGCGTCACCTTCCTCGGGACGGGGAGCGCGATGCCGCTCGCCGACCGACACCAGACCGGGTTGCTCGTCGACGAGGCCGGCCGGTACCTCCTCGTCGACTGCGGTGCCGGCGTCCTGCATCGACTCGAGGAGACCGGCGTCGGCGCCGAGAACGTGTCGACGGTCCTCCTCACGCACCACCACCTCGACCACGTCTCGGACCTCATGCCGCTGCTGAAGGCGCGGTGGCTCGCCGGCGAGGACCACCTCGAGGTCGTCGGGCCGCGCGGGACGAAGGCGCTCGTCGACGGCTTGCTGGACGTCCACGACTACCTCGACGGCCGCGTCGACCTGTCGGTGCGCGAGGTCGGCGAGCGGTCGTTCGAGGTCGCCGGGTTCGAGGTGGACGCGCACCGCACCGAGCACTCCAAGGAGTGCCTCGCGTACCGGTTCGACGACCGGTTCGCGTTCAGCGGGGACGGCGAGGCGACCGACGCGCTGGCGTCGTTCGCGGACGAGGTCGCGGTGTTCGCACACGACTGCTCGTTCCCGGATTCGGTCGACGTGGACAACCATCCGACGCCGAGCCAGCTCGGCGAGGCGCTCGCCGGCCACGAGTACGGTCGCGTCTACCTCACGCACCTCTACCCGCACACGGAGGACGTCCACGACGAGATGCTCGACGCCGTCGCCGGGCACTACGACGGCGACGTCCGGTTCGCGGAGGACCTGCTTTCGGTCAGTATCGACTGACCGGAACGGCCGTCGCGCGGTCTCCGGTGCTCGCCATCGGACTGGAACCGTTCGCGAGTTCTCCCGCGTTTCCGGAGGTCGGTACGGTCACATTTATCCGAGACAGTCTGTTAGTAGCCGAGTAACAACACAACTGTCGTATGTTCAGTACACACAGCAAACCCGTCGTCGGAGGTCGGTCCACGTGAGCGCCGTGGACCGCATCGCGGATGGTATCGCAGGACACACGAAGGTCATCATCGTCGCCCTCCTGCTGGTGACCGCCGGCCTCGGCTCCCAGGCCGGCGCCGTCGACTCGGAGTCCGGACTCGGCCAGTTCAACAGCGAGAACGACGCCACGAACGCCTCCGAGTACATCTCGGAGACGTTCGTCGCGGACAACACCAGCACGACGAGCGTCCAGGTGATAATCCGGAACCGATCGGAGGGTGGGAACGTCCTCTCGAAGGACTCGCTGCTGGCGTCCCTGCGCTATCAACAGGAGCTGCGGTCGAACGCGACGATAAACGGGACGCTCGCCGGCGACCGGGGACTGTTCGGCGTGTCGAACCTCGTCGCCATCGCCGCCATCCAGCAGGAGCAGGCCAGCGAACTCCGCGTTCGCGGCGCGGAACTGCAGGCGCGCTCGGAGGCGCTCAACGAGAGCCGCGCCGAACTGGAGGCACGCGGGCAAGCGCTCAACGAGACCGGTGAACGCCTCAAGGGCGCGCTCGACGCGCTCCGAGCCAACCCGAACGCGAGCGTTCGCACGCAGTTCGAGCGGGTGAACGCGAACACGAGCGTCGACCTCGGGAGCGACGATTACGCCGTCTTCCAGCGCGCCGCCACGCGACTCCGCGCGAACACCAGCGCCGTGCAGACGACGGTCCGGAGCGGCACCCAGCAGGTGCTCGGCGACGAGTTCCGCGCGCTCAAGCAGCGCGAGGCGACCCTGACGAACACCAGCGAGCGCCTTCGCGGCGCGCTCACCGTCCTCCGCGAGGACCGCGACGCGAGCGTCCGCACGCAGTTCGACCGGGTCGCGGCGAACACCACGGTCGAGTTCGACGCACGTGACTACGCCACCTTCGAGGACGCCGCCGGACGCCTCCGGAACGCGAGCACCGACCGACAGGTGCAGAGCGCGTACCGCCAGGGGACCCAGGGCGTCCTCAGCGACCAGCTGCAGGCGCTCGCGAACCGCTCCGACCGCGTGAACGCGACTGCCGCGGCACTCGGCGAGGCGATGACCGCCGCGGCGAGCGACCCGAACGTCACCGCTCGCGGCCGGTACGACGCCGTGGTCGCGAACTCGACCGTCGAGTTCGAGGACGGTGACTTCGCCGCGTTCGAGGCGACCGTCCGCGACGTCGAACCGCTGCTCGCGGCCGTTGAACGGAACTACCTCGCCGGCACGCAGGGCGTCCTCCGCGACGAATCGCAGGCGCTCGCGGAACGAGCCGACGAACTCCAGGCGGAAGGCCAGGCGCTCCAGGAGGCGTTCGCCGAGTTCCAGGAACGCCGGGAATCGCTCCGGAAAGGCGGGACGCCGTCGCTGTCCGCACAGATAGACGAGGTCGAGTCGATGAACGCGAGCGAGGTCGAGGACGCCACGTCGGTCGTCCTCAGCGAGGGCGACGGGCCACTCGCCGGCCGGGCGCTCGGATTGATGCCCCAGGACTTCGAGCCGGGAGCGACGAGTGCGAACGCACGGATGCTCATCGGCGTCCTCGAGACGTCCTCCGGTAGCGCCGCGTCGAACGCACAGACCGTCGCCGACGGCGTGACGCAGGTCCAGCTCGAGATGCAGGACGTCGCGCAAGCCGGGTCGACGGGGAGCGGGGACGAGGAGTACATCGTCTTCGGGTTCGGCGTCATCTCCCAGGAGATCGACCAGTCGCTCACGGACTCCGTGAACATCGTCGCGCCCATGGCGTTGCTGTTCGTGCTGCTGACGCTCATGGTCGCGTACCGCGACGCCCTCGACATCGTCCTCGGGCTGTTCGGCATCGTCGCGGTCCTCCTGTGGACGTTCGGGTTCATGGGGCTCGCCGGCGTGTCGTTCAACCAGATCATGATCGCGGTCCCGGTCCTCCTGATCGGGTTGTCCATCGACTACGCGATACACATATTCATGCGTCACCGCGAGGCGCGCACGGACGACGACACGGTCGACGACGTCCGCGGCTCCATGGGCGTCGCCCTCGGCGGCGTCGGCCTCGCGCTGACGTGGGTGACGGCGACGACCGTCATCGGGTTCCTCTCGAACCTCACGAGCCCGCTCCCGCCCATCCAGGACTTCGGTATCGTGTCCTCGGTCGGTATCCTCGCGGCGCTCGCGGTGTTCGGCGCGCTCGTTCCCGCACTGAAGATCGAGGCCGACGGCTTCCTCGAGAACCGCCTCGGTCTGGACCGCACGAAGCGCGCGTTCGGGACCGGCGGCGGCCGGTTCTCGCAGGTGCTCTCCGTCGGCGGGACGGCCGCACGGAAGGCGCCCGCGGTCGTCATCGCGGTCGCGCTCGTCATCTCCATCGCCGGCGGTGTCGGCGCGACCCAGGTCAGTACCGAGTTCAGTCAGGAGAGCTTCATCGCGGACGAACCCGCCGAGTGGCTGTACGACCTCCCCGAGCCGTTCAAACCCGGGGAGTACTCCGCGAAGGCGAACCTCGACTACGTGAACGAGAACTTCCAGCGCGAGGACTCGCAAGCGCAGGTGCTCGTCAGGGCGAACGACTCCACCTCGCTCGATACGGCGGGGACGTTCGCGCGCCTGAACGAGACCGAGTCCGGGCTCTCGGAGATGGACACCGCGTTCACGGGGAGTAGCGGCGACGTCGCGACGCGCTCCGCGCTGTCGGTGATGCGGTCGACCGCGGCGACGAACGCGTCGTTCAACGACACGTTCCGCGCGGCGGACACCGACGGCGACGGCGTCCCCGACGAGAACGTCACTGGCGTCCTCTCCGCGCTGTTCCGCGTGAACGAGGACGAGGCGAGCCAGTACGTCCACCGCGTCGAGACCGACGACGGCTACCGCTACGAGTCGATGCGGCTCGTCGTCCCCATCAAGGGCGGTGCGGACACCGGCGAGGTCACGACGCAGCTCCGGGACGTCGCGGCGACGATGAACGGCGACGGGACGCGCGCGACCGCGACCGGCAGTCCGGTCGTCAACGAGATCGTCCAGCAGGAACTGCTCGATACCGTCATCCAGAGCCTCGTCATCACGCTCGTCGCGGTGTTCGCGTTCCTCATGCTCGCGTACCGCATCCAGGAGGGAAGTGCGGCGCTCGGCGCGTTCACGCTCCTCCCGGTCGCGCTCAGCGTCTCGTGGATCCTCGGGACGATGTACGCCATCGGGATGCCGTTCAACGTCCTGACGGGGATGATCACGAGCCTCACGGTCGGACTCGGCGTGGCGTACTCCATCCACGTCAGCGAACGCTTCAACCTCGAACTCGAACGCACGGGGAACGTCTGGACGGCGATGGACCGAACCATCACCGGCACCGGCGGGGCGCTACTGGGGAGCGCGGCGACGACCGTCGGCGGGTTCGGGACGCTCGCGTTCGCGATCTTCCCGGCGCTCCAGCAGTTCGGCGTCATCACGGGCATGACGATCGTCTACGCGTTCCTCGCAAGCGTGCTCGTGCTCCCGAGCCTGCTCGTGGTGTGGGTGAAGTACTTCGGACCGGACGCGGACTTCACGAGACGGTCGAAGGCCGCCGAGGCACCCGCTGGAGGTGACGACTGAATGGAGGAAGCCGAGGCGGTCGGTTCCCTAGAACGCCTCGGCCTCACGTCGTACGAGGCGAAGGTGTTCATCGCCCTCCAGAAGCTCGGGTCCGGGACGGCACGCGAGGTGTCTCGCGTCGCGGACGTGCCACGGTCCCAGGTGTACAGCGTGACGGAGAGCCTGGAGGAGCGCGGGCTCGTCGAGGTCCAGCAGTCCAGTCCGATGCAGTACCGCCCGGTACGTATCGAGGAGGCTCGGCGGACGCTCCGCGAGCGCTTCGAGACCGAATCCGACCGCGCGTTCGGGTACGTCGAGAGCGTGCGGAACGAACGCGGCGGTGAGCGCGAGGAACAGGAGGCGATCTGGACGCTCTCCGGGCACGGCCACGTCGCGGAGCGCGCGGCGGAACTCGTCCGGAACGCCGAGGGGCGCGTCGTGTTCGCCGCGCGGACCCCGGACCTCGTCACGGACGACATCGCGGCGGCGCTCCGAGAGGCCGCGGCCGACGACCTCACCGTTCGCGTGGTGAGCGTGAACCCGGACGTCCGCGAGCTGTTCGCGGACGACGCGAGTATCGCGACGATGGACACGGCCGAGCCCGCCGTCGACGACGAACGAACCGGCCGTGCGGTGCTCGCGGACGGGGACGTGGTCCTGTTGAGCGTCCTCGGTGACCGCGACGACATCCCGGAACTCACCACGGAGACCGCGTTCTGGACGGCGCAAACGAACTTCGCGACCGTCCTGCACGAGCTCGCGATGAACTCGATCGCCCCGCGCGAGACCGCCTGACGTCGAGACGACGGCTGCGAGGCGGGTCGCTGGCGCTGGAATCACGACGGTCGAGCGCGCCGTGCTGGAGAGCCGCCGAGCTACTCGCTGGATGGGAAACGCGTGAAGGGGGAAGTGGGGGAAAGTGGGTGGGGGGTTGGAGGGCGTCCGGGTGTGGGGACCGTCGTCGACCGCTATGGCGGCGGTGACGGCGGGCGGGGTGGCATGGGTGGGTTGGGTGGAGTCGGCGACGTCGTGGCACGGAACGTCGCTCCTTGGTCAGTGTCTCGCTGCCTCGGACTGCATCTGTACGTATCGGTTGGGACCCATTGATTCGCGTCCCAAACCGTCTAGGCCGACAGCGTCGGGCGCGTGGCGGTCACTCGAGTCGGTACCGGAGCAACGCGGCGATGCCGCCGAGGTTCCGGAGCTGCTGGCCGGGCGGGAACTCGCTGGAGAACACCGTCACCTCGCCGCCCTGCCGTTCGACGCTCGTGACGACCTCGTCGACGTCGATGCTCCAGTCGCCGTCGGGGCCGCGTTCCTCGCGGAGCTTCTCGTCGAGTATCAGGAGCTGGTCGACCGCGCCGTACTCCGCGGCCTCCGCGACCGCGTCCGGCCCGTACGACGCCTCGTGTCCCTGCCCGATGCGTTCGGTGAGCTCGTCGATGTACTCCGCCTCCTTCGCGATACGGGTCTGCTGTTGGATGTCCTCGACCGCGCCGCGTTTCAGGACCTCGTGGACGCCGCGGTCGCCGACGCCCGCGGTGTCGACCGTCGTCACCTTCTCCGCGACCGCCGGGTACTCCTCCTCGATGTGGTTCAGGGCGTCCCGCTTCGTGAACCCGGGGCCGGCGAGCACGATGGCGTCGACGTCCATCCGCGAGAGCGCCGCAGCGAGGTCGCCGAACAGCTCCGACCGGCCGCGCGCGTACTCGCCCTTCCCGGTCGTCCCCGTGAACCGCCCGCGCTCCTCGGTCCCGTACTGCGCGACCGTGTGGATGTACGCCTCGCCCTCCTCGACGGTCGCGATGGCGACGTCGGGGTTCTCCGCCGCCTCCTCGGCCTCCTCGATGCGGTCGAGCTGGTCGGGCTTCCAGACCTTCTCGACCTCCAGCTCGTCGTGGTCCTCGACGTTCAGCGTGTGATGGAACCCGAGCTGGTCCTCGCGCGAACAGTCCTCGATGACCCCCGAGACCCGGAGGCGGTTCGAGAACTTGTGGAACTCGACCTCCTCCACGCCGAGCGTCACGAACATGTGCTCGCGCTCCCCGCCCGTGTCCCGGAGGTCCTCGTCGTTCCGCTGGATGCGCCGTGTCGTATCGCCCGCGACGAGGTCCCCCGGTTCGAGGACGTACTGGAGGTGCCAGAGGTCGTCGAGCGTCTCCGGGACGAGCGTGATGCGCTCCCGGTCGCCCTCGACCCGATAGCGGTCCTTAATCTGCATACCCGGGGATTGCCCCGGCCCGGGTAAGTGTCCTGCTATCGGGCGGGCCGCCCGTCGCCGGCAGGACCCTTCATGAGGAATGCGACCGATGGGTCGGGTATGTACGAACGAATCCTCGTGCCGACCGACGGGAGCGTCGGCTCGGCTCACGTCGCCCTGCAAGCGATCGACCTCGCGGAGACCTACGGCGCGTCGGTTCACGTCCTCCACGTCGTCGACGAGAGCGTGCGCGCGTTCGTCGCCGGGTTCGGCGACGAGTCCGAGCTCGACGACCGCGGCGAGGCGGCCGTCGAGCGCGTCGCGGCGATGGCTCGCGAACACGGCGTCGACGTCGTGACGGCCATCGAGGACGGCGACCCCGCGCGCCGGATCGTCGACTACGCCGACGAGATCGAGGCCGACCTCATCGTCGCGGGGACCCACGGCCGTTCCGGCGTCGAGCGCCGGCTCATCGGGAGCGTCGCCGAGCGACTGGTGCGGCGCGCTCGCTGCCCCGTGATGACCGTCCGGCTCCCGGAGACCGACGAGACCGTCGCGGACGACGAGGCGGCGGCGGCCATCGCTCGCGACGCCCTCGTGGACGCGGGCATCGACGCGACCGTGACCGAGGTCGAGCGACAGGTGAGCGTGTGGGTCGTCGACGCCGAAGGCGACGACGACTCGCATCTGGTCTACGTCGACCCGGTGACCCGGCGGACGAGCATCATCCCCTGACCATCGGTCGCCGAGGGCTCCGGGGCGCAGCGGCGAGCGCGTCGCCGTCGGCAGTGCTACCGTCGTCGTGCGCGCCGGTAGCCCATCCCGGCGAGGCGTGCGGCGACCGCGCTCGCGTACCCCGCGCCGAGTGCGGCGAGCAGCCCGAACACGCCCGAGGCCGTCAACACGCGAGCGTACGCGCCGAGTGCGAGCACGGCGATGGCGAACGCCGCGGTCCACGCGTAGAGGTAGGCGGCGTGCGCGAGGACGTCCCGGAACGCCCAGGGGGCGAGCGCGCGCTTGAGGCTGCCGGTGGCGGCGAGCTCGCAGAGAGCGGCGGGGTAGACGTAGACGAACGCGAGCGCGAGCAGGAACGAGAGCGTGCCGCCGGCCAGGAGCGCGAGCCCGCCGCCGCCCTGGACGCTGTCGGGCGCGAGCCCGCCGAGCCCGAGGACGGTGACGTAGAGGAGGGCGAACGGCGCGCCGAGGTAGGGGACGCTCGCGGCGGCGACGCGTGCGCCGGTCGCGAGCAGGGCGCGGACGCCGCCGGCGGCTGGCAGGTCGCTCGCGTCGCCGGGGACGCGGACGAGCGCGCCGTCGCCACTGGCCAGGTCGCCGCCGACGGTGCCGGCGAGCACGCGCCCGAGGTACCCGAGCCACGCGACGACGGCCGCGCCGGCGAGCGCGAGGAACCCGAGCGCGGCGACCGCCGGATAGACCGTGACCGCGTACCGGCCGGCGAGCGCCACCGCGAGCGCCATCACGGTCAGGGTCGCGACGCCGTCCCGCGCGGCCGCTCCGCGCGTCGGGTACCGGAGCGCGCCGACGAACGTGTCGCTGTCCGCCGTCACTCCGAACCACCCATCGCGCGACCTGCGGGTCGCGTCCGTCCGACGTCAGTCATCAGTCTTTGATGCGGCTCCCGCCCGGCGGGAGGAAGTGCTGGATGCGGTCCGGGCTCGCGACCTTCCGGACGAACGACGTGTCCGCGAACCGCTCGCGGAACTCCCGGTAGATCCGCTTCGCGACGTCGCCCTGCGCGAACTTCCCGGGTTCGACCGTCATCATCGTCTCCGTACGCTCGGCGGTCGCCGCCGGCGGCCCGCCGACCACCCTCGTCGAGGGCTCGCACTGGATACCGACCGAACACCCCACGGGCGTGTCCCGGAAGTACGTCCGGTCGCCCCGGACCGCGAACCCGCCCTTCTCCAGGTACTCCCCGGACTCGGGCGTCTTCGACACCTGGTCGCTGTCGACCATGTAGACGTCGCCCGCGTACACGCCGTCCTTCCACACCGACGAGTACGTCACCGCGAACTGCGCCGCCTGCTCGAGGGTCTCGTCGCTGAAGTCGACGTCCTTCGCGGACTCGCTCGGGTCCGCCGCCTTCAGGACCGTGACGGGGCCGCCGTGCGCCTGCGAGTGGAACACCTTGTCGCCGCGCTCGACGTACTTCTTCACGAGCTCCTCGTTCTGGTCCGCGGACCGGCCGCCGATGACGAGATAGCCGGTCGTCGTGTGGAACCACCGGAAGCGCTCGTACCACTGCTCGGACTGTCGCACGGGAATCGAGGGGTCCGACAGCCAGTCGTAGTCGACGTCTTCGCTCTCGTCCTCGCCGCCGTCATCGTCGTCGTCGTCGCCGCCCTCGGCCTGCCGGCGTTCGTACTCGCGCTTGCGTTCCTTCACGTCCTCGAGGTCCTCGCGCGTGTCCTCGATGGCGGCGAGCGCGCCCTCCTTCTTCCCCTCGACGCGCTTCGCCTCCTGGTAGAGCCGGTCGGCGTTGTGCTCGACGCCCTCGCGGACCTCAACGGTCACCTCGCGGCCGTCGAGCGACAGCGTCACCGTGCCCTCGCTCCCGTCCAGGCCGACGACCGCCTCCGCCGCGTCGATCCCTTGCTCCGCGCCGTCCGCGAACGTCGCCTCGATGTCGTCCCACGGGACGTCGTCCTCGCGCGCCCCGCGGATCGTCCCGAGGACCTCGTCGACGAGCCCGTAGTTCGCGTACAGCGACTCCGCCTTCTCGCGGTACGCTTCGGCGTCCTGCTCGAACCCCTCGATGGCGCCCTCCTGCTGCTCGATGATGCGCTCGTACTTCGCGATCTCGTTCTCGAAGTCCGGCGACTCCTCGCCCGGTTCGCCGTCGCTCCCCTCGTCGTCCTGGCTGCGGTCGAACTCGTAGAAGTACCGGTCGACCGCCGCGTTGAACGTGTCGAACGCCTCCGGGACGTACTCGTCGCGCTCCTCGAGCGGGAACGGCGTCACGTCCACGACGCGCGAACTCCCGTCGTCGTCATCTGGCTCGGTCCGGTACAGGCGCGGGTCGACGTCCGCGGACGCGACGTCCTCGCGAAGCCGGTCGAGCGCGTCGTACACGCGCCGGTAGTCGTCCTCGGTCGCGGCCGTGATGTCCATAGCCTTCTCGACGCCCGCTCGACTACAGATCTCCTCCGCCCAGAGCCCGCCGAGGTTCAGCTGCGTCGCCAGCGTCCGGACGACGTCCGTGTCGGAGTCGTTCATCTTCGCGACGAACGCGTCGAACTCGATGGCGAGCGGGTTGATGCGGGAGTCCGGGAACTCGTAGGTCGCCCCGGGCGCGACGGTGCGCGACTTGAGGCGGACGGTGTCGAGGCAGTCGACGACCTCGTACGTCTCGTCGCACACCGCGATGTTCCCCTGCCCGAACAGCTCGGCGACGATGATGGTGTCCTCGTCGTCGCGCTCGAACCGGAACTCGAGGATGCGGTCGAACTCGAACTGCTCGACGCCCGCGAAGTCCGCGCCCGACAGTCGGTTCCGGAGCATCATCGCGAAGTTCGGCGGGCGACCGGGCGCGTCCGGGACGTGCTCGGGGTCGGAGACGTGCGCGCGCTTGACGTCGCCGACCTCGAGGATGAGTTCGACCCGCCCGCGGTCGAAGTCCCGCATCTTCAACCGCAGCAGATCGTCGCCGTAGAGGTAGGCCTTGTCGACCTTCGCGCCCTCGTACGCTCCGAACTCGGAGACGACGGCGGCGAGGTCGACGCTGGAGAGCTCTCGCTTCGCGTCCATACCGGCGCGTACCGGTGGCTCGCGGAAAGACGTTCCGTTGTCGGCCACGACCCGGCCGTTGGTCGTGCGCTCGTCGCGGGAGGCGGTCTCGTCGCGAGGACCGGTGTGTGGTCGCCGGTGGCGTGGTTCGCCCCAACAGTCAAACGACGCCAGTCCGTCCGTTCGGGCATGGACCGGTGGGCAGTCGCGACGGAGCGAGGGGCGTCGTTCGCGACGCTTGAGGGGGGTCGTGCGTGACGGACGACGGCGGCCCCGAGTACCTCGTCGACGTCGACGAGGCCTTCCTGCGCGCGCTCGTCCAGCGCGGGAGCGACGTCGTGCTCACCATCGACGCGGACAGTCGCGTGGTGTTCACGAACGACACTATCGAGGACGTCCTCGGGTACGCGCCCGGTGACGTCGTCGGCGAGCCGCTGACGACGGTGATGCCGGAGCGGTTCCAGGACGCGCATCACGCCGCGATCGCG
This sequence comes from Halorubellus amylolyticus, assembly GCF_034808145.1. Taxonomy (NCBI): domain Archaea; kingdom Methanobacteriati; phylum Methanobacteriota; class Halobacteria; order Halobacteriales; family Halorubellaceae; genus Halorubellus; species Halorubellus amylolyticus. The sequence continues at coordinate 588,139 of NZ_JAXHGM010000002.1, forward strand.
GCGTACCTGGAGTCCGGTGACCGGAGCCTCGACTGGTCGGACATCCGGCTTCCCGCGGAGCACGCGGACGGCCACGAGGTCCCGCTGGACATCACGTTCCACGAGCACGTCTACGACGGGAAGCGGTACTTCTCGGGCATCATGAAGGACGTGACGGCGCAGGTCGAGTACGAGAACCGACTGCGTGCGCTCCAGGAGACGACGCAGGCGCTGATGGACGAGACGGCGGCGGCGGCGGTCGCGAGCGAGGTGGTTGCGGCCGCCGAGGACGTCCTCGGGTTCCCGCTCGCGACGGTGTTCGTCCCCGTGGACGGGACGTGGAGCGACGCGGCGCGGACGACCGGCGCGGGCGACGACCCGGACGCCGGGAGCGACCGTGGGCTGGTCGCGCTCGAGTCGAGCGACCGCGCGGAGGCGGTGTTCGAGGGGGTGCCGACGCTCGGTGCGGACTCCGTGGCGTGGTCGGCGTTCCGCGCCGGCGAGACCCGGACGTTCGCGGACGTCCGGGAGGCCGAGGCGGCGGCGAACGCGACGACGCCCGTCCGCGCGGAGGTCGTCCTGCCGCTGGGGAGCCACGGGGTACTCGTGCTCGGCCGCACCGACCCCGGCGAGCCCGACGAGGACGAGGTCGACCTGGCGAAGGTCCTGGCGTCGGCGACGGAGGCGGCGCTCGACCGCGTCGACCGCGAACGACGCCTCCGGGAGCGAGAGCGCGAGCTCGAACGACAGAACGAGCGCCTGGAGGCGTTCGCGAGCGTCGTCAGCCACGACCTCCGCGACCCGCTGAACGCCGCGGCGATGCAGGTCGAGCTCCTGCGAGCGAACGACGTCGACAACGAGTACGTCGACCGGCTCGAGGACGTCCACGACCGCATGGCGACGCTCGTCGACGACGTCCTCTCGCTCGCCCGCGACGGCCGGACCGTCGGCGACACGGAACCGGTCGACGTCGCGGCCGTCGCGCTCGACGCCTGGGAGACCGCCGGCGCTCCCGCGGCGTCGCTGTCGGTCGCGGACGACCTCGGGCGCGTGGACGCCGACCCGGAGCGCCTCCGGACGATACTCGAGAACCTGCTGGGGAACGCGGTCCATCACGCCGGCGACGACGTCGCGGTCACCGTCGGCGCGCTCGCGGACGACCCCGGGTTCTTCGTCGCCGACGACGGCCCGGGCATCCCCGAGCGCGACCGCGAGACCGTGTTCGAGCACGGGCACACCGAGTCGGAGAGCGGCACCGGGCTCGGGCTGGCTATCGTCCGGTCGGTCGCGGGCGCACACGGCTGGCAGGTCGACGCGACGGAGAGCGACACCGGCGGCGCGCGCTTCGACGTCCGCGTCGACCCCGACCCGTGAGCGCCACGCACCCCCAGCGCGGCCGGAACCGACCGAATCCGAACCTTGACCACCACCGAACCCGTAAATAGCGACCAGATGCCGACCCCGACCGTCCTCGTCGTCGACGACGAACCAAACGTCGCCGAAGCGTACGACCTGTTCCTGCCCGACGAGTACGAGACCCGGATCGCGACCGGCGGCGAGGAAGCCCTCGACCGCATGGACGAGGACGTCGACGTCGTGCTGCTCGACCGACGGATGCCCGACCTCACCGGCGACGAGGTCCTCGAACGCGTCCGCGAGGCGGGCTACGACGCTCGCGTGGCGATGGTGACCGCCGTCGACCCGACGCTCGACGTCCTCGCGTTCGGGTTCGACGACTACCTCGTCAAGCCCGTCGACCGCGACGACGTCCGCGGGACCGTCGAGGACCTCCTCGCCATCGGCGAGTACACCGACGCCGTCCGCGAGTACTTCACGCTCGCGAAGAAGCGCGCGACCATCGAGGACGCGATGCCGGTCCGCGAACTCGAAGCCGACGACCGCTACCAGGACCTCGTCGACCGCACCGACGAACTGAAAGCCAGGGTCGACGAGTCGTTCGACGACCTCGACGACGAGGCACAGACGGGGACGTTCCACCAGTTCCCCGGCCACGACTGACCGCTTTCGGGTCACGCTGCCGGCGGTCAGGTCGCGGTCGCGTTCGCGCCGGTTCCCACGGTGACGTTCCCGGCCGTGCCTGTCGCAGCAGCGGCGTCGACGAACGGCTCGGGCCCGGCGAACACGACGAGCGTCTCGTCGTCGACGACGACGGTGCGGAAGCCGCGGTCGCCGGTCGCACGCCAGAACCCGTCGACGAGCCGATCGGGTGGTGCTTTCCCCTCGATGAACTCGCTCGGGGACTCGAACGCTCGTCGGTCGCTCTCGTGGTACGCACGGAACGCGGTGCGAGCGTCCGACGCGTCTGCTGCGGTGTCGAACCGGACGACCCACGCGTGCCCGGTACCGTCGGGCCCCTGGAACGTCAGCAGGGTGTCGTTCCCCCAGCCCTCGGCACCGCCCGTGGCCGTCACGGGGTCGAGGCGCGTCCACAGCGTCACGCGGACCGCGAGTTCGCCGAGGTGCCGTGGTTGTCGGAGCGGAACGTAGTCGGTGCGGCCCTCCCGGTTCGCGGCCGCGACCGCGACGTCGAGGGGTTTCGCGGGCTCGTACCCGCGTTCGGGGTGGAGCACCTGCTCGCTCGTTCGCGGCCACCGGCCGTCGAGGACGCTCCCGAGTTCCGCCGTGTGGTTCTTCCGGTAGGCCACGTACTCGCGGCCGAGTTCGTAGCGTGCCTGGAACCAGTGCAGCTCCGGTGAGGACGTCGCGAGTTCACCGTCCCACTGCGTTTGGTAGCCGTACTCGGCGGCGTAGCGCTCCTGGGCGACCGTCGCGAACCCTTCTTTGAACGCCATCTTCGCGAACCCCTCGTCGACGGAGTCGACGAACCGGTGGGGCCACGGGGATTGCTGGCGCTGAACGTAGTGTGCGAACTCGTGTGCGAGCGTATCTGCACCGTCCGGGCTGGTCGCCACGGGGTCGACGTAGACGAGTCCGCCCTCGATTCGGCCGGGGCCGGCGACCTCCTGGACGACGACGTTCGGCGGACTGACGTTCGGCCCGAGGTCGTCCTGGACGCGCTGCCAGACGAGGTCCTCGTCGTACTCGAGTTCACCGCCCGACACGTTCACGGTCGATTCCGGTGGTGCGTCGTCGGCAGGTCCGCCACCTGGCGCGAACCCCGCGCAGCCGGCGCTGGCGACGAACGCGAGCACGAGTACGACGTGGAGCGAACGCGGCGCGTGCATGCCGCTGAAATATTAGTTCACCAACAAAAACGTTTCGACAGCGTTCTCGAAGGGCGAAACGAAGCCCGGGAACACCGCCAGTCAGGGCGCTCCCCGCGCGCTCAGAGCCGCTTGGAGACGTACGGGCCGTCCTGATGGTAGCCGAGCTTCTCGCGGTAGTACTGGCGGACGCCGATGCCGGAGATGACGCTGAGCTTGTCGAACCCGGCGTCGCGGGCGCGGTCCTCGGCTTCCGCGAGCAGCTTCCGGCCGTACCCGCGGTGCTGGACGTCGGCGTTCTCGCCCTCGTCGCCGACCCCGACCTGGTTCCCGTACACGTGGAGCTCGCGGACGATGGCGGCGTTCTCCAGCTCCCGACGGACGGGGTCGTTCGGGAATCGGAGGCGACAGAACCCGACGAGGAGGTCCTTGTCGAAGTCCTCGAAGCTGATGAACTGCTCCGTGCCACCGCCGGCCCGGTAGGTCATCGTGTCCAGCTCGACGTCCTCGGGGTCCTCGTCGTTCATCCCGACCTCGCGGCAGCGGATGCACTCGCACTCCCAGCCGTGCTCGTCCATCACGTCCCACGCGAGCTGGCGGAGGTTCGACTTCCAGACGCCGGCGTCGATGAAGTCCGCGGGGATGTCCCGCTGCACGCGCTGGAGGCGCGTGTACCGCGGAATCTGGGACATCACTTCCGCGACGAGTTCCGCCGCGGCCTCGTTCGTCAACGGGTCGTAGTCGCCGCGGCGCCACTGGTCGTAGATCCTGGTGCCGCGCACGACGAGCGTCGGATATATCTTCAGGTAGTCGGGCTTGTACTGCTCCTGCTCGAAGATCCGCCGGAAGTCCTCCAGGCACATCTCCCGGCTCATCCCGGGCTGCCCCGGCATCATGTGGAACCCGACCTTGAACCCCGCGTCGCGCAGCCGTCGGTTCGCGGTGATGCTCGCCTGCACGCCGTGCCCGCGGTGCATCTCGCGGTTGATGCGCTCGAACGTCGTCTGCACGCCCACCTCGACCTTCGTCCCGCCGAGGTCGAGCATCCGGTCGATCTGCTCGGGGTCGCACCAGTCCGGCTTCGTCTCGAACGTCGTCCCGATGCAGCGCACGTCCGCCGTCTCGTTCTCCGCGATGACGTCCTCCAGGTACGAGAACTCGGGGTCGTCCTCGGCGAAGCTCACGCCCTCGGCGGGGCTCGGCTCCGCGTCCGCGTCGAAGTCGTTCATCGCCTCCAGCGCGCGCTTGACGAACCACTCCTGGTAGTCGTGGCTCCGCGCGGTCATCGTCCCACCCATCAGGATGAGTTCGACCTTGTCGACCGGATGCCCGATCTCCCGGAGCTGGTTCAACCGCAGCCGAACCTGCCCGTAGGGGTCGTAGTCGTTCTGCTCCCCGCGCGCCGCCGCGGGCTCGTGACCCGTGTAGGACTGCGAGCTCGAGAACTCGCTCGCGGGGCCGCCCGGACAGTACAGGCACTTCCCGTGCGGGCACATGTGCGGGCTCGTCATGATCGCGACCGGCGACACGCCGCTCGCGGTCCGCACCGGCTTGCGCATGAGGACGCCTTCGAGCTCCTCGCGGCGCTCCTGGGGGGCGTGGTCGAGTATCTCGGAGTTCTTCGGGACCTTCGGCGCGGAGTGCTCCGAGCACGCCTGGAGCTTCGCGGACTCGACGTCGTCGCGTTCCAGTTCACCGGCGAGGATGCGGTCGACGAGGGCCTCGCAGACGGCTCTGAACGCTTCGGTCTCGGTCGGGTCCGACGCTTCGCTCATCGCCACATGGTCGTGGCGAGACGCGGTTAAGCGTGTCGTTGCCCGTCGAACCAACCGGGCGTTCGCGGTGCGTGCGTGGGCGTGAACGCGGTTACGTACCGCGGGAAATCCAGTATTGGTTTAGTCCGGCGTCGAGTAGAGCGGGTATGCGCACGACGGTCAGGGACGTCCTGTCGAAGGCGGGTGAGGAGCCGATAACGATGCTGACGGCGTACGACGCCGTGACCGCGGAAATCGTCGACGAACGGGGCGTCGACGTCATCCTCGTGGGCGACAGCGTCGGGAACACCAGTCACGGTCACGAGACGACGCTCCCGGTGACGGTCGACCAGATGGCGGACCACACGACCGCGGTCGCGCGCGGCGCCGAGGACGCGCTCGTGGTCGCGGACATGCCGTTCCTCTCGTACGGGCACGACGACAAGGAGAGCATCGAGAACGCCGGCCGGATGCTGAAGGAGGCGGGCGCGCACGCGGTGAAGCTCGAATCGGGCCCGCACACCGTCGAGCTGACGGAGAAGCTCAGCAACCTCGGTATCCCCGTGATGGCGCACCTCGGGTTGACGCCGCAGTCCGTGAACCAGCAGGGGTACGCGCTGCAGGGGACGAGCGAGGAGGCCGCCGACCGGATGCTCGACCTCGCGAAGGACCACGAGGACGCGGGCGCGTTCTCGCTCGTCCTCGAAAGAGTGCCGGCGTCGCTCGCGGCCCGCATCACGGACGCTATCGACATCCCGACCATCGGCATCGGCGCTGGCCCGGACTGCGACGGGCAGGTGCTCGTCGTGGACGACGCCGTGGGCCTGAGCGACTGGACGCCGTCGTTCGTCGAGGAGTTCGGGGACGTCCGCGCGGCGATGGGGGACGCCATCGAGGCGTACGCCGACGCGGTCGAGTCCGGCGAGTTCCCGGCGGCGGAGCACAGCGAGGGCATCGAGGAACTGGACGAACTGTACTGAGACGTCGCGCCGGGTGGCGTGCGACGCGAGCCGCTACTCGGGCCCGTCGATGCGTTCGCAGAAGTCGGCGAGTGCGGCGTTGAACCCGTCGGGTCGTTCGAGCATCGCGAGGTGCGCGGCGTCCTCGACGACGGCGACGTCGCAGTCGTCGAGTTCGCTCGCGAGGTAGTCGTGGTATCGCGGTGGCGTGAGCGCGTCGTGTTCGCCGACGACCGCGCGTCCCGGGGTCTCGATCTCGCCGAGCCGGTCGCGGACGTCGAACGCGTGCGAGGTGAGGAAGTCGCGTTCGACGATGCGTTGCCCGCAGTGGAGCATCGCGCTCTTCGAGACGTCGAGGAGCTCCGGCTCGGGGTCGGCGAAGAGCCGGCCGGGTTCGTGGAGCCAGTCGACGGCGCGCTCGAAGTCGTTCGCGAGCCAGTCCCGGAGGTCGCTGAGGACGGCGAGCTTCGCGCCGGTGCCGGCGTAGACGGCGCCGTCGACGGCGAGGCCGTCGCCGCGTTCGAGGAGGCAGTGGAGGACGACGGCGCCGCCGAGGGAGTTCCCGCAGAGGACGCGTGCGTCGGTCGCGTCGGCGACGGCGACGACGTCGTCGGCGTACGCGGCGAGCGTCTCGTACCCGGGGTCGGCGTCGACGTCGTCGCTCGCTCCGTGCCCGGCGAGGTCGACGGCGACGACCGGGCGTTCGTCCCCGAGTCGGGCTTGGGACTTCCAGACGCCGCGCGCGCCGCCGCTCCCGTGCACGCAGAGGACGGGAGCGCCGTCGCCGCCGCGGTCGAAGACCTCGAAGGCTGTCTCGCGGCCGTGATGAGAGACGGTCTGCATGGGAGGTACTACTCCGGCGGGTCGCTTAAACCCCGACTCCGCGCGGCGCTCCGTGACCGACCCGTTCGCCCGTGCGTGGCTGTGGACGCCTGTCGCGAGACGGTCGCACGCGCGAGCTGGTCGCACGTGAACACCTCCGGCGGGCGGCGTGCTGGTCGGCTGTGAGCGTCGCCGACCAGCTGTGCACCGCTCTTCTTGGGTGTGAACCACGAATCGACCTGTTCGCATGTAGCCTCTCGCCTTCGTGCGTTTCGTGGGGGAAAGGTTTATATTCTATAATCCCTAACTCGTGGTTAGGATGAACATACAGCAGTTCACGGAACACGACGGTCAGTTCGCTCGTCAGTACGTCTACGACGACGCGGTCGTCGTCGCCGCCGACCTCGACGTCACCGACGCGGATGTCGACGTCCTCGACGACACCGTCATCGTCGTCGCCAGCGACGGCGAACAGTTCGAGCTCTCGACCCCCTCGACGCCGACGCGCGCCTTTATCCGGAACGGCGTCCTCACCATCGAGATGGAGGCTCACGCATGAAACTCACCGTCAAACCCCTCAAGCAGAAGGACGCCGGTCGCGGACTCGCCGCCATCGACCGCGCGTCGATGTCCGAACTCGACCTGGAGAACGGCGACTACATCCTCATCACCGGGACGGGCGACGGGAAGGCCGTCGCGCGCGTCTGGCCCGGCTACCCCGAGGACCAGGGCCAGGGCGTCGTCCGCATCGACGGTCGCCTCCGCCAGGAGGCCGACGTCGGCATCGACGACCGCGTCGAGGTCGAGAAAGCGGACGTGAAACCCGCCAAGAGCGTGACGGTCGCGCTCCCGCAGAACCTCCGCATCCGCGGGAACATCGGGCCGCTCGTGCGCGACAAGCTCAGCGGGCAGGCCGTGACGAGCGGGCAGACCATCCCGTTCTCGCTCTCGTTCGGCCCGATGGCGGGGAGCGGCCAGTCGGTCCCGCTGAAGGTCGCGAGCACCGACCCCGAGGGCACCGTCGTCATCACCGACTCGACGGACGTCCAGATCAGCGAGAAGCCCGCCGAGCAGATACAGGGCGCGGAGGGCGCCGCCAGCGGTGGCGCCGAAGGCGTGCCGAACGTGACCTACGAGGACATCGGCGGACTCGACGACGAGCTCGACCAGGTCCGCGAGATGATCGAGCTCCCGATGCGTCACCCCGAGCTGTTCAAGCAACTCGGCATCGAACCGCCGAAGGGCGTGCTCCTGCACGGTCCGCCGGGCACCGGGAAGACGCTGATGGCGAAGGCGGTCGCGAACGAGATCGACGCGCACTTCCAGACCATCAGCGGCCCGGAGATCATGTCGAAGTACTACGGCGAATCGGAGGAGCAGCTCCGCGAGGTCTTCGAGGACGCCGAGGAGAACGCGCCCGCGATCATCTTCATCGACGAGCTCGACTCGATCGCGTCGAGTCGCGGCGAGGCCAGCGGTGACGTCGAACGCAGGGTCGTCGCCCAGCTCCTGAGCCTGATGGACGGCCTGGAGGAGCGCGGGCAGGTGACGGTCATCGCGGCGACGAACCGCGTGGACGCCATCGACCCGGCGCTCCGCCGCGGTGGGCGGTTCGACCGCGAGATCGAGATCGGGGTCCCCGACAAGGACGGCCGCATGGAGATCATGCAGGTCCACACGCGCGGGATGCCGATGAGCGACAGCGTCGAACTCGACGAGTACGCGGAGAACACGCACGGGTTCGTCGGCGCGGACCTCGAATCGCTGGCTCGCGAGGCGGCGATGAACGCGCTCCGGCGCATCCGCCCCGAGCTCGACCTCGAACAGGAGGAGATCGACGCGGAGGTCCTCGAGCAGTTGAAGGTCACGGAATCGGACTTCAAGGAGGCGCTGAAGGGCATCCAGCCGAGCGCGATGCGCGAGGTGTTCGTCGAGGTGCCGGACGTCACGTGGAACGACGTCGGCGGGCTCGGTGGCACGAAGGAGCGGCTCCAAGAGACAATCCAGTGGCCGCTGGACTACCCCGAGGTGTTCGAGGCGATGGACCTCCAGGCGGCCAAGGGCGTCCTCATGTACGGGCCGCCGGGGACGGGGAAGACGCTGCTCGCGAAGGCCGTCGCGAACGAGGCGAACTCGAACTTCATCTCGATCAAGGGCCCCGAGCTCCTGAACAAGTTCGTCGGCGAGTCCGAGAAGGGCGTCCGCGAGGTGTTCGAGAAGGCGCGGTCGAACGCACCGACCGTCGTCTTCTTCGACGAGATCGACTCCATCGCGACCGAACGCGGCCAGCGCACGGGCGATAGCGGCGTCGGTGAACGCGTCGTCAGCCAGCTCCTCACGGAGCTCGACGGCCTGGAGGCCCTGGAGGACGTCGTCGTCATCGCGACGACGAACCGCCCGGACCTCATCGACAACGCCCTCCTCCGGCCGGGGCGCCTGGACCGCCACGTCCACGTGCCGGTGCCGGACCAGGAGGCTCGCGAGAAGATCTTCGAGGTGCACACGCGGGACAAGCCGCTCGCTGACGACGTCGACCTGGAGTGGCTGGCGCGCCGCACGGACGGCTACGTCGGCGCGGACGTCGAAGCCGTCACGCGCGAAGCCAGCATGGCCGCGACCCGCGAGTTCGTGAACTCCGTCGACCCCGAGGAGATGACCGACTCCGTCGGGAACGTCCGCATCACCCGCGAGCACTTCGAGCACGCACTCGACGAGGTCAAGGCGAGCGTCACCGAGGACGTCAAGGACAGCTACGACCAGATCGAAGAACGGTTCGGGCGCGAGGAACCCGAACCCGAGACCGACACGAGTCGGACGTTCCAGTAGCCACCAGCTTTTCTTCCTCGGGTGGCCCTGCGGGCCTCCGCTCGTCGAAATTTACACGAGATGTAAACCTCTCGCGCGAGTTCGACTCCGGTGCGCTCACGGGGCGTGCAGGCCCGACCGCGGCCACGACGTCGGCCGGCATCGTCCGCGGCTACTCGACGCGACCGCGATTCAGTCGTCGCCGGCGTGGACGTCGCCGGTTGGCTCGTACTCCATCTCGGTCGTGACTCGGTTGGCGACGTCGCTGCCGAACTCGCGGGCGACGAGGTGGACGGCGAGGTCGAGGCCGCTGGTGACGCCGCCGCACGTGAGGACGTCGCCGTCGTCGACGACGCGCGCGTCCCGGACGTCCGCCGTGGTCTCTCGCAGGTCCGCTTCGGCGGCGGCGTGCGTCGCCGCGGGCCGGCCGTCGAGGACTCCGGCTTTCGAGAGGAGCATCGCGCCCGTGCAGACCGATGCGACCGCAACGCCGTCTGCGTGGAGTGCGGCGATGGCGTCCGGTATCGCGCCGCGGTCGTACTCGCGACGCACGCCCGGCGCGTCCGGGTCGGTCCACCCGCCGCCCGGGACGAGGAGGAGGTCGAAGGCGCCGGTCGCGGCGGCGTCGAGTACGGCGTCGACGCCGACGCGGAGTCCGTGACTCGCCGTCACCTCGTCGGCGCCGTCGACCGTACACAGCGTCACGTTCAGGTCCGCACCGGCCTCGACGGCGTTCTCGAACACCTCGAACGGCCCGATGGCGTCCAGTTCGTCGAACCCGTCGAACAACGGTATCGCGACGTCCATACCGAGCGCACGACCGCTCGCGCCGTAGCCGTTGCGCTCGCCGCTACCCGCTCCGCTACTCGAGGTCGTCGAGGTCCGCGAGGATCTCGTCCGCGTGGTCCTCGGGGTCGACGCCCTCGTACGCGAGCTCCACCCGTCCGTCGGGGCCGACGACGTACGTGTTCCGGAAGACGCCGTCGAACGTGTTCCCGAACATGTTCTTCTCGCCGAACGAGTCGTACAGGAGCGAGACCTCGCCCTCGGGGTCGCTGAGGAGGTGGAAGGGGAGGTCGTACTCGGTCGCGAACTCGTCGAGGTCCTCGACGTCGTCGTCGCTGATGCCGAGGACGGCGACGTCGCGCTCGCCGTACTCGTCCCAGCGGTCCCGGAAGCTACACGCCTCGACGGTACAGCCCTGGGTGTTCGCTCGCGGGTAGAAGTACACCACGACGCGCTGGTCAGCGTAGTCCGAGAGCGCGACCTGTTCGCCGTTCTGGTCCGTCAGTTCGAAGTCCGGAGCGTCACTCCCTGGTTCGAGCATACGGCACTCGGAGCGACGCTCGCAAAAGTGGATTTCGTTCTCGGTCGACCCCGCCGGGGTCGACGGCGCTCCGCCTGGGCGGGTCAGTTCGGCCGGGAGTCAGTTTCGGCGTCCGGCCGAGGAGGTCAGTCCAGTCGTTCGGCCGCGCCCTGCGAGACGAGGACGTCCGCGTTCTCCTCGGGGAGGGTCACGACGTCCTCCGCGGCGAGCGTGTACTCGCGCTCGTCGACGCCGAATATCTCGCCGACGTTCTCCGTGACGCGGAGCGTCGCCCGCTCGTCGTCCACGGCCGCCCGGTCCGCGTCGGTCGGTCCGCCGTCGGTCTCGGGCGCGTCGCGGCCCGCCGCGTCCTCGCGCTCGCCGTCGCTCGCACCGCCGGGCTGGTTCCCCTCGGCGTCGGCGGCCGCGTCGTCGCCGCCCATGAGGTCCGCCGCGGAGACGTGCGCCGCGCCGTCCGGGTCAGGTGTGGCGTCATCCTCTGGTGGTTCGTCCTCGATGTCCGCGACCGCGGCGGCCTCGGACCGACGCACGTCCGCGTCCACGTCCCGGTCTCCGTCCGCGGTCGCCGTTCCGTCCGCGTCGACGGTCGCGGTCTCGTCCGCGCTCGACGACCCGGCGTCCGCGGCGGGCGCGTCCAGGCCGTCCTCGGGATGCGGGACGTCCGGTCCCGGCGACGCGTCGGCGGCCGTCCGCGACCCCGCGTCGCTCGACGCCGCCCCGTCACCACCGGAGTCGGCCGCGTCCTCGCGCGACCCCGGGGCGACGTCGCCCGCGATGACGTCCAGCATGTGCGCCTTGTTCTCCTCGATGCGGGCCACCAGGTCGCTGAACAGCGCCTGCTCCTCGGTGGTGAGCCCGTTCACGTCGTTCGGGCTCGCCATCTCCGCCGACACGAGACTCGCCTTCTTCACGATCTTCCCGAGCCGCCGCTCGTAGATCGCCTCCGCGGTGTCCTTCGCCGTCTCGATGTCGTTCGTGAGCTGCTGGACCTCCGGCGACCCGAACGGGTCCTCCGCGCGTTCGGCGGCGCGCTCGCGTTCGGCCTCCAGCTCCTCGACGTACTCCGCGACGTCGCCGTAGAACGACTCGCGCAGCTGCTGGAGGTCCGACTTCTGCCGTTCCTTGCTCTGCGCGGAGCGAAGTTCGTCGATGTTCATTGCTTTGCTATCTCGGCGTGCCCGCGAGCCATCGCGAAGACGCCGACGTACTCCGGAACAGTCGATGCGCCCGCCTCCAAGGTAAATGTATCGCCCCCGAGTTCGACCTCGACGGGCTCGGTCACGTCGACGACGAGCTCGGCGTCGCCCTCGTCGGCGAACGTCGACGAGACCGCGTCGACGAGCGGGTCGAAGTCGGCGACGTTCTCGCGCGGGATGCGCTTCACCTCGAGCCCGGTGCCGCCGTGGAGGCTCCCCGGCAGGCGGATCAGGCGATTGATGTCCGTCGTCACCGGCTCGTCGATCGGCGCGGACTCGGCGTCGAACGTCTCCGCGGCGACCTGGCGAGCGAGCGTCAGGAAGCGGCCGTGCACCTCGACGTTCCCCGCCGCGATCTGGTCGTAGTTCGCGTCGAACACCTCGACGAGCTTCTCGGCGGAGCCCTGACCGATGCCGTCGTACGCCTGCAGGCGCTCCAATCTGTCCTCCTCGTCGTCCATCGCGCGGACCTCGTCGACGAGCGCGAGCAACCGGTCGTGGACGCGCTTGCCCCATCCGCCGGTCGTCGAGAGCGTCCGCTTCTCCGTCGGGTTCTCCAGGCCCATGCCGTCGACGAGCTCGCGCTCCAGGAGCGCGTCGAGGTCGAGCGATTCGGCGAGCACGTACTCGACGACCTCGCGGCGGTCCCCGCGCCCGAGCTCCTGCACGCCGTCGTCCCGCACGTGGACGTGGTAGCCGCGGCCGCCCGAGAAGACGACGGTGCAGTCCTCGAACCCGAAGTCGTCCTCGAGGACGTCGAGCAGGTCGAGCAGGGCGTCCTTGCAGGCCGCGAGCATCTCTGCGTACGTCGTCGTCTCCGGGTCGACACCGGGGAGGTGGTCGGCGTCCAGGTCGAAGACGAGGTCGGTGCCCTGCCAGTCCTTCCGACTCATCGAGTTCGCCGACGGGTCGCGGTAGCGTGCGGCGGAGAAGTACACGTGCTGCGGGCGTTCCTCGGTGAGGAACCGTCCGAGGTTCCCGACGTCCAGCCAGGAGCGATGACGGACCATCGTCGTCTGCGCCTCGGCCGTCCACGGGATGTACCCCCACTCGCGTTCGTTCGGCGCCGGCGGTGGCGACACGGTCGTCGCCTCGTAGTGGCGCTTGAACGCTCCGCGGAGGTACGCGACGGTTCGCTCTTCCATCCTCCGAGACCGTACTGGCGGCGACGTCAAGAACCCACCGTTCGTGACCGACAGGGGGCGGTCCGGGGTTGAAGAACGCGCGTCGGTATCGTCGACAACCTCTATTAGTGCCGACGGGTACGTTCGGGGCATGAACTGGGACGGTCGACTGGGTCGCGTGGCGTTGACCGCGGCGCTCGTGGTGGTGGTGGCGGGGTCGCTCCAGCGGACGGCGTCGCGCGTGTTCGTATCGAACTTCTCGCTGTCCGGTCCCGGGCTCTCCGCGCTTCTGGTCCTCGGGTTCCTGTCGGTGTGGACGCTTCCGGTCGCGCGTCGACTCGGCTGGGAGCGGTCGCTGCGCGTGGCGGTCGCGGGGCTCCCGTTCGCCGTCGTCGCGTCGGCGGTCGCGGACCCGGTGCTCGCGGGCGCTGGCGCGGTCCTGGCGCTGTCGCTCGCGACGCCGTGGCTGGTCGCGCTCGGTGCTCGCGACCCCGCGTTCCTCCCGGGGCTCGCGGGCGGGGTCGCGTCAATCGCGGCGGTCCGCGGGTGGCTCGGGACGCTGCCGGCGTACGCGACGCTCGGCGGCACGGCGCTCCTCGTCGGCGTCGCGGTCGTCGCCGCTGCGCTCGCGCTCCTCGACGACGTCCCCGAACCCGGTGCGTCCGCGGTCGCGTGGCTCGCGGCGTTCGCGCAGGGCCTGTTCCTTGCGTACCCGGCGGCGACCGCGGCGTGGGGCGGCCTGGGGTACGCCGAGACGGCGGTCGCGACCGTCGCCGGCGTCGTCGTCGGCGTCGCCTGGGTCGGGCTCGGGCGCGCGCTCGGCCGGCGGGAGGCGGTCGTCGTCGCGGTCGCGTTCGCGCTCTCGCTCGCGGACGTCGTCTGGGTGGGACAGCTCGGCTCCGTCGCCGTCCTGCTCGTGCAGGTGACGTTCCTGCGGCTCGTCGCCGCCGGCTTGCGCGACGACGGCGTCTCGTGGCTCGCGCTCGCGCAGGTCGTCGGCGTCGTCGCGGTCGCCACGCAGGTGCTCGCGGCGAACTGGGCGTACGTCCCGGGCGGTGCGGCCCTCGCCGGGCACGCGCCGCTCTCCGCGTTCGCGCTCGCCGCCGCACCGGTCGTGGCCGCCGTCCTCGTCCTCGCTCGCGAGGCCGCGGGCGTCGGCGGCGACCCGACCGAACTCGCGAACGCGGACCGTCGGGACGCGCTCGCCGCGCTCGCCCCCGGCGCGCTCGCCGCGCTCTCGCTCGCCCCCGGCACGCTCGCCTCGACGGTCGACGACGACTCCGTCGTCGAGGGCACGCCCTACGACGTCCTGACGCTGAACGTCCACCAGTGGGTGGACGGAGCGAGCGGCGACGCGAACTACCGCGACGTCCGCGACCTCCTCGCCGAGCACGACCCGGACGTCGTCGGCCTCCAGGAGACCGAAGGCGGCCGGTACACGAACGGGAGCGCGAACCCCGTGCGGTGGCTCGCCGACGAACTCGACTACCACCACGACTACGGCGTCCCCACGCGCCGCGGCGGCTACGGCGTCGCCGTCCTCTCGCGGTATCCCGTCCTCGACACGACGGTCGTCTCGCTGCCCGTGCATCGGTCCCCGGCACGGTGGGCGCTCCTGGCGACGCTCGACGCGCCCGACGGCCCGCTCCAGACCGTCGTCACGCACTTCCAGACGGACGGGCCCGCGGACGACGAGCAACTCGGCGAGGCCCAGACCGTCCTCGGCGAGCTGTTCAGCGACGACCACGAGCGCGCCGTCGTCCTCGGCGACTTCAACGTCCAGCCCGACCAGGACCCCGCGTACGACCGCCTGAAGCGGGACCTCACCGACGCCTGGACCGCCGCCGGCCACCCCGAGACCGGCGGTGGCGGGACGTGGCCAGTGCACGACCCGCGCCAGCGCATCGACTACGTCTGGCTCGAAGGCGACTGGTCGGTGTCGCGCTGCGAGCGCGTCGGCGACGCCGCCGTCAGCGACCACCTCGGCGTCCTCGCGACCGTCGACCCCGCGACGGACGCGGAGCACTGACGGGCATCGCGGGTTCTTGAACGCACGTCGGCGGTCGCGCGAACCACTACAGCGTCCGCGAGACCGTCGAGAACCTCGGCGAGTACGACACCGTCGGAGTTCCCGTGTTACGTTCTAGCGCGACGACGAGGCGCTCGCCGACTCGGACGCGTTCGTGTACCGGTACTGTGCGACGAGGAGACCGACCGCGCTCGCGATCGTGACGACACCGCTCACGAACGCGATGGCGCCGTGGACGGGGACGCCGGCGATCACGCGAACGGGGACGCCGGTCCCGAACACGCCGAGGAGCGCGCCGAAGACGATTCCGAACATGTAGCGCTGCCTGTTCATCTACCGGTCCCTACGTCCGGCAGGTACAAGAACCGGTCGCGCGTTTCCGGTGGGCGAGAACCGCCGGCGGCGACCGCCTCACCCCCACGGGAGATGGACAGTCGTCGTAGGCAGGCAGTTCGTCGTCGTTGGAAGACTAATCGTGGTCGTACGTGGAGAGGCGTCGAGGTTCGGGGAGACGCCGACGGTCGCCGACGCCGACGGTCGAATACGGCGATCACGCTCCCCGACGAGGCCGACGAGGACGTCACCGGGGTCGTCGAGGGCGTTCGACGCACGCCGTCCGTCGCCCTCGCCTGCTGGCACCCGGAGTTCTATCAGCGTCCCGACCGTGTGTTCGGATATGCCAGTCGAGTTCGACTTCAGCGAGCAGGTCGCGGTCGTGACCGGTGCATCGGGCGCGCTCGGGAGTGCGGTCGTCGAGGCGTTCCGTGACGCGGGCGCGACGGTTGCGGCGGTCGACGTCCGGGAACCGAGTCACGACGACGCGCTCCTGGACCCGGATTCGGGCACCGAGTTCTACCGCGCCGATCTGACCGACGAGGACGCCGTCGTCGAACTGTTCGAGCGCGTCGTCGACGACCACGGTCGCGTGGACGCGCTGTGTAACGTCGCGGGGACGTGGCGCGGCGGCGACGACATCGCGGACACCGACGTCGAGGCGTTCGAGTTCCTGTTCGACGTGAACCTGAAGTCGATGTTCCTCGCGAGCAAGCACGCCGTCCCGCACCTCCGGGAGGCCGACGGCGCGATCGTCTCCATCTCCTCGCGGTCGTCGCTCGAAGGCGGCGAAGGCGACGGCCCCTACCGGGCGTCGAAAGCGGGCGTGCGGACGCTCACGGAGACCATCGCGGAGGAGGAACTCGGTGCGGTACGCGCCAATGCGGTGATGCCGAGCGTGCTCGACACCCCGATGAATCGCGAGATGATGACGCCGAGCGACGACTGGGTCGACCCGGCGGACGTCGCCGACGTCATCTGTTTCCTGTGCTCGGACGCGGCGTCGGTCACGAGCGGCGCGGCCGTCCCCGTCTACGGCGAGGCCTGAGCCGAGGCGACCGTTCGCGGTTCCGGCCAGAAGATGGGGACGTACTTGCGTGTCCGTCACACGGAACAGAAAGAAATGAACGTCAGGTTTACCCGTGGGTACCATCGACGAACTGGACACGTATGCAAGAGCGCGAGACGTGGAGCAGTCGCGTCGGGTTCATCCTCGCCGCGGTCGGGAGCGCAGTCGGCCTCGGGAACATCTGGCAGTTCCCGTTCCAGGCCGCGGACAACGGCGGTGCGGCCTTCCTCGTCGTCTACCTCGCCGCCGTCTTCCTGATCGGGTTCCCCGCACTCCTCGCGGAGTTCGTCGTCGGCCGGAACACCGAACGCAATCCCGTGGACGCGTTCCGCGAGTACGCCGGGCGGTCGTGGGCGCTCGTCGGCGCCGCGGGCGTGTTCGTCGCGTTCTGGATCCTGTCGTTCTACAGCGTCGTCGGCGGCTGGGTGCTCCGGTACATCGGCGGGAGCGTCACCGGCGCGTACTTCGGCGACCCGTCGGGGTACTTCGGGTCGATCGCCGCCGGGACCGACGCCGCTGTCCTCCACCTCGTGTTCATGGCGCTCGTCGTCGGTATCGTCGCGCTCGGCGTTGAGGACGGCATCGAGCTCGGGACGAAGGTGATGGTGCCGAGCATCGTCGTCCTCCTCGTCGCGCTCGCCGCGTGGGCGAGCACGCTCTCCGGCGTCGCCGAGGGGTACGCGTACTACCTCAGTCCGGACCTCGACACGCTCGCGACGAACCTCCCCGACGTCCTCCCGAACGCCGTCGGGCAGGCGTTCTTCACCCTCAGTCTCGGGATGGGCGCGATGGTGACGTACGCGAGCTACCTCGGCGAGGACGACTCCCTGCCCGCCGACGGCGCGAGCATCGTCGTCCTGAACACGCTCGTCGGCGTCCTCGCGGGGCTCGTCGTCTTCCCCATCCTCGCCGCCGAGGGCATCGGGTTCGACACCGCCGGGTCCGGAGCCGTCTTCGAGTCGATGGCGGCCGCGTTCGGTGAACTCCCGGCGGGGAACGTCCTCGGTGGGGTGTTCTTCGTCGTCCTGCTGCTCGCCGCGCTCTCCTCGGCCATCTCGCTCCTCGAGGTCGTCGTGTCGTACGTCGTCGAGAACACGACGTACGACCGCAAGCCGATCGCGGCCGTCCTCGGCGCCGGCATCTTCCTGCTCGGGCTGCCGGCGGCGTTCGGCGTTTCGTTCAACGAGATCGGCGCGCTCGGGTGGTACAACATGCTCGCGTACAACCTCTTCCTGCCCGCGGTCGGGCTCGGCGTCGCGATCGCGGTCGGCTGGATGCAGGGCGACCGGTCGACGCGCGAGCTCGCACGCGGCGCCGACGTCGGCGAGGCCGCCGCGCTCGTGTGGCTGTGGGCGCTCCGCGTCGTCGTCGTCCTCGCGCTCACCGTCACGCTCGTCCTCGGCGTCAAGACCCTCCTCGTCAGCGCGGGCGTCGTCGCCGCGAGCACGCTCTCCTCGCTCCCGCTCGTCGTCGCGCTCGCCGCCGCGATCGCGGTCGTGCTCGTCGGCGGTGCGCGCACCGTCGCTGGCGGCTCCGTCTGAGAGCGGTCGACTTCCGGGTCCCGGAGGCGACCGCGAGGTCATCCCGCCTCGTTCTCGTCGCACGCCGACGGTTCGGCGACCCGATTCGATAGATAGACGGCTCGGGCCGATGTTTCGAGGACCAATTCGACGATTCGTAACCGTCCCTGCGCGTCTCGCGCCCTAACGATGGCGAGAACGGGGCTTCTGAACGGTTGAAGACCGTGATAATCGCATTTTGATGAATCGTCGGTCCGTAACGCTCATGAGGCATGCCCCGGCGATGAGTGACAATGGCACGTGAATCATGGACGGGCCGCGTCGGGTTCGTCCTCGCAGCCGTCGGAAGCGCTGTCGGGCTCGGGAACATCTGGCGGTTCCCGTGGATGACCGCAGAGAACGGCGGCAGCGCGTTCCTCGTCGTCTACCTCGGCATCGTCCTCGCGGTCGGCGTCCCCGGACTCCTCGCGGAGTTCGTGCTCGGACGTCGGTCGCGCAAGAGCCCCGTCGGCGCGCTCCGAGACCTCTCGGGCTCGAAGCACTGGGGGCACGTCGGACTCGTGAGCGTCCTCGCCGGCCTCGTCCTCCTGTCGTTCTACAGCGTCGTCGGCGGCTGGATCATCCGGTACCTCGTCGCCTCCCCGACGGGCGCGTACTTCGCGAACCCCGGCGCGTACTTCGACGGAATCGCGCACGGCCCCGAGGCCGCCGCGTTCCACGTCCTCTTCCTCGCGATAACCGCGGGCGTCGTCTACGGCGGCGTCCGCGACGGCATCGAGCGCGCCACCACGATCATGATGCCCGTCGTCCTCCTCGTCCTCGTCGCCATGGCCGCCTGGGTGAGCGGGCTCGACGGCGCCGGCGACGCCTACGCGTTCTACCTCGCGTTCGACCTCGACACCATCCGCGCGAACTTCCTCGACATCGTCCTGTCCGCGGCCGGCCAGGCGCTGTTCACGCTCAGCGTCGGCGCCGGCACGATGATCACGTACGCGAGCTACGTCGGCGAGGACCGGTCGCTCCCCGCCGACGCCACCATGATCGCCGTCCTCAACACCGCCGTCGGCGTGCTCGCCGGCCTCGTCGTCTTCCCGCTGCTGTTCTCGACCCCTGGAGTCGGCGTCGAGACGAGCGGCCCCGGTGCGCTCTTCGTCGGCGTCGCCACCGCGTTCGCCGCCCTCCCCGCCGGCGAACTCCTCGCCGCCGGGTTCTTCGCCGTCGTCGCGCTCGCCGCGCTCTCCTCCTCGATCAGCATGCTCGAGATCGTCGTCGCGTACCTCGTCGACGAACGCGCCGTCGACCGCCAGCGCGCGACCCTGATCGTCGTCGCGGTCGTCCTCGCGACCGGCGGCGCGAGCGCGTTCACGCCCGAGCTCTTCGGGCTCCTCGCCGGGCCCGTCGTCGACGTCGTCCTCACGGTCGGCCTGTTCGCGTTCGTCGTCTTCACCGCGTGGGTCCTCGGCGCGGACGCCGTCGCCGAGTTCGCGCGCGGCACCCGGTTCGCGACCGGGCTCGCGGACGCCTGGCGCGTCCTCGTCGGCGTCGTCCTCCCCCCGTTCCTCCTGTTCACGCTCGGCGTCGGAATCGCGGACGCCGCGAACGTCGACGTCGGCACGCCCGTCGTCGTCGCCGTCGCGGTCGCCGCGAGCGCGCTCGTCGTCGCACTCGCCGCACGCACCCCGGTCCCTGACGAAATCGCTAGATGAGGCCCTAACGGGAAACCTTTAGTCGTCGGTGGGCGACGGTTCTTCCAATGACTAGGTGGTCGCCGTGACGATGGAGGACCGCATCGAGGAACTCGAGGAGCTCCGCGAGGAGGCGCTGCTCGGCGGCGGCGAGGACCGCATCGAGTCCCAGCACGAGAAGGGGAAGATGACGGCTCGCGAGCGCATCGAGTACTTCCTCGACGACGACACGTTCCACGAGTTCGACCAACTGCGGACGCACAACGCCCACAACTTCGGGATGGAGGAGAAGCAGATACTCGGTGACGGCGTCGTCACCGGGTACGGCGACGTCGACGGGCGGAAGGTGTTCGTGTTCGCGCACGACTTCACGGTGTTCGGCGGGAGTCTCGGCGAGGTGTTCGCGGAGAAGATCACGAAGGTGATGGACATGGCGATGGAGGTCGGCGCACCCATCATCGGCCTGAACGACTCCGCCGGAGCGCGCATCCAGGAGGGCGTGAAGTCTCTCGCGGGGTTCACCGACATCTTCCACCGGAACCAGCAGGCCAGTGGCGTCGTCCCGCAGATCTCCGCGATCATGGGTCCGTGCGCGGGCGGTGCGGTGTACTCGCCGTCGATCACGGACTTCATCTTCATGGTCGATGAGACCAGCCACATGTACATCACCGGGCCGGGCGTCATCAAGACGGTTACCGGTGAGGAGGTCACCCAGGAGGAACTCGGCGGTGCGGGGACGCACACGTCGAAGACGGGCGTGGCGCAGTTCCACTGTCAGGACGAGGAGGAGGCGCTCGACCGCATCAAGCGCTTGCTCTCCTATCTCCCGCAGAACAACGTCGAGGACCCGCCGCGCGTCGAGCCGTGGGACGACCCGGAGCGTCGCCCCGAGGCGCTCAACGACATCGTCCCGGAGAGCCCGCAGAAGCCGTACGACGTGACGGACGTCATCTCGGAGACGGTCGACGAGGGGTCGTTCATGGAGGTCGCGGAGAACTTCGCGAAGAACATCGTCGTCGGGTTCGGGCGGCTCGACGGCCACTCGGTCGGTATCGTCGCGAACCAGCCGCGGGTGAACGCGGGGACGCTGACCGTGGACGCGTCGATGAAGGGGTCGCGGTTCGTGCGGTTCTGTGACTCGTTCAACATCCCGATCGTGACGCTCGTGGACGTCCCCGGCTACATGCCGGGGACCGAGCAGGAGCATCGCGGTATCATCCGGCACGGCGCGAAGCTCCTGTACGCGTTCAGCGAGGCGACGGTGCCGCTGCTGACGGTCATCACGCGGAAGGCGTACGGTGGCGCGTACTGCGTGATGGCGTCGAAGAACCTCGGCGCGGACGTGAACTACGCGTGGCCGACCGCGGAGATCGCCGTCATGGGTCCCCAGGGCGCGGTGAACATCCTCTACCGCGACGAGCTCGCGGACGCGGAGAACCCGGACGAGCTCCGGGACGAGCTCATCGAGGAGTACCGCGAGGAGTTCGCGAACCCCTACACGGCGACGGACAAGGGGTTCCTGGACGACGTCATCGAGCCCGTGGAGACGCGAGCGCGCCTCGTCGACGACCTGGAGATGCTGAAGACGAAGCGGCAGAGCCAGCCGGACAAGAAGCACGGCAACATCCCGCTGTAGATGCCCGCCGAGCACTCTGCGGACGATTCGGCGGCCGACGCGGACCTCGAGGCCGTGCTGTCGGCGCTGTCGATCCCGGCGGACGCGGACGACGCGGAGGCGGCGGCGATCGCCGCGGCGGTCGGCGCGCACCTGACGGACCTGGAACGTGCCGCGGCGGCCGGCGGCGGCGACGAGGCGTCGTGGACGGACCGGAAGTGGTCGTACGCCGGCCGGCTGGCGGGCGTCCAGGGCCGGAGTGCGCGCGTTCCGGACGGTGCGCCGACCGACGCGTGGACGGCGAGCGGGCGCACCGACCGGTTCTGACCGGCACGGGAGCGCGTCGACGCTCGAACCGGTTTCTCTCCTCGCTGGGACGGCGGAAAGGTACTTCGGGCTCGCGCGAGTAGGTGGAGTATGAACCCGAAGCGAACTGCGGTGCTCTGGTTCGCGGGTGGCCTGCTCGCGCTCGTCGTCGTCCTCGCGCTCGCCGCGGGCGGCGTCGTCCCGGCGCCGGAGGCCCGGCACGTCGTCGGCCTCGTCGGCGTCGCGGGCGCCGCGACCGCGTTCCTCGGCGAACGACTGCACCTCCAGCGCGCCGGCCCGTCGCGCTGACCGGTCCGCGACCGGGCACGGCCGCCGGCTCCGCCGGACTCGCCTTGTGAACAGGTAACTCGCCCCCGGGAACCTTTTCGAACGCGTCCACGTCCACGGCAGCATGACGCCCGCTCTCGCCGACCTCCACGTCGACGCGACCGCGCTCCGCGCGTCCATCGACGCCGAACTCGAGGCCGATGTCGCTGACCTCTCCGTCATCGCCGACGGCCTGAACCTCGTGCTCTCGGTGTCGACGACGAGCGACCGCGACGCGTACGTCGTCCGCTCGCCCCGCAAGCTCCGGGACGCGAGCTACATGAACGACCTCCGCACGGAGCACGCCGTCCTCGAACGGCTCGCAGACGGGCCGGTCCCGACGCCCGACCCAGTGGCGTTCTGCGGTGACGACGCCGCGCTCGGCGAGCCGTTCGTCGTGCTCGAGCGCGTCCCCGGCGACGTCGTCCCGCTCGGCAGCGACCTCCCGGCGCGCTTCCGGACCCCGGGCGCTCGCGAACGGGTCGCGGACGCGCTCGTCGACGTCCTCGCCAGCATCCACGGCCTCGACGCCGACCGGTTCGAGGACGTCCTCGACCGCCACTCGCCGCGCGAACAGGTCGAGCGCTCCCGGGACCGCCTGGCCGCGACGACGGACGCCACCGGACTCGACGTCCCGCGACTCCACGCGGTCGGCGACTGGCTCCGCGAGCACGCACCGCCCGGTGGCGCCGTCGACGCGACGCTCGTCCACGGCGACTACCGACCCGGGAACGCCGTGTTCGCGCCCGGCGGTGACCCCGAGATACCGGGCGTGCTCGACTGGGAGACCGTCTTCGTCGGCGACCCACTCACGGAACTGGGCTACCTCCTCCTGCGCTGGCGCGACCCCGGCGACCCGACGCCTGACCTCGACGCCATCGCCGCTCGCTACCCGGACCACGACGACGAACTCTCCCGGCTCCGTCGGGTGAACGCCGACGGGTTCGCACCGTTCACCTCGAGCCCGGGCAGTCCGACGCGCGGCGACCTCGTCGCGCGCTACGAGGCCGCGACCGGTCGCGAGTTCACGGACGCCAGGTTCTACCTCGCGCTCGCCGCGTTCGACCTCGCGACGGTGTGGACCGACCTCCATCGCGACGCCGTCGAGGCCGGCCGGGACTCCGCGTGGCCGCCCCACGTCGCGCACCTCGCACGGGTCGCGGAACTCGTCGTCGACGGGGACCTCGTCGCGTAGGTCTCAGCGCCGCGGGGTCGCGCGAACGCGGACGTCGCCGGGGTCGAGCGCGATCCGGAGGTGCGGGTCGAACCCGCCTCGCTGCTCGAAGGTGAGGCGGTTCGCGAGCGTCGCGACCGCGAGCCGGAGCTCCAGGCGCGCGAACCGCATCCCGATGCAGTGCCGGGGGCCGCCACCGAACGGAAGGAACGCGTACTCGGGGCGGTCGTCCCGACCGAACGCGACCGCGTCGGCCGCTATCCCGCGCAGGTCGTCGCCGTCGTCGAGCCAGCGCTCGGGTCGGAACGACTCGGGGGCGTCCCACCAGCGGTCGTCGCGGTGCAACTGGTAGATCGAGAGCTGGAGTGCCTCGCCGGGGTCGACGCGGTACCCGCCGACGGTCGTCGGTTCGAGCGTCTCGCGGTACACCGCGGTCACGGGCGGGTACAGCCGCAGCGCCTCCTCGACCACCGCCTCCGTGTACGGGAGCCGGGAGAGGGCCGCGAACGACGGGTCGTCGCCGTCGAGGGCGGCGTCGAGTTCGGCGTCCAGCCGCGACCGGACCTGGGGGTGGCCGGCGACGAGCCAGACCGCGTACGTGAGTGCGGTCGCGGTCGTCTCGTGGCCCGCGAACAGGAAGGTGACGAGCTGGTCGCGGAGCTCGTCCTCGCGGACGCCGGCGTCCACGTCCGGGTCGTCGACGCCGCGGAGCATCGTCCCGAGAAGGTCCTCGCCGTACCCGTCGTCGTCCGCTCCGCCGGCGCGTTCGACGCGCGCTCGCCGGTCCGCGACGAGGTCGTCGACGAGCGCGTCCAGCGCGTCCATCGCCTTCCGGTACCGGCGGTCGACGGGGAGCGGGATCCAGTCGGGGACCGCGAGCGAGCCCGGCGACGCGTAGTCGCTGATGGCGTCGGCCGCGGTCGCGACGGCGTCGCCGCGGTCGCCGTCGAGGTCGACGTCGAGCAGGGTGCGCGCGAGGACGTCGAGCGCGAACCGCGAGTTCGCGTCGCGGAGCCGTACCTCGCCGTCGGCCGCCGCCCAGTCGTCGGCCATCGCGCTCGCCCGGTCGACGACGTCGTCCGCGAACCCCTGGACCTTCGCGGGCGTGAACGACCCCTGGAGCGCCGTGCGTTGCCGACGCCACTGCTCGCCTTCGGTGAACGCGAGCCCGTCCGCGGCGATTATCTCGCCGAAGTCCGTCTCGAAGTCGCCCTTCCGGAACGAGTCGTTCCGGGAGACGAGTATCTCCTCGACGGCGTCCGGGTCGGCGACCGTGACGAACCGCTCGCCGAACGCGTCGAAGGAGACGACGTCACCGCGTTCGAGGACGCGACCACCGAACCCCAGGGCGTCGCGGGCGAACGCGAGCGTGCACCCGACGAGGGGCAGGCCGTCGACGTGCGGCGGTCGCGGTGCGCCAGCCACCGCGTCGACGTCGCGCTCGGCGTCGCCGGCCGGCTTCGTGGTCGATGCGTCCTCGCGGCGGGGGCCGCGGTCGTCCGCGACAGCGTCTCTGGCGTCGCTCATGGTCGAACGAACGCACGCCCGGGGGGAGTCGGTTCGGCCGAGTCAGTGAACCCTTTTATGAGTGGCGGGGGTTCGTGGACGCATGCAGTCGGCGGACCTCACGCTCGCGCTCCCCGAGCCGATGCAGCTCCCGGTTCCCGAGTGGGTCGACGGCGACGAGGTCGTCGACCGGGAGGAGGTGCTCTCCTGGCAGGTGCGGCCGGCCGAGGACGCGGTGTACTTCCTCTCGCTCGTCTCCGGCGACCTGGACGCGGTGCGCGAAATCGGTGAGACGACGGACGTCGCGCGGACGGTCGACGTCACGCCCGTCGAGGGCGCCGACGCGTTCTACGTGTACGCGGAGGTGCCGCTACGGGAGGCCGACAGCGCGTTCATGTCGACGTTCGACGCGCCCGGGCTCGTCGTCGTCCCGCCGCTCGTGTACACGGCGACGGACACGGTGCACGTGACGGTGCTCGGCGAGGCCGACGCGCTCTCGGGCGTCCTCGAAGCGCTCCCCGACGCGGTGGACGCGACCGTCGAGCGCGTGAGCGAGCACGGCCGCATGGGCGGCGCGCTCGCCGGACGCCTGACGCGTCGACAGTTCCAGGCGATCGCGGTCGCGCGCGACGTCGGCTACTACGACGTCCCCCGCGACGGCGACCTCGCAGCCGTCGCGACCGAACTCGGCATCTCGGAGTCGCCCGCGTCGACGCTCCTCCGGAACGCCGAACGCGCGCTCGTCGACGCCGCGCTCGGCCGGGGGTGACGTGAGCGGTCAGGCGCGGGCGACGACGAGGAAGTGCTCGCTGGCGTCGGCGAGCGCGCGGTCGTCGCGCCACGCGTCGGCGACGTCGCGGGCGGCGTCGGCGACGTGCTCGGGGACGTCGTCGAGCTCCTCGTGGAGGCCGGCGGTCGCGCCCTCGAGCGCGACGACGCGCTCGGGCGCGAGCCCCTGCGAGTCGAGGAGCGCTTCGAGTTCGGCGACGCGGAACGCGTGGTGCGCGGCCCAGCCGTCGTCGCCGCCGTAGCGTTCGACGACGGCCTCGGTGAAGTCGCCGGTGCGCGCGTAGTGCGCCAGCAGCTCGCTCCGCGAGGGGTCAGGGTCGTCGTCGCCGGCGAGTTCCTTCAGCGTGTAGCGGGCGCCGCCGACGCGCGAGATGACAGACACCGCGACGGGCGCGCCGGGTCTCGCGACGCGTCGCAGTTCGGCGACGGCCCGCTCGCGCTCGCCGGCGTCGACGACGTGATTGAGGACGCCGCCGAGCGAGCAGACGGCGTCGAACGCGTCGTCGGCGTAGGGGAGGTCGCGGACGTCGGCCTCGGCGGCGCGGACGCGGTCGGCGACGCCCGCCTCGCGGGTCTTCTCGCGGGCGAGCGCGACGAGTTCCGGCGTCAGGTCGCAGTGCGCGACGTCGTGGCCGCGGTCGGCGAGCCAGATGCTGTACCGGCCGGGGCCGCCGCCCGCGTCGAGCACGCGCGTGCGTCGGCCGTCGCCCGGTCGCGGTGCGGGGAGGAGGTCGTCGAGCGTCGCGACGGTGTGCTCCCACTCGAGGCGCTTGGGGAGGCTCTCCGTGAGGCGCTCGAACTCGCGGTCGGCGTGCTCGGCGTAGTAGTCGCGGGGGTCCATCTCGACCATGCCTCCCGATGCGGCGACCGCCCAGAAGAGCGTTCGGGACGCGTGCAACCGACTCGCACGCCGGGGTGGGCTAGCGGTCGGGAGTCGTGGCGTCCCCGGCGTCGCGGTCGCGGGCGACGAGGCCGACCAGTTCGCGGAGCGTGTGGACGCCGACGAACCGGGGGACGCGCTCGCGGTACTCGTCGTAGGCGTCGCCGTACTGCTCGCTGAGCCACGGCTCCTCGGGGAACGGGAGCGCGAGCCAGATGGCGAACTGGACGACCGAGAGGCCCGCGGCGAGCGTCGAGTTCGCGACGAGCGCGAACCCGACGGTCGCGACCGCGTAGCAGACGTACTGGGGGTTGCGCGAGAACCGGTACCAGCTGTCCGTCTGGAGGTCGCCGAGCAGCCCGCTGGTCTCGGCCGACCCGAGGTTCCGGCCGGCCGCGAGCGCGCCGGCGAACCCGGGGACGAACAGCGCGAGGCCGGCGTACAGCGACAGCGGTCGCGGGAGGCCGAGCGAGTTCCAGTCGAGGAACGCGGTCGCGGCCATGGAGACCGTCACCGTCTGCGCGACCGTCCACTGCGCGTAGTACCGCCAGTCGCGCTCGCCCGGCGGCCAGTACCGCCGCTCGGGGACGCGGACGCTCCACGCGAACCCGGCGAGGTTCGTCGCTCCGGCGATGCACCCGGTAGCGAACGCGACGACCGCGAGGTCGACCATGCTCCGAGCGAAGCGCGGGACCGGCAAGCCGCTTCCGTCGCGCTGGCTAGGTCATTCAAGTGGCTGCGCGGTCGACCGGAGAGCGATGAAGCACCTCGACGTGCGCCTGCGACTCCCCCGCGAGACGATGCATCCGATGGTCGAGTTCATCGCGGACGAGGACGTCGTCGAGTACGAGGAACTGCTCGCGTGGAACGTCCTCGAGGAGCGCGGCGTCGAGTACGAACTGTTCTACGTCGTCGCGGACCGCGACCCCTACCGCGAGCAGGTCGCGAGCGTCGACTCCATCCGCTGGTTCGAGCTGACGCCGATCGACGAGGACTCGCAGTACCTCTACGTCTGCCAGGAGACCCGCGCCGAGGAGCGCTCGTGGCGCGCGGCGTTCGCGTCCCTGGACCTCCTCGTCGTCCCACCCATCCGCTATCACGACGACGGCAGCTTCGACATCACGCTCCTCGGCGACGGCGAGAACCTGCGCGCGGTCGTCGACGGGCTCCCCGACGACGTCGAGACGACCGTCCTCGAGGTCGGCGAGTACGACCGCCGCCACCCCAGGGTCACGAGCGACGTCACCGACCGGCAGTTCGAAGCCGCCGATATCGCGGTCGACGTCGGGTACTACGAGCGCCCCCGCGAGGGCTCGCTCGCCGACGTCGCCGACCGGCTCGGCGTCGCCGAGAGCACCGCGTCGAACCTCCTCCAGGAAGCCGAGAGTCGCGTCATGCACGCACTCATGGACGAATGACGCCGGTTCGTCGGTTCGAGCGATGGCGACCGAACGGTTCCTGCGACGCCCCGGAACGGGTCCCGCGACGCCCCGAACGTCAACCGCTCGACGGGGAGCGGTTGACACGACCGACAGCGTAAGAGTAAGGTGGCCGGTCTGTGTCGATTCCTCCAAGAAATGTTCCGGAAGGTTCTCGTCGCGAATCGCGGAGAGATCGCCGTTCGCGTGATGCGAGCGTGCGAGGAGTTGAATATCTCGACCGTCGCCGTCTACTCGGAGGCGGACAAGAACGGCGGACACGTCCGGTACGCGGACGAAGCGTACAAGGTCGGTCCCGCGCGCGCAGCGGACTCGTACCTCGACCACGACGCGGTCATCGAGGCGGCGCGGAAGGCGGACGCGGACGCCATCCACCCCGGCTACGGGTTCCTCGCGGAGAACGCCGCGTTCGCGCGGAAGGTCGAAGCCGAGGACGACATCACGTGGGTCGGGCCGCGCGGCGACTCCATGGAGGAACTCGGCGAGAAGACGAAAGCGCGGAAGACGATGGACGCCGCCGACGTCCCCATCGTCCCCGGGACCACCGACCCCGTCACCGAACCCGAGGAGGTCGAAGCGTTCGGCGACGAGTACGGCTACCCGGTCGCGATCAAGGCCGAAGGCGGCGGTGGCGGCCGTGGGATGAAGATCGTGCACAGTGCCGACGAGGCCGCTGACCAGCTCGAATCCGCGAAGCGCGAGGGCGAAGCGTACTTCGACAACGACTCGGTCTACCTCGAACGGTACCTCGAGAACCCCCGGCACGTCGAGGTCCAGATCGTCGCGGACGAGCACGGGAACGTCCGGCATCTCGGCGAGCGCGACTGCTCGCTCCAGCGCCGCCACCAGAAGGTCATCGAGGAGGGGCCAAGCCCCGCGCTCACCGACGAGCTCCGCGAACAGATCGGCGAAGCCGCACGCCGCGGCGTGAAGGCGTCCGATTACGTGAACGCGGGGACCGTCGAGTTCCTCGTCGAGGAGGACCCCGAGCGCGAGGCCGGTGAACTCCTCGGGCCGGACACGAACTTCTACTTCCTCGAGGTGAACACGCGCATCCAGGTCGAGCACACCGTCACCGAGGAGCTCACCGGCATCGACATCGTGAAGTGGCAGCTCAAGGTCGCCGCCGGCGAGGAACTCGGGTTCTCGCAGGACGACGTCGACCTCGACGGCCACGCGATGGAGTTCCGCATCAACGCGGAGAACGCGGCGAAGGAGTTCCAGCCCGCCACCGGCGGGAAGCTCGTGACGTACGACCCGCCGGGCGGCATCGGCGTCCGCATGGACGACGCGCTCCGCCAGGGCGACACGCTCGTGACGGACTACGACTCGATGATCGCGAAACTCGTCGTCTGGGGAAGCTCTCGCGAGGAGTGCATCGAGCGGTCGCTGCGCGCGCTCGGCGAGTACGACCTCGAAGGCGTCGTCACCATCATCCCCTTCCATCGCCTCATGCTCACCGACGAGGCGTTCGTCGCGGGCACGCACACGACGAAGTACCTCGACGAGGAGATCGACCGCGACCGCATCGCCGAAGCCCAGGAGCAGTGGGGGACCGAGACCGTGGACGCCGACGACGAGGACGTCGTCGAACGCGAGTTCACCGTCGAGGTCAACGGGAAGCGCTTCGACGTCGAACTCGAGGAACGCGGCGGAATGGCCATCCCGACCGGAAGCGGTGGCGACGACCGCCCCGAGGCAGCCGGCCCGAGCGGCGACGACGCCGGCGGCGGTGGCGGCGCGGTCGCCGGCGCCGTCACCGCAGAGATGCAGGGCACCATCCTCGACGTCGAGGTCGACGTCGGCGACGAGGTCGCCGCCGGCGACGTCCTCCTCGTCCTCGAAGCGATGAAGATGGAGAACGACGTCGTCGCCGACGCCAGCGGCACCGTCACCGAAATCGCCGTCGAAGAAGGCGAGAGCGTCGACATGGGCGACACGCTCGTCGTTCTGGAGTAAGCTAGGGCCGCGCGCCTCGCTCCACCGCTCCTGCTAGCTCTTCCAGTCGAGGCCGGCTACCCGTCCAGCGTCCGGGTTCGGTCAGTCGTTCACCATCGCTTGCTCGTCGTCGACCGCGTGCTCCGCCGGCATCCACCCGGTGCGGACGAGTGCCTCTTGAAGCGACCGCGGTTGGACGTCGAGGTCCGCGAGCGGCGCCGGGTCGAGTCGGAACCCGCCGAGGTCGTCGTACCACGCGTACAGCCCCGCGGCCAGCGCCCCGAAGCGCTCGCGCTCGCGAGCGTCCGTGACGTGCTCGGCCACGACGTCGTGCCCGCGGACCGCCGCGAACCCCTCCGCGACCTCCGAGAGCGTCAGAAGGTCCCCGGCGAGGTCGAGGTGCACGCCCGCGTACGTCTCGGGGTGCGCGAACGCCGTCGCGGCGACCCGCCCGACGTCGTCCACGTCCACGACCGCGAGGAGCGTCTCCGGCTCGACCGGCCACGCGATCCGTCCGTCCTCGATCTGGTCGCGCTGGCGCTCGAAGTGCTGCACGAACACCCCCGGCCGAATCACGGTGTACGTCAGCTTCGACTCCTCGAGGTACGTCTCGACACGCTGCTTGCCCGAGAGCGCCTCCACGCCGCTCGCCTCGAGACGATTCGCCCCCATCGCCGACCCATACACCAGGTGATCGAGGTTCGCGTTGACAGCCGCGTCCACGAACCCCCGACCACGGCACGCTTCCGTATCCGCCCCGCCGTCAGTCGGCGACGTCACGAGGAACGCCGCATCCACCCGATTCAGGTGCTCGCGGTACGAAGCAGGATCGTCCAGATCGCCCTTCACGACCCGGACGCCGCGGTCCTTCAGGCTCGCGACCCTCCGACGCGCACCGTACGGATGCCGCGTCGTCGCCGTCACCGCGAAATCCCCATGCACGCCAGAGAGTAGGTGGTCGATCACCGCACTCCCCTGCCGGCCGGTCGCACCGACGACGAGAACTTTCTGTGTCATCCCACGCACGTATGACCTACGTTCCCATTACTAAGCGGCCGCTACCCACGAGTAACGCCACGTTGCACGCCCCCGCTTCCGCGAGCACAACTCGCTCGAGCCCGATACCCCACGACTCGCAGCATCGACCATGGGAACCAGCAGGCACCGCCCCTAAGTCCCCCAGCGCCTAACTCTCCACCGTGACCGCCGAGAACACCGACGAGGACGACGCGGACACCGCGACCATCGTCGTCCTCGACGGCGACGACCGCCACGAACTATCGGTCCAACCAGAACGAACCGTCCGCGACGCCCTCCTCGACGCCGACCTCCCCCCGTACACGCGACTCACCGAACGCGCCAACTGCCGCGGCCGCGGCCTCTGCGCCACCTGCGGCGTCCGACTGCACGACGACACCGACCCCGACCACTGGCACGACGCACTCGCCGACCGCTTCGGCTACCCACGACTCTCCTGTCAGATTCAGATACAAGACGGCCTCGTCGTCGAACTCGACACCGAGAAACGAATCTGGGGCCACCGAGAGTAGTACGTCGACAGGAGGTCGGGGTCGCCTGCTCAGTCCGCCCCACACTGGAACCCGGCGACCACGTCGACGCCTGTACAAACGCCGACAATGAGCACCTCTCACCACACTCCCCACACCCCCACGACGACGCCGGCTCCAGCAACCCGTGCGGTCGCTCCTCGAACGACGACCCACCTACCGGACAGTACAGGTCGACGAACGCCTCCTATATACCCACTAATCGTCACCCGACTCACACCAGAATACAGTCGCGTTCTCACGCAATGAAACCACGTACCCCAATCGACTCGCCACGCTCACCGTCGGAATCTGCTGAAAACTACTCCGTCAGGGATTCGAACCCTGGCCCTTGCCGTGAGAGCGCACATCCGCCCTACCGCACTCTAAGGCGTTCTGAGCGCGTTTCTTTTCCCGAATCGGCTGTTTTCGGCCGTGTGAGTACGAAATTGAGTTCGAAACAGAAAAAGAACCGGGTGAATTGCCGGACAGGCAAGTACGATTCGTTGGACTGCCCTCGGTCTCTCTCCGGACAGAGCACTGGCGCGGGTCAAAGGCGGCTCAAACTTCCTTCGGACTCGGCCGCTCTCGCGCATCTCGCCAGCGCGCTCGCCCCCTGTCAGCGCGGGAGCGAGTTCCAGCACGCCATGCTTGACTTCGCCGCCGATGTCTGTACCGCCCGTACGCCACAGTGCGAGACGTGCCGGCTCAAGGAACGCTGCCGGAACTCCGGGTACGATGACTGATCGGGTGCGTCTCGAACGATGAGTCCGATGTCGATCTCGTCATCTGGTCTACCATATTACACGCCGGTATAGAAACCGTGATTTCCGAAATCGTGATTTCTAAAATCGAGAGTTCTATTTGAGTGGAGGAGATTCGGAGGAATTCGTTGGTCAGGACGTCGAACTCGACCAGCAGACGTGCCACGCCTGTCAGCACATCCGGTATAGGCCCCATCAGGGCACGTTCCGATGTACGAATGAGGAGTGTTGGGTGTCGGAGTACCAAGCGGACTTCAACGCAGCAGCGAACATAGCCAGCCGGCTGAATCCGTGGAGACAGAGCCTGCCTTGGAAATCGGCGGGTGATGACTCGCCTCGGAGCGGGGGCCAGTGGCAGGCCCACGAAGACACGTCACTGAGCGAGGGACTCCCATCTGAGAAGTGGGCTTCCGATGACAACGTGTCGTTTAGATCACCACGTAATGTGGGAGCGGGGACGACGCGGGAGATCGGTGACGCGAACACGTCTTGAAACCTCAATCCAGCATATTGCTGGCATTCCACCTCTGCTGGAAGCCCCGGCGTTCACGCCGGGCGAGGATGTCACCTTACTCTGCGGGTTCCGTCCCTGAAGACGGAGGTGGCGTCGAATCCGGGAGAAAGGAATAAATCATTATCGCAATAATCATTATCCAGAGTCTGACCTTCTACGACCGGACGGAGGAGCTAGATGCTCTCGAAACGGCGTACGAGTCGCCGGGCCACGACGTCTACGTCGTCTACGGCCGACGTCGCGTCGGGAAAACCGAACTCATCAAGAAGTTCTGTACCGACCGGTCGCACATCTACTTCCTCTCGGCTCAGGAGGCTGAACATCGTCAGCGTGAGAAGTTCGTCGAGAAGGTCGCCGACTACTTCGACGACCGCGTTCCCCGCATCGACGGCTGGGACGACGCCTTCGACTACCTCGGCGAGAAGCTCACCACCGAACGACTCGTCGTCGCCATCGACGAATTCCCCTACCTAGTCGAGGAAAACGACTCCCTCCCGTCCTACCTCCAGTCATTCGTCGATAAACACCTCCAGCAGACGGACTCGATGCTCGTGCTGTGTGGGTCGAGCGTGAGCACGATGGAATCCGAAGTGCTCGGTCACGAGAGCCCGCTGTACGGTCGCCGGACGGGACAGATCGACCTCCAGCCATTCACCTTCCGCCAGGCCCGCGACGTCATCACGTACGACCTCGAACGCGCAATCCAGTCGTACGCCGTCACTGGTGGCACGCTGATGTATCTCTCCCTCTTCGACTACGAGCAGCCTCTCAAGTCTAACATCCAGACCCGGATGCTCTCCCCGACGGCCGTGCTCTACAACGAACCGGAGTTCCTCCTCCGGACCGACCTCCGGAACCCTGCGCGGTACATGAGTATTCTCGAAGCGATTGCGACCGGCCACACGACGCCCAACGAGATATCGGGGGCGACGGGTATCGATGTCGGCCCGCTATCGAAGTACCTTCAGACCCTTCGCCGCCTCCGGTTGATCGACCGCGGGGTGCCCGTGACGGCGTCGGCGAAGCAATCCAAGCGCTCGCGGTACCTCGTCGTCGACGAATTCCTCCGGTTCTGGTTCCGGTTCGTCGAACAGAATCGTTCCAGCATCGAAGAAGCACCTGGCGTCGTTTACGACGGAACCATCGAACCCCACCTGTCCGATCACACAGCAAAGACGTTCGAAGACGTCTGCCAGGAGGCCGTCTGGGAGGCCATCCGCCGTGGCGAACTCGGGCCGTATTCCGAGGTTGGACGGTGGTGGTACGACGAAGAGGAGATCGATATCGTCGGACTTGCACCGGATGGCGACCGCATTCTCTTCGCGGAATGTAAGTGGACGAGCACTCCGGTCGGCCACGCGCTCGCGTCACAACTCCATAATAAAGCCGAGCGAGTTCGCTGGGGACCGGACACGTGAGAGGAAGAATTCGTGTTGTTCTCGAAGAGCGGGTTCGTCGATGGGCTCGTCGACGACCTCGGACAACTGGTCATTGTATGGGCTGCGCGAATTGGAAGCAGTTCTGTAACGCAACCGTTCTGCACGAAACACCGTATCGTCAGATTGGCGACTTCCTGCCGTGAACGTCGTCGCCGACGCCGGCTTCGACGATACTCTCCCCGACGACTGGACGCTACGGAACCTCGGACTTTGAGCCAGTCTCTTCAGGTGGACCAGGCCGAGTGCCTCGGGACTTGACCCCGAGGCGGTTCACGAGGCGAATGGAGCTGAGGACGAACATTGGGTAATGCCCGTCTCGGCGTATGCCGAGGCGCTCGTGGGTGAGGGGAACCTCCCGAAGGGTAACGTCGCCGGCTCTCGGGCTGACCTCTCGTGGGGCGAAAAGTACGCGGTGAACGAGCAGATGGCAGTGACGGCGGGGGAGATCGCGGACGGGGTCGGGCCGGGCGGGCCATATCTGGATGGACTTGACGCGCTGATCGCAGCGGTCGGTCTTGAACTGGACGCGCCGGTTGTTTCAGCTGATGTGGATCTCACTCACGAGGAGACGAAGAAGGGGGTCGACGTCGATTCCAGCCCACAGCCACGACTGCTCACCGTTGATTTAGACAGCGGTCTCGTCAAGAGCGACCTCCGACAGTGCCCTGTCGGCGGGTCACATCAGCTATCACCGAGTCGATGTAACCAGTTCTAGACCGCTTCATGAAAGCGCTCAACGCCTAATTCCGAGAGAATCGTGGCTATCTTTCTGAGTGAACAACCAGTCTGATGAAGCCGGGCGGCGAACGCCCTGCCGGAAATCGCCGTCCGTTCGTTCTCCCAATCTTCTTCTAAATCTGCGTCGTAGCACTCGCTGAGCAGGTCTGCGAGCATCTAACCAATTCACTCAACGACCTGCTCGTTCCTCAAACTGGCTAAACTAGACAGTGCTCTCATCCCCAACAATTTGCAGAGGCAAGAAACCGGGCTGGAGGGGCAGAATTAGGTCGCCTCTTTTTGACCAAACCCATAAAGTACAGAAGCAATAAAAGTGGTTAAGCCTATGCCAAACAGTGAATAAGCCTCAAAGAACTGGCTCACCCCAATTCCCAATACTATACTAAATAATAGAATATCTTGAGAGCCTCCAGTTACTGTTTTCCGATATTGGTGCAAAATTGTTTTAGTGATCAACAAAATATATGACAGACCTCCAATTGCTCCTGCCGTCAAAAACAAGCGAAAATACGAGTTGTGAGTATGTCTACCCTTGAATTCTTCAATAACGTACGGCTGAAGATAAGTTCCCGTATCTCCAGCACCATACCCTATGATTGGTGATTTGCCGAATGCTCGTAAAGCGGCGTCCCAGATATGAGGTCTACCTGTGAAGTTTATTGGTAATGGAATGATACCTGATGCAGCGGCCCAAACGGCGAGAATAATTATAATAGAGCCAATCATGGCGAGTATGGCCATATTTCTGAAGAATATTTTTCCATAAAAATAGAATATAAGGTAGAGAGAAGTTATAATTATAAGGAGTAAAATGCTGCCCCGAGCTGTAGTCAAATATAAACCGAAGGAGTTTAGAACGAATAGTATCCACCCTTTGAAACTGTTCTGCTGGAGTCCTTCCTCTAATGAGGCTCCTGCGCCAACCGCAGCAAGAACGCCTAGTTGGTTGGGGTTTTGAAGAACGGAACGAATCATTGGAATCTTACCTACAACTGGAATAGAAATGTCTCCACGCCATGCTACCAAAGTTACTGGACCGATCTCCATGGGCCCTGTGATGACGGGAATAAGCCCTAATAAAACCAACAATCCGCTTGTCCGTGACACCATGCTTAGGAAAAAAGACAACGATATTTTTCTAGGCAATATAATCAAATTGACTACTAATACAGGCAAATATAAAACAACTCTCAGTGCGTCCCTAGCACTGGCCGTAGAATCCATCATATCAATTAGCAAATTTAGGGAGTACAGAGCAAATATAACTAATAGCACTAAATAGATGTACCGCTGCGCCACCAGGTTTACATCTTCGGTCGATACACAATAAAGCAAGAAACCAGTATACACCACTGCTACAATACTATAGCCCAATACAGTCGGTATGAGGTAAGAGTACGCTGCAATAGGAGCAATTAATAAAAGTATTGTCCAAATCCTAATGTACGTTTTCTGTAACCGTGCCTTACGCATTAGCTTGTCTCACTGTTCTCAGCATAAAAATCCCATCGAACCTCGCTTTCGTTCGAATCTCCAACTAGTCCAGTCTGGAGCGATATGCAGGAGAAGCAGAGAAGGTAAAGCGGAGGAAGCAGTCAATGTAGGAATAGATGGCCATTGCCTCCGCTATAGAAAGAGTCACGGTTAGCTCATGCACGATCAACATATATCAACACGAGGTCCTTCGATTAGCTTTAAAATAGAGGTTCCAAATGAGAGTTCTACACATAGTTACTGATTCGTTTTGGGGCGGGGCTCAACAAATAGTCAAATCTTTAGCTATAAATGTGCCTGGAGAAGCAGCAGTAGCTTGTGGACCACAAGGCCGGCTTATAGATGAGCTAGAGTCGCATAACGTGCCTGTTTATATCCAACCAGCGCTGCAAAGTGCACCGGCACCAAGAGCGGATATTGCCACTCTCCGCTCTCTAATTGGATTGATCCGTGAGTGGGAACCAGAGATAGTGCACTGTCATAGCACCAAAGCGGGCGCATTAGGCCGAATAGCGAGTTTCATTGCAGGGGTCCCAAGTGTTTTTACGGTTCATGGGTGGGGTTTCTACAATAGTCAATTTGCGACCGTACAACCCTTCCTTTGTTGGGGAGAGCGAGTTTTGAATGCATTCACTGATGAAACGGTTTGTGTCTCAGCTAATGATCTGGAACAGGGGCGGAATCACTCAATACTAAGTGATGATCAAGGCTGTGTTATTCACAATGGAATCCCACGTCCTATGGTGGATGACGACATTAACCTCAAAGACCAACTCGATATTGCCGAAGACAGAATTACCATAGGAGCTGTTGCACGTTTATCTGAGCAAAAAAATCCGGTTGAAATACTCGAGGTTGCAGGTCGGCTACAGCAGAAAGGTTTTGCAGTCACGGCAGTACTAATCGGGGGTGGAGATCTGAGAGAAGAGTGTCAAAAATACGCAAAGGAGCAAGGCATTGATGCGAGAATTCCGGGATTCTGTGAGGATGCTTTGAGTCTGCTATCAGGACTTGATATATTTCTGCTTACCTCCCGTTTTGAGGGACTGCCACTTACAGTACTTGAAGCAATGCATCTAGGCATTCCAATTGTCTCGTACGATATCGGTGGTGTTGGAGAAGCCGTCGTCGATGGTGAAACAGGATACATCGTGGATCAGATGGACACCGAAGCTTTTGTCGGTTTAACTGAAAAACTTGTAAAAGATGACCGGCTTCGCAAAGACTTTGGAAGAGATGGAAAAAAGCTTGCGAGAAGTAAATTCACTGAAAAACGCATGGCTCAGGAATATAACCAAGTGTATTCTGAGATCTATTCTAAGTAACCCAGTTCCTTCAAATGTTCTTCAATCATCTCTTCGTCGTCAACCCCCTTGAGCTCGCCAGACCGACGTTTTTCCATTTCATCCAAATGGTTCTCAAGGCAGTTATTCAACTCTGAGTAAGCTTCATTCGAACTGGATAGTGTGTCCGTTTCTGAAGGGCATTCTGCGATGTCGAATAGAAATTCCCCATCTTCACGATGGCGCATTAGTTTCATGCCGTCTGAACGGCGGACTGCAGCATGATCTCGATTCAGGTCTTCCCCTACGTCTATAAAGACATGCTCTCTTGGACTTACGCTCTCACAGGACAGATCAAAAGGAACGCCGTCCCACTTTGATGGAGGATTCATCCCGAGGTGAGCCAATACTGTTGGCGGTAAATCAATCAGGCCAATCTGCTCATCAACTGTTCTGCTCGACAACTTTGGTGATGAAATTGCAAGGGGGACATGTACGATCTCTTCCCAAAATTCCTGAGGATGTCCACCACGCCTATGTTCTCCGTGCATATCACCATGGTCGGCCGTAAATACGATTAACGTGTTACTTAATTGTCCCCGCTGCTGTAGAGTCGAGAGAAGGGTGTCAATCTGGTCGTCAAGATAACTGCACTCCGCTTTGTAAAGTCGCTGCTGGAGTTCCCAGTCTTCACTCGACAGTTCCTCAGGGTGATGAACTGCCTTTCGTGATAAATTCTGGCACCTGACTCGGTCAACTGGCTCATCAAGATATTGACGTTGATACCTATCTGGTGCCTCGTAAGGAGCGTGAACGTCCATGGGGTGCAACCAAGCAAACCACTTACTTTCATTTTGACTCCATTCAAGAAGCGAGTCGACTAGCGCTTCAGATCGGACGAACCGACTTTCTTTACTGCTAAAGCCAACAAACAGATTGTCAAGGATATGGTAGAATCGTAGGATTGTTTGAAAGGTAAGCCCCTCTTGGTTTAGATTTTTTCTCAGGAACTGTTTAAATGCCTTTAGATTAGATGTAGCGTCGGTGTCGGACATATGTTCGATTCCGCGATCATAGTTGTAGGCACTAGACGCAAATCGGTTATCTGTAAATCCTGCAGTAGAGTAGCCTTCATCGCTCAATTCCTCTGCCAGTGTTGGATGGGGGTCATTTTCTGCACTCGGGATCCCAAATCCATCCGTAGCTCCGGAGTATCGACTACTCAGGATTGCAGGGAAAGACCATGGCGTGCCAGGACCGTTGGCAATACAGTTTGTAAAGTTAATACTTCGTGAAAATAATTCTGCTGTACGCGGCATAATATCCTCACAAACATGGTCGTTGCGTAGAGCGTCTACGGTGATATAGAGGACATTCATTGTGGGGAAGCAGTGAATGTGTAGTTAAAAAACCCTCGAATTGACTCTCTTGATAACTCCTACTAAAATAGTGATTTGATTCTTCGTCGCAGTAGATTCTGGCATTCAATGGAAGCGTTAATCTAGCGGACCTAAGCAGATGGAATGGGTGTATCCTTACCAACGCACTGTAATCCGTCTCGGTTGTTCAAAAGTCTGCCATCGGCAATCCAGGCCAAGCAACCGAAGACGGTGAAGGGGCAAGCTAGCTTGGAGAACCATCGCGCTCCGCGCTCTCAGAGAGAATCTCAGTTACTCCTACTGACAGTTACTTGACGTTATTCACGGAATGCCTCAAATCGTCCTCAAACTTGACTTCATGGCACATGAAATCCACGAGTACATTTCGTTTGAGCACGTAAAATGAAATAGAAGTTATGGGTTGGGGCGTACTCCTCCGGGTCTCGGTTGATCTTCAAGAATTTGGTGAGGACAAGCGATTGACGCAGTCAGCTCCAACCAATGTGCAGCAGGGTGACGCTATCCTTGGCGCTATAATCACAAGGTTTCTTTGTGCGTAACCGGAAAGCCAAAACACCAAGCGTAATGTGCAATACCTTGAGTTAGGATTATGAATACAAATGAAGAAATCAAAGTTGCCCACTCAGAGGCGCTTGATCGAGGTGGGGCACTGGTCGTGGCAGAGGAGATCGCGCGAGTGGTTGGGTCCGAACTTTTTGTTGGTTTTGAAAACCCGAGAGTCGTGGCAGATGACATACAATCCACAGAACTCTTTCAATCACATTTAAAACGAGAATTAAGTCATCGTTCAAGTACTATCCGTGACCTATGTTTCTTTTTCGACTGGCAGAATGTGCCCGAACTCCATGAGGCCGATATTCTAATCGAAAGCGGGAATAACCCGGCATGGTACGTTCCTGGTGATGACCAATCAATAATTAGGTATGTGCATAGTCCACCATATGCGGCATATCACAGGTTCCACGACGTGGGAACCAACATTATAAAAAAGGTTTACGCGACTGCCCTTCGGACACTCTACCTCCAGACGATTCCTTACCCTGACATATGGATTGCAAATAGTGAACTCGTCGCACGGCGTATTGAGAAATACTGGGGGATCGAGGATGTGCGAGTCGTGTATCCCCCTATTGAAACTTCGAATTATTATATCAGCAAGGATTCTGATTACTTTTTCACACTATCTCACCTAAGAGGTGAAAAACGGATTGACGAGATTGTGTCTGCTTTCGAGGGCATTGAAGAAACTCTTCTTGTCGGCGGTGATGGGCCAGCGAAGGCTGATCTCGAAAAAGAAGCGCCAAAGAATGTCCAGTTTCTTGGCTGGTTGACGGAAAAAGAAAAGCGAGAGCATCTCTCGAAGGCTCGGGCTTTCGTATTCAACGCCGATAGCGAGGACTTCGGTATCGCTCCCGCTGAGGCACTTGCATCGGGTACCCCAGTAATTGGCGTTCGTGACGGATATACTAAAATCCAGATCCAAGATGGAAAGAACGGTTTACTCTATTCAAGAGGCGTGAAAGAACTAAGAGATAGTATTGTTAGTTTTGATATATCTCTATTAAATTGGGGGCCAGAGGAAATTGCAGCAGACGCAGAGAGGTACGCTAAATCCCGGTTTAGGCGGGAGATTATTCAGGCGGTTGAAGATGCGTCCGATGAGCGGGCTTCTCTATTGGGTCCGAGTAATCCATGACTCAAGATGATAGCTCTGTAGATATTAAATCCGAGACGATAATCGGAGGTTTCGGCCGCTCACTTCTATTAGTTGGTGGGTTTGGTGAGATAATTTTATTGACCAGATATTTTAAACCCAGTTTGGTAGGGTTTTTATATATAGCCCTCGCAGTTGCGCAGGTTGCAAGTCAAACTGTCGAAGGGTTCACCATCGCAATCAGAAAAAAAGTGAGCGAAGCTGAAACAAACCCACCCGATTATCTCGGTTTAGGTCTTCTGGCGGGGTTTGTATACGGTATAGTGGTGTACGCAGCCTACGCTATAATTTGGTTATTACTTGACTATCGACCATTTGAAATCTCAAGTGAAGTTGCTGCGTATGTCGCCTTCGTCTCTATTGCTCTAGGTTTATTTGTAGTTGCTAAGAACACATATAGCGGACTTGGGAATCCTGGCAATTCGATGATTCTGAATGCCGGGCGGACAGTTCTTCGGGTGATCCTTGTCATTCTCGTCATATCCATTAACGGTGGAATAGTTGAACTTCTAATATCAGTGGCTGCTGCGAATCTTGCATTGACAGTGGTAATTCTCTCCATCATGCGGGTGACTCCCCGAATTCCAAACCGAAAAACAATATTCGGCACGATGACTTTTGCTAGGTTCAGTATACCTAACGCATTCGTTTTGAGACTGTACTCACGGCTTGATGTTATTTTGTTGGGTATCTTGGTCGGTGGTGCAGCAGCAGGATATTATGAATCCGCTCTTCGTCTAACTGTGCCCGCAATTACTATTTCAACAGCAGTCGGCCAAGCTTTGACAGTCAAAGCAAGCGAAAAGAGCTCAGCGGGCCTTCTCAAAACGAATGATGTCTTATCGTATCCTCTACGATACGCAGGTGTATTTGCCTACCCGATGATTATTGGCGCTGTTGTGATTGGTGATCAAGTTCTCAAACTATTCTTCACACCGTCTTATCTTACAGCATGGTCAGCACTTATTGGCCTATCAATCTATCAGTTAGCACATAGTTATCGAATACAATTTTCAATGTTAAGTGATGGTATCGGTCGTCCAAATCTGAACCTTTATATCAATACGATTACAACAATTGCCTATTTACCCGTTGCAGTTTCGTTGGGGCTAATATATGGTTTAGTAGGTATAATAATCGCAACAGTTACAACCGAATCAGCTAGAATAGCCCTATATCTTCGCTATCTAAGAACCGACAGTATTGAACCAGCTATCCTTGCTCAAATTGCTCCTCAAGTGGTAGCTGCAACACTGATGGGAGGACTGATTTATATAATTCGTAATCTTGTTAACGCGACCTCAAACCTAGGGGTGGTTCTCTTGTTGATAATCGGCGTCACGACCTACGTACTATCGCTATTGCTACTTGATGGGGGCCTAAGAAGTCTTGCTCGAAATCGTGTGGCGGTGTTCCGATCAGCGTAAAGAGCGAAGCGGAGCGATTTTTTTAGTGCCTCATGCATGAAATCGCTTGCCTAAACGGATCAACCGTGCTCTGAGTCAGAATTTGTGGAGTGAGAGACGACACTGGAGCGTGCAATGCAGCTCGCTAACCGTCTCCATCTCGCTGGCTTATAGCTTTCTTCTAAAGCCTTGATTCTCGGTACCTTTGGTGTCGAACGGGTACGTTCGACCGTCCATTATTTGGTGTAGAAAGCTAACCTACAGCCCCTTGATGGGGTGAATCCGGACCACGTCGC
This sequence comes from Halorubellus amylolyticus, assembly GCF_034808145.1. Taxonomy (NCBI): domain Archaea; kingdom Methanobacteriati; phylum Methanobacteriota; class Halobacteria; order Halobacteriales; family Halorubellaceae; genus Halorubellus; species Halorubellus amylolyticus. The sequence goes on from NZ_JAXHGM010000002.1 coordinate 630,495, forward strand.
CATCGACGAGACCGTGATCCACGCCGTTAAGACGGACACGTTACCGTTATTTACTTCCCTTTCTTTCGAGTCTCTCAGAGAATTCAACGCATTCGCTCCGGGTCCAGTTTGGCAAAGACCTTCGCTATATGGTCCTCTGACTGAGTTGTGGCTTCGATCCACCGCCGTTGAGAGACGCAACCAATCGGTTGCTAATCGATCTATAATATGTCGTAGATGCAACCTGTCTCGAGGCGCCGGACGGCGAACGCTCTGCCGGGCCTCGCCGTCCGCTCACGCTCATTAGCTTCTTCTAAATCTGCGTCGTAGCACTCGCTGAGAAGGTCTGCGAGGCCCTTGACCAACTAACTCAACGACTTGCCCGTTCCTATAACTGATTTAACCATTCAGTCTCCCATAAGGGTTAGTTTCTTGAGCCCTGGCGTAAATATGTCGATAGGTATATGACTTGGTTCCATCATGCCCTCGTCACTGGCGGTGCAGGCTTCATTGGCAGTCACCTTACTGACCGACTCGTTGAGAACTGTGAAGTCACGGTTTATGACGACTTCTCTAACGGTGACGCTGATCACGTCCCTGAGGAGGCTTCTGTCATTCAAGCCGATGTCCGCAAAAGGAAGCCACTCGCCGACGCCGTCGCCGAGGCAGATGTCGTGTTCCACGAAGCTGCGCAGGTTAGCGTCCAGCAGTCGGTCTCCAATCCCAAGAGTAGCCAGGAAGTGAACGTTGATCCGATGCTGACGATTCTGGAATCTGCCCGAGACACGGACACACGCGTGATTCTCGCCTCCAGCGCCGCACTCTACGGCCATCCGATCTACCTCCCAATCGATGAAGAGCACCCGAAAGAACCTACATCTCCCTACGGCCTCGAAAAGCTCACCGCCGACCACTACTGCAGGCTCTATCACGATCTCTACGAGGTTGAGACGGTCGCACTGCGATACTTCAACGCTTATGGTCCGCGCCAGCAGGGCGGCGACTACAGCGGCGTCATCAGCATCTTCCGTGACCAAGCTTTGGCTAATGACGACATCACTGTCGAGGGTGACGGTGAACAGACTCGGGACTTCGTTCATGTCGACGACATCGTTCAGGCAAACCTCCTCGCCGCAACCAGCGACGACGCAGTCGGCAAAGCGTTCAACATTGGAACGGGGGATAGCATCACGATCCGCGAACTCGCAGATACCATCAAGAACGTGACTGACTCTGAGTCCGACATCGTACACGTCGACTCCCGCGAGGGAGACATCGACCGTAGTGAGGCATCGATAGACAAAGCACGAGAGGTTCTCGGATTCCAGCCAGAGTACACCGTTTTCGAGGGGCTCAGAGACTATCTCGGACAAGGTCGCCCCTGAGCTTCCTTCAAACACGTTCACACTACAAATCTCAGCCGGACCAATCTCGTGGAATTTGCGGAATATTTGTAATCCATGTTAGCGATTCTGTGGGGATATCTAAACCAGAGAGATAGTAGTGTCTACAGTAGGGAACGGTTCAGATGTATGCAGTGGTGAGTACCCTGTTCCGAAACGGAACGCTGGTGTCTTTTGTTGTCTCTCCATCACATCTGAAAAGGTCAGTCACGGAAAATTTAGAAGGTTATCATGTTCAGAGAATTGTTTCCACTGATATTCTAACGGGTGCACATATCTTTGCACCGAGGGCAAGCCCTACAGTCGGAACTTGATGAATGTCTATGCTCCAAGTGACCGAACTGCTTTAGAGCGCACCGCTCGTTGAACTGCTCAACACACCCAGCAGCGTGGACAGACGAACAAACTTCGTCGTCGAAATGGTCCGCAGACTCACTCAGGAGGCCGACACGGTATTACTGCGTCAATACTTCGAGATGCTCTGCAGCATTAGTTAGAATGTCGAGTTGCGATTCCCGAATCGCGGACGAGGCAGAAGTGTGAAGAGGATTTTCCATTTCCGTCGGCGATTGGGTGCTGAAGCGTCATCGGCCCATCTTCAGCAACGGTTACGTGAACTACTGCATCATCGGGGAAGGTTCGTTGGAAGCTGATGAGGAAATCGAGGGGGTACGTCGATTCGACGTCGGCGGAGTGGACGATTCGCGCTTCGTCGGGGCCGAGCTCGAAGTATAATTTGTCGTCGAAGTCGTCAGTAAGTCCGGTGATGGCTTGATTGTTGTCGTCCATACTCACGGTCAGCTCTGCACCACACAGGTTCGCAAGTTCCACAGGGAGGTTCATCGTCTGGCCGGAGACGACGACCTCTGCAGGTTGGTCGACGTCGGTCCGGTTCAATGGAGCAGGAACGTGTCTCGAATCCAGAAGCGCGGCGTTGTAAGTGATTGAGTCCGTTTTCAGGGTGAATGTCTGCTCTTCGATATCGACGCTAATGGTCACGTCGGCTGGTCGCTTGATCACGAGCGGGATGTCGCTGAGGACATCGGTATCGAGGCTGGTCTGCATGGGTGCTGCATCGTATGACTCGAAGGCTGCTGACGATAGCGAGATATCGCCCCACGCGTGGCGTGCCTGTGAGACAATTCGCATCTCCAGGCTGGATTGGTCGATGGACAGGCGTGCATCTGTATGAAACAGGGAGGTTACGGCAGTGACCGCGTCGAGTACATGCGCCGGTAGCGTGGCGTCCAACATCAAGCTACGCCCCACGGGAGGAGTTGACCATGGTACTCGCGGAGCGCCCGCTGCGTGGGTCAACGGTGGATTCGTGGTCAATCATGTTACGGTTCGGTCGAGGATTTACGCGAGAAGACGACGTCGACGATTCCGAGCAAGACTTCGTAGTACGTGACGTTCAAGCGCAGGCAGTACGTCGGCGACGGCGCTCTGGTGATCAGTGTGTGGAAGTTGTCGTAGAGCATCCCGGCATTGAGGAGGAACCACTGGAGTGTCGGGTCGGAAGTGCTCGTCGGTGCACCGAAGTCGTATTTCAACTGTCTGAAGAACGTCTCGATAGTCCATCGCTTGTGATACCGGTCGTAGACGCTCGAAAGATCGGTATCTGCTGGCGATAGGTCGGTGAGGTATGCCATATGGGTGGCAGAGTTCTCGCTCCTGAGCCAAACCGGAATCGGGTGGACGTAGAGGTTGGGGCCTGGTGTACCGTCGGAGAAGTCGATGTTCTCGCGGAAGCCAGTCTCTCCCTCGGGTGTCTCGTCTAGAAGTTCTTTGACCGCCCTTGCGCTTCCCTCGGATGGCCCACTCGCGGTCAGCGCTCGCTCGACACATTCTGACGGCGTCTCCATCGTAGAACTCTCGATCGATGTGGACACGCCCGATTTCGCCTTGCTTCGCGGCTTCTCGTAGCAAGTAGTGGAAGTGTCCAGTCGTATCGCTGTTGTCGGTGACGAGGTCGATACCGGATGCGAACCATGCCTCGATGTTCGTCACGCAGAGTGCCGCGAACTCCAAGCCCTGCCCGGTCTCATTCGTTTTGGGATTGTTGAGCACAAGTTCCCCGTCGCCATCCCATTCGAGCCACGTCGTGTCGAGGGCGAAGTCGTACTCGTCTTGGAAGAACCCGAACTCGGCTGCGAACTCGACGAACCGACGGATGACGGCAGCGAACATCGGCCGCACCTTGTTGTGATCTAAGGACCTGATGAGCCGACTGACTTGGCTGGCCGTCGGAACTGCATCCGCGTCATAGTGCCACGTTGCAATAGGTCTCGCAGAGCTCAGCCCGTTGCTCAGAGCGGCCTGCGCAATGGCGGCGAAGATTGTCGTTACAGAGTGTGACCGATTGCTTGCACGGTCGAACGACACCGGCTCTAACACGTCGTCGAGAAGGAACCGAATCCAGTTTCGGATAGCAGCCCGTCGTGTCGCGCCGGAAATCTCTCGCTCGTCGATCGACGGTGAGGCGTAGATCCCATGATCTCGAACGACTGAGTCAGGTGTCGGAGTTCCATGCCGGAAGGCAGTATGAACCGCACGGATAGCCGCGTTCCTGACAGCATCCCGCACACCCGCCTCTTCGAGACGGTGGTTCGCGCGCCAGAACGTGGACTGGTCGGGGCTGACTCGTACCCCAATGCAGTAGCGACCCCGGTTGTGTTCGCTAGATGGTGGACGAGTGCTGGCCACGAGTTCAGCATCCACGCGTCGTGCAGGATGATTGCCCGGACGTGCCGTGCTGGCACGGAAAGCTCCGTGGGGGAGAGTCCTTCTGCGTCGAGCGGCCGCTCGATATACTTCTGAATCGCAGCATCGAAGTTCGCTGCAATGTCTTCGGTTACCTCCGTTACGACGGCGTCGTCGCTGGAGCTGACGTTTGCCGCGGCAAACTGAGCTGTGAGGTGGGCTCTGTGTTGCAGTTCGGTGACGTCGTCGACAGGATACTCAATCTCGATGTCCTGGCCACGGCTTTCGACTGCTCCATACCCGTCCCTCCTCGAATCGTGATTGTACGTGATATCGACGTCGATATCGAGGATCCGCAAGAGGAGCGAGCCGGCCTCGCGCAGAACTCATTCTCGGACTAGATAGAGGGTCAGTTCCTCGCTTTGAGCTGATGGACGTTAGTCGTCGTGAAAGGTGTTGTATGTGTCTGCTCCGACCATCCAAATCTGTCGAATCACGAGCTTGATGTCGTAGGTGAATGATTGGGATTTGACGTACTGGAGGTCGTAGCGGAGTTTTTCGTCTGGATTGGCGCCGGTGACGTCGTTGACCTGTGCGAGACCCGTCAGTCCGGGTTTGACGAACCAGCGTTTCCGCCAGTCGGTGACGCCAGTCTGGATGTCGGCGTCGATGGAGGGCCGTTCGGGACGGGGGCCGACGACGCTCATGTCGCCCTTGAGGACGGACCAGAGCTGTGGGATCTCGTCGAGGTGCGTCTGCCGGAGGATTCGACCCATCCTGGTCACGCGGTCGTCGACGCCGCCGGCGTCTTCTTCGCTGATCTTCGCGCCGGTCTCAGCTTCGGCGTTCTCGACCATCGACCGGAACTTGTACACGTCGAAGGTGTCCCCGAACACCGCTGTCCGCTTCTGCTTGTAGAGTATCGACCCGCCGTCGTCGAGCTTGATGCCGACTGCAACCGCAGCAATGACGGGACTGAGGGCGAGCAGTCCGACCGTGGAGAACGCGACGTCGAAGGCCCGCTTCAGGACGTAGTCCTGGACGTCGTAGGGTTCGATGTCGATGTCGACGAGGTCTCCCACGTCGCCCTCCGCCGTCAGCACCGAGTCAGCGTGGTCGCGGTGGACTTTAGCGGCGACGCCGTGTTCGTAGCAGGCGTCGAGGGCGCCGAAGAAGTCGGCGCGGTCGGTGTGTCTAAACGCGAGGATGACGGTATCGACGTGGTGTTCGACTAGGACGTCCTCGATGCGAGAGAGGCCACCGAGATGCTTGAGTACGCTTCGTTGGATACCGCCGTCCGCTATGGCTTTCGAGGGCTTAGATGTCGGACTGTCCTCTACCGGGGGCGTCGGGCAGAGGTACCCGATGAGCGGTGTTTCGATTTCCGCGGCGAGTTTCTGGACCTCCTGTGGGTCGTCGCCGACGATGATGGTGCGCTCGGGCGTACTCTCGGGTCGACGTCGAATCCAGACGAACCACAGGGGGAGGGCGACGAGCAGTATCGGCGTTACCGCAAGCAGGGTCTGCCGGGGGAGTTTGTACGTGTAGTCGAAGTACCCGACCGTAGCGAGCGCAAATATGGCAACGAGGAGCCGCTTCTGTGCGAGGCCGACGGTGTCGAGTATACGTCGGGGGCGGGGCTTGTACAACGGGAGGAAGACGCCCGTGACGACAGCAACTGTCGTGACGACCTCGTAAACACCTTCGAGGCCGCCAGGCGCGTCCGGCGACAGTCGATTGAGGATCGGGAGAGTCCCGATGATTTCCTGCCCCGTCGGACTGTTGACTATGGAGACAGCGAGTGCTGTCAGAACCGCAACGCCGACGGCGCTGCCCACCCGGTAGCGCCAACCCCCATTCATATTCACCTAATGGGGACCGGTACGAGTTAAATGCTCCGAACATGACACAGAGAGTGATTGTATTAACCTGCTATTCTTGCTGTCATTGACAGGATACAGCTGCCTGAGGCATAACAGTTCTCGAATCAAGACCACGAATCACGAAAACGACAACTGAGATGCGACTCGATGCCGTGAACAACGGGCGGGATAGCAACGCACCCACTGACAGCACGACCATATCGTACCCTGTGGCTGTCAACATAGACACTTGACTGACCGCCCAAGCATCTTGGAACCCTGGGTTAAGACAGAACGGTTTCAAAAATGGATAAGTTCAATTGTTGCACCAGATCAAATCCACTTCGGACTCCAGAATGAGTCTGTAAGGGTGTTTTAGGATATTTTGAGAACAGCAATTGAACATGCAAGAACCGTTTTGTGGGTTGCTTTCGCCTTAGTCCGAAGATTTCTCGTACCAGGTCAGCTCAGGTACTACCTATGCCGGGGGCGTTATTGTGGGTGGAATCCGCTTCTCGTCCAATCCGAATTCTAAGATTCCCTTCCTGAGTGCCTCTCATTGACAATCCCATTATCTGGTGTGGGAGCCTTGCAAGTGGGTTGTCTGAGGGCAATCCCTTATCCGTAACCTCGGCATAGTGTAACACATTACACATGCCCGATGGCTATCCGATACGGCATTCAGATTCCTTCAGACCAAGCTCAGCACAGGGCAGCGGAAATTACACGACGAAATACAGGTATCAGGATCATCCGGAGAAAGCAGAGTACGGGCCGGTAGCTAATCGGTTCACCGAGGAACTCAATCTCAGTCACCCTGCACCTGACATTCAGACGCTACGGAGGGAAACGCATCTAGCCGCGCAACTACACGAAGACAACCGGAATCAGTGGGAGTCAAACTATCCATTCGAGAATGACGGGTCGACGCTGTACGACATCGCTCTCCTTGAGGTCGCCGAAAGGGCTCTCGATCTCGAAGGTATCGACCCATCAGTGCTCGACGTCCCCGAACGACGATTCAAGACGGTCTTTCTCAAAGAAGCGCGAAACCCTTCTACACCCAAGGACTTCTTCAAGTACCTCGAACACGCCGAACCGGTGCTCGCCGAGCTCGGATACGGTAGGCCGTCAGAGTTCGTGAGTTCCGAGACGCTTCGTACCGGAGCGAACGAACGTCTCCCTGGAGAGTTGGCTGAACTGGAGGGAGGTCGGGATGCTTTCAAAGCAGCTGTCGTTCGAGCAGTCTATGCAGTGTTCCGGAACGGAATCACGCCTCCGGATGCGATGAGTACAGCATACGGATTCGACGCTGTTCGTCCGCTACTGTACGAGAAGTTGGTCCTGCGCCCCGCGAAGAAGGAAGCCCTCAAGAATTGGGTTCGACTCCTCCTCGACGAAACACTGCAGCCCCTCACGTTCCATCGCAAACAACGGCAGATAGAGATCTCACAGTTCGTCGGACTCTTCGCCGCGTCTGCACTCTACGATTGCGAGGGTTCCGAGAGTAAGGATTTCAGCGAATCGGGTCAGGAACCGATTGCGACTCTGCAAGCTTTGGCTGTCGCCCTGTAATCGCTTCTGAACTTGCGGCTCTTACAGCTACACGGTCGAAATCTCAGTGCCGTTATAGCTCACAGAAGCGATCTTGACGCAATTTTACACACTGATAGTCACTGGAGTGCCTTTTATGACACTCTAATACTGTATATCCGATAGTTTAAAGATTAAACTGACGATGTCCCTCTCTATTCAATCGAATATTCGTTGGGTGGCCCTCTGAGGTCCTGCGTTTTCACACCCTCCCCGAGGGTATGACACGAGATCCGGGTCAATCGCCTTACTGCGGCGGAATGTCACTGACACCCCTTTGTGTGACATAAAATTTAATTATACTGTTAATTTTTGCATGTTTAATAGCGTGAGCGGGGACGGGGAATTCCTCAATACGTCTTTTAAAACCGTTCGTTTCAATGGATGTGGAGAGTGCCCTGATTCCGTTTTATGCAGGACTAGTCAATCTTTGAGCTGGCATGATTTATGGTCCCCTGATGTTGGATTGATCCAGTAATGCGGACCCGGAAACCGGCGGACTTTACTTTCGATATCCGTCGTTGTTACAATATACTAGATTAACACTTAGACAATAGTTCTGGTTGAGGGCTTACTGTTATACATTTAGCGTAGAAACAGTAATTATGCAGTTCCAACCTCTTGATGACGGCAAGTGGCGTGTATTCCTCAGAGTAGATGAATTCGAACAAATGTTGCAGAGCGCCGAGGGGCAGCGGGCGCGGACGGTTATGTTTTTGATGGCCATTTCACTCCGTGTCAAAACAGCAGCGAACCTCCTCGTGGGCCAATTCTACCAAGATGATGAAGGATTCTGGTGGGTTCACATCGAAGCTAAAGATGCGACTGACCGAGACCGTGAAACGAAACCACGAGAAGTACGGGTTCCACGTTCCGTTATTGAAGAAGTAGAATCACACTTGGGGAGCGACTTAGACAAATTACCGGGTGATACGGCGGTTTTCAACGTTGTGAAGCGAACACTTCAGCGTGACATCGAAGACGCACGGGAGAATGCGGCCATAGCGACCGGAACCGAGAATTATTTAAAGATCTCGTCTCACGATTTCCGTCGGTATTACGCCAGTCACTACTTGTATCGCCTTGGTGTCGACAAACATGCTGTACGTCAGATGGGGGGATGGAAGAAAGTCGAACATATGGTTGAGTATCTCCTGCTACCGCGAGACCTACTGAAGAACCGACTCGCTGAAGCAGGAGTTTTAGGTCAGAATCCGCTGACAATGACGAACTCGGGTCCAGCAGACCAAGTCGACGCAAACTTCGACACTATTGAATTCCTCGGATATCAGGTTGACTCTGATGACGTCAACGAGACACTCCAAGACCGTCTCTTGGAGTTAGGTGAAGAAGTTGATGGCGTTCGGGTCCTGCTTGACGACCGAGACGCAGGTAGTTCAGAAGACACCGTGAGTACGGATGAAGCGACGCGCCAAGCTTCCTTCAGCACAGACTTCCCTGATGATGAGAGCGGGATAATAGATCTCATAATGGTAGCGAAAGCCGCGTATGTCTCGACAGTCGTCGCAGGATCGTGGACGGTTACCCTCGCCCCGCTATTCTGAAGTTTCATACTAACTTCAGGATAAATAGATTCCGAAATACCATTGAACTCTTGAATCACTCATCGAGTCGAAGAGCAGCTGTCTGACGCACGTTTATATCTATTCGGACATCCTTTGGATTAAGCGACGCCCGAGAACTCCCCGCATCTACAATCCCACGATGCATAGACCTCTCTGGCAGAACAAAGCGATACCCCAATCCCCGGTATCATAGTTATTTCCCGACGCGAGGCCAGCGCGTCGTCGGACGTCGCGTGTCAGCAGCGCAAATAGCCAGCGGCACGCGAAACCAATGACACGAGAACTACCCCCCTGGACGCGATGGAACAGCTCGATACGACTATGCAGACGGAACGCTCACCGTCAAGCGAGAGACCGAGGCGAACAAGAAGCTAATCGAAGCAAGAGGCAGTGACCGAGACGGCGACTGGACGCGCCGCTTCCCCGCGACCCGGACCTCCGTTGAGGTTGGCGATTACCTCTGGAGCATTCCGGATAACTGGAGGAAGTGTTACCATAAGACGATCGGGGACACATCGAACGATCGCATCTACCACATCACCGAGTCAGGCGAGTTCGTCCTCACTACTCTCCCTGATGAAGACAGTTACCTGGTTGATGCTCACCCCACCGTCGAAACAGTCGGAAGTATAACGTGGACCGCCCGCGCGGATATCGATCAAGATGCGCTCGGAGATGCCCTGAATAACGTCTAGGAGCCCTCCAGGGGAGTTTGACGATGCAGTCCGCGACGTCCTCGAATACGCCTGTGATAACCCGATAGACGCAACCGACGAGACCGAAGAGATTGTCAAAATACACAAACTGGAGCACATAGAAAATACAAGACAGATCGTGGAGTCCGCGTTCGGTTCATTCGATGGGCCGTTCCCTCCGAAGACGGAATCTTGACCCATCCGGAATACGAGCGCGAAAACGAAGTCATGGTGCAAGTCCATCACCTTCTCACCGACTTTGCTGTCGTTTTAGAGTCTCCACACATCTTCGTGCCGGTCCGGTAGGACGCGATGCAACTCCGGTAGCATCCGACAAGGCACTCCAATCTTCGGGGCCGGATTCCTTCTGCGACGGGAGCTGTCTCGAAGTGCTCCCGCATCGCCGCATCGAAGGGCATTCCAATGCCTTCAGCGACATCTGTTACGACGGCGTTGCGGCCAAGGTTGACGTCTGCCTCGCCGAAATCAGCCCAAAGATGCCCGCTGTTTTATGGTTCGTTGACGTCTTCGACTGGATGTTAGACGTCGCTGTCCTGACCGCTGCTCTCGACCGTCCCATCTTCGTCCGGGCTCGAATCGTGTGTGTGGGTGATATCCACTTCCTTCGGTTCCGAGTCAGCGCTATTTTTCTGGACATCAGTGTGACTTACAGTCGGTGTCGGGTCGTCTTTGTCTGCCATTATTCTACATCGTAATCGGCTCGGGTATAAGTCCTACCCCGTGGTTAATCCTCACCTTTCGCTATATTACAGAATCAATCTCGAATATAGCAACACAAAATCCCTGTAAGGTGGAGGTTCAATATCGACCGTTCTAGAAAAGAGCAGTGGAGAATCTGTCTCCTTCAAAACGAGCGTCTGGTACCTAAACTCGCGGGGGAGAGAGAACGGACTGCAGATTACTCTTGAGTGAATCACGATCTTCGGAAGAGCTGATCACACCTTGAGCTCGACCCTGTCAGCGTCGCTGAGGGCGTCGAAATTGCACGCGAAGAAGTACGAGACGTGCCCGACGAATCGATAGGAAAGACCGAGTGAGATTCTCGCTCCCGTAGTTTTCGGCACGGGTGGTCAATCGGTTTCACTCCGGGAGTGTCTATGAGTTCCTCCGAACTGCAAACTCAGAATCGAATCCTACGCCGACGCAGGCACCCCGAGTAACAGGAGGTACTCGCCCATGCTGTGGAGTTACTGATCACCGCCCTCGACGAATTCCTCGAATTACTCGCTGAATCGCTCATGGGAAGCACGTTGTTGGTGAGTAAGAGCACTGTTCGAACGACCTCTTTGAGAGATTGGAATATTACTCGGGCATGCTCTTTGTAAGTTTACTCAACTCACGAATCCTCACGGCTGACCTTTATGAGAGACTGGCTCATACAAAGGTTGCTGGAAAATCATGACAGGCGAACTGATTGAAGGGCTCGTCGGCATCAGGCCGACGATCTCGATTCGTTTGCAATTCGGTCTTCAGAACTCGCTGAGGGGGCCCTGTCATCCGGACTGCCAGTGACGGTTTGAAAGACGAACTATGAGAGACCAACGTCAGATAGACGACGAACGAACCAGGTTGAACGACATCGCTGAACAGTGGAGTGCTGATGGGAGTCTCCCGGAAGATATCTCAATGGAGGACGTGGAAGGAATCTGTAACGCCCTCTACGATGAACTGCAAGAAGTGGTAGAAACGCACGCCACAGAAACGTCGCTCACGCGACGCGAAGCGGAGGTATGGGCCTTCGCTCACTCGAAGGGACAAACGTATTCGGTACTGACAATGGACGCGATCGCCCTCGCCATGTCAGCACCCGATAGTCCATTCGGAAATGGTGGCCCGGCAGGTGATGACGTCGATCCCGAAAATCCGCCGACACAATCTGCTCTACGAGAGCACTATGCCCGTGCGGAAGAGAAGTACAGGGAGGCTGAGGAATTCGTGGGCGCTACGACATTCTGGGATCGAGAGGAACACCTCGCGGTTCCGTCGATTGCGTGGTTGGGTGCTCCTACACTCCAGCGCATTTGGGACCGTGCCGAACCGGAGGAAACCACGATCGACGCGGTCCTGAACCGACTACTGGATGAAACCGCGAATTGTTACTCACTCTCTGAGTTCCTCCAGAAGTACCTCGAATCGCAGGGGAGAGAGCACGTACAGCAGATTACTCTTGAGAGGAGCACTCTTCAGGGATCATGGCTCTCAATGGCGGGTCTGACGAGCGTCGATGATGAGATGGGTATCCGAAATAATTGGGAATATGAGTTACCCGAAGTGGTTCGGGAAACCGAATACATCGTCTTCGAGGGTGTTCGATATCGATTCTCGTTCAGTGAACACCCGAAAGGGACCTTCGACCTCGATTCGAGAATCACGCTCTTCGCCCGAGACGACCTCTCTGACATACCCGCAGTCAGCGTGGCAGAGGGTGTCGAAACTGCGCGAGAGGAAGTCCGAGACGCACCCGATGAATCGAGAGGAGAGCCCGAATAACCAGATTCGGCGATCGGACCGACATAACTGCAAATCAAACACACTCGGTGAATTTGGATGTCGCATTCGGCTTCGACGAATTCATCGAATGACGCAACGAATTCACTGAATTCACCCAACAGAGAGCCAAGCCTTCCGCTGGCTGTCTCTACCCCTCCCACGGTCGTGTCGAGAAAATCCAGGTTCCTCAACCAAGTTCCGATACTCCCCAACGTCCAACAGGCGTGGGTTATCACACCGAGGTCATCGACGCTAACCGAGCGAATCGGCAGCAGCGAGTTCTCTTATCCGCCAGGTTACTCTATCATCTTCTCGATTCGACGTTCGATTACTTGGGGTGGCCAGGAGGCGTTGACTGTCCCGGGGTCGACGCCGAACGTCTCGATGGTTGGGTGGACAGATTCACCTGATTCGTTTTGTTCCGTGTAGAGGTATGCGTACGCACAAATCTGCATCTCGTACCGTTGTTTCGTCGTTGTCGTCTGCTCCGTGAGCGCGATTTTCGCGTCAGTGACGTGGCGCTCACCGTTTGGTAGAGTGATGACGAAGTCGGCTTCGCCGTGAATTTCGACTTCGACGCCGTCGACTCTGACGACGCCGTCGATGGGTTGCTCTACGCTGACGGACTCAGCTCGCTGGATTCGGTCCCACAGCGGTGAGTCGAGGAAGTCGTCGAGCACGCTCTCGAAGAACGTCCACAGCGTGTCGCGCTCGTTGACACCAACTCGTGTCGTCGTGTCCTGAAGGACGTCGTCGAATACGTCCCGGACCACGCCGCTCTTCGACTGGAGTTCGGCCTCGGATACGTTGCGCTCGACGAGCGCCGTGAGGACGCCGTGGAGACAGGTGCCGACGTCGTGGGGGCCAAGTTGGTCGAACGGCAGCGGGAGTTCTTCAGGGACTTCGTTAGCGTCGCTGTGCAATGGTTCTCCGAGTAGGTGCGAAAGCACGTAACTGTCGGGGTCCTCGATAAGGGGGTGCATCGTGCTCGGGCGAACGAAGCGGGGAATCCACGGGTCGAGGTCGTCACGGCGCGGTCGCGTAACGGCGGTGTCGGGGTCCGCAGTCGCTTTCGAAGGATTTGCTCGGGAGGCGAGCATGCTGACGTCATTGACTCCGACACCGAGTTCGCCTGCCTCTGTCGGGAGGGTGTAGGAGTTGGTCCCGCCGGTGAAGTCGAGTCCGTCTCGGAGCGTCTCGACCCACCGGTCTCGGGTCCGGTCGTTGGAGAGTGACTGTGGGAGCGGGAGGACGAGGTGGTCGCGTGCTCGCGTGAGCGAGACGTAGAGCAGCCGCCACGCTTCGGCGCGCTCGTTCGCGGCAAGTCGCTGGAGTCTGTCTGGACCGACGAGGTCGTCACCGCGGGCGGTATCGGAGACCGTATCGCTCCATCGGGCAGTCGCCCACCGCAGGCCGACGTCGCGTGTCCTCCCGCCGTCGGTATCGTAGAGGTCACAGACGAACGGAGGGATGTCGATGTCGCTCGGAATTTCGGTATCGAGGGGTGGCGCGAGGCCGGCGATGGGCCCCTGGAGTGGGAATCGCTGGTTCACTGGCCCCTGCGACCAGATATCGAATCCGGGGTCGGCGATGACGACGACGTCGTCCTCGTCGCCTTTCGCGTTATGAACCGTCCGGAAATCGACGTCGTAGTCCGTTCCTGCCGTACTCGGCTGTACAGGGCCATCCCGTGGCTGGTCTCGGTACGGTGCGAGGAGATCCACGAGTTCTCTCGGAGTGTATCTTTCGTCGCCCTCCCACTCGGCGACGGTCTCGACGAGCGCATCGAGATTGGCGACCCGCTGTTGTGGGTCCGTCACTTCGAGGAACCCGTGCGTGTCCGAGCGGAGCGCGAGTCGCTCGATGACGTCCTCCAGATAGATTGCCGCTGGCTGCCTCTCGACGACCTCGTACCGATTCCGGAGGTCTCGGAGTCCGGTGAGCGTCCGGCGTTGTGTCGCCGAAAGCTCTTGGCCAGCACTACCGAGGACGGCATCGATATCCCATTGCCGTTCCTCGAATACGCGTTCGAGTGGAGCGAACCCGATTTCGGTATCTGTGACGAGCTGTCGGATTCGATCGGGTGAACCGGGGTCCACGAGCCAGTCACACACAGCGAGGACGGCCTGGACTGCGGGACACCCGAAGAGTGCCTCGCTCGCATTGCGGACGCGAAGTCCCTCGTCTTCGAACGCGGACTCGTAGTCGTCCATCCGCGTCCGGCGACGGAACAGGACGGTGATGCCGAGTGGGTCACCGCTAGCATCCGTGAACGTCCCGTCAGCGAGGCCTCGTGCGAGATGCGTCGCCAACACGTTCGCTTCTCCACCGCCGTCCTCGGGGTTCACCCAATCGGAAGAGCCCGGCCGGTGATTGCTTGCGAAGGACGCGACGTGGATCGACGTCTCGTCAGTCGCCTCTCGATTCGCTTCGAGCGCCGGGAAGTCCGTTTCGAGATCGCCGATGTTCCCGCGTGCATCGTCAGCGAACATCGGCTCGGCGATAGCGTTGATCGCTTCGGCGACGTCCGGCAGACACCGGTACGTCGTCCTCGCCATCTCGTTCCGATGGGTGTCCCACTCGATACCGAAGTACTCGCCTCTCGTAGTCGCCGACTGGAACAGCGTCGGACTGGCGTGCCGCCACAGATAGACCGACTGGAGCACGTCGCCGGACGCGAACACGCGCATGTCCGGTTGGACGATCTGTGAGAGGGCCGCGTGCTGTATCTCGGCGATGTCTTGCGCCTCGTCGATCAGTAAGCTCCGAATCCGACCGCGGTACGTCCGGAGTACGCGCCGACGTCGCTCCTCATCGACACCGTCCACGTGCTCCGAACCGTCTAGGCCCCCATCGAGGTACGACGTGACGAGATAGGCGACGTCCGTGTGAGAGACCGCTCCGTGCTCGCGGGTTAACTCTCGGTACGCCTCCCGATACGCGGACAGCACCGTAGAAAAGTCTTCGAGGTGCGCGGACCAGTCGTCGTAGAGTTCCCGGTCGGCGGCGACGAGACAGTCCCGGTCGGTATCGGCGACGCCGTCTCGCACGCGGTCGCCGATAGCCTCGTCGCCGACCGTCCGTTCGACAGCCGTGACGACGTCGTCGAACGACTCGGGCCGTCCGTCGTATACGGAGTCTCGCGTGCGTTCGAGCTCCTGCTTGAACTCGCTGGTCGAAAGCCGTCGGTCCCGACAGTACGTCAACGCGCTCTGGAGCATCTCCGCGACGTCGTCGACGTACTCGCCCCCGGGATACGCGGACTCAAGCGCTTCGAGCTCTGCAGCGCATCCCGAGTCCACGCGAACCCGTTCGTAACAGTCTCGATGCACGCGTTGCAGCAGCGCGTCGCTCCCGACCGATGGCATCTCGTCGAACCCGACGTCGGAGACGAACTCCCGTAGAATCCCGCGAAGGAAACTATCGACGGTACCGACGTACGGCGCTCGCTGAATTCGCTGAATTAGAAATTCCGCCTCCGCCGTAGACACGCCTTCGGCAGCGGGCGTGAGATCGTGTTCGACGATTATCCGCAGTTGCTCGCAGATCTCCGGAATCAGGTCCGCCGCTTCGTCACGATTGAACGAGATGACCGCGACGCGTTGCTCCGGTGTCGAATCACCATCCGCGTACCGTCGAAGTATCTCCTCGGCCGCAAGACGGACCGTGACCGTCGACTTGCCAGCTCCGGGTACACACGATAGGCTGAATAGCCCGCTGTCGTGGTCGAAGTACGCATCTCGGATGTCTGCCTGTGCACCCCGCAAACGGATGGGCGTCTCCTCCGCCTCGTCGTGGCTGTTAGTCATCGATCGCGCTCGCTGATTCTGGTAACATTGCTCGAACCGGCGTCGGTAACTCCCGGTCGGCGCTCTGCAGTCGTTGCATCTCGACGTCCGAGACCGTGTCGATGTCGAGGAACTTCAGAAACGGAGACGGGTGGACGATGTCGCCGCTGGCCGTCTCCGTATGGCGAGTCACCACGACGCCACGTGCCGCCGCACCGAGCGTGTCCGACAGGTGGTCGCGGTCACGCCCATCGGACCACGACGTCCGCGGTGCCAACTTCGCTGACTCTCCCTCCCCATGCAAGATTGCCTCTTGGAACTCCGGTTCCAATGGCGATTCCGTCGCCTGCGGCCACTCGCTCGCAGTGAGACCGACCGCGATGACGTACGGGATGTCCAGTGCCCACACGTCGTTCGCCTCCAAGATGTCCAACGCGCGGGCGTTACCGTGTTCTCGGCGACCCGGACGCTGGGTGACGATCGTGTTCGCTAGCTCCGAAACGTCGCCCCACGACCGTTCGACACGTCTATCGTCGAGCCGGTCGCTGTATTTGGGTGGTAGCTGTCGGACGAGGGTTCGAACTCGAACGACTGCGCGTGCGTCGATTTCCGTCTCCAGCAGCGCCGGCGAATCGTTCGCCTTGGTCTCAGGCAACGCGTGCGTCGCGTACGCCTCGACGACGTCGTCGAGCACGGACCCGACCGTCTCCGGGTGTGCCCCTGGTACTGCATCGAGCCACTGTACGAATCGCAAGATACGAGCATCGATGTCGTCGCCCCTCTCGACGGTCTTCACCCACTCTTCGAGCGCGCGAGGCTCTTCGGACAGAGTAGATTTCGCTCGTTGGACGGTCTTCGGCTCTACCGGCCAACCGTCCGTGTCAGCATCGGCCGGTGCCCACCCGTGGTCCAGCGGCCGGAGGAGCGCGTTGCTGTCAATCTCGCCCGCGGCGAGCACTTCACAGATCGACTCCACGAGCGCGTACGGCCGCGTCCGCGTCACGCGAAGCTGCGTCCAACACACGGACGCGATTCCGTACTGGAGCGCAGCGCGGCACAGCGGTTCCTCGTACGCGTCGAGGTCCCGGACGACGACGGCGATATCCCGAATCGGAACACCTCGTGCGCGCAGGGATTTGACCAGCGCCATCGCACTGCGGGACTCGTCTCGTCGCGTCGATGTGATCATCTCGACGACTGGCGTCTCCGGGTGTTCGATCGGCCGCGCCAGTGCGAGCCGACTCGGCGACGTCACTCGAAGATCTCCCTCCCCGGATTTTCGACTTCCAGGAGCGACGGAATCCGACGCCTGAGGTACTCCCCCGTCCGCTCACGGAGATGAACGTGAACGTCGAGCGACGTCGACTTTAGCAACGCATGGATAAAATCGGCTTGCGGCGCGGAGATACTACTCAGCCCGACGACCGTGACGCGGTTAACGTCGGGATACAAGTCCGTCCACGCGTACCCGCTCGACCAGATGAGGAACCGCGTCGCTCGTCGAACCAGTTCCATCTCAGAGACCGACTTCGAAGTGTTCGCTCGGAGACGCCGTTCGATCTCCACGGCTGTATCGAGCAACTCCTCGGTCTCCGCATCGATGGGCTCGTAGAGCCCCGCAGCCGTCTCACGGTAGGCAGCGATGCGTTCGGGGCTGAAGTTCGTGACCGACTCGACGTCCGCCCGTATCTGCTCCACGTTTTGAGGGTCCTGCTGCCTGGCTGCGGCCGGCAACGACCCCGGCGCTTCAGCCGAATCGGCAGAATCATCCAGGATGCCGCGCACCGCTGCGAGGCGGTCGATTCGGTCGAAAGCCTCTGTGGGGAACTCTCGATTGCCTACCACAGTTTGACTCAGGCCGACGAAATCCTCGAACTCGAAGGCGTCCTTCGGTGAATCATCCTCCCGAAGCCGACGCTGGAGATTTCTCCGGTGGAGCTCGACCGGAGCGACGACTATCTCGGTCGAATGCGAGCTCTCGCGCGCCCGCTCCAGGATTTGCGTCTCATCTCCGACGTGGAGGGTCAATTGCTTCATGTACGATTTTGGGGCGCTCTCAGTCTGCATCAATCGGACCTCCAGGTCTGACTACTGCTGTTCCAGCCGCCAAACGGATGACTCTTCTTCATCAGCTCTCCTCCTGAAGGCTGTCGACGCCTCCAAGCAACTCGGTCAGTACGTCGACGACGTGATCGAACTCATCCTCGCTCATCAACGCGTTCGACGCCGAGGAATCGTCGAACGGAACCCGCAGCGCGCCCGCGCGTTTCGCTCGATAGAACGTCGCACGCTTCGAGCAGCCGAAGAACTCCGCGACGGCCGAGCGTGGGACGCCGTTTTCGAGCAGTCTTCGCAGCAGTTCTCCCTTCAGCCGGTCCATCAGCTCTGCCTCCGTGCCGGGAATCCGGCCGCGCGCCGTCGACTCGATGTCGCCGGGTGGTCCCCACTCGTCGGTCTCAGCGTCTTTGTCGATCAACGGCTCAGACAACGACTCCACGTGGCTGTCCACGGACATGAGCGTCCACAGGCGCTCGATCGCTGCTGAACGACCCGTGCAACTCGTCGCAGCCCGAATCTCACTCGTCGATGCAGCACCGTTCTCGTACAGATACATCAGAATCTCGATGTCCTTGTACAGGAGATTCACCTCCGCTGCGACAGCCTCCAAGTCGATAGGCAGGTCATCAGCCGTCGGCCGATGTGAAACGAGGTGGTGACAGGGAATACAGAGCGTCGTCCCGTTCCTCGGATGATTCCGATCGATTTCATCCGGGTTCTCTTCCATGTGATGGGCTTCTAGGTCGATTCCGCCACCACGCTCGGGGCCGAGCCGCCCACAGATCTGGCATCGATGGCCGTCGCGCTTCAATATACTCGTCTGGACGTCGCTCGGAAACGTCCGGGAGTTCTCACTCCGCGCCATCGTCACCCTCTGAATTACTCGAATTCCCGGGAGCGAAACACGCCGTTTCGAGTCGTCGAATGTGCTCCGCTATCGGTTGCGTCGCATCGGTCGACGCAATAGACTTCGCTCGCGCGTCGTACGCTGCAACGCCAAGCTCGTCCAGGACCTCCAGATGCGACTGAATCAACGAGACGTAGACACGACTGCGCTGTTCGCTCGTCACTTGACTCGGCGTGATGCCGTTCTCAGCGGCCGCAATTTCGGTCGCTAACCTCGACGCAGTGAGCGAAGCGTCCGTCTGGTCCAACGCAAGCAGTACCTGTCGCCGTCGACCATTCGATACCGCCGAAAACGCATCGTCGGGAGCAATCGGAATCGCGTGACCCGGAGTCCCGTCCGTCATCGATCGCCTCCAGCGACGCGCTCGCCGCGATGAGTCAACAAGATTGACTCCTGCACGGCCTCACCGATGCGGTCCACGTAGCCCGCAGCAGCGAGCACCCGCAGTAATTCATCCAATTCATCCCCGGTCAGTTCCGTCTGCTTCAGGAGGTCCTTTCGCGTCGTCGTTCCTCCCTCGTTTGTCTGTTCCACGATCCGTCGCGCTCGTGCATCGCGCTGGGAGCTATCCTCATCCCCCTCCAACTGGAGAGAGATAGAGTTATGACTCCGAACACGACTATTGTCGTTTGCTGTCATAGTCGGCAGCACCTGTTCCCCGGTGCCCTAACACCGGGGGGCGTTTTCAGCCAAATCCAAATGGACTCTTCATCATAAAAACTATTTGCATATTCAACCAGAGTCGTTCTGATCGCTAGTCTCTACTGTTCTATCGCGTATTCCTCTCCGAAGTTTAAGCAAGTATTAGCTGCACCGGATTCGCCGATTCCCATCCGACGTCGACCCTCGATCGCCACTCAGGGGCGAGGGTTTTTAAATAAGTGGATAATTTACCCCTGTGAACCGATGACGGACAAAGACCCGAATCCGACAATCACCGACGCTCTGCGTGACGAATTAGGAGAGCAAGCAGCGACCGTAGAACACGAACTCAGCGCATTCCATTCCTGGATGAGGAAGAAAGGCAAGAAGCCAGAACGACAGGTACCTCTTTCCCCCACAGTCTCGGTCGCGTTCAGATTAGCTGATTCCATGCGAAGGCGAATGATTTTAGCCACTCGTCAGCCGTTTCTGCCTTGGCGTG